>CAYVFC010000056.1:0-46560 GCA_964450715.1 uncultured Sandaracinaceae bacterium | reverse complement strand
AGCACCGCTATTCCTCGTCGTCGCGCCTTGCATCCGGGGCCGTCGCGCTCCGAAACCTGATCGAGTTATTTTGTCACGGACGCTAAAAGACGGACCGAGCCTCGCGCCGCGCGGTCATATAGGGTATACGGGACGCGCCGTTTTCGAGCCGCCGCTCGAGCGCGACCTCGCGCGAGCCGGAGCCCCGACCATGCCCCGCTATCCCCGCTGCAGCTTCACCGCCGAAGGCCTCTCCGACAAGGTCTACAGCGAGCTGGTCGCCCTGGCCGAGGCCCAGCCGGGGCCTGTCTATCGCCTGAATGTGGGCGACTCCTATCTCGAGCCCATGCCCGGCGCGCGCGCCGAGGACCAGAAGGCGGCCGAGCATCCGCGCCTTCACAACTACGCCGCCGTGCAGGGGGAGCCCCCGCTGCTGAAGGCCATTATCGATCGCGCACGGCGCCGCTCCGGCGTGGAGCTGGACCGCGAGTGCCTGCAGGTCCAGTCCGGGGCGACCAATGGCCTGGCCGTGGTCTGCTCGGTTCTGCTCGACCCGGGCGACGAGGTTCTGCTGCCCTCGCCCTTCTGGCCGCTGATCCGAGGCATCATCTCCTCCCGGGGATGCACCCCGGTCGAGATCCCCTTCTATACCCGGCTCGGCGCGCCCGACTTCGATCCGATCGTTGCGCTGCATGCGGCGCTCACCCCGCGGACGACCGCCATTTACCTCAACTCTCCCCACAATCCCACCGGGGTCGTGCTCGACGACGAGCTGGTAGTCGAGATCGGCCGCTTCGCAAAGCGCCACGACCTGTGGCTGATGACCGACGAGGTTTATGAAGAGATTTGGTACGGACAGAAGCAGCCGACCCATCTCTTCGATCACGAAATCGTGCGCGAGCGGACGGTCGCCACCCACAGCCTTTCCAAGAGCTATGCCCTGGCCGGCGCCCGGGTCGGCTTCACCCACGGCCCGGCAGAGGTAATGAACGCCATCCGCGGCGCGCAGACCTTCACCAACTACTGCGCGCCCCGCCCCCTGCAGCTCGCCGCCGCCCACGCGCTCGAGCACGGCGACGAGTGGCTCGAGCGCATCCGCGACTTGTACGGCCAGGCCGGACGCGCAGCGGCCGGGGCGCTGGGGCTGCCGGCGCCCGCGGGAGGCGCTTTTCTCTTCTTCGACGCCTCGTCCTACCTCGGCCCGGGCGAAACGCTGCGCGGGTTGCTGGAGCGTTGCCTTCAGGCGGGCGTGCTGCTGACGCCGGGCGCCTCGGCCGGCAAAGACTACGCATCCTGGATACGCCTCTGTTTCACCACCGTGTCCCTGGACGAGCTCGAGCAGGCGCTCGAGCGCCTGCGAACAGTGCTGGTACCGGCCAACGCGGGATAGCGGCGGCAACCGGCCGCAAGCGGAAAGGAGCCGAGCGCGATGGAAAGCTGCGACCTGCTGGTGAGCGGAGGCTTACTGGTGGATGCGTACGCCGTTCGCGAGGATCACGCGCTGGCCGTGTGCGGCAACCGCATCGCAGCCGTGGACCGCTCGGCCGCGCTGAGCGCACGCTACCAGGCGCGGCGCACGTTGGATGCCCGCGACCGCATCGTGATGCCGGGCCTGGTCAACGCCCACACGCACGCCTCGGCCACCCTTTTCCGAGGCTATGCCCCGGACGTGGCGGGCAAGAGCTTTTTCGCACGGATGTGGCGCATCGAGGAGCTGTTGACCGACGACGACGTGCGGGTGGGGGCGATGGCCGGCTGCCTGGAGATGATCCGCAACGGGGTGACCGGCTTCGCCAACCACTTTTCGCACATGGATCGGGTGGCGGAGGCGGTGGAGCAGAGCGGTATACGGGCGGGGCTCTCGCGCACGATGCTTGACCGCGGGGATGAGAGCCTGGCCGAGCGCGAGGTAGCCGAAGGCGTCGCCTTTGCCGAGCGCTGGGCGGGCAGGTGTTCCCGCGTCCAGCCCATGCTGGGCCCGCACGCTGCTTATACCTGCTCGGACAGGCTGCTGCGCGCGGCGGCCGAGCAGGCCCGGCGAACGGGGCTCATGCTGCACATGCACCTGGCCGAGAGCGCGCACGAGCAGGAGGTGATGCGGAAACGGACCGGCCGCACCACGGTGCCGCACCTCGAGCGCCTTGGGTTCTTCGCAGGCAACCGACTGCTGGGAGCCCACTCGCTCTGCCTGGACGACGCGGACCTGAAGACGCTATCCGGCTGCGAATTCCACGCCGCCATCTGCGCCACCGGCAAGATGAACCGCGGCCAGGGTATCGCCGACCTGATCCGCCTGCGCGAGGCGGGATTCAACGTCTGCCTGGGGACCGACGGTAGCGCCAGCGATAATCTCGATATACTGATGGGCATGAAGGTGACCCACATCGCCCAAAACTACCTGCACGAGCGGGTCTGCGCCCTTGCACCGGAAACGGTCCTGCAGATGGCCACCGAGAACGGCGCGCGAGCGCTGGGCTGGCGAGCGGGTCGGCTGGAACCCGGACAGCTGGCCGATTTCATCCTGCTGGACTCGGGCCGCCCTCACCTGTGCCCGCTCATCACCCGGCCGCGCAGCAACGTGGTCTTCAACATCGTCTATTACGCGACGGGCGGGGACGTGGACAGCACGATCATCGACGGCCAGGTGGTGATGGAGAAACGAGAGGTGCTCACCCTGAACGAGGCCGGTGTGCTCGCGGACCTGCAAGAACGCGCGCAGTCGCTGTGGGAGCGCGCGGGTGGAGAATCATCGTAGCATGGCACCGGTGAGACGAGCGTGAGGACCGCGGCGCGCGTATCGTGGCTGGCGCTGCTGGCGTCCGGCTTGTCGATATTGCCACCCGCCGCCGCAGCGGCGGAAACAGAGGCCCCGGCCCCCGCGGAAAGCCGCGAGGCGGTTGCGAACGGCGTGGCCTGGCAGCCGCGCTATCGCCGCGCCGGTCCCTGGGACGCGATCGCCATCGGCGGGGCGGGCGCGCTGTACCTGACCGAGGCGTTGCTGCCGCCGCGGCGAGGCGACCCGCTGTGGGAGGGACCGATTCTGCTGGACGAGGCGATCCGGGATCTGCTGGTAGTGGACTCGCGCCACCAGAGAGCGAGCGTGGGCACGGTGAGCGACGTGATGGTGGCCGGGTCGCTGGTGCAGACCATGGTCGTGGACAACCTGATCGTGGCCTGGGGCGCGCACGGAGCAGCGGAGGTGGCGCTGCAGATGAGCGTGGCCAACGCCGAAGCCTACGCGTTCGCCTTCACCCTGAACGCGTTGGTCAAGCGGCTGAGCGGACGCGCGCGGCCTTACGCGGCCGAGTGCGAGCGGGATCCGGGGTACGGCTCCGGCTGCGACCAGCCCGACAGCAACCGCTCCTTCTTCAGCGGGCATACCGCCACCACCGCGGTTGGAGCGGGGCTGCTGTGCGCGCACCACCTCGAGCTGCCGCTGTACCGCTATCCCGAGGTCGATGCCGGCGTCTGCGCGGCCGGGATCGCGCTCACCCTGGCCACCGGCGCCATGCGCATTGCCAGCGACAACCACTGGGCCTCGGACGTAGCCGTGGGGTACCTGGTAGGTTTCGCCTCGGGCTATCTCATCCCCACGCTCTTCTTCTACCGCTTCTACCGGCTGGACGGGGGAGCCAAGCCGCCGGAAACTGTCTGGGCGCCGACGCTGGCACCGCATTCGGTCGGGTTGCGGGTGAGAGGGGTGCTATGACTATGAGTAGGGAAGGGGCTTGCCACCTCCCGTTCGGTCTTGCCACCTCCGTTCGGGCTTGCCACCTCCAGCCATGGGGTATAGGGATATCAAAACAGCTTCTGCTGCTTACCCTGGGGCAGCGGAAGCCGCAGGTGCTGAAAGGCCTTCTCGGTGGCCACGCGCCCGCGGGCGGTGCGGGCCAGAAAGCCCTGCTGGATGAGATAGGGCTCGTAGACATCCTCCAGGGTGTCGCGGGGCTCGCTGAGCGCCGCCGATAGGGTCTCGATGCCGACCGGCCCACCCCGGTAGTGCTCGATGATGACGCGGAGCAGGCGCCGGTCCATCTCGTCGAGCCCTTCCGAATCCACCTCCAGCCGCTCCAAGGCCCGCGAGGCCATCGGCAGATCGATCTGACCGTCGCCCAGCACGTCGGCAAAGTCGCGCGCGCGGCGCAGCAGCCGGTTGGCGATGCGCGGGGTGCCGCGGGCGCGGCGGGCGATCTCCTCGGCGGCCTGCTCGCGCACGGGCACTCGCAGCAGGCGCGCGCTACGCTTGACGATGGCGGCCAGCTCCTCGGGCGGGTAGTAGTCGAGCCGCTCCACGATGCCGAAGCGGGAGAGCATGGGACCGGTCAGCAGCCCGGTGCGGGTGGTGGCGCCCACCAGGGTGAAGGGGCGCAGCGACAGCTGCAGCGTGTTGGCAAAGGGCCCGTCGCCCTGCACGATGTCGATCTTGAAATCCTCCACGGCGGCGTAGAGGTTCTCCTCGACGATGGGAGTCAGGCGATGGATCTCGTCGATGAACAGCACATCCCCGTGCTCGAGCTTGGTCAACAGCGCGGCCAGCTGTCCCTTGTGCTCGACCGCCGGACCGGAGGCCTGCGCCACGTTCACGCCCATCTCCCGGCCCAGGATGAGTGCCATGGTGGTCTTGCCGAGCCCCGGCGGACCGCAGAGCAGCACGTGGTCGAGCGCTCCCTCGCGCTTGCGGGCCGCTTGCACGTAGATGCGCAGGTTTTCCTTGAGCCGGCTCTGGCCCACGAACTCGTCGAAGCAGGAGGGCCGCAGCATCAAATCGTACTCGCGGTCGTCGTCGCGGCAGGCGGCGCCCACGGCCCGATCGGATCCGGCAGCCGGTCCAGCAGGCTTGCCGCCATCGGCTCCATCCGTTTGCGGGCTTCTTCTGGATCGTCTCGGTTTGTCGGCCATCGCCTCTACCCTATCGGGCTCCCAGCTTAGAGGGTGTTTAAAAAGCGCCTCCTGTCGTCTTTCGGGCGGGACGGCCCGATCTGCTGCGTTGCTCCTCCTCGAAATAGCGCTCTCGACCGCAGGGAGAGATCTCTGCGGTTTTTCCTGCGGGCGCGCTCGCGATTGCGCTCCGCCGACGCGCCCGGTCTCGTATCGTTTATTTTGCGGTGCCTCCTTAGCGCGGCGGCTGCGCGGCGCTGAATGAGATTTCTCCCTTCGGTCGAAATGACAAGTAAGGCAGCCGTAATGATATTACCCCCTATCCCAGCGTGGCGAGAGCCCGGCGCAGCAGCGTCTCGAACCCGTGGTCGCCATCCGGCTCGGCGGCAGCCTCGGAAGCGGCGCGCTCGGCCTCGCTCTTGCCGAAACCCATCTGCATGAGAGCGCCCGCTACCGAACGTACGGCGTCTGCCTGGCCTGGTAGGGACCGGGGACGCTCCGCGTCCGCCGGTGCGGTCGCCTCGGGAAGAGGCAGCTTGTCGCGCAGATCGATGAGCAGCCGCTCGGCCGTCTTTTTCCCCAAGCCGGAGACCGACTGCAGGCGGCTCTTCTCCCCGCGGTGCAGCGCCAACGCCAGCTCGGCGGCGTCCATCTGGCTCAGGATGCCGAGCGCCAGCCTGGGACCCACGCTGTTGACGGTGATGAGCAATCGGAAGGCGTCGCGGTCGCCGGGCGTGGCAAAGCCGTAGAGCGTGAAGGCGTCCTCCCGTACGTGAGTGTGAACGTGCAGCACCACCGCTTCCGGTGGCGGGGCGAGCCGAGCCAGGGTGCGCGGCGGCATATGTACCTCGTAGCCCACGCCCCCCACGTCGAGGATGCAGTGCCCGTCGTCGCCGCGCTCGACGAGCAAACCCTGAAGCCTGCCGATCATTCGGGCAGGCTACCACAGGCGGTACGGGTCAGGTGGGGAAACGGTCTGTCCGTTCCTGCCGGGGCGAGCTATCCCACCGCTTCCCGAATGGCGGCGATGGCCTTGCGGTAGCTCGGGCCCGCCCGAAAAACCCCGCTTCCCGACACCAGCACATCGGCCCCGGCGTCCACGATCTGCCGCGCGGTGACCGGGGTCACGCCGCCGTCGAGTTGCAGGTCGATGTCCAGACGGCTCTTGTCGATCATGCGCCGGATGGCCGCGACCTTGGGCAGGACCTCGGGAATGAAATCCTGGCCGCCGAAGCCCGGGTTGACGCTCATCACCAGGATCAGATCGAGCTCGGTGAGCACGTAACGTACAACGTGCTCCGGTGTGTGCGGATTGAGGGAAACGCCCGCCTTCAAGCCCAGGCCTCGTATCTGCTGCAGCGTGCGGTGCAGGTGCGTGCAGGCCTCTGCGTGCACGGTGATGAGGTCAGCGCCGGCCCGGGCGAACTGGGGAATGTGGTTCTCGGGCCGCTCGATCATCAGGTGAACGTCGAAGGTTTTCTTGGTCGACTTCCTGACCGCGGCCACCACGTCGGGGCCGATGGTGATGTTGGGGACAAATGCTCCGTCCATCACGTCCACGTGGATCCAGTCGGCACCGGCCCGGGCCACGGACCGGACCTCGTCGCCCAGACGGGCGAAATCCGCTGAAAGGATGGAGGGAGCGATACGAAGGGGTTTGCTTGAGCGTGGCACGGGACGCAGTCAACCCCTGCAACGCCTCGGTGTCAATGGCCGAAACACCGGTAAGCCGGCCCTGGGGCGCGGCAAAGCCAGCGGGCCGGCCGTTCGGCCCGATGCCGTTTCCGGCGACCGCCGCGTACCGTGAATTCATGAAATTTTTGGGGGTATTCCTAGGGCGACCTTGACGGTTTCCCGCGACCTATCCACAATCAAAATTCCGGTTTGAGCGGCCATCCCGCCCCAACTTCGCAAACCGCAACGCATGGCTGAGCAGAAATACCGCGTCATCAAGAGACTCGCGGCCGGCGGCATGGCTGAGGTGTTCCTCGGCGAGTCGAGCAGCGTGCAGGGGTTTGTCAAGACCGTGGCCATCAAGCGGGTGCTGCCCCATCTCTGCCAGAATCCCAAGTTCATCCAGATGTTCCTGGACGAGGTCCGGCTCTCGGCCCGGCTGAACCACGCCAACATCGTGACCGTGTTCGACGTGGGCGCCTCCGAGAATACCTATTTCCTGGTCATGGAGTACGTGGACGGGACCAATCTGAAGGAGCTGCTGGAAAGCGCGCGCAAGCGACAGCGGCAGCTCGAGCCCAAGCAGGGCGCCTACATCGGCATCGAGGCCTGCCGGGGACTGAGCTACGCGCACCACCTCTCGGACGAGTCGGGCGAATCGCTTCACATCGTGCACCGCGACATCTCGCCGCCCAACATCATGATCACCAAGCAGGGCGAGATAAAGGTGGCCGACTTCGGGCTGGCCAAAGCGGGCATGAACGTGGAGAAGACCGACCCGGGCGTGGTCAAGGGCAAGTTCGGTTACCTGGCGCCCGAGGTCGCCTACGGCGAGGAGGCGGACGCCCGCAGCGACGTGTTCTCCCTGGGGGTGGTCATCTGGGAAATGCTGGCCGGACGGCGCCTCTTTCTGGGGGAGACCGACTTCCACACCGTGAAGCTGGTGCGCGCGGCCAACATCCCCAGGCTGGCGCCGCTCAACCGTTTCGTGGACGAGAACTTCGAGGAGATCCTCTTGCGGGCTCTGGCCCGCGATCCGGCCCGCCGCTTTCAGACGGCGCAAGAATTCGGCGATATGCTGGCCGGCTACCTGTTCGAGAAGGGCTTGAAGGTAACGGGCTATGACATTGCCGCGCTGGTCAACGGCCTGACCTCGTCGCATCAGAAAGACCCGCTGAAGGACGAGTCGTCGATGATGGACCGGCTGATAGAAGAGGAGCTGGTCCGCTTCACCTCGATCGACGAGCAGCCCGTCGACGATTCCCCCTCGCCGGTGCCGGACAGCCCGGCCGGCGGCGCCGCCTGGGGCGGCGACGATTTCGAGAACCCGGCCGATTGGTTTACCAGCGAGTCCATGCTACCGGCTCCGCCGGACGCCGAGGTGGCCGAGGTAGCGGTGCCGGCGCCGGCGCGGATGCCGGCGCGGGTGCCGGCGCGGGCGCCGGCGCGGGCGCCCGCCATACCGAGCGGGGGCTCCAACCCGGGAAAGTCGGCTTCCGGGCAACAACAGGTCTCCCACGGGCACGGCCGGACCGGACCGGTGGAGGAAGAAGTTGCCGAGGAGGCGATCGCCATCGACATCGATGATGACACGGGGCCGGCGGAAGAGCTGAAAGTGGCCGCTCCTCCACCGCCGGCCAAGGCCAAAGGGGTCGGCGCGCTGGTCATGATCGCGGCGGCCGCCATCATCGTAGCCGCCGCCGGTGCGGCAGCCTGGCTGGGCAACCTTCTCCCCCTCCCGTAGAGCAGAATCGCCCATCGGAACCTTTGGTACCGATGCGTGATTCTGCTCTACCCTATTGACGGGCCGCGCGAGACGCTGCCCCTGCCGAGCCGATGGACGCGATCAGAGAACGCAGCCTGGCGATCTCCGCTGGCGGCAGCGAGCGATCACCATATCTCGCCTCCATATAACACCGGGTAACCTCACCGACCTGATCGGCCCACGGCACTCCCTTTCGCTCCAGCAGGAAAGCATGCTCGCACGGCGTGCTGCTCGGAGGCCGAGGGTGTCCCGCCCTTTCTACCGTCCGCTCCAGCTCGCGGTAGAGCTTGACCGCCTCCGACGCGTTACGAGAGAGCGGGCGGTCGCCACCTGAACGTGCGCCTCGCCACCTGAGGAACAGCCAGAGGGCCACGCCCAGCAGCGCGGCGCCGAAGATCGACCAGAGCAGCACCCGGCGGGTCTTGCGCGACAGCTTCCCGAGCTTGCCGCCGCTCTTGCGGATCTCGGACACGAAATCGGAGCCGCGCACGGCCTGCACGACGCGAAAGACCTTGTAGGCCATCCCGATCTGCGTTTGCAGATTGTATGCCACGACGCTGGTCATCCAGCGCGTGCGCACTGCATCCAGCATTGCGCGCATGGTGCTCCAGAGGTCGATCTGCTCCTCCGGTCTCTGGCCCGCGGGCGGCGTGGGATCCAACGGCACCCAGCCATAGCCCGCCACGTAGCCCTCGACCCAGCTGTGAGCATCGCTCTGGCTGAGCGCGTAGTAATCGCCATAGCGGTTGTACGTACCTCCGAGAAACCCGCTCACATTGCGGCTGGGAATGCCCACCGCCCGCAACATGACGGCCATGGCGCTGGAGAAGTACTCGCAGTGGCCCCGTTTCTGGTCGAAGAGGAACGCCTCCAGCGGCGGCCGGTCGCCTACCAGGGGCTGCAGCAAAGAGTAGCGGTAGCGCCCCGAATCCCGCAGGTGCTTGAGGATGCGCTCGATCTTCTCGAGCGGGCTGGTCGCCCCCCGAGTCACCTCGCGGGCCAGCGCGGCGATCCGCTCGTGGTCCGGCGGCACCTTCAGGTAGAGGCGCTTGTCCCCGGGATCGAGGTAGGGATAGTCGACGGCAGTGGCGCGCTTGTTGACATAGGCCGTGTAGACGAACGCCATGCTTCCGTCATCGATGTAGCGGATATCGAGACCCCGGGAGCGCACCAGCTGCGGGGTCACGCGGCGCCCCCCTTCCAGACGCTCGGGAAGCTCCAACGCCACCGTGTTGCCGGGTAGGAAAACCACCTTCTCCTCCAGGCGATTGAGAACGATCTTCATGGAAGAAGCTCCCCGGAAGTCGCTCCAGCGAGTGACGGGGTAGAAGCGGCGGCCGGGACGGGAGGCGTTCCCGCTGATGGGCGTGCGGGTCCAGCGGCGGCCGTCGTAGCTATCGAACGAGGTGCCGCGCAGCCGCAGGTTCATCCGCGGTGGGCGGCGCTGGGTCGCGGGCAGCGGGGTAACCCGCAGCACCACCGTGGGGTCATCGCGGATCAGCCCGAATCCGCCCAGCTCGATCAGGTTGCCGAAGCCGGCCACCCGCTGGGCGCGCTCGCGCTGGAAGCCGAAGAAGCCCTTGCCCACCCGCGGAACCAGCACGAAGATGAACAGGGTCATAATGAAGATGGGCACGGCCAGCGCGGCGGTGCCGACGAGAAAACGCGGCCCCACCACCCGCCGGGAGGCGAGCACGCGCCGGATGGCGGCCAGCGCCTTGTCGTCGGGCTCGGCCGTGCTCGAGTAGTTGCTCTCGATCTCGCGGCGCAGGTTGCTGAGCGCCAGCATCCAGGGCGTGACAATGACAAAACCGATGAACAGTACCGCGTAGAGCAGGCTGACCGAAAGCACGGTGGCGGCTATCAGGTGCAGAAAGGCCAGTACGGCTATCTGCTGGTAGTCGGCGGCGGTTCTGCGGTTGAAAAGCCGCGAGATCTGCAGAAAGGCAGCGAACTCCATGGCCATGGCCAGGGTCAGCTCGTCGGTCAGCCCTCGCGTCAGCTGCAAGAGCAGGAAGAGCACCACCGCCGCGGTCCAGCTCTGCGCATAATGCGGCAGCTCGAGCAGCTTGCCCTCGGCGAAAAAGCTCGCCGCATAACCGAGGACGATCAGCGCGATAGAGAGGGTCGACAGCTCGCTGCCGAGCGCTAGCGCGCCCAGCCCCAGCCCGGAGATGAGGTAGGCGACCAGCTTGTGCAACAGCGAGAAGCTCACGCCGTCCCCCCCTGCCCGGGAGCGGTTCGGTCCGCCGCGTTTTCGCTACCCGGCCGGGCCTCGCTGTTGGCCGCGGCGAGCGAATCGGCCAGCGCTGCGGCCGCGTCCGCCTCGGGCGCCAGGTCGACCGCCACCGCTCGGCGGCCGGCCAGCCGAGAGCGTGGCGCAAAGGCTATGGATTGCTCCGCGGGTACGGGCCCGAGCAGCGCGAGAAAGCGCAGAATCGGGTCGACCGGCGCGCCCGGCGCCAGCAAGGCAGAGCGCGAGCCGCGCGCGATCACCTCGACCGCGACGCCGCGCGCCGAGGCGCGCACGGACAGGCGCGCCGCGCGCGAGATGGCGACCTCGAAGCGGTTGTCCCAGTCGGCCGGCGGCTTTTGGGGACGGGCGTTGTCCAGCGTGACGGTCAGCTGCGAGCTGCTATCGCGTTCGCGCTCGCGCGCCAGTAGCCGACCCAAGCTGGCCGACCGCATCCAGTGGATGCTGCGGGCCTCGTCGCCGAAAAGGTAGTCGCGCAGCCCCCCGATCTCGGTACCCGGTCCGGCCCGGCCCGCGGGCGCGTCCGCCCCCTGGATGCGTTCGATGGCCGGCTCGCGGGCATCGCCGGCGATCGAGGGATAGACCAGCATCTCACCCGGGGCGTGGAGGTTGCGCCACTTCTCGAAAATCCCGAAGGGATAGCGCGTTGAAAGTTTGAATCCCGAAAAACGGAGCATCCCCCGCTTGTGCGGGGTTCGCCGGTAACCCGCCACCTGTTTCGAGCCGGCGCCCACCTTGAGGAAGTAGCAGCGCCTTTCGGTGGGAGAGCCCTCGACCACGTCCTCGACCTCCAACGAATAGCTGGGCACCCGCTTCTTTTTATTGAACAGCTCCAGCTCCACCAGGCAGGTCGAGCCCACGAAGGCGCGCTCGGGCGGCCGCCGGATGACCCGCACCCCGCGGATGGCCAGCTCGCTCAGTATGCCGCTGAGCACGATGAGGCTGAGCATGAAACCGAGTACCAGAAAGATGAGGTTGTTGCCGGTATTGAAGGCGGCCAGACCCACGCCCATGGTTACGAAGATGAAGACCTTGCCCTCGCGCGTGGCGCGCAGGTGCCTGCGCCACGGCTTCTCCTTGCCGAACAGCGCCTTCCCTGACCGCCGACCGGGCACCGGTCACACCGGTACGGGGATGGCGAACATGATCTCGCGAATCGCCTTCTCGGCGTCCCCGCGCGAGCCCGCGCCGTCGTTCATCCCCGCCACGCGTACGCGGTGCGCCAGCACGCCCGCGGCGATGGCCTTTACGTCGTCGGGTGTGGCGTAGTTCCGCCCCTGTACCACGGCATAGGCGCGCGTGGCCCGTTCCAACGCCAGGGCGGAACGCGTAGACGCGCCGATGGAGAGGCTGGCGACCGATCGCGTGGCCAGCACGATGGCGTGCAGGTAATCGATGACCTCGGGGTTCGCGCGAATCCTGTCTACGGCCTCCTGCGCAGCCAGCAGGTCGGCGCGGCTCACCACCGCGCCCAGCCCCTGGAAGGGATCGGTCCCCCGCCTGCGCGCGATGACCTCGCGCTCGGTCTCCACCGGAGGATAGCCGATGCGAATCCGCATTAAAAACCGATCCAGCTGCGACTCGGGCAGCGGATAGGCCCCGTAGAACTCCTCCGGGTTCTGGGTGGCCACCACGAAGAAGGGCTCCTCGAGCAGGTGGGTGGTCCCGTCCAGCGAGATCTGCCGCTCGTCCATGGCTTCCAAGAGCGCGCTCTGCGTCTTGGGCGTGGTCCTATTGATCTCGTCAGCCAGCAGCACGTTGGTGAACACCGGTCCCCGGCGAAAGGAGAACTCCCCGCTGGTTTGGTGGTAGACGTTCCCGCCCAGCACGTCGGCCGGCATCATATCGGAGGTGAACTGGATGCGCCCGAACGACACCCCCACGCTACGCGCCAGAGCCCGGGCCAGCGTGGTCTTGCCCACCCCAGGCAGATCCTCGATCAGCAGGTGCCCGCGGGCCAACAGCGCCGTCACGGCCAGCTCGATCACCTCCCGCTTGCCCTCCAGCACCTTCTCCACGTTGTCCAGGATGCACGCGGCCACCACCGAGGGCGACATCTGCGATACCCCGCTCACCTCCTCGCGCCCGGACGTACCCGGCTGCCCCGCCTCCGGGCCACCCGGCTCACCCGCCCCGACCGCACGGGGCCCAATTCGCGGGATGCCATCCATGTCTTTGCGAATTTAGCATATTTTTTCAGGGGATCGATGGAGAAACCCTGGGACCTCGCGCCTCCAGTAGAGGATCCCGTACCGCCGCAGCCGACCATCGTGCGTCACAACGGTGACGCGTTCGACTTACGCCTGATCGAGCGGCATCCGGTCGAAGGGGTTCCGGTGGTGCGCCGGTAGCTCGAAGACCGCGTGCGCGTGCTCCGCGGTAATGGGCAGACCGGTGAACGGCTGGCGGTCCAGGATGGTGCGGAAATCGTGGGGCAGGTTCAGCTTGCCGAGCGCCTGCTTGATGCGGATCCCCCGATTTCCTCGGATAACAGGTCGAAGTCCTTCGCGATCTTGCAGGAAGGTCCCTCTATCCTCGACCTAGACTTGCTTCGTCAACCGAGGTCCATTACTCTTACCGGTAGGAGTAAGAAATGCGCATCACCTCCAAGGGACAGGTAACGATACCCGAGCATATAAGGAAGCGCTTCGGTTTTCTCCCGGATACGGAGGTCGAGTTCCGCGTAGAGGGCAACACCGTACGCCTGGTCAAGGTCAAGGCCAAGCCCGGAGCTCGGCCCGGCCGGGGCCAGTCGGTCGTGCAACGCCTGCGAGGCGCGGCCGGCGTCAAGATGAGCACGGACGAGATCCTCGCCCTGACCCGCGAGTGAGCTCGCCTTTGCATCGATCCGACGCTTCGGTGGCTTTCACCTTTCCTCGTACTACCGTTTCCTAGTCGGGTGCCCGAATGGAAAAGCCCGTCATCGTCGACAGCAACGTGATCCTCGACGTGGCGACCAACGACCCGCGCTGGCACGAATGGTCCGCGCGCGCCCTCGAGTCCATCGCGGACCGGGCCACCCTGGTCGTCAATCCGATTATCTACGCGGAGGTTTCCATCGGCTTCGAACGCATCGAGCAGCTCGAAACCGCCCTTCCCCCGGACATCTTTCGCCGCGACCCTCTCCCCTACGAGGCCGCCTTTCTGGCCGGCAAGGCCTTCCTCCGCTACCGGAAGCGGGGCGGCTCTAGACGTTCGCCCCTGCCCGACTTCTACATCGGCGCCCACGCCGCCATCGCCGACTTCCGCCTGCTGACTCGCGACGACACCCGCTACCGCATCTACTTCCCGACCCTGGACCTCATCGCCCCTTGCTGAATCAGTCTTCACCAGCGCAGGCATGTCTGGACGAAAAGCAGGCGGGCGTCTAGCGACGTCTCGACCACCTCGTCGCCGGCATCTGCCTCGCCGACCGCCCCCCCTTTTCGCCCGCAATCGCGACCATTTCGCCCGGATCCCGGTCCCGCATATCGCCGGGCCATAACCACGCCCCGACTGCTTCTACGGAATAATGTAAATAATGTAGGAACGTCCCTGTCTCCTCCTGTCTCCTGATGTCTCCTGACGTCCCTGTCTCCTGAGCTACTCTCTCGTAACGTGACGCCAAAGCAAACCGGGAAAGCGAGCGAAGCCTGCATCCGCGGTCCACCATTCGCAGCCGTGCTCGATAGCCAGAGCGGCGAAATAGGCGTCGGTCGTGTCGCTGCCCCGGATATCGGTAGACACGACAAGGTCTTGAAACAACCGCCAGTGACGATTGCCCGGTTCAATACGAACGGCCAGCGGGTGATCGCGCCAGGCATCGACGAACCGGAAGACAAGCGTTGCTGCGGGAACGGGCCGGAACACCTTCGGGTTCGTCGCGATACGTACGACAGCCGCGAGAACGAGGTCGGATACACCGAACCTTTCGCCCCCGCGACGCAGATCCTCCAACAACCGCAGACATCGCGCATGGTACCCGGACTGCGCGATGAGCGCGTACAGCAGCACGTTGACGTCGCAGAGGATCATACCTCACCGGATTCGACTACTTCGAACCTTCACTCCAGTTCCAGCAACGCGCTCGTGTCGTCCAGGTTCACCCCGGGACAAGGCCGAGCGTCCTCTATCACCGGCAAGGGCGAAACGCTTGACCGCGTCCTGTTCTGTTTCTCCTTGGCCAGATACATCCGCAGGCTCTCGGTCAGGATCGCGGTCAGGGAGGTTCGCATCTCGGCAGCCAGCTGCTTGGCCTGCACCAGCAGATGATCCGGAAGTGTCACCGTGGTACGCATGATGCAATTATGCCTCATCGATGCATCATATGCAAACCGTTTGAATTCCGGCCGGGAACGGCGGTTTTACGCGAATCCGGAGGTCCATCGCTGCTCTCCTTCGCGCCGATTAACCCCAGCAGCAACCACAGGTACCGCTGATGAAGCACGTCTATGTTGATGCCTATCAGCAGAAGCGCCGCCAGGACGAGCCACGTCGTTCGCGCTTCGGAGAACTGCTGATGTCGTAGCTTCCAGAGCGTTGCCAGTAAAAAGGCGAAAGAGAAAATGCCGAGCATACCCCCGGTCGCGGCGATACCGAGATAGGTGCTATGCGGCGTCTCGTAGTATATGCCGTCACTGGAGCCGTTGCCGTACCTCCGGGAGAAATAGTCCCGGGAAAAACGCGGGTATTGCCCGGGGCCCACGCCGATCCAGGGATGTGCCAGGAAGGCCGAAACGGCCGTCTCCTTGGCCAGTAGGTACTGGGTCAAGACAAAGGGATAGGGCCGGGTTCTGGCGAACCTCCGGCAGGTGGACGGGTTCTCCGCGTCGAACCGCGAGACGTTGTGCATTATGTCGGAGCTCTCGCACGGCGCTACCAATCTTTGTCTTTCCGAAGCCCGCGGATCGGGGATACCGAAGTTCATCGCCCAGGTCGTCGCAACGGTCAGACCGATGGTCGCGGTTATCGAGCAGACCAATACCCAGCGCTTGAGCCGCCCCGAAACCGTCGGTATCGTCCCGGCCAGCACCAGCGGCAACCCGATCCAGGCGGAGCTGAACGTCAACATAACGGCCAAAGCCGCGAGCGTGGTGCCAGCTACCCGGGGAAACCGCTTCATGCCTCCTTCCGTCTCCGCGGTCGGATAATGCAGCAACGCTATCCATACCAGAGCGTATTCCCCCAGACCCTGAGCTACGTGGCCGAAGGTACCGGATAACCGCGGCCACCCGTCGAAGAACGGATGCTTGCTCGAGTAGACGAAGGGGAAAACATCGAACGCCGGCGAGACCGGTTCAATAATGAAAACGGCTATGGCATACCCCAGCAACGATACCGCCAACGCGATCAGGCCTCCGAGACGCGCTGCGGTTACCACCGAGCCCAGCCGGCCGCTTGCCGCGACAGCCACCAGCGAGGCGATGACGGTTACCGGCGCCCAGGCCCTTGCCAGCTCCTTGAAAAGAGAGCCTCCCGCGTCGGTCAACAGCACGCTCGCGGAGGCGGCCAATGCCAGCGCGGCGCACGCCCGTACCACCCGTGACTCTCCTACCGATCGGCGCACGCGCCACAGCAGGGGCAACAGCAACGGAACCGACGCGAACATCACCAGGTCGCAGAGGCGTAATCCCAGGACGTCGTGGACCGACCAGCCCCCGACGCCCTCGAAGGGAATCGACAGGGCGAATAGCGCCATGCAGTAAGCGGGCCACCTCTCGCAACCTTGCCCTCGCACCGTCACCCTGCAACCATCGGCCCTGTCGATAGGTTGAAATGAGAGGTGTCCGGCGAATAGCCCCGGCGGATCGCTAACCAGGCGGCCGTCAGCAACCCGAACCGGTCCTCGTTGCCCAGATCCGCCAGACCGTACGCCAGCAGGAAGACGCCTCCCGCGTTTTCTCGCCATCCGGGACGGGCAAGACGAACGCAGACGAGCGGTTGACGGCAATCCGTTCGGGTAATCGCTAGCATATAGTAACCTGAGGGACCTTGCCCTTGAGGTCATACGATACAAAGGGTATTCGGCGCGAGAGACTGGGAACATCGTTCGTACAGGATACCGGTAGGTTATTGTGGAATTTCTCTATAAACCGCCTGGCATACTTCTCCCACGTTGCATCAATCGAGCCTCCCGATTGGTGTTTAATGAGGATTTCCGGCGTTACCATGACGCGGCTTGTCCTGCGAACCTGCATGCACAGGTCAAGATCGTAGAAATGAAACCCGTCAAAGGTCTCCCCATCAAACCGCACGGTGCTGAACAAGGCTTTACGCACGGCGAAAAAGACGCCGTCAACCGCCACCACTTCGGAGTCCTTTTTGTCCCATGAATAGACCGTGAGCTCGAACGCTTTGCCGTTGTCGGTCTCGTGGATGACCCACCCCTTGACGAATGGTCTTCCCGCGGCGTTCCAGAGCGGCGCCTCTGCCAGCAGGTACTGCGTACCGGCGATACCGATCATGCCCACGCTTTCATCCGAGAACTTTTTGAAAAGCGCGCCAGCCCAGTTGCTCTCCACGAAAAATGCGTCCTCGTGCATGAACACGAGAATTTCTCCGCCTGCACGCTCAACACCCGCATTGTACGCCGCGCAGATGCCGTAGCGGCTCTCCCTATTGTCGATCCTGACATACTCGATTTCCTCGCCCGCAGTCTTGCGCGCATTGCGCTCGTGCAGATTCCTTGATGGGTCCTGGCGTGAGCAAACGATGACGCTAATCATATCAGCCATTGTACATGGTATATTCAACGCGGTCCACGAATTCTACCTTCCGCCATCAGCGACTCCGAAAATTGTGCGGCCGTTATATAGCCTTGCACGACCACGTCGCTACGGGCTAGCCGATGCTTCCGAACCGTACGTTACCCACCGCGATCTCGTCTTGAACTGGTTTCGAGCCAAAGATACGATATCGACGAAACGGACTGGTAGAATAACGCAGTGCTTTTTTGGCGAAACAATGCTAGAGCCGGTCTCATAAACCCTTTCAGCCGCCTCTCGGGCGGGACGGCCCCATTTGCGTCGTTGCTCCTCCTCGAAATAGCGCTGCTATTCCTAGTCGTCGCGCCTAGCGTCTGGGGCCGTCGCGCTCCGAGATTCGACCAAAATGGTTTATGAGACCGGCTCTAGAAACCGCCCCATCTACCCGTCGGTCGGCTTGCCCGAGCTGGAAGTCATCCATGAATTCTGAAGAAGAGGCTTCTATTTCATGCCGCGTAATCATCCAAAACCCCGGCGGGACAAGCGGTTCCAGAAAAAGCACCCGAAGATTTTAGTAGCCTGCCCGGTCTACGACGGTAAAGCCTACTGTTTTGGCGAGTGGGTGAGGAGGGTGGGGGAATTTACCTATCGAAATTTCCAAGTTTTCACCGTCGATAACTCCGAGACGCTCGATTTCTATAACCACTGGAAACAACTCGTACCAATGGTACATATCGAACGCGACACTTCCTCGGACCGAGTAAATATTAACCGGTCCATGGAGCTCATCCGCCAAAAATATCTGGCCGGTGACTACGATTATTGGTTCAATCTTGAAGCCGATAATATTCCGCCGGTTGATGTCATCGAACGATTGCTCGAATACCCCAGCGACTGGACATCCCACGCCTACCCGATTCGCGAATACCAAGTCGAAGATCAGCAGGGGATTGGTTGTTCGCTGCTATCTCGCAGATTGATACAGGATTTCGATTTTACCGATGCCGGCAACACCCCGCCCGATCGATGGCTCTGGCAAAAAGTCAGGCCACTTCGCAAGTATCAAGTTATTGAGCTCTGGGGATACTTTAAGATCGAACATCTAATGGAACCCATTTAATATAACAGCGTCCCTTCCCGATCCGTTCACCCCTTTTGGGAATCCTTTTCTCTCAACTCCCTTTCGTTCCTTTCGACCAGTTCTCCCAGCTGCACCAGTAACGCCGAACGGTCCACGACCGCCATACCAGCCGGGATGGCCATTTCCAAGGCGTCTAGCGTCCCCTTTCCCTCACGGGTGAACCTCGCCGCCAAGGACGCGGCGAGCATCAGTTCTGAATCGGCAGAATCCGGAACCGGAAACGATCCCGTTCCTGCCGCCTCTCTCTCGAACATGGCGACGTCATCCAGGGCAACCAATGCCAGCGCCGGACCCATCTTCACCAGCAGGTGATGGGCGGATTGCGGGCAAAGGGCCGAGGGATTGAGGAGAAAAACGCGGCGCAGCACGATTTCGCCGATGGCCAAGGCGCGGATTCTGACCGCGAAGGGCAGACGCAACATCTGAACCGACAGGGTCGAGGCCAATGTCAGCAATACATCGTCCGTATCCTCTTCCGGTAAAAGTTCCGCATCTCTCAAGCCCAGAAGGCTCGTCGCTCGGTTAAGAAAGTCTGCAAGCGCACCTTCATCGCTCAGGCACCGCGTCAATACCTCCCGAAACCTGCCATCGCCTATCGCATCCTGGCAGGCGCACCGAAGTTGCCCCTCGCGCTCAAGCACGGTTTTCGGTTCTGCCGGAAACGCGGCCCCGGCATTCTTCACCGGATCGGTAAGTATCGCGCTCAGTTGCAGCTGTTCTCGCAACACCGCGTGAGTACCCTTTACCGATCCCGGTTGCGGCGGAATCGACATCTTCAAGGGACAGAGGTAATGCGGGCTGACAACCCTGGTATCGCCGACGGTCAGGACGCAGTTAAATGGAAAATCCCTGCAAACCAAAGGCTTCAGGGAATTTCCGTGGTTCGACTCGATCGAACAACGGTTGTTTCCATCCAGAAAGTAACACCCTCCGGGCAAGGTGAGAAACGACGCTGATCCCCCCTGCCTCCCAATCGCTGCGCTGGCTAGCGCCGGATACGCTCGGAGCAGTCGCTCCAGCCCGTAACCCGTGCTGGACGCAAATCCGTGGCCGCGACAGCAAAGCGCTTCGCATTCCGAGCACTGGTAATCCAGCACTCCGTCGGGAAAAGCGAAAAATACCTCCTCTTGAAAAGCCACTTTCTGTCCAGGTTATTTAAAGTATCTATCACTCAATCCGACGAGATTTGCCCCGACTCGCAGGCCTTCGCCGAGTTTTCGGGCATCAGAAGCTCGCCTTATCGGCCGTATGCAAAAACGCTCGGTACTTCTTACAAGCTCTGAGCCACAAAGATGCTGCCCAAGCCAGGTTTCTTCTTACTACCCAGCTCATCGCGCCCTCACTGAGGGCGATCCGGCAAAAGGCCCGACCGACGGTATCCGCCACGTCGTAACTGACCCCTCTCTGCTCAACCCGCTCGACGCGGTAGGCGATCGCGCTCGCGGGAATCTCCTCCGCATACAGCTGCGCGTCTCCTCTGGTGAGAAAAACGATCTCCCCTTCGCGCCGTTCGACGCCGACGACCCTGTGTACCGTCATGTTGCGTTCATCTACCGGGTAACAGACGACATCTCCTTTTCTGATCCGATCGGCATGAGCCGCGGACACCTCCAGCCTGGCGTCCGGAAAGAGCGACGGGAGCATGCTCGTCCCGCCGGCCGTTATCGTCCGAACCAAGGGTACTTGGTCGCTCAAGCTCACACCGTATCTATGCTCTGCCACTAGTCTCTCGCCGTACGTCTGCCCGGACACACGCAATGGACGAAGGCTTGTTCGGATCACCGGTCTCCAGAAAACACATACCCGGACAACGCATACAGTATCGTGAGAGAGTACATTCGGCGCATTGCTCGGAATCTCTCCACCGAAAGGAAAGTATCTGGTTTAGAACAGGCGAGCTAAGCCAGAGCTCGCGGAAGCAGTGCTCACGTAGATTACCTAGTTTCCACGGCAGTACTCTGCAGGTGAAAAGGTCTCCATTCGGCGCTATCCAGGAGCTACTCCTGCCGATTCCACAAACCGGTCCGTCAAGTGCCTTCTCACCGGGTCTTTCTTCTTGACTAGTTAGGAAAAGCTCCGAATTACTGTACAAATCCAGGAGCTGTTCCCTGGATACCCGATACCGCAAAACGGACTGGTCACCATCCGTCCGGGGAAAAATCGACGGGTCTATGGTATAGAGCCAGCTTCTTTCCCGACAGAAGCGCTCCAGATCCGGCACGCTCCCGCTGTTCCAGTTCATCACCGTGATAAGGGCATTCGCCTTGCCTCCGAGTTGGCTAAAACTCGTCAACGCTTGGATGCTTCTCTCCCACGCGCCCTTCAGACCCACGAATTCATCGTGCAACGATGGAGTTATATGATATATACTCGCCGACAGCTTGGAAAGCCCAGCGTCGAATAGCTCCCTCGCCACCCGGTCGTCTATCAAGGTAGCGTTGGAGGTCATGCTCACGCAGAATCGCTTATTCGATGCGTAACCGACGATCTCAAGCAAATCTTTTCTCAAACAAGGCTCGCCGCCGGTTAGCCCTAACCATATGGCACCGCTTTCCGCCAACTGATCGATGGTGTCGTATACCTCGGTAGTCGCCAGCTCGTTGCCCCTGTTTTTTTCGGGAATGTAGCAATGAGGGCAACTAAGGTTACAGCGATTCGTAAGCTCTAAGAAGGCGGACAGGGGAAACGGATTGGATTCCTCTATCTTTCTCAATAGAGGCGTCTCCGCTGGTTCGCCCCCTCCTTCAGCGATATTCGTAAAATCCCTGCTCAAAATACCGGGCTCCGCTCCTATCCGGACTCGCGCTGTATGAAGCCTTTTCGTTCCAGCTCGCTCAAAAACTCCTCGGTATCTTTCATCGCGTCTTCGAGGGAGACCCGAAACCGCTCATGTATCTCTCTGGCGATTTCCAAGGTACTGCGTCCGTCCAGTTGTCCCCAGATGGCGGTGCCGGTTTCGTTGAGGGTTACCAGACGTTCGTCGAGCCCATCTACCAACACCATTTGACCGCCGATGTTTCTGAACGCGACGTGTTTTCGGGGTTTAAAGATTCTCTCCTGGTCGCTCATTATGACCTCGTTATCGGTAGATCGGGCATCTCGTCGAGCAATCTCCAGAAGGCGTTTGATCTGCTGAATTTCAACCAGAAACAACGCGTATTGTCGAAAACGCTTCCAACGATATTCAGATTCCGGGCAATGCGTTCGGGGCCTCGAAAATGAAACCCCAGAGACTGCGCCAATAGCTCCGAAATGGTCCGAGAGCTTTCCCTGGTCACGACCTCGTCATGGTCCGATTGCTCGATAAGCGCGATCCCGGCAACCGGTATCGCCGTTCTTCTGGGGACGTTTTCGCCGTCTTCCCCGAACGGCGTTGAATCCGCTCTTACCACACCGTCTTTGTCGATGGAGAGTACAACCGAATCCACGCTAAATGCTTGACCACAGTCGTTGAGCTCGGTAGCGATTGTGGTCTTCCCCGAGCCCGAGGGACCGCAAAACACCCATACGCGTCCGTTTCTCAAGACCGCGGACGCATGCAGCAGAAGCGAGTTACGGTCCTCGCATATGAAGGAAAAGCAGCTCTTGATCGCACCTTTCAGCAGCTCGGCATTTTCCTCAATCGCCAGGAAACGACCGCGATACCTGTCCGCTCTCTTATAAAAGAACCCGGGAACATAGTAGTTCTTCATATCGATCGCGTACTGGCAGCGGTCTCCCGTTCTACGGAGCCACTCAGAAGGGCTGAGGCTTCTGTTCGCGAGAAAGAGATCGGAGCGGAACTCTACCGTTAGATCGGGTTCTTCTACCTCGAACGAGGGAATCGAATATGAGCTCCAAGTTGACGAGAGCTCGGATACGGATCCGATACCTTCAACGTCGACCAGGATTGTCCTTTCGGTAATCGACCAGCGAAAAAGCATGAACGACCGAGGCCTGGCACGTATTGCGTTATACTACCGAACGGGGATAAGTAGCGCAGTTTTTCGAACCAAAGCAGGCCATTCGGTAAACGGGAAGGCTTTCCAGCGAGACGATAGAGGGTTTGGTATATTCCCGTCTCTCTGGCTTCTTTTTCGTTTCCCGCGAATCGCCGTTCCGGGTTTTCGGATCTGACATAATGAGTTCCTCCGATATCTCTTTCGTGTCTATATATTCAGAGCAAAGCCGCAACTCGTCTTGGGTACCGTCGCAAGCATAAAAACCGCTTTCCGCGATAATGCAAAGGTGAGACGGCCTGGCGGCCAACCGAGAACCGCCTAAGGACCCGGCGTCACGGTTATATCCAGCCTATAGTCGGCTGCCGTCGCGACCGACCACGGATATATGTACCATCTGCCCACCGGATTGCTGGTTGCTCCTCCGATCTCGATCGGAACGCCGCCCGTATTGAAATAATAGGGATCGTAGGTCATCCCATCGTAGACGTAGACATCGACGTAAGTAGCGACGCCCGAAAGAGCGGTCACCGCGGCCGTCAGCACGTCGCCGTCCTCGAGCTCGATCCGGAAAACGTCATAGTCCCCGGCGCAATTGGTGGCGTAGATCGAAACGGTATCGATGGCTTCGGTCCTGTCGACAGGCGTGGCCGTGTCATTATCGCCGTCGTTGTCCTCGTAACTGTCCTCCGTACACGGCGAGATGTAGTCGAGGTTCGGGGGACACTCCAGAGTATAACCGGGGAAGTCATCGGGATTGGTCGACCCTTCGCAGTAAAAACCGTCGGGGTCGTCCTTCCAGCCGCAACCCGCGGTCGAGCAATCGTAATAGTTGAGCTCCTCCGGGCCGGTACAGTAGACGACAACGTCTCCGTCGCAGCAGCCCACCGAAGGCACATACCCTCCACACGCGTGCACGCAGTCGCCGCCGTACTCCATCTGCGCGTAGTTGACGTCGCAGATGCACTCGCCCGCGCCGGCCGGGCCCTCGCAGTGGCCGTGCACGCCGCCGCAATCGCCGCAGTCGAGCGTGTTGTTGCAGCCGTCATCGGCTACCGAGGCCGGGCCGCAGCCGAGCTCCACGTCCGGGCAGTCGTTGCTGGGCACGCAGCACAGGCCGCTGATGCCGTTGCAGACCGAGCCGGCGGTGGGGCAGCAGCCGTCACTGCCGCAGGTCAGGGTCAGGCAGGTCGTGCACTGGTTGCCGGGCCAGCCGCCCCAGGGAAAGGTGCAATTGCAGTAAGCGGTGCCCGTGTCGTCCATGCAGACGCCGTGGTCCGAGCACCAGGCATTGCCGCCCAGCGTCTCGCAATTCTCCTCGCAGACGCCGTCGGTGTCGTTGTCCTGGTAGCCGTCGGCGCAACCGTCGCAGTCGATGCCCGGTACGGCCGGGTCATCGGCGTACTCCTCGTCGGTGCAGTCGCAGGTGACCACGCCCTGGTCGATGTAGCAAGTGCCGTGCGGCTCGCAGGGGTCGGTTACCGGACAGGTCTCGTCCGGCAGGCAGCGGCCGCTGGCCAGGTCACGGTGGTAGTCGGTCTCGGCGTCGTCCACGCACTCCTCGCAGAGGTTGCCCCGGTAGGCATCGCCGCATTCGCAAACCACCACGCCGCCGTCATCGCTACAATCGTTGTCGACGGGCGGACCGCAGGGATCGGTGTCGCAGCTCTCGTCCGGAACGCAGACCAGGTCGCTGCCCGCATCGTCGTCGTGGTAACCCTGCGCGCAGACGCTGCAGTCGGCGTCGGGCGAATCGCTGCTGGCGTCGTTGGTATACCCGTCAAAGCAATCGCAGGTAATGATGCCGCTCACGGCCCTGCAGGTCCCGTAGGGCGCGCAGGTGTCGTTGGCGGCGCAGTTCTTGTTGGCCACGCAGATACTGCCCTCGAGGTGATAGCCGGTAGCGCATCTCTCGCAGTGGGCGCCGCCCCAGCCCGGATCGCAGATACAGATGGCCGTACCGCTTACGTCCGTGCAGTCGCCGTGTACACCGCAGGTCGACTGCCCGCCGGGGTTGCAGCTGAGGTCGCAATCCCCGTCCGTGTCGTTGTCCTGGAACCCGGAGAGGCAGCCGTCGCAATCGATGCCGGCCTGGTCCGGATCGTCTGTGTGGCCGATCGAGGTACAGTCGCACCGGGCGATGCCGCCCACCACCATGCAGTCACCGTTGGGCGCGCAGGGATCGCTGGCCGGACAGACCTCGTCCGCCACGCATTCGTCGGCGTCGTTGCGGTGGTACCCCTCGGCGCAGGTGTCGCAGAAATCGCCGGTATAGGCGTCTTCACAGAGGCATCCGACTACCCCGGAGATCACGTAGCACTCGACCTCGTGGCCGCTGCAGGTATTGGGCAGGCACTCGGTGTCCAGCACGCAGCTGCCCTGCTCGTTGTGGAAGCCGGCGGCGCAGGCGTCGCAGTCGATGCCGGGGCTGTCGCTGGAGGCGTCGTCGGCATAGCCCCGGTCGCAGACGCAGACCGGCTCGCCGGTGGCGTCGTCGCAGGCGCCGTGGTCGCCGCAGGGGTCGCTGGCCGCTTCCTCGTCGCACAGCTCGCAGTGGTCGCCGGTGAACCCGGAATCGCAGGTGCAGACCACCTCGCCGCCGTCGTCCGCGCAGTCACCTAGCCCGCCGCAGCTGTTCGGCATGCACTCGGTATCGAGCTCGCAGGCGAGGTTGTCGCCCGGATCGGTATCGTGGAACCCGGCGGCGCAGGCGTCGCACAGCTCGCCGGCATAGCCCGCATCGCATTCGCAGGTAACGCCCGTATCGGTTTCCTCGCAGATGCTGTTGGCTCCACAGGGGTTGTTATCGGTACAGTTCTCATCCTGGACGCAGGTTTGCTCGTCCGTATCCCAGTGCCAGCCGGCGCCGCAGACGTCGGCTTCCTGGCAATCCACCAGCAGGTCTACCGGGAACTCCTGTACGCAGGTCACGCCTTCCGCGTTCTCCACCTGGACCGCCAGCGTGTTGGGGTTGTTCGCACCGCGGTTGGGTATCTCCACGTCGCTGAAGACGACCATCCGACTGCCCACCGTGGCGCTGCCGCGGGGGCTGTCGTTGACCATGACGTCGGCCAGCGCTCCGCGGGCCGCGTCGGTGATGACCATCACGGAGATGGTGAAGCCCGTGTCGCACGGCGTTCCGTCCGTGTCATCTTCCGGGGTCAGCGTTACCGGCGTGCTGTCTTCCGCTTCCGGAGGCGCCGGAGATACGAACTGTATTCCCGCGCACCGGTCGTCCACGGAGAACTTGATGGTTTCGGACTCGATATCCCCGGCTACTACCTGCAGGGTGTATTCGCCGGTGGCAAAGGTGATGGAGGAAAAGGTGACCTTGCCCTCCGCGTCCTGCGACTCGCTGTCTTCTTCCCGGCCGTCCACCAACAGGGTGACGTCCTGGCTGATCTCGATGCCGTGGGCCTTGGCTACCACCGTGACCTGCACGCCCGGGGTGGCGCCGTCGTCGTCGTCGAGCACGGTCACGATCTGCCCGTCGTCCGGGGAGGTGATCTCCAGCAACGACAGCGTGTAGCTCACGGTCGCCGACTCTACGGAGTTGTTGGCGGTGCGGACGTACATCTCGTGCTCTCCCGGAGGTAGCGTGACCCCGGTGAACTCGATGACGCCGGCTTCGTTCGGCGTGGTCACGTCCGTCTGCGAGCCATCGACGTGCAGCAGGACCGTGGTGGCCTCGCTGACGCCTAGCGATCGAGCGGTCACGTCGAACTGTACCCCGGGGATCGCCGTGTCCGTGTCGTCATCTACGGTGAGCACCGCGTCGGCGGTCGGGCTGGTGATCTCGATCATGATCGACTTCCCGTCGTCGCCTCCGCAGCCGGCAAAGGCCAGAGCGAGGAGAGTCGATGCAGCAAAGCAAAGCCTCCAGGCGACGCCGCTGCCGGCTACGGTGCTGTTACGCGATTCTAATCCCAAGCTGGTCATACTACCTCCCCTTCATTCATTAAGGATCTGCCCGGCTCCGGGCGGGGATCGCTGGTGGTTAATATGTAATGAATTGTACCCCGCATAGCAACCTGCTTCGTCCCCATCGGTACGCTCCGACTGCTTTCTTTCCGGGCGATCGGAAATGGTAATAAGGGGCCTAGCGAACCCCCGGGACGCTCCCGCTCGACTACCTCAACCCCACCGATCGCCTGAGTTGAGCCGGATCGCGCCGCGGATTTTCGTCGCGCGCAAGGCGCGACGACGAGGAATACTGGGGATATTTCGAGCAGGAGCAACGCCGCGCGCGACGAAAAGGCCAAGGGAGGCGGTTCAACTCAAGCGAGCGGTTGGGTTAGACCAGGGCCCGGGCGTCGAGGGACTTCCTGGTCGAACACCTCCCCGACGAATCAGATGATAACCACGTCCTCGGCCTCCAGGGCCTGCTGCGCGACCACGCTGCGCGTCTCGGCCTCGCGCTTGATGGCCAGCTCATAGAGCTCGCCGATCAGCCCGGGATGGTCGCGCACCACCTCGTGGAAGCGCTCGCTGCTTAGCTCCAGGGCCACGGTCGGGTGGATGGCCGTCACGTCGGCCGTGGCTGGACGGCGCAGCACCAGCGCGATCTCGCCCACCACATCCCCCGGGCCGAGCTCGGCGAGCACCACGCTCTCCTGGTCGGCGTCTATGCTGCTGACCTGTACGGCACCGCTGGCGATGATAAACAGCCCAGTCGCTTCCTGCCCCTGCTTCACGAGCATCTCCCCGGGCTCGAAAGTGTGCGCCTGAAATCCGTCGATTAGCTCCTTGCGCCTGGCAGGATGCACCGCAGCCATGATAGAGCTGTGGCGAATCAAGTTAGATACCAAACGCCCGTGACAAAACCGCCCGAGCTCCCGCGCAATGGCCACCTCCTGCTGGGCCAGTTCTTCCAGGTCGTCGCGGGACATGACCAGGACCTGAACCGGCTCGACCGCTACCACAGAGCCACCTCTGGGAGCCCGGCTCACCAGCGCCATCTCGCCAAAAACCGCCCCCGGTCCTAGCGACGCCAGCACCGCCGGTCCGGACGAGTCCTGCCGGACCACGTTCGCCACTCCGCGCGCCAGCAAGAAGGCCTCGCGCCCCTGCTCGCCCTGCTCGATGAGAACCTCCTCGGCTCTGAGCTCCTTCAGCTGTTGCAGGCTCATAAGCCGGGCCAGAAGCGGCGGCTCCAGCTCGCTGAACAGCGGCAGCCTGGGTACCGAGCTCTCCGCGTCGACCGGGTCCTTGGAGGTCACGTACCGCTTGAGGGCCTTTTCAGCCTTGTCGAGCAGGTCGGTTCCATTCGCCTTCTCGAAAAAGGGAGCGATCTCCGCGTCTTGGGGAAAAGGAGGTGGCATCGGTGATACATCTCCGGAACGCGGGGATCCCTTGCCAAAAGCGTCCGCGATGGTCCCCAACAGTTCCTCGATGTCCTGGCCCGCCTCCGCGGCTACGTGCGCTGCCACCCGAGCCGAGCCCAGGTCTCCCCGGCGGGTGTAGGCATCAACCAGGCGCGCCGCTGCCTCACCCGCTAGCTTGGGGCGACCAGCTTCGGTCAACAGCCGCGCCGCCAGCGCAGCCGCTCCTAGGTCATCGGGCGCAGCCGTGAGGATCGATGCGGCCAGCCGCAGCGCATTCTCCACGTCACCCGCCAACCTCAGATCGTGTGCGCGGTCAAGAGATGATATTCCCCGCTGCTTCTGGTTGTCGCCTCCCTCGGGCGGGCTCTGGTTCGCCATGGTCGCTATTCCCCGAATGAAAACGCCGAGCAGTATAGGGCGCCCGTCCGGCGCTGTCTATCGACGTGTAACCCCCCCTAAATTCACAAATGGGGAGAGGCAATTTGCTTGGTGAATACAAGAGGTTACGAGCATTAGCTCACACAGAGTCCACAACCTTGCGCGCGGTTGTGGGTAAAGGACCTAGGTGTGCGTACTGCAAAAGCTTTTCCGGTTCGTAACCGTCACCCTTGGGGGTGATCCGGGCTATTGAGGATGCGTTCCCTGACTGCCGGGGCGAGCCATATCGAATCGGTATCCAGCTGGCGCAGCGCCTCGACCAGTATGGCGATGCGCTCCGCCAGGGTCGCTCGCGGCGAAACGAATACCTCCTGCTTGCCGCAAATCCTACAGGAGCCCCCGCTCAGCCGCGACTCCTCGGGCATGCTTTCCACGCGCACGGTGACCCCCAACCTGAACAGCGCGTCCTCGAGCATTCTAGCCATGGCGGCCTGGTCCACGCGACCAGTATATCGCCGCGGGTCGGGAGCGACCAGGAGCGGCTTACCTCTATTCCCCCGGTCGCCAGATTAGCCTATGCTCGCTGATCGTGATCCCGCTCGCCAGGCCATATCTGGCCGAAGAGGAAGCAGCCGCGGTTCGCGAGGTGCTCGGCACCGGTTTGCTGGTCAACGGACCAAAGGCTGCAGAGCTGGAGGCTCTGGTCGCGAGCGAATGCCAGAGGCGCCACGCCGTGGCGCTATCCAGCGGCACCTCTGCCCTCTGCCTGGCGCTGGAGTCACTAGGGATCGGCTCCGGAAACCAGGTGCTCTGCCCGGACCTTACCTGGCCGAGCCCCGCGCACGCGGTGATCCGGAGCGGAGCCGAGCCAGTGCTGGTAGATGTCGATTCCGAAGAGTGGAACGCCACGGTGGAAGCGTGCCGGTCAGCGCTCACGCCCGAGACCCGGGCGGCCATCGTCATCGACCAATTCGGCAACCCGGCGCGAGCGCGCGAGATCGTTGAGGCGCTGCCCGGCATCCCGGTTATCGTCGATGCCGCGTGTAGCCTGGGAAGCTTCGTCGGTGATACCCCATGCGGAGCGTTGGGCGTTATCGCCTGTATGAGCTTCCACCCGCGCAAGGTCATCACCACGGGCGAAGGCGGTATGTGCCTGACCGACGACCCGGCGCTCGACGCCCGCCTGAGGATGCTGCGCAACCACGGTGTGGACCGGACCGGCGTCGATTTCGAGCAGGCCTCGGGCAACTACCGGATGAGCGAGCCGGCCGCGGCCATCGGCTTGGTGCAGATGTCGCGCCTGCGGGCGATGGTGCAGGAGCGCAGGCAGCTGGGGGCACGGTATCTCGAGCTGTTATCCGGTCTATCCGACCTGGGCTTCCAGCGCGAGGCGGACGGGGGCAGGGGCAACTACCAGACATTCGGCGTGCTGTTGCCCGAGGAGCTCTCCGGTACCAAACGGGACGGCGTGGTGCAGGCCCTGCGCGAGCAGGGGGTAGAGGCCGGCCGGCTGAGCTATGCGCTCCACCGGCTCGGGAGCCTGCGCACGGCGGCGCTCCAGGCCGAGCGCAGCGGCCGCTCGCTGCGGGTTTCGGAGGCGATCGCCGACCGCGGCCTGGCGCTTCCGCTCTACGTGAGCATGACCGAGGCGGAGCAGGAACAGGTCGCGCGTGCGCTGAAAACGGTGTTATCCTAGCCCGCGGTTTGGTCCGGCGTGCCGGGTGGGCCGGTAGGCCAGGAGGACATCGGCAGAATGGCTACCGAGCAGAACGCCTCCAGCGAGGAGACCGTCCTGGAGGTCGACGACCTGTACAAGACCTTTCGCATCGGCTTCTTCCGCAAGCGCGTGGAGGCGGTGCGCGGTATCAGCTTCAAGGTTCGGCGCGGCGAGATCTTCGGCTTCATCGGCCCCAACGGCGCGGGCAAGACCACCACCATCAAGGCCATCCTGCGGCTCATCTACCCGACCCGGGGCGTGGCCCGTCTCTTCGGCCGCCCGACCGGCTACCCCGAGGCCAGGCGGCGCCTGGGCTACATGCCCGAAAGCCCCTACATCTACCAGTATCTGAAACCCCTGGAGTTCCTCGATCTCTGCGGGAAGCTCTCCGGCATGACAGGAGAGCCGCTGCGCAAACGCTCGCTCGAGGTGCTGGAACGTATGGGCCTCGGACACGCAGTCGACCGGCCCATCGGCAAGTTCTCCAAGGGAATGCTGCAGCGTATCGGGCTGGGGCAAGCGCTGCTGCACGAGCCCGAGCTGCTCATCCTGGACGAGCCCTTTACCGGTCTCGATCCCATCGGCCGCAAGGACGTGCGCGAAGTGCTGGTAGAACACCGCAACAAAGGCGGTACCATGCTGTTCACCAGCCACACCCTGAGCGACGTGGAGATGCTCTGCGACCGCGTGGCCATCATCCGGGCCGGAAAGCTGGGGGCGTACGGCGAGCTCGGCGAGCTGCTGGCCCCGGCCGAGAGACGCATAGAGATCGAGCTCGAAGGGGTCAAGCCGGAGCTGCGGGAGCAGATCGAAAAGATGGCGACGAGCGTGCAGGGAGAGAAAGAGCTGTTGACCGCGGTGGTCCTGGGAGATGAGATGATCCCACCGCTTCTGGAAAAGGCGCTCGTCAGCGGGGCTCGGGTGCTGGCCGTAAGACCGCACCGCGATACGCTGGAGAACCTATTCCTGCGACACGCCGAGGCCGGGGCGGACAACTGAACGCTCGGCGGGGAATGTCATCTCGAACGGAGTGAGAGATCTCCGTCACGAAAGGGATTTCTCCCTTCGGTCGAAATGACATGGGGGGGCGGTACGACATGGGGGGGCGGTACGACATGAGGGGGCGGTCGAGGGACGCGGCAGCGCCGCCGATTCAGCGGTCGTCGCACGATAGCCAGTGCAGGTAGACCCCGGAGGCGCTGCTGAAGGCCAGGGCGACCGTGCCATCGGCTGCGCGGGCCAACGCAGCTCCCTCTGCCGTATCGTCCGGTCCGCGAACCACCAGCGCCGGACCCATACCGCTGCCGTCGGCCACCCGCACGCGGATCTCGCGCTGGTCCTTGGAGCCCCCGGGCACGGGCGCGTCCGCGGCAAAGATCAGCGCGCGCGGGCCGGCGGCGGCGTCGATCTGCAGCCTGCCGTAACCGGTCCCGCGAACCAACGCCTGCAGCGGTCCGATCCCGGGCTCGATGCTCAACAGTCCCACCGCGCTGGTGGCCGCCGACCCCAGGGCCGTATAGGCGACCAGCACGCCGAAGGGGGCGCGGGCCGCGACCAGGCGCGGAGGAGTGGCGACCAGGTTCAGGGGGGTGATCACCGTTGCTGCCAACGGAACGCCGGTTGCGGAAAACGGGATGCGCAGAAGCGGCGAGTAGCCGTCGTGCGCGTCCAGCGCCAGCAGTAAGGGGAGCTCCGAACCTTGCACGAATACCGGGGCCGAGGCGCCCATGCCGGTCGGAGTCACGTCGTGCGTGGCGATGACCGCGTTCGTAGGGCTCAGCAGCGCCACCCGGGTGCGCATGGGCGTGCTGCCCGTGCACCAGGCCACGGCGGATAGCCCCTGCAAATGGGCCACGGCCGGCGGGAAGCGCGTGTCGGCGCCCGCACCGACCGGTACCAGTTCGAGGTTGGCCGTGGGCCGGTCGAGCGGCGCAGCGCCGGCCAGCACCGCGCCGGAGCCGTCGGTCAAGGCCAGTAGCGCGCGCAGCCCGTCCCGGACGCTCAGGCCCGGAGCGGCGGCGCGTCGGCCCGGGTGAGGCTTCTGCAGTCGGTGCGTGGCCAGCGGCCTCGCGGGTTTATGGGGCTTGAGGGCGAGCAGGAATACTCGCTCGTCGGACTTCTCTCTGCAGTAGCCCGCCGCCAGGAAGCCGCCGGGCGCGGCCTCGACCGTGACCGGCGCCGGCTTCGGCCAGATGCGAACCGCGGCGGGCTCGACGAGCGAGCAGCGGCGCTGCGATGAGCCGTCCGACGCTGGCGATGGGCTTGCGGGCGGCGCGGGGTAGGCGACCCCGGACTGCGGGGGGCGTTTTACCGACGCCTCTTTCCGGGCGAACTCGGGCGGGTCGTCGAGCCAGTGGTGGCCGGGGCCGTCGGTCTCGCGGTCCTGGTTGCCGGTTTCGCGCACCGCAGGCGTGCGCTGATGCGATCCGGTTGCGGCCCCGACGCGGAGGCCTGCCGTTTGCGCGGCTTGCTCGTTCGGCGGGTCGCCCTGGCAACCGTAGAAGGCGGTACTTGAAGCCACGAACGCGATCAGAATCCCGACCACTGCTCCGGGAAATAGGCGCGCCCGAATCCCCTCTGCCGACATCGCCGTAGCAACATAGCACGGAATAGAGGAGACGGCGGAGCTGGGGGATGGAGCGAAAGACCGAATCAACAACAAAGGTATTTGGTGAGGTATCGGTCGAAAAAGGACGGTAAAGGAGCGAGGTTCGTTCGGTTTTTCGCTCCATCCCCAAGGTGCTAGGGTCGGGGGGACGTGATACCGCTTCGCGACATCAACCCCACGCGCACCAGGCCGGTGATCACCTACTTGCTGATCGCGGCCAACGTATCGGTCTTCTTCTACCAGGTATCGCTGGAGGAGATCGAGCTCGTACGCTTCGTGCACACCTGGGGGCTGGTTCCCCGCCAGCTGGTGGTCGATCTCAACGCGGGAAGCCTGAGCACCCCGTTCACCAGCATGTTCATGCATGGCGGATGGTTTCACCTCGGCTTCAACATGTGGTTCTTGCACATCTTCGGCGACAACGTAGAGGACTGGCTCGGACACTGGCGCTTCATCGTGTTCTATACGCTATGCGGGCTGGGGGCAGCGGCGGCCCAGATCCTGGTCGATCCCTCCAGCCAAGTGCCCATGGTCGGCGCCTCGGGCGCCATCGCCGGGGTGCTGGGCGCCTACATCAGGCTCTATCCGCGCGCGCGCGTCGTCACGCTCATCCCCATCTTCATCTTCTTCTTCCTGCGCGAGCTTCCTGCCGGCTTCTTCATCTTTTTCTGGTTCTTGATCCAGCTGTTCAGCGGGCTGGGCCAGCTCGGAGCCATGGGCTCGGAGAGCGGCGGAGTGGCTTTCTTCGCCCACATCGGCGGCTTCATCACCGGTTTCTTCTTGATCAGGCGGGTACGCCGACGCCGCAACCCCAATTACGGCTGGTACCGACCTTGAAACCCGCCGATAAAAACTCTTCAGGTTGCTGGCGCGCGGACGGGCGCGCTCGCGATCGCGCTCCTTTGACGCGCTGGGTCTCGATTCATCTTTCTAAACGAGGGTCCGAAAAGTCGTCTGCATAGAGCGACTACTCGGGCTATAAATTCTCTGACTCAACCTTATAAAACGGTTGACTGGTCGAATTAGTCGACTACTTTCAATCGGTTCCACTTTGTGGCCGCCCACTCTACCGCGGATGTTCCGGAGCGGAGAGAAGGGCAGAACCAACTTCAGCCAGGTGTAATCTGATGAGCGACCTACAGACCTCAACCAATAAATCCACCGACAAGAAAAAGGCCGTAACCCAGACCGTGGACGGGAACACCGCCGCGGCTCACATCGCCTACGCGTTCAGCGACGTGGCGGCCATCTATCCCATCACCCCTTCCTCCCCTATGGGCGAAGAGGTCGATGCCTGGGCAGCGCGCGGGCGCAAGAACCTTTTTGGGCAGGTGCTCAAGGTAGTGGAGATGCAGTCCGAGGGCGGGGCGGCCGGCGCCGTCCACGGGGTGCTGAGCGCCGGGGGTTTGACCACTACCTTTACGGCCTCGCAGGGGCTGCTGCTGATGATCCCCAACATGTACAAGATCTCGGGCGAGCTGATGCCCACGGTTATCCACGTGTCGGCGCGGTCGATCTCGGCCCACGCGCTTTCCATCTTCGGCGATCACCAGGACGTGATGGCCGCGCGCGCCACCGGCTTTGCCATGCTGGCCAGCAACTCCGTGCAAGAGGTCATGGACATGGCGTTGGTCGCGCACCTGTCCACCCTGCGCGCCAGCGTGCCCTTCCTGCATTTCTTCGACGGCTTCCGCACCTCGCACGAGGTGCAGAAGATCGAAATGATCGACTACGACAACATCGCCCCGCTGGTCGACTACGAGGCAATCGAGCGGCACCGGGCGCGCGCGCTCAACCCCGAGCACCCTCACCAGCGCGGCACCGCCCAGAATCCGGACATCTACTTCCAGGTGGCCGAGGCGGCCAACAAGTACTACCGCGCCGTTCCCGGCATCGTGGCCGAGGAGATGCGCAAGGTCGGCGCGCTGACCGGGCGCAAGTACGACCTGTTCGAGTACGAGGGTGCGCCCGACGCCGAACGCGTGATCATCATGATGGGCTCGGGGTGCGAGGCGGCCAAAGAAGCGGTCGATTACCTCTCGTCCAAGGGCGAGAAGGTCGGCCTGGTCAAGGTGCGCCTCTATCGGCCCTTTGACGTCGATGCCTTCCTGAAGACGCTACCCAAGAGCGCCAAGCGCATCGCCGTGCTGGATCGCACCAAGGAGAACGGTGCCTTCGGCGAGCCGCTCTACCTCGACGTGTCTGCCGTCGCCCAGACGAAGAAGCTCGACGTACAGGTGGTCGGCGGACGCTACGGGCTGAGCAGCAAGGAGTTCACCCCGGCCATGGTCAAGGCGGTGCTGGACAACCTGAGCCAGAGCGAGCCCAAGGACCACTTCACCGTGGGCATCGAGGATGACGTCTCGAACACCTCGCTCAGTGTGCCCGCGTCGCTGGATACCGGAACCAAGGGGTTGATTCGCTGCAAGTTCTGGGGCATGGGGTCGGACGGCACGGTGGGCGCCAATAAGGACGCCATCAAGATCATCGGCGACAACACCGACCAGTACGTACAGGGGTACTTCGCCTATGACTCTAAGAAGTCGGGCGGGGTCACGGTCTCGCACCTGAGGTTCGGCCAGAGCCCCATTCACGCCACCTATCTGGTGGACCGGGCGGACTACATCGCCTGCCACCAACCGTCGTACGTGGACAAGTACGATCTGCTGCACGGCATCCGCGAGAACGGCATCTTCGTGCTCAACTCGGCCTGGACGCTCCAGGAGATGGAGCAGCACCTGCCCGCCTCGCTCAAGCGGGACATCGCCCGAAAGAAGGTGCGCTTCTACAACATAAACGCGGTTGAGATCGCCGAGGGCGTGGGCCTGGGCGGGCGCATCAACATGGTGATGCAGACGGCGTTCTTCAAGCTCTCCGAGGTTCTGCCCATCGACGAGGCCATCGACCAGCTCAAAAAGGCGGTCAAGAAAACCTACGAGAAGAAGGGCATGGACGTGGTCGAGAAGAACTGGAAGGCCATCGACGCGGCGCTCGGCGGGATAGAGGAGATAAAATACCCCGAGTCCTGGAAGGACCTCGAGCCCGAGGCCGGAACCATCGGCGGTGCCACCGAGCCCGACTTCGTCAAGAACGTCATGCGCACCATGCTGGCGCAGAAGGGCGACACGCTGCCCGTGAGCGCCTTCACCCCGGCCGGCATCTTCCCCCTGGCCACCACCAAGTACGAGAAGCGCTCCATCGCCATCAATACCCCGGAGTGGATCGCGGACAACTGCATCCAGTGCAACCAATGCGCCATGGTCTGCCCGCACGCGGCCATCCGCCCGGTGCTGGCCACCAAGGAAGAGATCGACAAGGCCCCGGCCGGCTTCGAGGCCAAGAAGGCCCAGGGCAAGGAGGTCAAGGAGCTCTTCTACCGCATCCAGGTCTACGTCGAGGACTGCGCCGGGTGCGGCAACTGCGCGGACATCTGCACCTCCAAGAAGAAGGCGCTTCACATGAAGCCCATCGCCACCCAGCAGGACAAGCAGCTTCAGTTGCGGCAGTACGCCGAGACGCTGCCCATCCGCACCAAGGGCTTCGACCGCGGTTCGATCAAGGGCTCGCAGTTCTATCAGCCGCTGCTCGAGTTCTCGGGCGCCTGCTCGGGCTGCGGGGAGACCCCCTACCTCAAGCTCATCACCCAGCTGTACGGCGAACGGATGATCATCGCCAACGCGACGGGCTGCTCCTCCATCTGGGGCGGCTCCGCACCCTCGGTCCCCTACGCGGTCAACGCGGACGGCCACGGGCCGGCCTGGGCCAGCTCGCTGTTCGAGGACAATGCCGAGTACGGCTTCGGCATGGTGCTGGCCACCCGGCAGCGCCGGGCCAGGCTGGCCGACCTGATCGCGCAGGCGGCCGAAAAGGCCTCGGGCGAGCTCAAGGCAGCCTTCGACGGCTGGCTGGCTGGCAGAGACGACGGCGACAAGTCGCGCGAGTACGGCGATGAGATCAAGGCGCTGCTGGAGAAGAACCACTCCGACAAGCTGCTCGACCAGATCTGGAAGGCGCGCGACATGCTCACCAAGAAGAGCATCTGGGCGGTGGGCGGCGACGGCTGGGCCTATGACATCGGCTACGGCGGCCTGGACCACGTGCTGGCCATGAACGAGGACATCAACGTTCTGGTCTTCGACACCGAGGTCTACTCCAACACCGGAGGCCAATCCTCCAAGGCCACGCCTATCGGCTCCATCGCCAAGTTCGCCGAGTCGGGCAAGAAGACCATGAAGAAGGATCTGGGCCTGATGGCCATGAGCTACGGATACGTCTACGTGGCCTCGGTGGCCATGGGCGCGGACATGAAGCAGATGATGAAGGCGATCAAGGAGGCCGAATCCTATCCCGGCTCCTCGCTGCTCATCGCCTACTCGCCGTGCATCAACCACGGCATCAAGGCGGGCATGGGCAAGACCCAGGCCGAGGAGAAGCGCGCGGTGGCCTCTGGTTACTGGCCGCTGTATCGCTTCGACCCGCGGCTGGCGGCCGAGGGCCAGAACCCGCTGCAGATCGACTACAAGAAGCCCGACGGCTCCATCCGCGACTTCCTGATGGGCGAGGTCCGCTACGAGGCGCTCAACCGCAGCTTCCCCCAGGAGGCAGAAAAGCTGCACAAGCAGCTGGAAGCGAGCGCCATGGAGCGCTACCTGCGCTACCTGCGACTGGCCGGCAAGGACGAGTAAAAAGAAATACAAACGGACGTAGCTACATTGGTTACGCTTTTCCGTGAGAAGTCGGTCCGCTACCGCAGCTCGGGCGCTCCCGTTCGAAAGCTGCGGGAGCGGACCGAGAATTCTCGGAGCGCGGCGATCCCCTGCGGCGGCGCGGGTTACTCCTCCGTCGCGGAGAATCCGAGCGCCTCGGCCCTATCGTAGCACTGCTGCGCCTGCCCGTGCTTGCCCTTCCTCTCCAGCGCCACCCCCTTGCCAAACCAGGCCGCCGCCTTGTCGGGCTCGATCTCGAGCGCTTTCTCGAAGCACTCGACCGCTCCGTCCAGATCACCCCTGGCTCTCAGGGCGAGCGCTCGGTTGTACCAGGCCCTGGCGTAGTCGGGTTTCAGGGCGAGCGCCCGGTGGTAGCACTCGATCGCCTGCTCGAGCCTTCCCTCGCGAAAATGGAGTGTGCCTTTGTTGTTCCAGGGCTTGTGGTACTCCGGCTCCAGCGCTAGCGCGCGGTCGTAGTAGGCCATGGCTTGCTCGAGCTTACCCTGCCCGACCAGCGCCACCCCCTTATTGCTCCAGGCCCTGGCGTCGTCCGGATCGATGCTCAGCGCCCGGTCATAGTCCTCGATCGCGCGGTCGAGCTTCCCCTGCTCGCGGAGCACCAACCCCCGGTTGACGAGCGCTTCGGCGTGACCGGGCCTGAGCGCGACCGCGGTACCTAAAGAACGCAGCGCCTCGTCCAGCCTGCCCTGCTCCTTTCGTATTACGCCCTCGTTGGAGTAGTGACGCGCGACCCCCAGCCGGTCCGGCTGCCCGCGCTCGTCGCAGCGCTGGAACGCGAGGTTGGCAGCATCCAGGCAATAGGGGGCTGCTCCCAGCACCGCCACCGCAAAGGCGTGGCCCGGCCTCTCCCCCAGGCGGGCCTCGATACCGGCGGCTCGCAGCAGAGCGACCAGCAGAAAGCTGTACTCCAGGCAGTCGGCCACCCTTCGTTCCTGCGGCGCCGCGATGATCTCCCCGGGAAGCAGGCTTCCGCGCTCTACCCGCAGAGGCGCTTTCGAATCGTCGCCAAAGGGTATCTGCAGCCCGCCCTGGTCGCTCCTGTAACCCCGGTACTGCCGGTCGTGCAAGCGGAAAGAGCTGGAGGAGGGAATGACCGAACGATACACCACCACCGCTTTCTCCAGCTCGGTTCGCGGGCGGGCTAGGCTCAGCAGGCGAGCGGCGTGGTTCCTCACCGCCTCGGTCATTCGGAAGGGATCTTCCATCCCCTGCAGCTGAGCGCCTTCGGTCGCCGGCGGCGGCTCGCGCGCGGGCTTCCGTGGCTGGCGGTCCTTGGTCGCCGGCGGCGGCGGCTCGCGCGCGGGCTTCTCATCGCGCGAGCATCCCGCGGTGCAGGCGGCCACGGAGCCGACCAGAGCCATCACCGCCGCCAGCTCGACAAAGGCGGCAATGGGTCGTATCGACGATTCAAAACCGTTTGGCCACGCCGGGCGAGGATATCCGGGGACGACGCGCACGCTGCCGGGCCCTTCTACCAGCAGTGATCGCATCCGGCGGGCGCTAGGGCAAGCTGTCTGTGTGGGAAAGAGAAGGGGGAGAAGGGGAGAAGGGGGACGGAAAGGCGGGAAGGCGCGGGAAGGGGGACGGGGAAGGGGGACGTCGGGGAAGGGGGACGGGGCTAAGAATTTCGGGGAAGGGGGACGTCGGGGAAGGGGGACGGGGCTAAGAATTAAGTTATTGACAGCCTGTATATAGGTAAATAGTCTGCCGAAATGCCTAGAGGACCGCGACTGGACGCTGAAGGCGTTTTACAACACGTGGTGGCGCGCGGAATCGAGAAGCGAGAGATCTTTCGGTCCGACGCGGATCGCGAGGACTTCGTCGATCGACTGGCGAAGCTAGCGCCGGAAACCGGGACGGCGATATACGCGTGGAGCTTGATGCCGAACCATTTTCACCTGCTGGCACGCTCGGGGCCGGAGGGGCTGTCGAGGTTCATGCGGCGACTGCAAACCGGTTACGCGGGGGCATTCAATCGGCGCTACCAGCGGAGCGGTCATCTGTACCAGGATCGCTTCAAGTCCATAATGGTAGAAGAAGACAAGTACCTGCTGGAGCTCTTGCGGTACGTACACCTGAACCCGCTACGGGCGGGGCTGGTGCGCACGGTACGGTCCCTGGACAGCTATCCCTGGTCAGGGCATGCGGTCTTGGTGGGCAAGCGAGAGGCGCCCTGGCAGGATACGGAACAGGTCCTGTTGCAGTTCGGCCGGGCGCGGGGGCGAGCGGTAAGGGCCTACCGGCAGTTCATATCGGACGGCGTGTCGCTACGGAGCGACGTACTGGAGGTCCCCGGCGATCAAAGGCGAGCCATCGCCGAGGATCGGCAAGGGCCCGAATCGAGGGCACGGCGCGAACGCGAAGCAGAGGGCAATGAAAAAGCGTTGGGAAGAGCACGATTTCTTGGGAAATCACGCGAAGGGAGAGGGAGAGGTAAAGGGGAAAGTGGCAAGCGGGGCGGGACCGATATGGTGAAGGAGCTGGATGAGGTACTGCGGAGGGTTGGCAAGGAGCGAGGGCTTCGACCGGAAGCGATACGCGGTCCGAGTCGGGCGCGGGAGGTGTCCGAAGCCCGGGCGAGGGTAGCGCATGACGCGGTGCTCATCCTGGAGCTGCCGGGAACCGAGGTAGCACGTTACCTGTCGGTCAGCTCGGCGGCAGTCAGTCAGATGGTCAACCGAGCGGCCAAGAAAAAACTTAAAACTTAGCCCCGTCCCCTTTTTTGTTTCTTTTTTGCTTTTTCCAAACGGTAATATCGGCTTAACAATTGGGCCGGATCGGGCGTAAGCTCCGCGGTCGTGGCCGAGGCAACCGAAAATCGCGCGGCCGGCTCGCGCTCCTACTTCTACCTGGCGCGCCTGCACTCGCTTCTGGGGCTGGTGCCGGTGGGCGCCTTCCTCTGCTTTCACCTGACCATCAACGCCACCATGTTGGCCGGGCCGGAGAAGTACCAGACCGCGGTCGAGACCATCCACTTCCTGGCCGAGCTCGGGTTGCTCATCCCGCTGGAGATACTCTTCATCTTCCTGCCGCTTCTCTTCCACGGCCTTTTTGGGCTGATCATCCTCTTGCGGGGCTCGGTCAACCTGGGCCGATACGCATACGGCAGCAATGTCCGCTACTTGCTGCAAAGAGCCACGGGCGTTTTGGTATTCGCCTTTCTCTTCTACCACCTCTGGCAGATGCACTGGCTGGGCAGGCCCTTTGGCGGAGCGCTGTTCGTGGGCTCCGATCCAAACACCCCGCTGGTAGCGGCCAGCAGCGCTGCCGACGCCATCCGCTCCTCGACGCTGTCCATCACCGTCTACCTGCTGGGCGTGGCCGCGGCGGTCTTCCACTTGGCCAACGGGTTGTGGACCGCCTTAATCACCTGGGGGATCACCATCGGGCCGCGATCGCAGCGGCTCTCCGGCTACTGCTGCGCTGGTCTGGGGCTGCTGCTCGGCCTGCTCTCACTGGGCTCGCTCTACGCGTTCACCATCTACCGTCCTGCCTGCAAACAGCAAGCCCCGGCGGCCGTCGATGACGAAAAGACGGCCGAGTTGGCCCGGCTGACGAAGGAGGTTGCGCCATAGCTGCCAAGGGCAAAGCCATCGTGGTGGGAGGCGGTCTGGGCGGGCTCTGGGCCGCCATGCGCCTGGCCGAGCAGGGCGTACAGGTCGACCTGTTCTCGCTATTCTCGGTCAAGCGCTCGCACTCCTGCTGCGCCCAGGGCGGGCTCAACGCCGTGCTGGACGTCAAGGGCGAGGACGACTCGGTATGGCAGCACGTGGTCGACACCATCAAGGGCGGCGACTACCTGGCCGACCAGCCGCCCATCAAGGGGCTGTGCGAGGGCGCTCCCGGCGTCATCCGCACCTTTGATCGCATGGGGGTGACCTTCAGCCGCACGGCCGAGGGCATCATGGATCAGCGGCTGTTCGGCGGAGTCAAGAAGCGCCGCACCGCCTTTGCCGGAGGGACCACCGGCCAGCAGTTGCTCTACTCCTCGGACGAGCAGGTGCGACGGCTGGAGGTAAAAGGCGCCGTCACCAAGTACGAGTACTGGGACATGCTGAGCATCGTGCGCGACGGCGAGGGAATCTGCCGCGGCATCGTCGCCATGAATTTGCGAGACATGAAGGTCCGGGCCTTCCCGGCCGACGCGGTGGTGCTGGCCAGCGGCGGCATGGGGCTCATCTACGGGCGCTCCACCATGAGCACCAGCGCCACCGGCGCTGCCGCCAGCCGCGTCTACCAGCAGGGCGTCAGCTTTGCCAACGGCGAGTTCATCCAGTTTCACCCCACCGGCATGCGCGGCCACGACAAGCTGCGCCTGATGTCCGAGGCCTGCCGCGGAGAGGGCGGACGGGTCTGGGTGCCCAAGCAGGCGGGCGACAAGCGCGAGCCCAACGATATCCCCGAGAGCGGGCGCTTCTACTTTTTAGAGGAGTGGTACCCGGCCTACGGCAATACCGTGCCGCGCGACGTGGCCTCGCGCGCCATCTTCCGCGCCACCTATCACCTGGGGCTGGGGGTGCGCGGCGAGCACGTGGCCTATCTGGACCTCACCCACCAGCCGCGCGAGTTCCTGCAACGGCGGCTGGGCGACATCCTGGAGATGTACCGCACCTTCTCGGGTGAGGATCCCTACACCCGGCCCATGCAGATCTTCCCGGCCATGCACTACTCCATGGGCGGGCTCTGGGGGGGCTACGAGAGGGACCCGGACACCGGCGGGGTCAAGCGGGGCCACCCCAAGAACCACCAGACCAACATCCCGGGGCTGTTCGCCTGCGGCGAGTGCGACGGCGCCTATCACGGGGCCAACCGGCTGGGGGCCAACTCCCTATTGAGCGCCACCTACAGCGGCCTGGTGGCGGGCGAGTCCTGCACCTCCTATGTCAAGGGGCTGGGCAAGAACGGCAAGGATACGGCAGACAAGCACTTCGACGCCGAGGTCAAGCGCCAGCAGGAGATCAACCAGAAGCTTTTACGGTCGGACGGCGGCGAGAGCGCTCACGCGCTTCACCGCGAGCTGGGCGAGCTGATGCAGGCTTACGCCTTCGTGGAACGCGACAACGCGGGACTGGACCAGGCTTTGCAGAGGATAGCCGAGCTCAAGGAGCGCGCCGGGCGCATCGAGCTCGGCGACAAGAGCGAGTGGAGCAACCAGGAGCTGAGCTGGGCGCGGCAGGTGCAGGACATGATCGTGCTGGGCGAGGTGGTCTGCAAGGGCGCGCGCCTGAGGGACGAGTGCCGGGGCTCGCACTACAAGGCCGAGTTCGAGCTCAAGATCCCCGAGGGCAAGTTCCCGGGCGACCCGGAGTTCGAACAGTACCGCGCGAAATGGAAGGCCAACAACGACAAGTGGCTCAAGACCACCATGGCCACCCACACCCCCGAGGGACCCAGCATCGACTACGCCGAGGTGGAGCTTTCGGTGCTGCCGCCGGAAAACCCCAGGGACTACCGCTAGAGGCTCGCAGGACCCGCCAATGGCCGACAAGCAGATCCACTTCAAGATCAAGCGCCAGGACAGCCCGGACCGCGACCCCTACTGGGAACAGTTCCGGATGCCCTGGACCGACGGGCACAATGTGGTCTCGGCTCTCATGTACCTGCGCGAGCACCCGGTCAACTTGCAGGGCACGCGCGTCCCGCCCGTGGTCTGGGAGTGCAACTGCATGGAGGAGGTCTGCGGCGCCTGCACCATGGTCATCAACGGGGTGCCTCGCCAGGCCTGCGCCGCGCTGGTCGACGAGCTGGAGCAGCCCATCGTGCTGGAGCCGTTGAGCAAATTCCCGCTGGTACGGGATCTACAGGTCGACCGGCAGAAGATGTTCGACGCGCTGATGAAGGTGAAGGCCTGGATCGAGGTCGACGGCACGCACGACATCCACCGCCACGCGCCGCTCATCTCTCCCGGGGTGCAGTCCATCCGCCACCTTTTCGCGCGCTGCATGACCTGCGGCTGCTGCGTGGAGGCCTGCCCGCAATACACGAAGAGCTCCCGCTTCATCGGGCCGGCGGCCATCGCCCAGGTCAAGCTGCACAACTCGCACCCCACCGGCGTCTACGACCGCGAAGACCGTCTGCACGCGGCCATGGACGAGGGCGGCATCGCAGACTGCGGCAACGCGCAGATCTGCGTCAAGGTCTGCCCCAAGCAGATCCCACTCACCGACGCCATCGCCGAGATCGGCCGGCAGACCACCGCGCAATGGCTGCGCGACCTGTTCACCAAGTAGAACGATGAAGAAGAGCAGAGCAGAGCTCGATTCGCGGCTTTCCGGTTTCTACAAGCTATCCATGGAGAAGCGCCGGCAGGTCCTGGCCCGGGCGACCGGGCTCGGGCCGGACGAGATCGACCAGGCGCTGGACTCGGGCGGGCTGAGCGACCAGGCGGCCGAGAAGATAATAGAGAACGTGCTGGGCACCTTTGCCCTTCCCTTTGCCCTGGCCGTCAACTTCACCATCAACGGCCGCGACTACCTGATTCCCATGGTGGTAGAGGAGCCCTCGGTGGTGGCCGCCGCGGGCAATGCCGCCCGCATGGTGCGCCAGGGCGGCGGCTTCAGCGCCGAGGCCGAGGAGTCGCTGATGATCGGCCAGGTGCAGCTCGACGGCGTGGCCGATGTCGAGGCCGCCCGCCGGGCCATCCTGACGGAGGGCGACGCCATCATGGCCGCCGGCAACCGGGCGGTGCCCGAGCTCTGCCAGTTCGGGGGCGGGGTGCGGGAGATCCAGGTGCGGGAGCTCGGGGAGGGCTCGCTGGTGGTGCACCTGCTGGTCGACTGCCGCGACGCCATGGGCGCCAACATGGTCAATACGGTCTGCGAGAGCGTTTCCGGGCGCATCGCCGAGCTAGGCCGCGCGCAATCGGGTCTGCGTATTTTGTCCAATCTATGCGATCGGCGCCTGGTGCGGATCACCGCCCGGGTACCGGCCGAGGCGCTGGCCGGCCAGGGCTTTACCGGTCCGCAGGTGTGCGAGGGGGTACAGCGCGCCTCGCGCTTCGCCGAAAAGGACATCTACCGGGCGGCCACCCACAACAAGGGGCTGATGAACGGGGTGGACGCGGTGGTGGTGGCCACGGGCAACGACTGGCGAGCGGTCGAAGCGGGCGCGCACGCCTTTGCCGCCCGGGACGGTCGCTACCGGCCGCTCTGCACCTGGCGCTCGGATCAGCAGGGACGGCTCTGCGGACAGCTGGAGATGCCCCTGGCCCTGGGCATCGTGGGCGGAAGCTCCCGCGCTCACCGGGGGGCGCGTCTGGCGCTGGAAATACTGGGAGTAAAGAGCGCACGGGAGCTCGGCATGGTGGTGGCCAGCGCCGGAATGGCCTCCAACCTGGCCGCGTTGCGCGCGCTGGCTACCGAGGGGATCCAGGCCGGGCACATGACGCTGCACGCCCGTAGCGTGGCCATCGCCGCCGGCGCCGAGGGCGAGCAGGCCGAAGCGGTGGCACAGCGCATGTGTGCCGAGGGCAGGGTGACGCTGGAGGCGGCGGAAAAGATCTTGAGCGAGATGAAGCAGGGCACCTGACGGAACCGGCGATCGCATCTGCCCGAACAGCTGCCGGTACAGGGGATGCTGACATTCGTGTCACGGTCGTCCTGGCCGGTGTGCCACGCGCGACTCGTCTAACCCTGAAACCTATCGCGTAACGGAGATCCGATGGGCATGAATCATGCGTCTATCCCGGGCGTACCTGCGCCGAGGGACAATGCCCGGACCCAGCCGATTGACCGTTACGCTACTGCTGGTCACCACCGTGGCCATCATCGCCTGGCAGGTCGAGCTGGTGGGCGACTGGCGCGTCGACGACGCCTACATTACCTTTTCCTATTCTAAGAACCTGGCCGAACATAAGGGGCCCATCTACAGCCACGACGTACGGGTAGAGGGTTACTCGAACTTCCTATGGATGCTACTGGTCGCTTTCGGACTGCGGATGGCGCCGGCCGCCGACCCCTACCTGCTGGCGCGGGGGCTGGCGTTCGCATTTCTGGCGCTGGGAGGATGGGCGACCTACCGGCTGATGCGGCGCGGCGCCGGTTTCGGGTACGCGGCGCTGGGCCTGGTCACGCTCGCCATGTCCACCGACCTGGTGCGCGCGACCCTGTCGGGCCTGGAGACCACTTGCTACGCCGCGCTTCTCGCGCTGGGCGTGCTCTGCTACCTGCAGGAACCGAGAAACCGCCCACGCTGGTCGCTGCTCGCATTTCTGCCGGTCGCCCTTACCCGCATCGACGGATTGTTGCCCGCGCTGTTCGTGGCCGCCTTCGAGCTCGGCGATGCTCTGTACCGAAAACAACTTCAGCCGCGGCATCACCTGCGCTGGCTCGCCTGGCCGGTAGCGTTCTATCTGGCCTACTTCGCTTGGCGCTGGAGCTACTACGGACTGCCGCTTCCCACGACCTATTACGCCAAGTCGCTGGTGGACGCGGCTGATCCCGACCGCGGCATACACTACGTGCTAGACGCGGTTCGCGATCTGGGTCTGCTGGTCGTTCTACCCCTGGCCCTGTCCGCTGTGGTCTGGCGTCCCTCGCGAGACGCCGTATTCTTGGGGGGGCTCTGCTTCTGCCACGTGGCCTACGTGGTTCACGTGGGCGGAGACTGGATGCCCTTCTGGCGTTTCTGGATCCCGATCGTACCCCTGGTCTTCACCCTGGCGGTATGGGGGGCGCAAGCGATCTGGAAGGGAGCGCTAGGCCTGCCCATCGACCCGGCCCTGAAAGCCCTGACGGCTTACCTGCTGCTATTTTCCCTGCTCTTCGCGGCGGTGCGCATGAACGCTCATTCCGTCGATTCTCCCGAGGAGCAAGGCAAGCTGAACAACGCCGAGCACACCAAGCGGCATACGCGCGACAACCTGCTCGGTGCAGTGCCCCTAATGCGCTGGGTACTGCGCGCCGAAGGCGAACACCTGGTGACCGATTACGGAGGGGTATTCGCCTTCTATACCGAAGCGAGCGTCGTCGAAATGTGGGGGCTATGCAACGCCGAGATCGCCCTGAAGGGAAATATCAAGGGCATCAACCCCATCTACGGCAAGACCTGCGTGCGCTGTTACGAGAAATTCGTCGCCGATTATTTCCATACCAAGGTGCCGCTCCTGCGCGAGATCGACGCCTTTCCCGACCAGAAGTCGGTGATCGCGGCCGTCTTCCAGGGTCCGGCAATTGACAAACAGATCGACCTGCGCGGCCGCTACGCGACCGGCCGGGTGGTCGACACGGAGAAGAACAAGGCGCTCTATTTCCTCGAACGCCGCAGGCCCGGTATCGATCTGGTCACCCGGGAGCCGCTGTCCAACATCGTTATCGAATACCCTTTTGAATGAACTCCCGGCTGCAACTAAGCGTCCGTGACAAAATAACTCATCCATCTTTCGGGCGGGACGGTCCCGGATGCAAGGCGCGACGACGAGGAATACCGGGGGTATTTTAAGGGCTCTGTCCGGATTTCTCACCTCAAAATTCAGGATAATTGATACAAAACATTTT
>CAYVFC010000055.1:22587-46793 GCA_964450715.1 uncultured Sandaracinaceae bacterium | reverse complement strand
CCATGCGTGATCGGAACCGGCCCCCGGGTCCTTCAAATTCGGTGATCAGACTGAGGTACGAAGCTCGAGAACAGGACCGTCTTCAAGAGATTGGGATTCATCGTAGAGGCAACTGGTCTCGACGCGCCGAGATTGTTGGCGCTCTGTCGCGAGAAGGTGAGCGCCGGCTACTCGCGGCTCGATCCGAGTGTTCGCCGGCAGGGGAGGCTTCTTAGGAGGTGGAATCTTGCGGTGAATGTCGAGATCGGTGGGAAGGGCGAGAAGGGCGAGAGGGGCGAGAGGGGCGAGAGGGGCGACTCGGCATGATTTCTCACGGAGAGCTCAGGAACCTGGAGACGGAGTGGGGGCTCCGCGAGGAGGTGATCGAGAAAGACTACGTCATCGGTTGGCTTCTATGGGGAATCGGCTCGGATGAGGTCCTTCGGGATGCGTGGGTGTTCAAGGGAGGGACTTGCCTGAAGAAGTGCTTTTTCGAGACCTATCGCTTCTCCGAGGACCTAGACTTCACCGTCCTGCCGGGCGGACCTTTCGCGCCCGAGGAGGTTCTTCCGATTCTCAGAGGTCTTCTCGAGCGGGTCTACGAGGAGTCGGGTGTCGACTTCGCGGCTCAACCACCGAGGGCGAAGCTCAGGCCAAATGGCCGCTCTGCCGAGGGACGCATTTACTACCGGGGGCCGCGTATGGCCCCGTTGGTTGCGATGGTGAAGCTGGATCTGGATTCGTCGGAGAGGGTCGCTCGACCGCCTGTTCTTCGAAGTGTCAGTCACCCGTTCTCGGATCGGTTTCCCTCAGAAGGCCAGGTCAGATGCTACTCGTTCGACGAGTTGTTCGCCGAGAAGATACGGGCGCTGGGCGAACGCTGCAGACCCCGTGATCTCTACGACGTGGTGAATATTCATCGGCACTCCGAGCTCCGAAATGAACCGGGACACGTTCGCCAGGCACTGATCGAGAAGTGCGAATCAAAGGGAGTCGCGATTCCTACTTTCGAGGAGATCCGTAACTCGCCCGTTTTCGGGGAGCTCGAGTCCGAATGGGAAAACATGCTGGCGCATCAGTTACCGAACCTTCCCCCTTCCGGGCTCTACTTGGATGCGCTGGAAGGGTTCTTCGACTGGCTCGAGGAACGCGCTGAGGCGGAGACACTTCCTTCCATTCCGGTTACGAGCTCGGAGGATGTAGCCTGGTCTCCTCCGCCCACGGTCTTCGTGTGGGGACAGAGCGTGCCTCTCGAGCCCGTGCGTTTCGCAGGGGTGAACTACCTGTGCATCGAGATCGAATACCGGAAGGAGAACGGCCGAAGAATCAGCCGTACCCTCGAACCGTATTCCCTGCGGAGAACGCTGGACGGCAACATCGTCTTGCACGCGTTCGACCTGGACAAGAACGGCCACAGATCGTTCCGGGTCGATCGACTACTTCGTATCAACGTGACGTCGACACCTTTCAAGCCGCGATACCGGGTCGAATTCGCCCAGACGGGAGCTATTGACGCTCCCGCTACCAGAAGGAGTAGCGGAGGGGGCACACGTCGCGTACCAGCAGCCGGGGGCGGAACAAAATCTCGTCGCGTTTCGAGTCGTTCGCTCGGTCCGAAATACGTCATCGAATGCTCGGTTTGCGGTAAGCGCTTCTACCGGAAGAGTTACACAACCGGCCTTCGGAAGCACAAGGGCAAGAGCGGATGGCCGTGTTCCGGAAGAGTCGGGTATCTGGTGGATACGAAATACTGACCGAACGGGGCATTGGGCCGTTCTTGGTTGAGATTGAAGGAATTTGATGGCCTTGCTGGGCCTAAGTGTGCGAAAATACGGGGCGTTTTGTGGTAAGAGGGTGCCGATGTCGGAGGACACTCGGAACGTACGGGTTCGGAATCCCACGGGGAATTCGGTTAGCGACCCGAGCCGTTGGCATCGTCAGGAGTTCTGAAGGAATCGGAAGAAGGCGCATCCACGGGAGGAAGCATGACCAGTTGTAGGGCGCGAACGATCCCATTTTCTGTTGCGGTTTGTTTCGGGGCTTTGATTGTGAGCGGTTCGTTGCTGGCCTGCGGCGGATCGGACGATGGGGGTGGGGAAACCGGGGGCGTCGGGGGCGATTCGGGCGCACAGGGCGGAGCGGGCGGCGATGGCGGGGCCGGAGCCGGGGACGGAGGCGGAGCCGGGGACGGTGGGGTGGACGGTGCGGTGGAGGAGAACGACGCGGGTCCGTCCGGCGGTGCCGGCGGCGAGGGTGGGGCGGATGCGTCGGTCGATGCCGGCGGCGAGGAAGGAATGGATGCGTCGAGCGATGCCGGCCCGGAGGCGGGGGCTGGTGGGGATGGTGGAACCGGATGCGACGCGGGGGAGGACGAGGATGGTGATGGGTACTGTAGCGACGTAGACTGCGACGATGAAGTGATGGCGGTCCATCCGGGGGCGGACGAGCTGTGTAACGAGATCGACGACGACTGCGACGGGGAGACGGACGAGGGGTTCGGGACGAAGGGAGAGCCTTGCGACGGGGACGACGGGGATCTGTGCGTGAACGGGACGCTGAGCTGTAGCGAGTCCGGCGATGGGGTGGAGTGTGTCAACGAGTCGCCCGCCGGTGTCGAGGAGGTGTGTAACGGGGAAGACGACGACTGCGATGGGGAGACGGATGAGGATGCGATGGACGGTACGGCCTATTATCCGGAGACCGACGGGGATGGGTACGGGGACGAGGGGTTGAAGGAAAGGTTCTGTTCGGATCCAGGAGCGCCGTGGATAACTGATGGCGGGGATTGCGACGATACGTTGGCGTATGTACGTCCCGGAGTGCCGGAGCTTCCGGATGACGGGGTGGATCAGAACTGCGACGGGGTGGAGCTGTCGATCGATGACGATACGGCGATCTTCGTCAAGACGGACGGGGATGACGACGATCCCGGTACCCGGGCTTTGCCGAAGCAGACTATAGATGCGGCGGTGACGGCGGCCGAGGGCGCGGGTAAGGTGGTGGTGGTGGCGGAGGGCACCTATGCGGAGACGATTCTCTTGCCCGGGGTTTCCATCTTCGGGGGATACGAGGCGGGGGGGTGGACTCGGGATATCGGGGTTCACGAGTCCATCATCCAGGTGGGCGCTGATCCGGGTATTCGGTTGAGCGATACGGCTTTGCAGGGGTTTACGGTGAAGTGCTGGAGCACGGGCGAGGCCGAGGTGCGCTGCGTCGAGATCGTGGAGGGGGGCGATCCGGACGCCATCGCGCTGATCGCGGATACCACCATCGAGGATGGTGACGCGGCCACCGAGCACGCGGCGGTGCTGGCGGCGAGCGGTAACGGTTACCTGGTGAGGAACACGATTGATGGTGGTACGGGATACGAGTTCAGCTTCGGTGTATGGGTGAACGGCGGTTCGGTCTGGGCCCATGATAACGAGATTAGCGGGGGAGTTGCTACGGCAGCTGACGACTCCAGGGGCGTGTACGTGACGGGATCGACGTCGTGGATCCGCGTCTACGGTGGAGAGGTTTACGGAGGCACGGGGATCGAGTCGGTCGCCGCCGAGAACTACTCCGGAAACATGATACTGAAAGGCGTTGACCTGTTTGGCGACGGAGGACCGGGGAAGGATATCAGCTTCGGTGTTCGCATAGGTGAGGACGACGCGGCCGATGTTTCACTGGTCGAGAACTGTACCATCGATGGCGGTACGGGAGGCGAGAACGCCCTGGCTATGTTCCTGCTCGCTACCGACGGCGACGAGGTCGCCGTGGTCAACAACGTGATTCGCGGCGGCACTGCCGATTTTACCTTTGGCCTGTTCAGCACGTCGCCTCCGGGCCTGAGCTCGCCGGTGCCCGTGATCAACAACGTGATCGACGGTGGCGACGCGGTATCCGAGTCGGTGGGCGTGTTGTTGTCATCCGCCGACGACAAGCTGGCCCTGGTCAACAACATCATCGACGGCGGTAGTGGGGATACGTCGTGGGGAATTCGGGTATCGAGCGCGGCCGATATTCACAATAATGATATCTATGGCGCGGACCTGGATTGTATCGTGTACGCCGAAGGAGGGGCGGGGTGCTTGACGGACATCGACGCGATCAACGCCTGCGCCTGGACCGGTTGCGTATCGGTATCCGGCAACCTGTCGGTCGACCCGCTGTTCGACGTCGACGGGTTACACCTGACCGGCGGCAGTCAGTGTATCGGCGCCGGCATGGCCCCGTCCGGTTACTACGCCGGCACTGTCGTCGACGTCGACGGAGAGGCGAGGCCGCTGGGCGATTGGGACGTGGGTGTGGACGAGGTGCCGTGAGCTGAGCGGGTTGGGCGACTTCGAGGACTTCGAAAATGCTGCATTTTTACAGGTAACTTGGATGCTCGACGCGGGAGCCGTTCGGTCTGCTGTCCTGCAGTTTTCCGTCGTTTAGGACCGGTCAATGGTCGGGATAACGGCTTACTCGGCTAGGGGATTTCGATGGCGGGGTAGGCGATTCCGGGCGATAATCGGCCCGTAGAGGGGAGTACGCGATGAGGGTGACCCTGGGGCTTTTCATAGCGCTGGCGGCCGTAGGATCGGTTCAGTGCGGCGGCGACGATAGAAGAGGGACTGCCCCCGAAGGTTACGCCGACGGGATCTTGCACTTTGCAGGTGGGGGCGCGGAGGGTCCGCAGGGGGGCGCCTCGGGCGTTTCCGGTCTTGGAGGTTCCGGGGGTTCCGGAGGTTCCGGAGGTGAGGCCGGCGCGGTGGCGGGTGCCGGTGGCGAGGCGGGAGCGGAAGGCGGTACCGGGGGCGTAGGCGGCGGAGGCGCGGACAGCGGGGGCGTAGGCGGCGGAGGCGCGGGCAGCGGGGGCGCGACGTCCGTGCTGGACCTGAGGTTCGAATGGCTGGGTCGTCACTCGATGTACGACACGATGCTGGACCAGGTATCGGGGTCTGAGCTCGACGCCACCATCAATACGTTCGCGAGCAGCGGCTTCGTGATCACCGCGGCGACGACCAATAGCGCCGGTTACACGTTGTTCGGCTTCAAACCCTTCGGCAGTACGCAGGCCTTCGAGGGCATGCTGGACCAGGTATCGGGGTCGCAGCTCGACGCTACCATCAGCGCGTTTGCGGGCGCCGGCTACGTGATCACCGCGGCGACGACCAACGATGCCGGGTATACCATGTGGGGCTTCAAGCCGGCGGGAAGCACGCAGGTCTTCGATGGCATGATGGACCAGATATCGGGCTCCGAGCTTGATGCGACGATCAGCGCGTTCGCAAGCAGCGGCTATGTGATCACCGCGGCGGTGACGAACGATGCCGGCTATACGCTGTTCGGGTTCAAGCCGCTGGGTAGCACCCAGGTCTTCGACAGCATGCTGGACCAGGTGTCGGGCTCTGCGCTCGACGCCTCCATCAGCACCTTTGCGAGCAGCGGCTACGTGATCACCGCGTCTACGACCAATTCGGCCGGCTACACGCTGTTCGGTTTCAAACCATCGGGCAGCACCGAGGTTTTCGACAGTGAGCTGGATCAGGTGTCGGGGTCGGGCCTCGATTTGGCCATCGGCTCTTTTGGGGGCGACGGCTATCTGATTACCACGGCCGTAACCAATGACGCCGGTTACACGATGTGGGGATTCAGGTGAATCCAACCCGATGACCATAGAGGTAGGCCGATGAGCGGAAGTCTTCGAGATCTAGACAGGTACGAAAAGCGTGGGATCGGGAAGAGAAGGCCGGGACGGTATCGGTCTGTAGTGTTCGGACGAGAGGGTATCTGCTTGCTCGTTGCGGTCTTTTTTGGCGTCGCCTGCGATGCGGGCGGGGCGCGGGAAACCGCCGGGGACGGGGGCGAGGGAATCCTGGGGCAACCGTGCGAGAGCGGGCGCGATTGCGAGTCGCTGCTCTGCGTAGAGGTCACGCCAGGGCGGCAGGTCTGCAGCCAGCCCTGCGGCGAGGACGGATCGTGCCCGGAGGCGCCGAACTGGTACTGCGATACCCCCCTCGAGATCGAAATCTCGGTCTGCCGTTGCGACAGCGATAGCGAAATCGAGCTTTGCGGCGACGGCCTGGACAACGACTGCGACGGAGTCATCGACGACTGCATGGTCTGTGACGGCGTGGCCGTGCCGGTGGACGACCCGCGCCACTGCGGAAGCTGTGACAATGTCTGCCCGGCCGGCGCGGATTGCGTGGGCGGCAAGTGCGTTTGCCCTGACGGATCACCCGCGGACGGCTCTTGCGCCGAGACCGTCGAACCGGAATGCGTCACCGACGATGAGTGCGACGACGGAATCGATTGTACGGACGACGATTGCGCGAACGGCGTGTGCCTGCACCAGGTCGCTCCGTCCCGCTGCCCGGTCGGGCAGGTCTGTGACGTCAGAAGGGGTGGATGCCAGCCGGGCGCCGTCTGCGCCGTTGACGACGACTGCGACGACGAGGACCCATGCACGACCGAAGAGCGTTGCGATCCGGCGACCAAGGTGTGTCTCTGGTTGCCGCTGGACGGCGACGCGGACGGCGAACCGCCGAGGATCTGCGGCGGCACCGACTGCGACGACAGCCAGGCCACGGTTTACCCCGGCGCCAGGGAGCGCTGCGACGGTCTGGACAACAACTGCGACGGCGAGGTCGACCAGCCGCTATTGGCCGGCGCCTGCCCGAGCGACCGTGTCTGCGAGGGTGGTGAATGCCTCTGCGTTCAGCCGTTGGCCGATTGCGACGGCGCTTGCGTGGACTTGACGGCAGACGCCCGCAATTGCCGGCGGTGCGGCAACGCATGCGCGCTCAACGAGGTCTGCGTGGATGCTGCCTGTACTTGCCTTGGCGGTGGCTACGACTGCATGGGCGTGTGTAACGGCGATCACACGCGGGACGATATCGGCGAGTGTTGTCTCCGGGACGAAATCGATGCCTGCGGGCTGTGCGATAGCGCGAGCGCGGTGCTGTGCGACGACAACAACGCTTGTACGGAAAACGACCTCTGCACGGGCGGTACCTGTGCCGGAACACCGATATCTTGTTCGGATGGCAACCTCTGCACGGACGACTCGTGCGATTCCGTGACCGGCTGCGTTTTCACAGACGTTTCGAGCCTCTGTAACGACGACAATACGTGCACCGACGACTCGTGCGATCCGGGTACAGGATGCGTCTACTCGAACAACACGGATTCTTGCGACGATGACAATGAATGTACCGAGGACGATGCCTGTTCGGACGGCACCTGCGCCGGCTCTCCTGTCACGTGCTTCGACGATGACATATGTACCGACGACACCTGCGATCCGATGGTAGGATGCTTGTATCCCAACAATGCCGATCCCTGCGACGACGGAGCCACGGATACTCGAGACGACGCCTGTTCGGATGGGGTATGCGTGGGGATTCCGTTTTCCTGCGCTTCGTTGGAGGATTGGTCGGGAGGGGATATCAGCCTTGCGGACTGTTCCTCGGATTCCGTTGAACAGTGTATAGGCACTTTCGACGATACGGGCCCCGCCAAGCTGGTCTGGACAGCCGGCGTAGTAGGCGGTTTCGACTGCGTGTATGGTGGTTCCGGAGGAGAATTCGCCATAGGCGCCGGCGGTTATCTGAGTACCCCCTTTCCCGTTTTGCTGCCTTCCGGGCAATCGGATTCGTTATGTCTGGGGGAGGCGTTCTATAGCTATAATGAAACGGTTTTCGAGTTCAAGAGCGAGCACCACTGTAATTGCGGCGTCGAAATTTCCGAGATCACTCTCGTTCAGACGGACTCCTCGGAGTGCCCAGCCCCGGGCGAGGTCCGAAGTAACAACGGTTCTTTCAGTCAGGGTCTGGAAGGATGGGACGTATACAGTACGGATGATCTCGGCAGCGTGGAGTTCAACCCGGTCAACGGCGCGGTTCGCCTTTCCGGGCCAGGAGGGTCGTGCAACGTTCAGAGGATCACGACGTTGCTCTCCGTACCCCTTCCTTTGACGGACGGCAACGGCATGGAGATATCGTTTTCAGTCGTGCGAGGTAGCGGTACCCCGACGGACTACCTCGAAGTCAACGGTAGCTTCGAGCCGGACGTGATCTCGCAAACATGGCAGACGATATCGTTTTGCGTCCCGCCGACCTCGATAGGCGGCGTAATACGGCTGAGGTTCGAATCGCGCTCCACCAAGGGTGAGCCGTGCGCGGAGGGCGTCGAAAGGAATTACTCGCTCGACAACATAGCGGTATCGGAAAGCAACGGCTGCCCGGGCCAGTAGGCAATCGCGCTGATACTCGAAATACTGCTCCCATTCGTTCGTACCCGAGACTTCCTTCTCCTCGAGCACAGATGTACCAGATGCGGCGAACCGGCAGGTGAGCCGGCGTCGGGGAGGGACGAAGCTATGAGCGAATACCCGTACTACGAGTTCCAGGCCATCGACTAGCCGCTCGCGGCCAAGGAGATGAGCGAGTTGCGGTCCTGCTCGACGCTTGCGCGCATCACGCCGAGCTTTGTTGCGTATTCCGGGCCATGCCGATCACCGATTCCGGGGCAAGCCGATCGCTGATTCCGGACCATGGCGATCACTCATTCCGGGGCAAGCCGATCGCTGATTCCGGCCATGCCGATCACCGATTCCGGGCAAGCCGATCACTGATTCCGGCCATGCCGATCACCTCGTAGGGACGAAGCGACCGTTGCGAAAAGCGCGGTTTTTCGGCCTTCTCCGTCCGCCAGAAAGGAGAAGGCCATGTCCCAGGAGAGGTTATCGGTGCGAAAAATACGGGAAATTCTCAGGCTTCGGCTGGACGAGAAGCGCAGCCAGAGGGAGGTCGGACGCAGCGTAGGCGTCTCGCCGTCGGTCGTACACGACTGTATGGCCCGGTTTCGGGCCACGGGGCTCGGGTGGCCACTGGGGCCGGAGATCGACGATGGCGAGCTCGAGAGGCGGATGTACGGGACGGCCAGGCCGGACGGCGCGGGGCCGTTCGCTGAGCCTGATTTCCAGTACGTGCACAGGGAGCTGCGGCGCAAGGGGGTGACGCGGTACCTGCTGTGGCAGGAGTACCGGCAGGCGCACCCCGAGGACGGCTACCAGTACAGCCAGTTTTGCGACTTGTACAACCGCTGGGCCAAGCCGCTGGGCGCCGTGCTCAGGCAGCAGCACAAGGCGGGAGACAAGGCTTTCGTGGACTGGTCCGGGGACGGGATCGAGGTGGTCGATCCCGTGACCGGGGAGGTGACCGAGGCGCCGTTGTTTGTCGCGGCGCTGGGCGCGAGCACCTACGCCTTTGCCAAGGCGGCGCCAAGCCGTCAGGCGCCGCACTGGATCGCGATGCACAACGACATGCTGCTGTATTTCCAGGGAGTGCCGGCGGCGACAGTGCCGGACAACGAGAAAACTGGGGTCAAGTCACCCTGCCTGTACGACCCCGATCTCAACCCGACCTATGCGGCGTGGGCCCGGCACTACGGCACCGCCGTGATCCCGACGCGACCGCGCAAGCCACGAGACAAGGCGGTGGCCGAGAACGCCGTTTTGAACGCCCAGCGGTGGATACTGGCGGCGCTTCGCAACCACGTCTTCTTCTCGGTGAACGAAGCCAACCAGGCCATCGCCGAAAAGCTCGAGCAGTACAACGGCCGCAAGCTGCAGAAGCTGGACGATACCCGCCGTCAGTTATTCGAGTCGTTGGAACTGCCCGCGCTCAAGCCGCTTCCGCCCCGGCGCTTCGAGTACTTCGACTGGAAGCGACCCATCTTGCAGATCGACTACCACGTGTTGATCGAGGACAACTACTACAGCGTGCCGTACCAGCTGATCAGCAAACGAGTGGAGGTACGCTGGTCCGCTTCGACAGTGGAGATATTCTTTCAGGGCAACCGGGTGGCCTGCCACCAGCGAAGCTACGGTAAGTGGAACTGGATCTCGGACGACGCCCACCGTCCCCCGTCACACCGCGCCTATCTGGAATGGACGCCGGAGCGGATCGTGGCCTGGGCAAGCCGGACGGGGCCCAAAACGGCGAAGCTGGTCGAGCGGATCTTGTCATCGCGCCGACATCCAGAACAGGGCTACCGGGCGTGCCTGGGGGTGCTGCGGCTGGGCAAACGGTACGGAGATCCGCGTCTGGAAGCGGCCTGCGCCCGCGCCCTGGCTCTCAAGTCTACTTCGTACAAAACGGCGCGATCGATCCTGGAACACGGCGCCGACCGCTTGCCGCTGCCCGAAGCTCCTGCACCAACGCAACACTCGTTGCCGTTTCACGACAACATCCGTGGACCCGATTACTACCAATGAAAGGAGAATACACGTGGTAAACCAGGAAACGTACAAGCAACTGATCGAGATGAAGTTGTACGGGATGGCCGCGGCTTTCCGCGACTATCTCGAGCAACCGCAGAACGACGCCCTTGACTTCGAGGAGCGCTTTGGCATGTCGGTACAGCGTGAATACAACGAGCGACAAGAGCGGCGACTGAAGAACCGCCTGGGAAAGGCCAAGCTACGGGAGATGGCTTGCGTCGAGGATATCGACTACAAGCATCCCCGAGGGCTCGACCGCTCGGTGATGCAGCGGCTCGCCTCCTGCCAGTGGGTCAAGGACCACCAGAACGTCTTGCTCACCGGCGCCACCGGGCTCGGCAAGACCTGGCTGGCCTGCGCCCTGGCGCACAAGGTCTGCCGCGAGGGCTACACCGCCTCGTACATGCGCGTGCCGCGTGTGCTCGGAGAACTGTACGTGGCCCGCGGAGCCGGCACCTACTCCAAGCTCATGGACCGCCTGGCCAAGCCTGACGTGATCGTGCTCGATGACTTCGGTCTGACCAAGCTCTCCGACCTGGAGCGGCGCGACCTACTCGAGTTGATCGAGGAAAGGCAGGGCCGCCGATCCTCGATCGTGACCAGTCAGCTGCCGATCAAGCACTGGCACGAGTCAATCGGGGAGCCCACGATTGCCGACGCCGTCTTGGACCGCCTGATTTCCAGCGCCCATCGCATCGAACTGAGCGGCAAGGTCTCTCTGCGGGGGAAGAAAGCTGCCGGCAAGAAGCGCGACGCCTGACGGTCGCTCCTGAGCAGCCCCCTTATCCGTCCACCCCAGGACCCGATCCCGGAGGTTTTGACAGCCCCCCGAAAAACTTCATACAACCCCAAAATCGTCGCTTCGCTCCGACGAGGCCCCGATCGGCATCAGCGGAAGAGGTGATCGGCATGCGCCGGAAAAGGTGATCGCCTTGGCGCGGAAGAAGTGATCGGCATCAGCGGAATACGCACTTTGTTGCGGTAGACGGTCCGAGTGAGGTCGTGCTTCACCGAAACCGCTCCGGACTTCGGTCATGTTTTCCGGAACGCGTTATTTGGTTTTCCGGAATCAACGGCCGGTTGAAGCATTTTCGCCCGCGCGACAAGCGCTCTTCGCGAAATATCACAGTTCCGAGTAATTTTCCATAGGCTCTGGCGATAAAAAATACCGAGAAAAGCTATTTGGACCTTCATCGGACCCCCGGTAGCAGACGCCGCCAGTAAACGATCGCGGCCGTTCTGACCAAGAACGACGTCTCTTGGCCTAGACCAGCAGCGAGGTAGCGCCGAGTTCGCTTCGGCAGTTCCGGGGAAAGGGGGGGGCCGGTTGCGGATTCGTCGGCATACTTCTAGGCCACGGCCGCGGGATCGAGCCTTCCGGGTGGTGCTCCGGTCCCCGGAGCACCACCAAGAGCACCACTTTGGCGTAACGGCTGGATCGTCCGGGTAACGCCTGGTGTTGAAATTATTGAGTTTGTAACGGCAGGTAACGGCTGGAAACGGGGTTTTTCGCCCTTGCCAAGGTTGACGTCGCGGGTTCAAGTCCCGTCTCCCGCTCCGCTACCTAGTCGTTAATACTGCTGTTTCTTTTTCCGCCCTGGGGTGGCTCCAGAATGGCTCCAAAATCGGGGCCATCTTGGCGCTGGTCGAGCACCCGGATCGCGCTCTCGATGGCGACCGGCGACAGGTGCATGTATCGCTGCGTCGTCGACAGGTGCCGGTGCCCGGCCAGCTCCTGGATCGCCCTGGCCGGTACTCCCTTCATGGCCAGGTGGCTGCAGAACGAGTGGCGCAGGATGTGGGACGCCCCGGTCGGGGGCAGCTCCGCCCTGCGTTCCGCAGCGGAGATCCATCCGTAGAGGACCTTGCGCGTCACGGTCGAGCCATCGTCATTATATAGAACCCGTGGTCCCCTCAGGTGCTTGTGCTCCTTCAGCGCCTTTGCCAGCCGCTTCGTCATCGGCACCCGTCGCGGCCTGCCGCTTTTCGGAGTGCCCACCTCCCCGTGCCAGTCGCTCCTTCGCACGGTGAGGAAGCCCCGCTCGTGGTCCACATCGGTCCGCTCCAGGGCGATGGTCTCGCCTAGGCGCAGCCCGGCGTCGCCACCAAGCAGCACTGCGAGATATGCGCGCTGATCGATCCGTTTCGCCGCTTCCACTAACCGCTCGTACTCGCCGAAGTCATAGAACCGCATCTCCGGCGACGTCACCTTCAGCAGCCGTATCTCGCACGGCACCTTGTCAATCACGTCCCACGATTCGGCGGCCTTCAGCAGCGTGTTGAGCACGGTCAAGATATTGTTGACCGTCTTGCTGCTTCTATCCTGCAAGGCCGCCTTGATCTTCTGCACGTCCTCGTTGGTTATCCGGTCCAGCTTTTTATCGCCAAGCCTCGGTACCAGGTGGTTCTTCAGAATGGATTTCTTCGCGTTCCGCCCGCTGGGCTTCTCGCGATTCGCACGTGAATAGCCTTCCAGGTACCGTGGCGCGAAGTCCTTCAGCGTCGGCACCTCCTTCCTTTCCTTCTTCGGGACCTGGACGAAGAGCTCGCGCTCGCGAGCTCGCCCCCAGCGCAACGCCGCGGACTTCGAGGCAACGGGCGCCTTCTTGCGCTCGCGCTTCAACGATCCGTCAGGCATCGCGATCAGGATATCCACTTCCCAGCCCTTGGTTCTTCCGCGTTTCCGATATGGCCTTGCTTTCACGGTCATCGCCGCAACTCCGTCGGCGATACCGCGCGCCTTTCCTCCAGCCAGCTTAGCAGCTTTTCACGCTCGAAGAGCAGGCGGCGCCCGATGCGGATCGGGGCAGGGATCTGTCCCCGGGCGGCCATGGCGTAGACGGCCTTGGTCGAGGTCCTGAGCCACCCGGCCACCTCGGCCACGCTCAGCAGGCCCGGGAGCCCTGGGGGCGTCCGCTCGCTACCGGCAGGCGGGGGCGCGGTCGGCAATACCTCGAACCGGTTTCTCCCGCACCCGCTGCTGGCTTTTACGTCCATACCTTGCAGTTTCGCAGCGTATGGACCGTCCTGCTTTTCCCGGGGCTTCCCACTTTCCGAAAGTGGGAAACCGGCCGGCGCGCTCTACCCGTTTCGCCGCCCTATTACCGCTCTTATCCCCCGACCGTTCTTGACCGAATCGCGAATTTACGGGTTCCCACGTCAACCAAGTGGGATGGACCCGCCGCGAATCTTCGTGACCAGGTTCTCGAAGGTCTTGAGGGCGATTCCCTCGGCGATCGTGGCCCCGTCCGGGTATCTCAGATTCACCTTCTTGTCCTTCCTCGTCTCGCCCGTGATCTGCATCACGATGCCGGCACGCTCCAGCAGGAGAACGACCTTCTCCATGGTCACGTCGCCGGGCTGGCGGCAGGTCTTGCCGAGGGCTTCGATCACGATGTCGCGCCAGCCGCCCTCTCTCGGCGTGTACGACTTCGACTCGAACTCGGCGCCTGCATCCTCCACGTCTGTCGATGGAATATACAGGTTAATCCTCGCCAGGGTGACCGGCTCGGATCCACCCTCGGGGGTAGTATCGAACCCCACGATTCCACCGAACAGCGCGTTTCGCAGGTTTCTCCGGTCCTGTTCTTCCGATATGTGGGTCTCCGGGTTTTCGACCGGAAAAAGCGAGAGCGGAACATGGCCCACCTCGTTCCAGTGTTGAGCGTACTTGCGCAGTCCCTCGTGCTCGATGATCAACCGGATAAGCTCGTCTACTTGCTCCAGCCACTCGACGCCTAGTTCGTCGACGGGTTCTCCGTAACGCCCGAAAGGAGCTTTTTCAATGTCTTTGGCAGCGTACGCGGTTCGGCCGCCATGGCCGGAGTTCATACCATACGTCCACTTCCTCTCCTCGTTCCCGCTTTCGTTGGTAACCGTCACGCAGCGACAACCGAAAAAAGGCGATCTGGGCGTGAAATCGCATAGATCCCGCAGGTGAGCGCGCGGCCCGGAAAAATAGGCGTAGTAGAGCGTCCGGAACGCATCGCTCCAGTGGTAGACAGAACCGATCTCGGCGGGCTCGCGGACCGGAATCGGCCGCGGCTTCCATCCAACCTTGCTCGCCTTGCTCCGTTGTCTCGATGTCATTTTCTTTCCCGGCAGCCACGATTCGAAGCATCATCGGCAACATATCTCGACGCCGTGCGGAATTCGAGGGGTTGCTGGATTCCGTTTCATCATTTTCGAAGGTTAGACCGCCTCAGAAACTTCATCAGAGGCGTGTCCTCCATTGCCTCTTCCTCTGCTTCCTCGCTTTCTTCCTCGCCATAGTATTCGTTTCCGTTTTCGTCCCCTTGTTCCTGCTCGTCGTCTTCGGGCCATTCCCTGTCGGTACAACGGAGCCATTCGGCCTTCAGTTTCCGGACAACGCCCTCGGCGTTCTGAATGAGTTCGCTCAGAAAATCCTCTAGCTCGTCTTGCCTCAGCCAGTCGTCAACATCCAGATGCTCCCAACGGTTCCGGATCCGCCCCCGGCCCTCGCTGGTGATGGTCTGGATCGAGACCTGCAAAGGCCCGGACATGGTGATGCCTCCGAAACCGTCGTCCGGGGTCTCCTCCTCCTCTTTCTGGCGCCTGAGCGACCCGCAAAACGGGCAGCGAAAGAAAACGCGTTCTCTTGCCATGGTTCCCTCCCAGAGTGCTGGCCAGGGCGCCCGGGCGGTGTTTTCCGGCACTCTGCCCCGGCTCGTCGGTGACCCCCGGTTTCTGCAATAACACCGGACCGCATCCAAAGAGCGATTTACGATATATCGTAACCTACGTGAAAAAATAGTCAACTGCCGCCGGAAAAATGCCGCGGTAATTCCCGTTTCTGCCGCCGGAACTGCTCCCGTTCCGCCGAAGAACAGGCCTTCCCCCCGCACCCCGGGAACCTCGATATGGAAGTCGAGGGCGATCGAGCTGCCCGTGGACGGCACTGATCCGGGAGAGGCGAGCGATACGACGCTCTACTTCGACGGCCTCGGCGCGGGCGTGACCTGCTACATAATGCCGGTCAACATCTACCTCGCCGGCTCCGTCGGTGTCCGATGGGTTTCGCTCACGATATGCGAAGCCGAGTGGTTTGTAGGTAATCTCGGCACGAGCTGCAACTGCCCCCCGACGACCTCGATCGCGGATTGCCCCCGCGACTACCTGTCGATCAGACTGTAGAACGGCGCGGCGACCTCGTTGTAAAAAACTGAATTGTGAATAAGATCTTCGGTTTCCAGCCTTCCGCAAGGAGATCCTCATGGCCATGCCCGCCGAAAACCGGCTCGTTTTATTTGCGGCGGTTTCGCTGCTCGCCGCCGCCTGCTCGAGCGACGAGTCGAGCCCGTCCGAAAGTCCCGATGCGGCGGCTGACGCCGCGGCGCTCCCGGACACCGGCACGGTCGTCGAGCAGTGCGACGAGACGAGGCGTCCCATCATGTTCGTCCACGGTATCATGGGTGGCGGGGATAACTTCGAGCTCCAGGCCCAGCGCTTCACCTCGAACGGTTACTGTCGGGCGTCGATCCGCGCCTTCGACTACGACGCGACCTACCTGGCGTTCGGCGGCGCTCCGCAGAGCGAGACGGACGAGACCCTGGGTCGACTCGACGAGGCGGTCGACGCGTTTCTTGCCGACTCCGGCTTCGACACCCTCGATCTCGTCGGACACTCGTTCGGCACGGGAATGTCCGCCGGATATCTCTCGGACCCGGCGCGCGCCGCAAAGATCGAGCACTACGCCCAGGCGGCGGGCGGGGGCCTCCCCGTATCGGTGCCCCAGGTGAACCTCTCCTCGGAAGGCGACTTTGTCGGGGGAAACCAGAAGAGCGTGGCGAGCCCCGGACCGGACGGGACTCCGGCGGATAATCCCGACATCGGTTACCACGACCACGTGGCCGTGCTCACCTGCAAGGAATCGTTCGCGGCGATGTACGAGCTCTTCAACGGCGAGCCGCCCGACACTTTGGACGTCGTTCCGGAGGACCACATAGAGGTCTCCGGCTTCTACAAGAACCTCTCGGACAACACGCCGCACGCGGGAGTGACGATCGGGATCTACGAGGTGGATTCGGAGACGGGCGATCGGTTGCGCGGGGAGCCGGATTTCGAGTTCGTGACCGGTTCGGACGGCTCCTGGGGGCCGTTTACCGCCAAGCCGGACGCTCGTTACGAGTTTTTCGAGCCCGAGGCGGGCGAGGCCCCGGCGCCGGGCGAGCCCGGGCGCCCTCAGCACACCTATCGAGGGCCCTTCCGCCGTTCCACCCACCTCATGTACCTGAAGGCCGTGCCGATCCTGGGAAGCTTCGCGGCGAGTACCTTTGTCGGTAAGATCCCCTACACGGACAGCCAGACCGGGTTCATCGTCATGCATACCCACCGCGCGATGATCAGCCAGGCCGATCCCGGCGGACACGGTTCCGACAGCCTCACCGTCAACGGCGACGAGGTGCTCACGGCGGAGGTCGCCCCCGAGAGCCTTCAGCTCATCGGGCTCTTCGGATTCGACAACGGGCAAGCCCCGCTTTCGCGCATCGCGGAGGTCGGTTCGCTGTTTTTCGTGAGCGCTGTCAACGTGTCGCTCCCGACTTCCGACGCTTCGCCGGTCGAGTTCGTTTTCAACCAGACCACGGTGCGCGTCCCTCGCTGGAAGTCGGACACGGAAGGCTCGAGCCTGATCCTGCTCGACGATTGATACGGAGCTGGCCTGGTCGACCGGGCGGGGGCGCACCGTTCGATAAGGCCAGCGGTCCGGGGGCGGATTGAATAGTGGCTGCTGCCGGTACCGGTCAGGAAACCGAGCTGGCGCGCGGGCACTGTTCAGGGGACCGTAACTCAGTTCTTCGGAGTTCCTCGTCCGGAAAACCCGCGCGGATGCTCACGGGCCGGTGTCCCGTGCACGGGTCTGACAACGCCGATATTTCTGAGATCCTGCCCCACGCGCGCCGAGAACATGCTGACGCCCTTCTTGTTCAGATGGTGCGGGTCCATGAACAGGTCGTCCCGGTCCAGGTAGAGGTCATGGTAGTCCAGGACGGTCGAGCCGTTTGCGCTCGCCAGGAGCCTGCCGACCTTGATATCCCACTTGTACGGCGGCGCGAGGTAGGCCGCCTGCTTCCAGTAGCGACTCGAAACCGGAAAACGGATCAAAACCACCCGGATCTCGTGTCGGCGGCAGAGGTCCAGGATCGCCTGGAAATACCGCACCGTGTCGTCGCTGAACCATGTCGTTCCGCGGAAAAGCCTTTTCGCCAGGAGGCGGGCGTCCGCGTCGGGGTCGCTGCGGAGGCTGAAGTCCGCGTCCATCACCTCGAGTCGTTCCGACTCTGACGCGTTGCCGCCTACGAAGTACCTGCCGATCTCCTCCATGCGTCCAGCGTAGGGAAAGGCAGCGTACTGAAACCACGCGGTGAAAAGGCGCCACGGCTCGCCGGTTTGCTGGTACAGGTCGAGGAAGTCCACGTACCGCGCCCAGTAGGGCGAGTCCAGCTGCTCCATCTCGGCCGCGCCGAACGAGTGCTGCTCGACCTGGAGCACGACCGTGCCAAAAGGGCGCCCGTATTGCCCGATCAGCTTCTGGAGACGGTAGTAGGTGACCATGTACCCCTCGCCGAGCCAGGCGAAGTTGTACGATCGCGGGATGTCCCGGGGCAAGAGCTCGAGGCCGACGTGACTGTTCCCCATCAACGCGATGTCGGTCCGGTCAACAGCGCCCGCAAACGCGCGATCCCGCTCGATCGGAAAATCGAGCGGCAGCACCCGTTCCAGGTAGAAATGGCTCAGACCGAGGTGAATCGCCACCGCGAGTGCCGTGAACAGTACCGCCCTGGCATATGTACGGTTTATTCTTCGCATCAGAACTGGAAGTAGACGAACTTCTCGGAGGTGAACGCCCCGCAGAGCAAGATGCCGAACCCGAACGCGAGGTACGTCGTCCACCGCACCGGTAGCGGCATGGCCGCCAGTCGCGAACGAATGGGTGCGCGGAGCTGCATCAGATGAACCGCTTCCATGGCCGCGATAGCCAGCAGTGCCAGGATCAACCCGCTGGCCGGCAGCGGTTCGAACGCCGTGGGATCTGCCAGCGAAAACCGCTGCAGCGTCGTGGATACGAGACGGTAGGCGTCGCCGAGAGAAGGGGCACGGAACAGGATCAGGGCCACGCCGAACAGGTGAAATACGATGATCATCTGGATCAGCCGGTGCAGGGGCTCGAACCGCGGGGGGAACAGCGCGCGAACGACACGCTCCCGCGCGGCCCGGGTCAGGTCTCCCACGATCAGGTATAGTCCGTGCAGCGCTCCGAAGATCACGAAGTTCCAGGCCGCGCCGTGCCACAGCCCCGAGACCGTGAACACGACGAAAAGGTTCCGGTAGTGGCGCCCCGCGGACACGCGGTTGCCTCCCAGGGGGAAGTAGATGTAGTCCCGGAACCAGTTCGACAGCGTGATATGCCAGCGTCGCCAGAACTCGGCCATGGACTTCGCGTGGAACGGCCGTCTGAAATTCTCCTTGAGCTCGTAGCCCATCACCTGGGCGGCGCCGATGGCGATGTCGGCGTATCCAGAAAAGTCCGCGAAAACCTGGAAGGTAAATGCGTAGGCGGCGATCACGAAAGGCAGCCCTCCGTACTCGGCCGGATTGGCGTAAACCTCGTCGACGTAGATGCCGAGCCGGTCGGCGATCACCAGCTTCTTGTAGAACCCGGCGCCCATCAGCAACAGGCCGTCCCGGACCCGGGCCGGGTCGAACGCTTGCTTCTGGAAGAACTGGGGAAGCAGATGGTCGGCCCGTTCGATGGGACCGGCCACGAGTTGTGGAAAGAACGACACATAGAGGGCGAAGATACCGAGGTGCCTCTCGGGCTGCCTTATGCCGCGGTACACGTCGATGGTGTAGCTCACGCTCTGGAACGTGTAGAAGGAGATGCCGATCGGCAACAGGACGTTCAGCTGGATGGAGGAATGCGGCACGTCGCAGAGCCCCAGGAACGCATCGATGCTGCTGCTCACGAAGTTGAAGTACTTGAAGGCGAATAGAAGCCCGAAGTTCCCCAGCAGGCTGAAGAGCAGGAACGCCCTGCGTTTCGCGGCGCTCGCCGCCCGGCCGATCTGAATGGCGGCCAGGTAGTCGATCAGGGTCGAGGCGAAGATGAGAATGGCGTAGGCGGGCTCCCACGACATGTAGAAGTAGTAGCTGGCCGCAAGCAACAATGCCCAACGAAACCGGTGGGGTAGGGCGAAGTGGGCCGCGGCCACCACGGGGAAGAAGAATACGAAATGGATGGAGTTGAAGAGCATCGAGTCGGCCTGCCGCCCGAACCGGTTCTTCGGATGTTCCGATCCCCGGCACCGCCCGTGTCAATATCCAGATATTTTCGCGACCCTAAGCCGCAAGATACAAAACGCACCTACCGTTTGTCGAACGGCTGCCTTTTTAGATATCGTCCTCTAAGTCATTCGAGTGTAACGCCAGTCGGAAAACGGTCGGGATTGCCTGACATAATATTGAGGCGCCGACGTTTTCGAAGGGCTGCGGGCCAGTGGTCCAACCCCTATCGGAGTAATGAAGTGCGCGCCTTTAACCGTATCCGCCCAGATTTGAAACGGTGAAGCGTGAAAGTAGATAGGTCTGTCTAACGCTTACGACGTAAGAGCCGGGGATGTCCCGCCGCGTGTTGATCATCGGAGGGACGGTCTTGTCGGAGTCATAATGATCAGGCGGCCTCCTTCTGGCCGTCAAGGCGGTCGATTTGTTCAGCGTAATCGAGAAGGGCTCGGACGAGGATCGGCATACCTTTGTAGCCGCGCAATCGGCGGAAGCCGCGCTGGGCTTCGAGCACGCTCGCCGCGATCCAACGCTTGACCATCTTGCCGTCACGCCAGCGTTTCACGTTTCGGGTCACGCGGCGGATACTCTCGTCGAGCCCCTCCTTGAGCGAAGCGCTGGCGTCCGGGTGATAGTTCTCCAGGCGAGCAGCGAGTTGCAGCAAGCGTTTCTTGGCGGTCGCCTTGGATCCGCTCTGGTACGCGTCGCGGATCGTCTTGGAAACGCTCGGGTGCAGTCGCTTGGGCAGGTGCCCGAGGACGTTGCGTCGCTTGTGCTCCTGGCAGCGCTGCACCAGAGCCCGCCGCCCGAAACGCTCGCGGATGGCCTTGCGAAGAGCCTTGCTGCCGTCGATGACGAACAGGTACGGCCGCTGGGCGTCGAGCCCGCGATCGATCAGGTCGTCGAGCAACGCCCCGCAACCCCCGCTGTTCTCGGTAGCGCCCAACCAGAGCCCCAGAGGGTGTTTTTTAGCGTTTTCGTCGACACCGAGGGCTACGAGTACGGCGTGCTCCTCGATCGTCAGGGCATCGAGCATGATGGCTACGATGCCGAGCTCGCTCAGATCCCGCCGCTGCCAGTCCTCGAGCTTGCGGCGGGTGGTCCCGACGAATCGGCGGCTAGCTGCGCTCTTGCTGGCTCCGTGCGGCCCCAGCTCCTCGGGCAAGGGCTCGACCGAGCGGCCGTAGCCGCGGGTCGAAACGCCGAGCACGAGCTGCTCGAAGGTCCGCTCGTCGAGGGGATCCTGGTCGGCGAACTGCTCCCAGGAGGGCAGGCACACCTCCTTGCCCTGCTGCCGCACGCGGGGCTTGCCGACCAGTACCCGCTGGCCCCCCATCACCAGACGGCCCTCCGCCTTCCCCCAGCGTACCGGCTCCCCGCGCATTCCCTTGCCATGGGCCGGTCCGCACAGCCGTTCTCGGTCTTGTTCGAGCATCTCGTCGAGCGCCTTGATCCCTTCGCGGATCACGAACTCGTAAAGGTTTCGGCGGACCACAGCGGCCAGGTGCAACGTGAGTTGCCGGGATGCGGTCGGGTCTTGGCTCTTCGTCTTCTTCTTGGCATTCTTCTTCATGGTGGCGGTCTCCTTTCGGTGTTTGACACCCCGAGATTCCCTCGGGGACCGACAAGACCGCCACTACTTTTTCAGCTCAGATCAACACCGAAAGGGACATTCCCTAAGAGCCTTTACTCTTCGCATAGATGCGAGGCGTACTTGTGATGCCCTGACAAATTCTGATGGACAGCTCGTTTTTTTGATGACTATTCATGTCGTCGGCCACCGAGGAGCGGAAGCTACGCGTAAAATCCGCGCAAAGAATGGGTTTCAACGCGCGGCGTTTTGGGTCAGAGAAAAGCGCGTATCCTCGAGGATACGAAATCTGTCCAAACCTTGTTGATCATACATTCGCCGGCGACGACAATCCTTGGATCTGAAAAAGAAAGGGGCGAAGCCATGCGCGCGGGTAGTCTTTTTTCTTGCACGGTTACGTTGGTTTTGCTGGCCGTAGGCGGGTGCGGCAGCGAGATGACAGACGAACAGGATTCCACCGCCGGGACGTCGGCCGGTTCCGGAGGCACCTATACCGGCTCGGCCGGCGCGAGTGGATACGGTGGTACGGGCGTCGCGGGCCAGTCGGGAACGGGTGGCGTCGGGGGCAGCGGCGGCAGCGCGGGCTGGCCGGGTACGGCGGGCGAGGCCGGCAGCGCGGGCTGGCCGGGTACGGCGGGCACGGCCGGATCGGCGGGCGAGGCCGGCAGCGCGGGCTGGCAGGATACCGGCGGGGCCTCGGGCTGGCAGGGCGGCGGCGACAACATCGCCCTCGAGGATACGCCGGCCGCGGTCCAGGCCGCCATCGACGATCTGCTGGGCAGCACCCCGGTGGAGGATATCCAGCTGAATGACGAGGATGGAACCGTCTCCTATGAGGTGACCGCCACTGTCGACGGCAACCAGATCGAGTATGTCATCGCCGAGGACGGGACGCTGCTCAGGACGCAGGAAGAGATCGATCCGACCGCCCTTCCGGCCGCCGTGCAGACCACGGTGACCGCGGAGATCGGAGACGCCGAGATAAGAAGGGTGGAGAAGATCACCGAGGACGGCCAAGTGTATTACGAGATCCCGGCCACTTCGGCCCAGGGTGACAGGATCAACCTGACCGTGGCCGAGGACGGAACGCTCCTCGAGGGCGAAGAGGGAGGCCAACAGGGCGGCGGGTGACCGGGTCGCGGCCTGTGGACGGACCCGCGTTGTCTCTGCCGGTGACCGGGCGGCGCTAATCTCCGTTCGGTCACCGTGGGAGCCGCAGTTTGTAAGAGAGGGCGCTCCCGTTTTTACTGGCGTTGTCCGCCGCGCGACGCCACGGTAATGCGCCACTATCCCGGTAGCGCATGCTCAGCAGTGCCACCTGCTGCAGGTTAGATCGGGACAGTATTTTTCGAAGGAAAGGAGTTCCTTCCTACTGTTCGACTCCCGCCGCCTCCGCCGTTCAAATCCGCCAGATGTCGGCGTTTTTTCGTATTCGATCTTACTCGTGAAGGACACTCCGAGAAAAACGATCAAAATATGCCGGCGCCCGGGACGTCTCGTCCCGGTTCTCTCAAGGATGACGGGACAGCACCGCGTATCTCACGGACAATCGGTCGAGGCGGCCGGGCTGAAGGTGCCGGCGAGCGAGCAGGATATGTACCCGTTTACGCGGATACGTCCCACGCCGCCGCCGCCGCCGCCGCCGCCGCCCTCGTCTCCCGAGCCACTACCTCGACTTCCGTCGGTGCCGGCAATTCCGCTCAGCGCTCCGCCGTCGCCGCCGTCGCCGCATTTGCTGCAACCGCTTCCGCCCTGGGCTCTGGCCGTGCTCGCCCGGTAACCGTCCTCGCCGTCCGAACCGGCGCTTCCCGAGTCTTCCGACGCGCCCTCAGCACCCCCGCCGCCGTTGGCGGTGATCCAGGCAACCGAGGCGATATTCACCGCATCGCCCTCCAGTAGGATACCTCCGCCGCTGCCGCCGCCTCCGCCGCCGTCTTCCACGCCGGTCCCCTCCTGACCGCCGCCGCCCGCGGCAGAGACCACGCTCGCCACCAGCAGCGTCCCGGCTACCGAGATCTGCAGCGCACCCCCGCCCCCGCCGCCGTAGCGACCCGAAGAGCCCACGCCTCTGCCTCCTCGCCCGCCGGCGCAACCGCCCCGGAGCGGCATCAGCTCGGCATTGCCTTCCGCGGTTCCCCTGCTGCCGCCGTCGTCGTATTGACCGTCGCCTCCCGTACCGCCGTTGGCTCCGAACGCGCCGCCTCCGCCGCCGCCCGCTCCGTCGTTGTCGCTGTCGCTGCTCTGCCCGTTCCCGCCGGTGCCGTTGCCGCAAGCCGAATTACCGCCCGGTCCGGCCGTGCTTTCGCTGGCGCTGGCGTCCATGTCTCCGTCGATTGTAGCATCGCCGAACACGGCCAGTATCACCGGCTTGTCGCCCACCACGGTCAGGGAACCGGTAGCGGCCACGGTTAAGTTCTGAAAGGTGAGAATCACCAAGTCCGGTTCCGGCGCGGTGTCGATCTCCACCAGGGGCGCGGGCTGGCCGCACCAGGCGGCGAAATTCGAGGGATCGGCCGAGTCGTAAACGGCATCGCAACTCAAGGTTACGCTCGGGGCCGAGCCCGGGTTCAGGATGGTCGGATCAAAGTTGCTGGGCAGATAGTGGAAGCAGGGCCAGGGGTTGTCATCCTCGCAGCCGTTGGACGGGTCGCCGTCGCACTCCTCGAAAGAGCCTTCGCAGCCCGTTATCACGCAGTCGCCCGACTCGCAGGTAGCCGTGCTCACATTGGGCAGGTCCGTGCACGCGATGCCGCAGCCGCCGCAGTTGTCGGCCTCGTTCAGCAGATCGGCCTCGCAGCCGGTGCCGGGCAGGCCGTCGCAGTTGTCGTGTTTATCGTCGCAGGCACCGAGACCGCACGCGCCGCCCGCACAGACCTCGTCTGCAAAAGCCAGATCGGGACAGACGTAACCGCAGCTATTGCAGTTGTTGACGTCGGTCGCCAGATCGATCTCGCAGCCGTTGTCCGGATCGTCGTCGCAGTCCTCGCTGGTTCCCAGGCAGCCGGTGATCACGCACTGCTGCGAGGCGCAGTCGGCGGCGGTCACGTTGGGCAGGTCGGTGCATACATAGCCGCAGCTTCC
>CAYVFC010000055.1:0-22487 GCA_964450715.1 uncultured Sandaracinaceae bacterium | reverse complement strand
CGCAGTCGGCGGCGGTCACGTTGGGCAGGTCGGTGCATACATAGCCGCAGCTTCCACAGTTGTTCGCGTCTGTGGCCAGATTTTTCTCGCAGCCGTTGGCCACCTGCCCGTCGCAATCGAACCAATCGCCGCTGCACGAGGTGATCACGCAGGTGCTCGCCGCACAGGTCGCCGTCTGCACGTTGGGCAGGTTGGTGCATATATAGCCGCAGCTTCCGCAGTTGTCCGCGTCTGTGGCCAGGTCCTTCTCGCAGCCGTTGCCCGGCGCGTCGTCGCAATCTTGAAAAGTGCCCATACAGCTCACGATGTTGCAGGTGTCCGAATCGCAAGTGGCGGTATTGACCTGGAATTTGGCCTCGCAGTTATCCCCGCACCCGCTGCAGTTGGTGGGCGTACCCAGCTGGGTCTCGCAACCGGCTTCGCCGTTGCAGTCGCCCCAGTCGTCGTGGCACTCGCCGATGCCGCAGACATGGTCGCTGCAGCCGGCATAGGCGTGGGGCGGGTCGGGGCACGCATCGCCGCAGTCGGCGCAGTTGGTGACGGTGCCCAACGGGGTCTCGCAGCCGGTTCGCGTCTGGTCGTCGTCGGTGTCGCAGTCCCTGGTATCGCCGAGACAGCTCACGATAGCGCAGGTACCGGAGGTGCAGCTGACCTGGTCCACGTTCGGCCGCGCGGTACAGTCGTCTCCGCATTCGCTGCACGCGGTGTCGGTGCCCAGCAGGGTTTCGCAGCCGGGGCTCGCGTTGCAATCCTCGTAGAGGCCGTCGCAATCCTCGAACACGCAGCTACCGTTGTCGCAGGAGGGAATGACGACATTGGGCAGCAGCGTGCAGTCGTGGCTGGCGTCCTGGTTCGCGCAGCCCCCGCAGTTGGTCGCGGTGGTAAACGAGGTCTCGCAGCCGGCGTCGGTGGTGCAGTCGCCCCAGTCCGTGTCGCAGGCCCCCATGCCGCAGACGCCGTCGCTGCAGACCTCGGCGGCGTGGGGCAGATCGGGACAGGCGTCGCCGCAGTGATCGCAGTCGGCGACCGTGCCCAGCCGGGTCTCGCATCCCGGATCGGCGGTGCAGTCGCCCCAGCCCTGGTCGCACCCGCTCACCAGGCAACTGCCCGTGGCGCAGGAGGCCGTGGCGTTGGGCAGGCTGCAGCTCTGGCCACAGCCGCCGCAATCGTCCTCGGTCAACAACGAGGTCTCGCAACCGTTCGGCGCCTGGTCGTCGCAATCAACCCAGTCCGCGCCGCAGCTCTGTATCTCGCAGCTTCCGCTGGCGCAGGTCGCCGTGGCATTGTCGAGCGGGCCGCAGGCAGTATCGCACATGCCGCAATCGTCGAGGGTTTTCAGCGATGTCTCGCAGCCGTTGTCGACGTCGCCGTCGCAGTCGGCATATCCCGCCTCGCAATCAGCCGCCGTGCAGATGCCTCCGGAGCAGGAGGGATCGCCGTTCGGGATCACGCACCTGACCCCGCAGGCGCCGCAATCGGTCAGCCTGTCCAGCGCGGTCTCGCAGCCATTAAACCGATCCCCGTCGCAATCGTCAAAGCCGGCCCGGCACTGGATGAACTCGCAGCGTCCATCGTCGCAGGCGCTGATCATTTGCGGAAAAACGCAGCTTGTACCGCACATGCCGCAGTCGTCGAGAGTGTCGAGTAGCGTCTCGCAGCCGTTGTCACCGTCGCCGTCGCAATCGGCGTATCCCGTCTCGCACTCGAGCGAGGTGCACGCGCCTCCCGCGCAGGACTCGCCGTCGCACCGCTGCCCACATTCGCCGCAATCGGACAGGGTATCGAGCCGGACTTCACATCCGTTTGACGGATCCATATCGCAGTCGCCGTATCCGGGCTCGCACTGCACGATCTCGCAGGCTCCGCTTTCACAGCTGGCATGGGCGTTGTCATAGCCGCAGCTATTGCCGCACATCGCGCAGTCGATGAGCGTGTCCAGCGCGGCCTCGCACCCGTTGTCCGGATCCGCGTCGCAGTCGGCAAAACCCTCTTCACACTCGAGCGGGGTGCAGACGCCGCCCTCACACGACGCACCGGAACAGGTTTCGCCGCAGGCTCCGCAGTCGTACAGGGTATCGAGCGCGGTCTCGCAGCCGTTTTCCGCCTCGCCATCGCAGCTATCGTACCCGACGTCGCACTGTACGATCACGCAGGAGCCCTTGACGCAGGCGGAAACCGCGTTGGCCACCTGGCACGACTCGTCGGCCTCCTCCTCGTCCGTTTCCCCATCGCAGTCGTTGTCCGCGCCGTCGCAAAATTCGGGGCATATCTCCGGACACGTCCCGTCTTTGTCGTCCGGGTTGGGGACGCACTGCTGCCCGCCGTCCTCGCCCTTGCCCCCGCCATCCACGACGGCGTCTTCCTCTCCCGGTTCGACATCCGCCACGCCCGTATCCGGGATCGGACCGTCGTCGATCGCGCCGTCTCCGGCGCCTGCCTCGGACGCGCCTCCGCCGTCTTTCCCTCCCGGCTGGAAGGGAGTGTCCACCAGCTGGGAATCGTATACGCTGCAAGCCGGTACCGCGGCTGCCAGGGCCGTCAGGATCGTCACGGCCGACAAGGTCGACAGAACCGCTCGAGACGCCATGGGCTTCGATGGGGCCGGCCTATTGCGATCCGGAAGCACCGCGGGCTTTCGATGGGGCTCGCTTATTGCGAGACGCACCCGTGATGCAAACGACTGGCGCGCGGGGTCTCCCCTTTTTGACGCCAAGCATTCTCGCTTTCGCGATGCCTTCCGTACCACGTGCTTTCCCGGGAATTGAATTGATTTCCCCTATCTATTATCCCATAAACTTGCCCTTGCATATTATCCCTTGCGGCCCGGCCCACTTCAAACCTACAGGTATGCCGGTGTCGTTGCCTGTGGCACCAGCTCCGACCGGTAGGTCACATATTCACGCCTGGTGGATAGAAGACGTAACCGCCGCCCGTTGGCAGCCCGCCGTTCGGTGCTGCCGGAATGCGTCGCTGTCCGGGCAGCGTATACTCAGCAGTGCCACCGCTTGCAGGTCAGATCGGGACAGCACTGTTCGGAGGAGCCGCACTCGTGTCCACAACTTCCGCAATTATCTTCCGTGTCCAACGGCGTCTCGCAGCCGTTGCCCGTATCGCCATCGCAATTGCCCCATCCCGAGACGCAGGCGGTGAACACGCACGCGCCGGTGGAACACGACGCGGTGGCGTGGTCGAAAGCGCAGATGTTGCCGCACTGCCCGCAGTTCTGGTTGTCCTTGAGCGCACTCTCGCAGCCGTTCAAGGGGTCGCCGTCGCAGTCCCAGTAGCCCTCCTCGCAATGCTCCATCTGGCATACCCCTGTCTCGCAGGTAACCTCGATGTCCGGATAGGGCCCGCACGTCTGACCGCATACGCCGCAGTTATCGAGAGTTCTCAGCGACGTCTCGCATCCATTGCTGATATCCCCGTCGCAGTCGGCCAGGCCTTCGCCGCAGCTGGCCGCCGTGCAGATGCCTCCCGCGCAGGAAGGCTCCCCGTCGGGAACGCGGCAAACCTTCTCGCACTCGCCGCAGTCCGACAGCTTGTCGAGCGCGGTCTCACAGCCGTTGGCCTGGTCGCTGTCGCAGTCGTCGAAGCCGGGCTTGCAGCCGACGAACTCGCACTTGCCCTGGTTGCAGCGGGCCGTGGCGTTGTTCGGGGCACAGGTCCTGCCGCAGGCGCCGCAGTCGGTCACCGTGTTCAGAGAGGCCTCACAGCCGTTGTCCGTGTCGCCATCGCAGTCCGCCAGGCCGTCGCCGCAATCGAGCTCGGAGCACACCCCGCCCGCGCACGAGGCGCCGTCGCACGCGGTGTCGCAGCCGCCACAGTGCTCGAGCGTGTCGAGCGTGGACTCGCAACCGTTTTCGGATTCCTTATCGCAGTTGTCGAACCCGGGCTCGCAGGCGAGCGGGCTACACTCCCCCTGAACGCAGCCCACCTCGACCGCGTTGTCGAGCTCCCCGCACTCCTCGCCGCACCGTCCGCAGTCGGTTTCCGTATCCAGCGATCTCTCGCACCCGTTGCTGTCCTCGCCATCGCAGTCGCCGAACAGGCCCTGGCACTCTGCGACCAGGCAGGCTCCTTCCGCGCATTCGGCCGAGGCATTGGGCAGCTCGCAGGAATCGGCGGCCTCGCCTTCATCCGTGGATCCGTCGCAGTCGTTGTCCTCGCCGTCGCACACCTCGGGACAGATTTCGGGGCACGTCCCGTCGTCGTCTGGATTGGGAACACACTGCTCCACGACCGTCTCGCCCGCGTCGTCGTCATCGGCGGTCGCGTCCTTTTTACCCGCGTCCTCTTTCCCGACCGCGCCGTCCAGGCCGGAATCCGCGGAATACGGAGAGAACCACTGCACGAGACTCGGGTCGTATGGGTTACACGAGACGAGCAGAACCGATACCGCCAGCCACGCGAGCAGGCGAGCTCCAGATGGGCACTTATCGCGCGCAAGCAGCCTCGCCCCCCGGGTTTTTACTGGTGGTATCAACGACCCCTACGACGCACGAGATGATAGCCCCAGGATAACACAGTTTTTTCGACTTCAAACCACAGCGGTCGGAGAAGATATTCACCGGATCCCATTTTCATTCGATTACGACCGTTCCGCAGCCTAGTAGTATATTGAGCTTGCCGGTCTCCGAGGCTTCGATCAGCGAGCAGGCCTGCTCGCAGGCGATGATCCGCGTGGGATCGTCCGGGTCGTCGTAGTACCAGCCAAGGTTGCTCCCGCACTGGTCCGCCGAATCGACTCTGCCGAAAATCTGCTTGTCCGCATCCTGTCCCGTGGGAGAGAACTCCACGTTGACCTTGTCCCGGTTGAACGCCTCGTCCGCGGGCGGTTCCGGGATCTCCCATTCGCATTCGAGCTTCTGGATCTCTATCTGGGGCACCATCTGGGTGACGGTCCGCAACTCGGTGGAGACCTCGCGGATCAGGTTCAGCGCGTCCAGGAAGGTCATGCCGCCCGTGCTCACGTTGCAGGACCAGGTCAGGTCGGCCGGGTCGGGCGTACAGTCGGCGTTGCCGGCCTGGGCGATCTGGTCGAGCAGGTTGAAGTCGGCGCCGTCCATGCCGATGGCGAAGGTCATGACGCCCTGGTTGTTGTAGGCGTCGGCAGCGATGCCGGTCAGTACACCCCAGTCCCCGTTGCACCCGTTGGGCAGTCCGTCGGTGACCAGGACCGCTACGCAGTTCTTGCCCTCAGGGTTCAGGGCCGGGTCTTGCTTGTACTGGGCGCAGTAGGCTGTGACCCCGCGCAGTGCGCCCTCGATGGGCGTACCGCCGCTCCCGCCGCCGAAAAACCCTCCTCCTCCTCCGGCACCCGGAAAGTGCTGGGCGAGCGAGGCCGAGATGGCAGCCGCGTTTCCGGGCAGAAGGCCCATGGGCACCTCGGGAGTGGAAAACCCCGCCCCGGCGCAATCGCCCCCCGGGATGGGGAAGTACTGCAGCGCGATGTCCAGATCGGCCGACATCGGATCGTTGACGAAGGTGTTGATGGCTGCCACCGCCACGTCCCATTTCGTGCCGGCGCTCGAGAGGTTCTCCATGCTGCGGGACTGGTCGAGCATGACGTAGAGCGATACGGGGCCTCCCACCACCACCTCGACCTCGACCTCGGTCGGCACCTCGACCACGACCTGCTCGGGCTCGCGGCTGATCGACGCGCAGGCGTCGGTCACCCCGCTGTCCAGCGCGCCCGCGCCGCCCGCGCCCGCGCCGCCCGCGCCGCCGCCGTTGCCCGCCAGAGCGCCCTCGCTGCCGGCGGAGCCGTTCCCGTATCCGGCGCCGCCCAGGATGGTACCGCCCCCCGGCCCCGAATCGTTTTCGGCCGAGCAGCCGGTAAGCACCAGCGCGCAGAGCGCAGCCAGAGCCGCTATCTTCGAGTTGCGCCCCATTCCTCCCGATCTTTCCATATCCTGCTTCCTCCTGCCTCCGATGTCCTGATATACAGTCGGTGAGCAAAGCTTTTTTTCCCAATTCGGGCCCGGACCTCTTATCCACGAGGCGGGAACACGGACCTTATGGCGCGAGGCGGCACGCCTTTCTGACGCGGTCTGCGAGCGGCGAGTCGGGCGCATTTTGCAGGAACAGATCCTTTTCCCGTGTGCCCCGGCTCCATTCGCCCAGCTCGCATAGCGCGATCACCCGCAAGGCCTGCCGCTCCTGGCTCAGCGCCCCATCGGGATATTGCTCGGCATGGTGATCGAGAAGACGCAGCGCACTTTCGGGTTCGTTGTTCATCAGTGCTCGTGACGCCGCCCGGATCAGGCCGATCTCGCTTTCCAGAGAAACCTCTCCGGGCTCGGCCGCGGCAGGCTGTTCGGCGGATGGTTGCGATTTCTCGGCAACCGGTTCTGCGCCCTGCGCCGACGTTGCCGAGCCCGTTTCGTCTGCCCCATTACCGCTTTCGCACGGCAGGGCACCCGAACCGCTGCGCGATCGAGCACCGCTTCCGTCCCGTAGCCCCGAGCGGAGGGCCGCGTTTGATCCGGATGGCGCGGAGCGGCCTCTGGTCGGTTCTTCGGCCCCGGTGCGACGGACCGAAGGTTCCGGGGCCCGGGGCGTGTACCGATCGGTACCCGCCTTCTGCTCGCGACCCAGCGCTGTCTTTCGTTCGCTTGCCGCGGGCTCTCGATCGAACGGACGTCGTCTCGCCGCCGTGGACGGCGGGAACCGATCCCCTGCCGCTCTTGCGGCCTCGTCATTCGCAGACGGTGCGCTGTCCGACTCCCGCGACAGTGGTTCGGATGCCGGCTTATCCCATGTATCGATCGACCGTGTGGAGGTGGGGGAGGAATCGCTTGCGCTCTCTCGCACGGATCGTTCGTCGACGGCTGGGGATGGCGTCTGCGGGGCACCGCCTTCTTCGCTCCCGGCCCTCTCTTTTACGGGAGACCGTTCGAGCTGCCACATGACCAGTCCCCCGACGGTAGCCGCGGTAGCGACCACCCCCACCAGCACCTTCATCACCAGCGCCGCCGGGGTACCCACTCCCCCGCCGGCAGCCGCGGGCGCCGATGATCCGGCGGCCGCGGTTCCGGCGCCCTGGCTTGCTGCCCTGGCCGACGCGGCGCTCGAAACGGCGCCGGCGGCGATGGCCGAGTCGAGCGCGTGTCGCACGCGTTCGCGATCGCGCTGGCCGGGCGTGTACCGCTCCCTCGCTTCCTGCAATACCTTCTTTGCATCTGCTGGCATATCACTCATCGCGGCCTCCGGGATCGCGTCGCCGGTTGCGGCGAACCGCCTCCACGAATCGGTCTCTGGCGGTCTTCAGCCTAGAGTATACCGTGTTGATATTGACTCCGAGCGTGTCGGCGATTTCCGGCGCGGTCATCTGCTCGAGCTCGGCCAGGATGAACACGTCGCGCTTGTCCTGGTCGATCTCGTCGAGGAAACACTGCAGCGTACGGGCTGCCTCTGACATGGCGGCTCTTTCCAGCGGCGAGGCAAGGGTGTCGGGCGCAAGCGATTCATCCAGCGGCAAGGCGCCACCCTTGCGGCGAAACGAGCGGCGGTAATCACTGGCGACCCTCAGGACGATCTGGAAGATCCAGGCCCTGGCCGAGCCGCCCGGGCTGTCCGGCCGGAACTCCTCCAGCCGGCGGTGTACGACCAGGAAGACGTCCTGGACCGCGTCATCGACCTGCGCCTCGGATACCCCCTGGGCGCGAAGCGTGCGCCAGACAAAGTCGAAATGCCGCGCGTACAGGTCGTCGAAGCTCAACCCCATGAGATGGCCCGTATCATGGCAAATCCGAGCTGCAGGCGCCAGACAGTTCGCTTGGGAGGCCATTAATAAAAACCTCGCATGACCGGCCTATTCCAGCAGCTCCACGGTGTCGCAGCCGAAAAGGATGTCGATCTGGGCCTGGGGCTGGCTCTGTATCTCGGCGCAGGTCTCCGGGCAGACCAGCACCTTGCCGGGATTGACCGGATCATCGTAGTACCAGCCGCCCCTCTGGCCGCAGCTCGCCTCGTCCGGTACGTGTCCGATCAGGCTCTGCACCGCGCCGGCGTCGGTATACTGCACGTTGGTCTGGTCCACGTTGAAGATGTCGCCCGCCGGAGGCGGCGGGATCTCCCACTGGCAGTCCAGCTTGGCGTTGGCGATGACGCTCTGCGCCAGCGCGTCGAAAACCGGCTGGAAGTCCTGCAGACACAGGTCGCCGGACACGCCGCTGGTCTGGGCCACCAGCTCGCTGTAGACGGTGCCGGTGGCCGCGGCATCGGGGCACTCGGTGAAGCAGAAGATGCCGGAGAAGCTCCAGGCCGGGAACACGTCCGGGTGCTGCGACACCCAGGCGGTGAACTCGGTGGCGTTGGTGAGCTGCTGTGCCGCACCCGAGTTGTAGTCGCTGTCGTTCTCGAATTCCGCGTTGTCGTCGGTCACTACCACGAAGGTCCGGGTCGCGTTGGGGCGCAGGTGCTGCTGCCACTGCGGAAATGTGGCGGCGAACTGGGTGAGCGCGTCGTGGCTTCCCACTTCCTGGTCGATGTGAGCGTAGTTGGGCAGGTTGGTGTCGTCGGGGCAGAAGCCCGAGCCCAACGGCGCGTTGATGCATACGCCTCTCGTCTCCCAGTTGCCCCCGCCGCCTCCGCCGCCGCCGAACAGGTTGTCCCAGAAGTCCTGCGGCTGGGCCTGCGAATCGGTGCCCGCGTCCAGCGCCCTGGCGATGAGGACGACATGGGCGTCGATGCCGCTGTCCACGATCTGCTGTGAGAATTCGTTCATGTAGTTCTGGACGAAGACGATCTCCTCGCTCATGCTCCCCGAGGTATCGATGGCCCAGATGATATCGGCCGGCTGCAACGTGTTATCCGCGGTCTGCGACACGGCGGCGCAGTCCTCGCCTGGGACCACGACGTCGCCCGCCGCCGCGCTGCCGGCGGTTCCGCGTCCGGCCCCCGCTGCGGCGCCGCCTGCGGCTCCGTCACCGGCCGCGCTCCCCGCGCCGGCTCCGGTCGACGACGAAATACCGGGTTGCAGGCCGCCGTTTTCGTTCTGGTTTTCCGCAGAACACCCCCAGAAGATGACCGCCGTTGTGATAACCACGACCGTTCGCGCCGACAAAGGTAGCCTCTCGTCCATGAATTCCCTCCTCTCGCTCTCTACGCCCCTTCCCAATGGCCGCAAACGGCTGGTTTCTTGAAAAAAAGCGTAGAGACGAGTCGGGGACGTCGTATTTTTCTTGGTTTTCGATTTCTCCGTCCGATTTGACCGACGGGAATTCGTGGTAGCGGCCATTAAGGAGCGATTGAGCGGCTCGAGGATAGCGGGACGACGCATTTCCGGGGAACGGCCGAGGCCGCCCCTGGGTCGAAGGAGGAACGTACAAATGTCATCGATACGAAGCTCATGGGTCGCGTTCGCGATGCTGGCGGTATTTGGCTGCGGCGCGGAGATGACCGACACCGATAAAACAGATGCCGGAGCGAACGCCGGAACCGGCGCGGCAGGCCAGACCGGCTCGGCCGACTCGCAGGCCGGAACGGGGGGGAGCCAGACAGCGGGTTCGGGCGGCGTCGGACCGGCGGCTGGCAACGGAGAGGGCGGCTCGGCGGGAATTCCCTGGCCTGCAGCGGGCACTGGCGGAGGCGATGCGGCCGGATCGGGATGGGTTGCCGGAAGCGGCGGTTGGAGCCAGCCGGACCAAGCGGACGCGGGCCTACAGGGAGAGGTATGTGGCGACCAGGTCTGCTCGCAGAGCGATCCCTACTGCGACGAACAGAGCAGCGAGTGCGTGGAGTGCCTCGTAGACGACCATTGCCAGGACGAGCAGGACCAGTTCTGCGATCCCGACGGCAAGGAGTGCGTTCAGTGCCTGAACGACGATCAGTGCGGCGACAGCCAAACATGCGACCCGCAGCAACTCGAATGTTTGGATACCTGCGACTCGAGCGATGCATGCACTGATCCCGACTTGCCCGTGTGCGATCCGGATCGCCAGGTGTGCGTCGAGTGCATACAGAGCACGGACTGCACGGACCCGACCTCTCCTCACTGCGCGGACGACGGAGAGTGTGTCGAGTGCCTCACCGATGAGCACTGCGTCGCCCCCGCCGTCTGCGAGCGCTGGGGCCGCTGCCGGTAGGCGGGAAAGGGACGAGGGCGGACCTGAAACGGTAGGCCGATCAAAGTAGGAGGAAGGCTCCCAGAAGAATACGCAACACCATGGGCTCGCTGCGATGCGCCGGCCCCAGGTCGTGGAGCAACCATCCGGGCCGGCGCAGCGGAAACAACGCGCCCACCTCGCCGTACGGACCGAATCGTTCGCTAAAACGCCAGTCCAGATGAACTCCAGGGCCCAGCGCCAGCCAGAAAGAGCTGTTGCGGGCCTCGTCCTGAACACCGGTTGATTCTCCTTTCATCACCCCCAGGCTGACCTCACCGCAGGGGCCCAGCCCCACGCCGGAATCGGCCAGCGGAGCCCTGTAACACACCTGCAAACCCGTCTCGATCAGCTCGAAGCTCACCCGGACCGTCTGGTAGCCGGAGATGCCGGTGCTGTTCGGGAACACGTAGTGCGCAAACAAGGCCGCGCGAACCCGATCCAGGTTCAGCGCAACCAGCCCCCCGACCCCCACTGCCGGCTGCGGAAGTGCGCCCAGATCCGCCAGCACGTTCGCCCCCGCCTCCAGTCGAAGGCGAACGGAATCGAAGAAGCCTTCCTCGTCCCCTCTATCGATGCTGGTATCCTCGTCCGTATCAGCCTGCTCCTCGTCCGGCTCGCCTCTTTCTCGATCGCCCTGTCCTTCTTCCTCAACGGCCGGCGGCAACACCTCGGCGCCGGTCGCCAGCTCGGGCTCGATGACCAGGGCGATCAGCACCGCGGCCGTTTCCGCGAGCGCCTCGCAGGAATCGCCCCGGAGCGTCCTGCGGCCGCTGACGGCGCCTGAGATCCGTAACTCGAGAAGCCAGCGCTTCTCGCCCGGCCGACCTTCGCGCTCCACGTAGGCCTGCACGCTGATACGACCGGTCAGCGGGCGGTCCGATCTTTCACCCAGCAGGTCTACGACCTCGGCCAGGACCTGTTCTTCCTGCGGGCAACCGGAGGGCGCGTACCAGCCCAGCTCGATTCCGGCCTCGTCCGACGTGGGACCTGCGGACTGGGCGAGCGCAGTCGGTACCGCGCAGGCTTGAAGCAGCCATGCCACGCCGACCGCGGCGAACGCGCATCGAACCCGCCTATTCAAAGCGTTTCCCAGGGACAGTAATACTCGTCGCGCGCCCCGGCCCGGTCGGCCGCGCATTCGTTTTCGTATACCTCGCCGTCGGGCGTGCAATAGGGACCTCTCGTATCGCACGGCCACGGAACCCCGCCATCTGCGCGTCTGCGGTCTCCTGCATCCGCAAACGGCCACTCCCCGCCGTCCCGGGGCATTGCCGGCGCCGCAGAATCGGTCGCATCGGAACCGCCGTCCGCGGAAGCGTCCCGCCAGCCAGCCCCCGGCGCACCGTCCCCGGCTTCCGGTAACGGGCCGGCCGACGCCTCCCGTGTAACCGCCGCATCATGGCTCTCTTCACTCGGAGTGCTTCGCTGCTCATCCGGCTCCGCGGGCGCACCGCCACCCAGATAGACGTCCTCCACCCCTCCGCAACCGAACGATGGCAAGCAAGCTACGGCAAGCTGTAAACCCCAACCGACTACCCTGGTTTTCGGCATCCGCAAGATATTCGCTGCCGGTGCTCCTCTCCGGTCGTGAACCCCTTACCCTTTTACCGCCGAATTGTACGACCTGTCTACTGCCCAGGGTGAAGGATCGGGCACCGGTGCACCGGCCCGCCCCCCCTGGCGGCATGGCTCCGAGTAGGGTACGAGCTGCAACAACGACTGACGGGGCCGGCGGTCTGCGGCGACTCAGCGATATGGAGTCGGCGGTTCAAGCCGGTGCGGTCGCCCTGAAGCGGAAGCGGCTCGAGAGCGAGCGCAAGCGCGAAGCGCCGACGGAGATACCGCCATACGGGGTCATCTACGAGGAGTACTTCGGTTTTGTCTGGCGTTCGGCAAAACGGCTGGGGACGGCTGATGGCTCCCTGGAAGACGCGGTACAGGACGTCCTTCTCGTCGTGCATTGCCGTTTGCCGGGGTTCGAAGGACGTTCCTCGATCAAGACCTGGCTCTTCGGAATCGTTCTGAACACGGTACGCGGCTATCGGCGCTCGGAACAGCGAAAACCGACCAGCCTGCTGGTTTCCGAGGGGGTGGCGGACACCTCCCCCGACTCGCGCCCGGAATCCCTCGCCAGCGCTACCGAAGCGGTTCGCCTGCTCTACGGGCTGCTGGACGGCCTGGACCAGGAAAAACGAGAGGTCTTCGTACAGGCCGAGCTGGAACAGATGACGGCGCGGGAGATCGCCAAGGCCGTGGATATAAGCATTAACACGGTCTACTCGAGACTACGAGCTGCAAAAAAGGCGTTCAACCAGGCGGTCGTCCGCCTGAGGGCTCGGGATGGCTGGAGGTACGGATGAACCAGCTGGATCCCCGGGCGCGAAAGATAGTCGAGCAGGCGCTTAAGGCAGACGGGCCGGGTGAGGATGAACGGGAGCGCGTGCGCTCCAGGTTGATCGCCCGGCTGGGAGCGGCCGCTCTGGTGGCCGGAACCGCGGGGTCGGCCGGCGCGGCGAGCGCGATGGCTGCCGGGAGCGCGCCCGCCATCGTTTTCCGCGCGGCGCCGGGCTGCGACAGCGGACTCGCTATCCGGAGCGTCAGGTTACCACGCTGAACGAGTGCTCGGTTTTTACCGGGATGCCGTTGCGGACCGGCCGCATTTCTGGGTATCGTTGCCGAACCGAATATGCTGTCTACGCCCCGTCAAACGTAACATCGACGAGCCATATTACCTTTCACGAACGCCTCCATGCAACCGTACAAGTTCCTCCTCATCGGAACGATTTCGTGCTCGATGTTGATGTACGAGATCCTCCTCATTCGCGTAACCGCGCTTCGCCTGGCCTTCCATTTCGGGTTTCTGGTTATCAGCAATTGCTTGCTAGCCATCGGCGCCAGCGGGACCCTCATCACGCTACAGCAGGCTCGGTTGAGGGACCGGCCGCGCTTCTGGCTGGGGTTCTTTTCGGTCGGCTATCTGGCTGCGCTCGCCGCGGTCTATACCTTTTTGTGTATCTATCCCGTGTCGTCTACCGTGGCAGGTAACCTGACGCTTTCCCACCCGGCGGAGCTCCTCCATTTTACTGTTTACAATCTCGTGACAGCCGTCCCTTTCTTCTTCGGCGGAACCGTGGTGGGGATGTTGCTGACCTTCAACCCGGAAACGGTCAACCGGCTCTACTTCGTCGATCTACTCGGCGCGGGCCTGGGTTGCCTGCTTGCGACCAAGGCGCTATCCACCTACGGCGGCGGCGGTTGCATGGTGGCGCTCTGGCTCGTCGCTCTGGTCGGCGTATGGCCGCTGGCCCAAGGCCGGCGACCCGGGTTGACGAGGGTATTGATCGCGGCTCTCTTGCTGCTCGGCATCGTCCTCATGCCCCGTCTGGAAGCGCTCTTTCCGGTTCGCGGGAGATATATCGTCGAGCTGTCCAAGTACCTCCAGGTCAATCGCGCGCCCGATCTGATCGGCTATACCAAGTGGACCGCTACCAGCCGTATCGACATGGTCTACGTGAAAAAAAGGAGCGAGGTCATCTACGGCCTGGGCAGCAAGCGTGATCGGTTTCCGCCCTTGCCGGAGGAGAGCGCCATCGTTCAGGACGCGAGCGCCGGTACGGTGATGATCAATTTCAGCGATCATCCGGAGGCGCTCGAGATCGTCCGGGCCTCTACCTATTCGGCCTCGATGCGTTTGAAAAAGAACGCGCGAGTGTTCATCATCGGCGTGGGCGGAGCCAATGACGTCTGGGCGGCGTACGCCGCCGGCGCCGGCCACGTGAAGGCAGTGGAGCTCAACGCGCCGATCATCGATATCCACAAGCGGATCCTTCCGCGGTTTTCGAGAACGCTGGTCAACAATCCGGACATCCATCTGGTGGTTGACGAGGGCCGGGCCGCTCTCATGCGCGACCGGGAAACCTATGACGTCATCCAGTTGACCGGTGTCGACACCTGGACCGGGCTGAAGTCGGGCGCCTACGTGCTCGCGGAAAACTACCTCTACACGACTGAAGCCATCGCTACCATGTTCGAGCATCTGGCCGAAGGCGGTATCGTGCAGTTCATTCGCATGGCGGAAGACATGGAAGTGCTGCGTATGGTAACGAATTTCTACACAGCCTTTCCGCCCGGGGCGCCCGCGAAGTTTGAAGACGCCATCATGATCATGAAGACGCCCGATTCGATGGCGACGGTGATGGTAAAGCCGTCCGGTTTTACCCCGGCCGAGAAGCGGTCGACCCGTGCGTTTCAGAGAAAGAACGGCATAACGCCTGTATATACGCCGGGCGATAATCATGGCAACATCGTGGAGCAGTATATCGTGTCCGAATCGAAGGCCGCTTTTATTGCCGCATTCGAGCGCGATATCTCGCCGACCACGGATGATCGACCTTATTTCTTCAATTACCATCGTTGGAGCGACGTCTGGGGAAGCCGTCGATTCGCGGGCGAAGTGTCCAGCGTTTCCCAGGGAAATCCGTTTTTCTTGGTGGCCCAGTTGATGCTAAGCGCCCTGTTCAGCTTGGCCTTCATCGTCGTGCCTCTGTTCGGCAGAACGACGATAGAACGCCGCGGTGCGACGCGATTTCTCGCCTATTTCGCCGGCGTCGGTCTGGGGTTCATCATGATAGAGGTGAGCATGCTGCAGAAGCTCACGGTGTTTCTCGGTCACCCGGTCTATTCCATCACCGTCACCCTGGCGTCCATGCTCTTCTTTGCCGGAATCGGCAGCTTGCTCTCCGCCCGATGGTTTGATGCTTCGCCGAGCAAGTCGTGGCTGGTTCCCGTGGCTCTTGCCGCGGTCATGGCGGTTTTTCTGCTCGGGTGGCCTCACGGAATGGCATCGCTGATCACGCTGCCCCTGGCCGTGCGTATCGTAGTTGCCGGCATGGTGATCGCCCCGGTGGCTTTTTTGCTGGGCGTGCCGTTCGCCTACGGCCTGAGGGTGCTGAATCGCTATAACTCCACGCTCGTGCCCTGGGCCTGGGCTGTCAACGGCTGCTTCAGCGTGGCCGGCTCTATATTGACGGCTATCGTATCGATGGTGGAGGGCTTTTCCTTCGCGATGATGGCAGCGGTCGGCGCATATCTTCTCGCCTTCGCCGCTCTCAATAGTATCGACTACGCGGCGCATCCCGAACGGTGAAGCGAAGAAGGTGTACCGCTTAACTCTGTCACTTCTTCGGATCCGGAGCACTACCGGGCCAACCGGCCGGCCTTTTGGTCACGCACTCCGAGGTTTTGTCTACGGCAGGGTTCAAGAGGCACGGTTCGCTACCCGGGCACGCGCGGGGTAACTCTGGCGCTACGAGACCCTGGCGAGGTACCGTCAGAAGTTCTTCCCCCCCGAGCTTTATTCCGGTTGACTATTTAGCCTCCGGCGGTTGCTAGCGAGGTTGAACCGATGTACGAGTTCCGATAGAACCGTGATACGAAGAACCGCTTCGTGCCGCGTACGCGCGATTGGGCGCCACCGATTGGGACAGCGGTCGAAAATATGGAGGAGGGAATATTAATGCAACTCTTGGAAAGACTGTTCGACGAATTCTCCGACACGCCAAAAAAGATCATCGTCAAGGCCGACATCCTCAGGCGCGGGATCAAACTGAACGGCGACATCCAAAAGGCGGGCGAGGCGTCCTGCCTCACCGGCCTGTCTTCGAAGTTCGAAACCGTGGTGAGCGATTTCAGCCCGCCACCCAGCCAGTTTCACTTCGTGGAGGACGAGACCACCGTTGACATCAAGATAGACGCGGAAAGCCCTTACGAAATCAGGTGCCGCGACGGGAAGTATACCCTGTTTTGCGGCGACAGCGACCTCGGCGAGGTGCGTTTTACGCCACGTCCTTCTTACATGGATCAGCAGACCTCGGACGGCACACCGTGCGAGGAATATCTGGTTCAGCGAGGCCCTTCCTGTCTGCTGGTGAGCCCGATAGATTTCTGCGCCTATTTCAAGACCGGCGATTACTGCCGGTACTGCTTCTTCGCGCCCCTGATGGAATACCGGCTGCAAACAGGGGCAACCCGACCGATTCCCGATTACGACATGATGGCGGAGGCCGTCGATATCGCTTGCCGGGAAGACGTGAAGCTCAAGGAATTAAAGCTCAACGGAGGGGCGCTTTACAACACGGAACGGGAGGCCGGGTACCTCAAGCAATGCCTTCAGACCATCCTGGATCGCATCCAGACCCCGGAAGAGGTGACCGTTTTTTCCCAGGCGCTCAGGAAGGAGGATCAGAAGGATCTCAAAGCGCTCGGCGCCACCAACGTCCTTTTCGATCTGGAGGTCTGGGACGAGCGGCTCTATCCGCAGATCGTGCCCGGCAAGGCCAGGGCCGTGGGTCGCGAGACCTGGTTGAGGCGGCTCGAGGATGCGGTGGACGTTTTCGGCCGCGGCCACGTGGGCACCAATTTCGTGGCGGGGATAGAGTGCGCGCCCAGGGAGGGCTTCCTCTCACGGGACGAAGCGATCCGGTCGTACGCGGAAGGCTTCGAGTACCTGATCAAAAGGGGTATCGTGCCCTGGTTCACGGTATGGACGGCCAATCCCCTCTTGAATTTCGAAACCGGAGATCCGCCGCCCACCGATTTTTTTCTCAAGCTCGGGCTGATGGTTCACGAATTGCTGGAAAAATACGGCGTCTATCCGGATCTGGGCTTTCCGCAGATGGGCATCGATCCGCCCACCCTGGGGCTATACTGCTATTACTGCTACAGTATGCAGTTCACCCGCGACTATCCCAGGCTGCTGGACCGCAAACAGACCACCGGCATAGCGTTCTAGGAACTGATCTGTTCCTGGGCGTCGCCGGCCGGTCGTTACTCCGCCCGGGGGTCGGCGTTGAGCCCGAGAACCCTGGGGTAATCCTGTCCGGTCTTGTGGGTCACGCATTTGTAGCAGGAAAAATCGGCGTCGATGCCGCCGCGATACCTTCGATACATGCCGTGCTGCTTCATGAGCATGGTTCGCTCCCAGCCGAGGGAGAGGTAGTAGTCGGTGGCCGGCAATACGGCCTTTTCGTATTGCGTCCCCTTGGCCTTGGTCAGGAAGCCGAATACGGGAACGACGTTCATCTCCAGCAGTGAGGCGAATCCCTCGATGTTCGATTTCAGCGCCTCAAAAGAATCCCGGAAGCCGTGCGGGGGGAGCATCTCGGCGCCGGCCACGAAATTGGTAGCGACCTCGCCGACGCCGAAGATATCGACCGCTGTCCTCAATCTTTCGATCCATTCGGATCTGCCGACCGCCCTGTGCTTGCCGAGGATGATGCCGGGCCAGAGCTTCTCGTCCCAAACCTCGAGATTTGGCTGGACGCGATCGGCGCCGGCTTCCTTGAGAAGCAACCATCCCCTCTCGTCGAACGCCTGGCAAACGGCGGTGATCAGCGTTCTGGGCCCGACTCCCTTTCGCAGCGCGGAGATGGTCCTGGCGTAGGACCTGGCCTCGGCGGCGGTATTGACGAAGGCGCCCCCGCTGACCACCACGTGAACCAGACGCATCTCCTCGGCCGCCAGGCAACAGGCCTCGATGCTCTTGTTCGATTCCAGGGGCCCGGCGCCGCCCAGGTCGGCGAGGCTCAGTCCCTTCAAGGTATTGCCGATGAAGCAGAATGCGCACTGCTCTCCCCGCTTCGCGTACTCGCAGAAAAGCGAGTGCAGGATGGCGGCGCACACCTCGGACCTCTGGTTGAGCGAGGGAGCGACAGGAGAGCCGTCGGACAGCGTTTTGGCGAAAACCGTTCTCCGGGGAAAGCCGATGGTCGTCACGGGCTGCCCGTCGCGGCAAAGCAGGAAACCGCCCGAGCCGTCGTCGCGGACGGTGTAGGGGCTGGCGCGGTCCAGCTCGATATTCACCCGCGTATCGTCCGCGAGAATGAACTGGTTGGGCAATTTCAGCGATTCGCGGTCCGGGGCGAGCTCGGGAGCTTCCTCGCGGCCCAGAAAGGTGTCGGTACAGGTCGACCACTGTCCGATCTCCCGCAGTTCGCCGGTGTATTTCACACCCTCTCGCAGCACATCGGTCTTCAGGATGATGGTGTCCGGCGTGTTTTCGAACTTCTCTTTCAAACGCAGAAGATGGGGATCGCTGAATACATCGCTCATGGAATTCGCTCCCTCGATCGTCCGGGCGTCGGAAACACCAGGCTCACAGGCGGCGCCCGGGGTGTCAAGCTCGTTCAATGGGTTGACTTTAGAGGATCGCAATCGCATACGACGCGGAAGGGGGCCTTCTGTTTCCCGACGTAGTGCGCCACCTGTTCCACCGGCGCCTGGAACACGGCGACGATCTCGAGACCCTTCGCGCTCCAGTCCCGATAGCGCTCGATCATCTGGTGCAGGCGAAGGTTGCACAGCAGGCAACCTGCGTAGCGGAAAAATGCCAGCCAGACCTTTCGGCCGGACAGAGCGGATAGCGTAAGCAGCGGCTTGCTTCCGTGAACGGTGGCGGTGAAGTCGGGGGCCGTCTGGCCGGCAGCGATGCGCATGGCGTTCCTCATGAGCGGATTTATGGACAGGCAGTAGTATCCGCAGCCGCGCTCGTGCTGCCTTGCAGGCTACACGAGCTGTTTCCGCTGATACGGATGCGTCCCGCGCTTCCTCCGCCTCCGCCTCCGCCGGCTCCGTTGTAGCTGGACAGCACGCGTGAATACCGCTGCCCGTCTTGGCCGCCGGTGGCTTCGGAGCCGCTCGCACCGCCGTCGCCCCCGTTGCCCGCTCCGTTGCCGGCGGTTCCGCCTGCAGCCGCGGTCGCGTCATTACCGCCGTCTTCCCCGTCGGCGCCGTCCGTGGAGTTCGTCTGGTTACCGCTCGCACCGCCGCCGCCGTTTGCAGCCACGACCGCGCCGGTGGCGACCGTCACCGTATCCCCTTCGAGCAGGATCGCACCGCCGCTGCCCCCTCCGCCTCCACCGTCCTCCTGCTGGTCGCCGATACGTCCGCCGCCTCCGGCCGCCGAGATGGTACCGTTGACGGAAAGGCTTCCGGAAACCGAGATCTGCACGGCGCCGCCTCCTCCGCCTCCCCGGCCAGCGGCGGAGGAGCTTTTCCCGCGGCCCCCGCGGCCGCCCGAGCATCCGCCGCGAAGAGGAACGAGCTCGGCGTTGCCCGCGGCGCTGCCGCCCGCGACCGATGCTCCGCCGTCGTGTCCGCTGCCACCGCCTCCGCCCGCCGCGCCGAATCCGCCCCCACCGCCGCCTCCACCGCCGTTGTCATCGTCCGTGTCGTCATTGCCATCCGGAACCGCGCAATCGGATTGGTCTGCCCCGGGTCCGGCCGCGGAACCGCCGGCACCGGCGTCGACTACCCCGTCGATGGTCGCGTCGCCGTAGACGGCGATGATCACGGGTCGGTCGCCATCGAGCTTCAACGTCGATCCGGATACGACGTTCAGACCGCCGAACGGTACGATCACCGCCTCCGGACCGCCGGTTTGTTCACGAACGACCGGCGTGGGCTCGTATTCTCCGCACCAGTTCGAAAAGGTAAGGGTCTCGGAATTGAAGACCGATATCCCGCAATCCAGCGTCAGCTGGTTCCCGGCACCGGCAAAGACCGCCGGCTCGTCCGGATCGAAATTGCTCGGCGGAAAATCAAAAAGCGCATCGCACGACGGGCCGCCGATCTCGCAGCCGTTCGAGGCGTCGCCGTCGCAATCGGAGAACCCGAACCGACAGGAATCGATCACGCATGCGTGAGCGACGCAAGAGACGTCATCGACGTTGGGTAGCACGGTACAGTCGTATTCCTCATCCAGGTTCCCGCAACCGCCGCAATCGGTCTCTTCACTGAATGACGTTTCGCAACCGTTGGATTCGTCGTCGTCGCAGTCGCCGAAAAGGTCGCGGCACTCCGCAATCGCGCACTCGCCGTCCGCACACTCGGAGACCGCGTGGGGCAGATCACAGGAATCGGCCGCCTCGCCTTCATCCGTGGAACCGTCGCAGTCGTTGTCCTTACCGTCGCACACCTCGGGGCATGTCTCCGAACAGGTTCCATCATCGTCCCGGTTCGGGACGCATTCACCCACCGGAGCGCCGCCCGCGTCTTCGTCGCCGCCTTGCTCGCCGTCGTCCTTTCCCGCGTCTTCTTCGGGACCGTCGACTCCCGAAACCGCGCCATCCATGCCGGCGTCCGGGGAATACGGGGAAACCCATTCGACCAGGCCGGGATCGTACACGTTACAGGAGACAAGCAGAACAGACACCGCGAACGGCGACAGCAAACAACGTTCGGAGGCCCTGCTTTTGGAGTTCATCTTCATCCGTTCTCGCCGGTGACCGGTCGCGATTCTACGAAAAGTGTGTCGATCGAGCTGTGAAGACATTTCCCACCGGCTATCCGTCAACGTCTTTATACGATCGCGGGAGTCGCCTTTGGGGATTTGCGACAAACGGACCGGCCGGTTCGCTCCGTCTGGCTGTCTTGCCGCGTAATCCGTGCCGAGCGCCTCCTGGCGCCGGGTATACCGCGGCGCTCAGCAACTCGATGAACTCGACGCGGGAGACGGCGCCTAGCTTGGTCATGACACGACGTGTATGGTTTTCCAGTGCCGACTCCGAGAGGCCCAGCGAGTACGCGACGAGGTAGTGCGAGTGGCCGAGCGCCAGGAGGGTCGCCACCTGTCTCTCCCGGAGCGTGAACCCCTCGGGGCGCTCGGCCCGCGGGCCGTTGCGCTGCGCGACGAGAAAGCGTCGGCCGTCGGCATCGAAACGGTCCACCAGGGACCAGCGCCCGCTGCACAGGGGCATCCAGATGGCCACCGCCGCGTCCGGATCGTCTCTTCGTAGCGGTCCGCGCGCGCGCTCCCGGTGGCGGACCGCTTCGCGAAGCCGCTCGCGGGCCGCGGTGTGCTTGGCCGGTCCCTCGGCATGAAGACACGTTCCATCGGGTGTCAGCACGGCTTCCTGCTCCCCACCGCCCAGCGCCAGTCGCAAGCGAAGGCCGGCTGCCGCGTGCGCGCCCAGGCGGCTCCAGCGGCTACACTCGGCGCGCGTTACGGTTTCCAGGGTCGCCGAGGGCCAGAAGAAAGCTACCCCTGTTCCCGACGGGTCCATCGTCCCCAGGGCTACCACGTCGGCGACGCCGACCTTCTTCGCGTTTCGTGCGAACAGGCGCCAGGCCCCGGGGCTTCCGGCGGTCGCGAGCATCTGGCTTACCGACGCGCAGAAGGGGAACTTGCCGTACGAGGTCTCGGTGCCCTCGGGCGGGCCGTTGTCGTGGAGAAGCCGTACCAGGCCCTCGTGGCGGGAGTCCCCCTCTGACAGGAAGCTTCGGAGCGTTATCTCGGCGCCGCGCTTCTCGAAGACACACGCCGTGAGCCCGAGCCCGCGATCAAACGCAGGGCGGAGTGCCCGGGCTATACCGCCCACCCAGACGGGTTCTTCGAGGTCGATACGATAGGCGGTCTCGACCACACCGATCAGATCGGCCGTCATCGAGGAAACTCATTTCTCACGGGACGACGTGCACGCAGCAGCCTTGCATGCAGTAGTACTCGTACGGGCAGTCCACGTGGTTCAGGCACGCCTGAGCATCGTCCTCGCAGCTGAAGGGCAGCCCGCTGCCACCGGAATAGCTGCCGCCCGTGCCGGAAGTGCCGTCTCCGCCGGCAGAGCCGCCCGTGCTCGAGGTACCGCCACCGCTCGAGCTGCCGCCCGTGCCGGAAGTGCCGTCGGCTCCTGGAGTACCGCCGCTTCCGCCCCCGCCGGGCGGCGCCCTGTCGTCGGTCCAGCAGTGATCGGGGAGATCGTCGATGGTCATGCCCGGGCACAGCTCGCACTCCCCGCACTCGTTGGAGCAGTCATCCGAGGGCACGCAGGTCTGGCACTCGTCCAGGTTGTCTTCGGTGCAATCGGCGTCGATGAACACGTTTATCGTGATGCCGTCGTCCATGCGGATCTCGCAGCAGCCAAAGCAGTCGCAGCCGGAGGGCGTGCGCGGCACGCAGTACTCGATACATTCCTGCGTGAGCTGACACGCCGGATCGTTCTGATCCAGCGCACCGGTGAGGCAGTCGGTGGAGTAATGGCAGCCGTCATTCCCGCCGCCCGAGCCGCCGTCGAAGAAGCAGTCCTGCCACTTGGGGTCGCGTTTGTCGCCCGGGATGCCGGTGGAGAAGCTCCCCTCGTCATCGTCGAGCGGACCGGTGCACTCCATGTCGAACCCGTCCGCCATACCATCGTCGTCGTTGTCTATGCCGTCCGCGCACTGGCAGGGAGCGTCGCCGCACATCCACTCTTCGGGAACAGTCCAGTCTGCGCCGGTCGCACCCGGATCACCCGGCAATACCGGCGCGCCGTAAGTTCCGCCCGCCCCGCCCGGGCCCGCCCCGCCCGCGCCCCCCGGGCTCGCCCCGCCCGCGCCCCCCGGGCT
>CAYVFC010000054.1:18732-47919 GCA_964450715.1 uncultured Sandaracinaceae bacterium | reverse complement strand
AGTTGTACTTGCCCGAATTCAGCTTCTGCCCACCGTTTGCACGCGACGTTCATCACGCAGGCAAAATACCGCTGAAAATAGTAAATTTTACCGAAAAACGAATCTCATTAAAAATGTGATCAATGGTGAGGCGCAAGGACCGCCCCTACGGGATGAATCACAACGGTATATCGGGCGGCCGCAAGGACCGCCCCTACATCGTCCCGACGTCGCTCTGGGCTTTAATCTCGCAACCAGATATCGTTTCGACTCGAAAGCCATCGTCAGTACCTCGTCAGAGTAAACGAAGGTAGAACAGCGAACGGCGGCCCCAGCGGAGGAGAGCTTGAAAACAAAAAAACCATTGATAGCGGGCGCAGCTTTTCTGCTGGCGGTCATCATTGCGCTCTGGCTCGCGTTCGATCCTCTCTCCCACCTCGTTCTCAACGTCGACCTGGAGCAGGAGGTGATGGTACGGCTGACAGGCCGGGTTCCCGTCCGCACCTCCATCGAGAAGACGGTAGAGGTAACCATCGAGAAGGAGGTAGAGGCGGGGGTGCAGATCGGCAAGGATTTGCGCATACCGCTCGACGAGAAGATCGACGTTCCGCTGGACATCGAGCTCGACGTCCCCATCGACTCCGACGTCTTCGTGGATCAGGAGATCGACCTGGACCTGCAGGTGCCGGTACAGACCGTGCTCACCGAGAAACAGCTCGACCTCAGCCGGCTGAAGGTGCCGCTCGACACCGAGGTCTATATCGACGACGTGGTGGAGCTGGATATGGTCTTGCCGCTGGATACCGAGGTCAGCACGGTGCTGGGAGCCAAGGTTCCGGTCAAGGGTGAAATCCCCGTCAAGACCCGGGTGCCGCTGAAGCAGAAGGTGCGGATCAAGGACACGGTGGTGGTGGGCGTACAGGATCTACGCGCGCCGTTGAAGATGGTAGTGCCGCTGCAGATCCGCGTGCCGCTCAAGCAGAACATCCGGGTAAAGGGCAAAGTGCGCGTGGCCCTCAAGCAAAAGCTGACCGTACCCATCAAGAAGACCATCGACGTCTCTATCCCGGCGCCGCTGGCGGTCTCGGTCAAGCTCGACAGCAAGGTTCCCGCCCGCATGAACATCGATCTCGAGTCCTCCATCGCCATCGACGAGGAGGTCCCGGTGAGCTTGGGCACCCTGAAGATCAAGAAGGAAGCGCTCGGCGTGGGCTACGATTGATCCGTGAAGAAACGCTGGAAGACAGCCGGCAGCTCGCCCGGGTCCACCGCTTCGGCCTGCGCCGATAGATCGCGGCTGTTGAAGGTATTCCAGAAGAGCACCGGGCCCGATCCCGGCGCACGAGTGCGGACGAAGTCCCTCAGGGCGGCGAAGGCCTTGCCCGAGTAGGTGCACTCCAGGGTGATACCGTGCTCGTCCGCCAGCCCGACCGCGCTCAGGCTCTCCGGGGTGCACGCTCCGTAGCACTCCCCCAGATAGCCGTCGTAAATCGTCACCTCTTCACGAGCGACGGGCCCGACGTCCGGATCCGCCCCCAGGCTCCGCATCAGGCGAAGCGTCCGGTTGGCCAGCGAGGCGATGGCGCCGGGGCTCGCGACCACGCTGTCCACTACCCGGACCCCGATCAACCGGGTCGGCAACCCGCAGAGCTTCAAGCCCAGCAGCAGGCCGGCCATGGTCCCGCCCGTGCCCGCGGGCAGGAAGACATGAGACGGCACCGGCAGCTGCTTGCGGTCGATCTGCTCCTTGAGCTCGAAGGCGGCGTTGACGAATCCCAGGGTGGTGAGCGGCGAGGTACCCCCGGGACCGAGAAACAGGGCCCTGCCCCCGGACGCGTCCAGCAGGCCCTGCACCAGCAGCCGTGCCGCCTGGAAGCCGGCCGAGGCCATGCCCGAGGCCAGGTGCAGCGACGCGCCGTGGGCGTGGAAGAGCCGCAGATTCTGCCGCACGTGCTCATCCACCGGCTGCTCGACCAGCACCAGGTGGCAGTCGAGACCGCAACGCCGCGCGTAGATGGTGGTGGCCAGACCGTGATTGGTCCCGATTCCACCGAAGGTCACCACCGCCCGCGCGCCTCTGTCCAAGATATCCCCGATGCCGAACTCGAGCTTGCGAGGCTTGTTTCCGCCGTAAGGCTCGGCGCTCAGGTCATCGCGCTTAATCCAGAGAGCCTCGTACCCGATCGCCCTTCCCAGCGCCGGCAAGTGCTCGACCGGTGTGGGCGCGCCGAGCAGGGCGACCCTCGGCAAGCGTCCGAGCCCGGGGAAGCGCTCCATCAGCGGCGGGCTGTACGAGCTCACCTCTCGACCCTCTTCTACGCTGTCCACCTGATCCGGGCTACGGCTCGTCCGCGTCGTCTTCCGCGACACCGCCGTCCTGCGCCACTAACCCGACCGTCGCTCCAAAAAGCGCCTCTGAAACCCAATCCTTGGACCGGTCGCTGGTCAGGTGCATGGCGATGTAGAGGCCGCCCGCCAGGGCTACCGTAATCAATAACACCAGGCGCACCAGGTAGGCCCGGTCCCGCTTGAAGGCAATCTTTTCCAGATCTGCGATGGTACCGCTCCTTTCCCAACGGTTCGACCGGAACCTGCGCGCGGAAGCGCCCGGAGCCGGATGCCCTCTCGACTCAGAGAGCGCCGCTCAGGGCGATGCCGCCACTGCCGGGCCCCACCCAAGCCGAGGCGGTCGTCGACCCGGACGCGGGCTCTCGCTCGCCAGTCAGCAGGAAATAGGTGGTGACCGCCGCGCCGGCCAGGGTCATCCCCAGCAGCACGTCGGTGGCCAGCGCCAGATCCTCGGCGCGGGCAGCGGTGTTCTCGGCGTCGGTCCGTTCCTGCTCGCTGAGCGCGCTCTTGCCCGAGAGGTAGTCGTAGTCCGCGTCCGCCCCCAGCGCCATCACCCCGGTCACCGCGGTGGCAATACCCAGCAGCGCGGTGGCCGCACCGGCAATCAATACCGGCGTGCCCTTACCCAGGCTATCCCTGACGACGGGCCGCTCGTACGGTTCCGGCTCCGGCTGCGCGGGCTCCCGGACCGGCTCCTCGGCCAGCTCCTCGACCGGCGGTTGCGTGGATTGCCCTTTCGCGGCGGCCGGCTCCGGGGTTGCGTGCGCGGGTAGAGCCGGAACAGCGGCCGCCGCCGAGCTTTCGGGCAGGGTCTGCATAGTGATGGAGATCTCGGTGACGTCGCCCCCGGCCACGTTGACGCTCCGCCGTACCGGGCGATAACCCTGCAACTGCGCGTCGATGAAGTGCTCACCCGCCTCCAGCAGCACCGGCTCTACTACAGGCGATTTCCTCTGCTCGGCGTCGTCGATGCTGATCGACACCCCGTCCGGCACCACGTACAGCCGCACCTGCCCCACTCTCTTGCGCAGGCGCTTGAGCGCCGCCATCACCTCCTTGCGCTGCGCCGCCTTGACGCCCTCCTGGTTCTCCTCCAGGAAGCGCTCGAAGTGAAAGATGGCCTCGATGGGCTTGCCCATGCGGTCATAGCAGTTAGCCATGTTGACGCGCACCACAGGATGCGGACGCAGCCGATAGGCCTCTTGAAACGCCTGTAGAGCCCGAGCGTAGTCGCCCTTGTCGTAGTACTCCACGCCGCTCCCGAAGAGCTTCTTGGCCAGTTGCTGCGTATCACCCTGTGCGGCCGCGTGCGACGGACCGAGCAGGGGCAGAGCGCAGGCCGCCACGGCAATGATCCGGACGATGCTTGTTTCCGCTCGCCGGGAAGATCTAACGTGCGAGGTCCTGCTCATCTTTTCCTCCGGCTACCGCTTTTCCAGATTGCGGAACCGTCTGAAGCCTACGCGTACTCGTCTTGATTGTAAATCCGTTCCCCCGTGGACCGACCCGGCCGGACCGGTATTGACAGCCGGTTGCCTTTCGCACAAACCTCGGACTTCCCAGGCGAGGATGGCGGAACTGGCATACGCGCCAGACTTAGGATCTGGTGCCGCAAGGCGTGCGGGTTCGAGTCCCGCTCCTCGCACCGCGAAGCGCTGCTGACAGGCCCGTGGCGGAAGCGCTATAATAAGCGGAGCCCGTCGGCTGGTAAGGGGGCGGCGGGGACTCTGCGAAGGGGCTATGCAGTTACTGGCGGGAATCCTGGTCGCCTGGGCGGCGGTGAATCTCTTCATCATGCTGGCCATGATTACGGCCTTTTTCGCCTTTGACAGGGGCCGTCACTACCTCTGGCTCGGTCTGTTTTACACGTGCGTGGCGCTCCTCTGCCTGGCCAGAGCCGCACACTACCTCGGCGCCGATAGCCTGGCCCCCTTCGTGTGTACCCGCCTGCTACTGACAGCTATCGTCGTGGCCGGCTACTGCATCCTCGCCCTGGCCGTGGGCCGCTCCGAGCTGCGGCGAGGAACCCGGGCGCTGTTGCACGCTGGCTCCGGCCTGGCGATGCTGGCGGCGACGGCGATCTGCCTCTTCGGTCCGGTGGCGAATCACCCCGGCTCGCACGGGCTCGCTTCGACGCTCGCCATCAACTCCTTCGCGGTGGAGAGCTACCGATTCACGGCCTGGGCCTATGCGACGCTGCTGTTCTCGCTGCTGCAGGCCGCGGCCGGTACCGCGCTGCTGGTTCGAAGCGCGCAGGACGATCGGGCCGTCCGCAAGGCCTTCGTGCTGGGGATCGTCGCGCTGGCGCTGCTGGGGGCGCACGATATCCTGATATACACGGCGATCTTGCCGTCGATCCCCCTGGGCGAGCACGGCGCTTTTCTAATAGGGCTGTGCGTGCTTTTCGCCCTATTCCGGGAGACGGAGCTTTTTCGCTACGAGCTCCGGGCCAGCGACCAGGTACTGGAGGAAACGGCCGAGCATCTCAATAGCGCGGCCGTCGAGACTAGTAGGCTCCGGCCCATGGCCGACCTGGGACGGCTGGCCGCCAGCCTGGCCCAGCAGATACGAGCGCCCCTGGCCGCGATCGGCGAGGTGACCGCCGCCATGAAGCACCCGCGGCCCGGCGGCGGCACGGCCGAGGGCTACGGCCAGATGGTGGAGAGGCTCGGCGAGCAGACCCGGCGTCTGGCGCGGCTGGTGGACGATCTGCTCCTGTATTCGGGCAAGGGTCTACGCGCCAGGGGACCGGTACAGCTCGGCGACCTGGTGCGAGCGGCGCTGGGCGACGCGCTCGAAAGCGTCTCGGAGATGAGTGAGGTCGAAATCGTCACCCGTATCGAGGCGGGAATGCAGCCGCTGAGGGCCAACGCCGCCGGCCTGCGCAGGGCGCTGACCAATTTGATCGTCAACGCGGTACAGTCGTCGACGGGCAGGGGAACGGTCGAGGTGGCCGCCCGCCGAGCCGATGACGGCACCGATACCGTTTTGATCGGTGTATCGGACAGCGGCGGCGGGGTGCCCGAGGAGCTGGAAGAGGAGATCTTCGAACCCTACTACACCTCCCGCTCCACCGGCACGGGCCTGGGCCTGGCCATCGCCCGGCGCATCGCCGAGGAGCACTCGGGATCGCTGCTGTTGCAGAATCGGCCGGGCCAGGGCGCCTCGTTCTGGATGAAGCTGCCGCTGGCAGGCGATACGGCGGGGGAAAACGGCGAGTCGCAGTAGGAGCGGGTACGGGCCGGGGTAAGCACGAGCGGGAGGGGGCAACCCCCTCCCCCACCAATACGGTTCCGCGCTTCTATCCTCGTTGGCGCGAACAAGGCAGGGGGGCAAGCCCCTCCCCTACCAATACGGCTTTTGACGGGTGCGGGCTACATGCGGCGGCCGGCCGTGCCTTTGGCCTTGCCGGTCGTATCCTTGGCCTTTTCCTTGGGACGCAAGGAGCGAACCGCCTCGCCGGCCTTCCACATCTCGCTGTTGCCCATGGTCATGAGCTCCTTGGCCAGCAGCTTCTGGTAGTTGGGCTTGGCGCCCATGCTGATGACGCGGGCAGTCTCCTTGCCCGACTTGACCGAACGGTATAGCTCCTTGAATACGGGAAGCACCGCTTTCCTGAACTTCGGCTTCCAGTCCAGCGCGCCGCGCTGGGCGGTGGCCGAACAGTTGGCGTACATCCAGTCCATGCCCTTCTCGTCGACCAGGCGAATGAGACTCTGGGTCAGCTCCTCGACCGTCTCGTTGAAGGCCTCGCTGGGCGAGTGGCCGTTCTGGCGCAGCACCTCGTACTGGGCCTCCATGATGCCGGCCAGCGCTCCCAGCAGCACGCCGCGCTCGCCGGTCAGATCGCTGTACACCTCGTTCTTGAAGGTGGTGGGGAAGAGGTAGCCCGAGCCGATACCGATGCCCACGGCCAGGCAGCGCTGTTCGGCCCGGCCGGTGGCGTCCCGGAAGACGGCGTAGCTGGAGTTGATGCCGGCGCCCGAGAGGAAGTTGCGGCGAACCGAGGTGCCGCTTCCCTTGGGGGCGACCATGATCACGTCCACGTTGCGAGGCGGAATGACCCCGGTCTGCTTCTTGTAGACGATGGAAAAACCGTGGGAGAAGTACAGGGCGTTGCCCGGCTGGAGGTTGCGCTTGATCACCGGCCAGATCCGCTTCTGCGCTGCATCCGAGACCAGCAGCTTGACGATGGTGCCGCGGGCGGCAGCCTCCTCGATATCGAACAGCGTCTTGCCCGGTACCCAGCCGTCGGCGCGCGCGCGATCCCAGTCGCGCTTGAAGGACTTGGCCTGGCCCACGATCACCTTGAAGCCGTTGTCCTTCAGGTTCAACGCCTGCGCCGGCCCCTGCACGCCGTAACCGATGACGGCGATGGTCTCGCCCTTCAGGACCTTGCGCGCCCTGGTCATGGGGAACTCCTTGCGCGTGACCACGTTTTCCTTCACGCCTCCGAAATTGATGATCGCCATCGGTCTTCCTCCGTGAAAAATGCGACTGTTCCCGGCCTGGCCCGGCCGGCGAGCGACATACTTTTACGTCAAGCGCCCGAGGTCAAGTCATTCCCGGCTCAAAATGGCGATTCGAGCTCAGCGGAGCTCAGCACCGGCGGCGGGGTCATGAAGGAGATTTCTCCCTTCGGTCGAAATGACAGGGGACGGTCGCAATGACAGGGGAGATGGCGACGATAGGGTCGCGCCGATGCGCGGTCGTAACTATACTCATCGCGTGCCGAAATCCGATCACGAGCTGGATACGATAGAGCAGGCCCTGGGCCACCGCTTCGCCGATCGCCGTCTATTGCTGGAAGCGTTGACCCACTGCTCGTACAGCAACGAAAACCCCGGTGAGCCGCTCGAGGACAACGATCGGCTAGAGTTCATGGGAGACGCCGTGCTGGAGCTCGCCATCTCGACCCTGCTCTGGGAGCGCTTCCCCGGGGCCAGCGCCGGGGAGCTTACGCGTCGCCGGGCGGATCTCGTCTGCGAGGAGGGGCTAGCCGGGATAGCGGCCGCGCAGGGGGTAGGCAAGGCCCTGCGCCTGGGGCGCGGCGAGGAGCGTTCGGGCGGACGGCGCAAGCCGCGGCTGCTGGCCAGCGCACTGGAGGCCTGTGTGGCAGCCGTCTACCTGGACGGCGGACCGGAAGCCGCCATGCAGGTGTGCCGCATGCTGTTCGAACAGCGGCTGGACGAGCGGCCTCCCGGGGTTCGCGACTTCAAGAGCCGGGTACAGGAGGTATTGCAGCGCCGGGGCCAGAGTCCTCCGCTCTACCGGGTGCAATCCAGCAGTGGCCCGGATCATGACCGGCAATTCGAGGTGGCCGCGCTGGTTGACGACGAGCCGCGAACGCTCGGCCAGGGCCGTTCCAAGGCCGAGGCCGAGCAGGAAGCCGCGCGCAGGTTGCTGGAGTCGCTCGAGGAAGACGACGGCGACGACAACAACGCGTAGGGCAGGGGCTTGCCCCCTGCCTGCGACGCGTACGTTTCGCAGGCGGGCGCAAGGCCCGCCACTACGGACGCCCGTTTGGGTTTGCGGCCGTTACAGCGGAATCAGCGACATGTAGGCGATCATCAGGTTGAAAGGACCGCGCCACATGTCCCAGCCGTAGTTCTCGCTATTGTCGAAGTCGTCCATGGTGTCGCCGTAGAACCACATCTGGATGGCGAGGATGTCGTTCCAGCGGGTGAGCCCGGCGCGGCTGACAAAGGTAAAGCCGTACAGGATCTGGGTGTGCCGCACGCCGTCCAGCGCGAAGTCCAGGAAGGTCAGCATCGGCCCTACCCCGCCGAAGGCCTTGTGCTTGACGAAGAGCATGGTCTCCGATTTGTAGAGCATACCCCGATCGTGAACCATACTGTTGCGCCAGTCGTAGGAGGGATCAGGCCTGTCCTCGTAGCGAGCGGTGTTCACGCAGTTGAGCAGCACGTAGTCGTTGAAGGGCAGCGCCACCGACAGCCGCGCCTCGGCGTGAGGCCAGGCCGCGGTGTCGAATTCGCCGGCGGACCAGCGTATCCGCCGCTGCCAGCGGTCCACCGGCTCGTCCGGCGCGAAGCTCATGTTGCGCCAGGTTTCGCGCCCGCCGATGGAGAGGCCGGCGGAGACCAGCACCACGCGCATCTCCACGTCGAGCTGCCCGTCGGTAAAGGGATAGGAGACGATTCCCGTGCCGCGTAACAACAGCTGGTTGGCCTGCCCGAAGACGGAGAGCTTGTGCTCGATCGAGGTGATCGTCCCGGGAAAGAAGAAGCCGGCGTTGAGCACGGTTCCGTCGTCCTGGGGGCCGATAAACCAGTCGTGCGGCTGGTCAGCGCTGGCGCCGGTGGGAAGAACGCTCCCCAGCAGCAGCGCCGTCAGCAAGTATAACGTTCCGCGTCGCATGGCAAGCAAGGCTAGTCAGGAATTGGTCGGCTGACAATACCTACCTGTAAAAACCCGCATCGCGGGAGCCCGCCGGATGCCGGGGAGGGGCCAGGGGGGGCCGGAGACCCGCCGGGATCAGCCCTTGCCGGCCGCTTCCAGCCGCGCCTGGGCCCAGCGCTGCGCCCGCAGCACCTGGTCGTAGGCCGGGCCCTCGAGCACCTCCTCGAACTCGGCCTGCTTTTTCTCGGCCTCGAGAAGCTCCCCGGTGACCGCCTCCACGTCGATACGCTCGGGCGTGGCGTACCCTTCGGTCAGCACGCTGACCTTGCCGGGACCGGCCTCTGCATAGCCCACGTCGATGGCCGCCTGGGTTACGGTCCCGCCCCGGTAGTAGCGCAGGATCCCGGGCTTGAGGGCGGACAGCAGCGGAAGGTGGCCGGGCAGGATGCCGAACTCGCCCTGCGCGCCCGGCACCTGCACGGTGTCGACCTCGATCTCCAGCATCTTGCCGAGAGGGGTGGCGATCTCGAGTAGAATCTGCTGCGAGCCCTCGGACACGGCTACTCCTCCTGCGCGAGCTTCTTGGCCTTGGCCTTGACCTCGTCGATGTTGCCCACCATGTAGAAGGCCTGCTCGGGCAGGTTGTCGAGAGCTCCGCTGAGCAGCTCCTCGAAGCCCGAAAGCGTCTCCTCCAGCGGGACGTACTTGCCCTCGACGCCGGTGAACTGGGCGGCTACGAAGAAGGGCTGCGACAGGTAGCGCTGGATCTTGCGGGCGCGGTCCACGGTGAGCTTGTCTTCCTCGCTCAGCTCGTCCATGCCCAGAATGGCGATGATGTCCTGCAGATCCTTGTACTTCTGCAGCGTCTGCTGCACCTGCCGCGCGATGCCGTAGTGGCGCTCGCCCAGGATGCGCGGGTCGAGCATGGTGGAGGTGGAGTCGAGCGGATCCACCGCCGGGTAGATGCCGATCTCCACGATGGCACGCGACAGAACCGTGGTGGCGTCCAGGTGGGCGAAGGCCGTGGCCGGCGCCGGGTCGGTCAGGTCGTCCGCCGGTACGTAAATCGCCTGCACCGAGGTGATGGAGCCCTTGTCGGTGGAGGTGATGCGCTCCTGCAGCTCGCCCATGTCCGTGCCCAGGGTGGGCTGGTAGCCCACCGCGCTGGGGATACGGCCCAGCAGCGCCGACACCTCGGAGCCCGCCTGGGTGAAGCGGAAGATGTTGTCGATGAACAGCAGCACGTCCTGGCCTTCCTCGTCGCGGAAGTACTCGGCCTGGGTGAGCGCGCTCAGCCCCACCCGGGCGCGCGCTCCGGGCGGCTCGTTCATCTGGCCGTAGACCAGCGCCGCCTTGGAGAGGACCGATTCGCCGGATTCCAGCTTGGAGTCGGTCATCTCCCAGTACAGGTCGTTGCCCTCGCGGGTGCGCTCGCCCACGCCCGCGAAGCAGGAGACGCCGCCGTGCGCCTTGGCCACGTTGTTGATGAGCTCCATCAGCAACACGGTCTTGCCCACGCCCGCGCCGCCAAACAGGCCGATCTTGCCGCCCTTCCGGTAGGGAGCCAGCAGGTCCACGACCTTGATGCCCGTCTCGAACATCTCAATCTGGGTGCTCTGCTCAACGAACTTGGGGGGATGGCGGTGAATGGGGGCGAACTTGGTGGCCTTGAGCGGCGGACCTCCGTCCACCACCTCGCCGACCACGTTGAGAATACGGCCCAGCGAGTCGCGGCCCACCGGCATGACGATGGGATTGTCGGTGTTGGTCACCTCCATGCCGCGGACCAGGCCCTCGGTAGCGTCCATGGCGATGGTGCGCACGGTGCCCTCGCCGAGGTGCTGGGCAACCTCGAGCACGAGGTTGCCCGGCTTGTCGTTGATGGAGGGGTTGGAGACCCTCAGGGCGGTGAAAATGTTGGGCAGCTTGCCCGGAGGAAACTCCACGTCCACCACCGGACCCATCACCTGGGCAACTCTTCCTTTAGCAAGTTCAGCTTCAGCCATTTTTCCCTCTTGGTAACAAAACCGAAAAGATCAAATCCTGTTGTCGAGCGCTATCTACGCGTTCAGCGCCTCGGCGCCGCTGATGATCTCCATCAGCTCCTTGGTGATGGCGGCCTGGCGAGCGCGGTTCATCTGAAGGGTGAGCCGGTCGATCATCTCACCCGCGTTGGTGGTCGCGTTGTCCATGGCGGTCATGCGCGCGCCGTGCTCGGATGCCACCGATTCCAGAAGCGCCCGGTAGACCTCCACGTTGACGTACATGGGCAACAGCGTGTCGAGCAGCGCTCGCTTGTCGGGCTCATAGATGAAGTCCGGCGCGAAGGCGTCCTCGGCTAGCTCGAGCGGCTTGATGGGCAAAAGCTGCTCCATCACCACCTTCTGGCTGATGGCGCTCTTGAACTCGTTGTAAACCAGGTATACCGCGTCCAGATCGGCCTTGATGTACTGGTCGACGATCATGTCGCCCACGCCGCGCGCGCTGTCCGGCCCCATCTTCTCGTAGATGTCCTTGAAGTTGTGGGCGATGTTGGCCTTACGGCGGCGGAAGTACTCGTTGCCCTTGCGGCCGATGGTGACCAGGGTGACGTTGACGCCCTGCTCCCCGAGCTCGTCCAGGTAGCGGTGGGCGGCCTTGTGGATGTTGGCGTTGAAGGCTCCGGCCAGCCCGCGGTCGCTGGTGATCACCACCAGCAGGACGTTTTTGGGCTCGCGGCGCGCCAGCAGCGGGTGGACATCCTCGTCTCCGGCGCGCGCGGCCACCGACGACAGGATATCCAGCGTTTGTAGCGCGTAAGGGCGCATCTGGGTGATGTTCTCCTGCGCGCGCCTGAGCTTGGCCGCCGCCACCATCTTCATGGCGCGGGTGATCTTCTGCGTGTTCTTTACGCTGCTGATGCGGCGGCGTATCTCTTTTTGGCTGGGCATCTGTTAGTTCTTCTTGTCGGGATTGAATACCTCGGCAAAGGCCTTGAGCGCGGCCTCCAGCGAGGCCTTGATCTCGTCGTTGAGGACCTTCTTTTCCCGGATGTCCTCCAGCACCTTGGCGTGGCTGCTCTTGACGAAGTCCAGCAGCTCCACCTGGTAGCGGCCGATGACCGAGGTGTCGTACTTGTCTACATACCCGTTGGTGCCGGCGTAGATGGCCAGGACCTGCTCCTCGACCGGCATGGGCACGAACTGGTCCTGCTTGAGCAGCTCGACCAGCCGCTCGCCGCGGTTGAGCTGGGCCTTGGTGGCCGCGTCCAGGTCGGAGGCGAACTGGGCGAAGGCGGCCATCTCGCGGTACTGCGCCAGGTCCAGCCTGAGGGTACCGGCAATCTGCTTCATGGCCTTGATCTGGGCGTTACCGCCGACGCGCGAGACCGAGATGCCCACGTTGATGGCCGGGCGTACGCCGGAGTAGAACAGGTCCGCCTCCAGGAAGATCTGGCCGTCGGTGATGCTGATCACGTTGGTGGGAATGTAGGCGGAGACGTCGCCGGCCTGGGTCTCGATGATGGGAAGCGCCGTCAGCGACCCGCCCGAGTCCGCCAGCTTCTTGGCCTCGAAGCCCTCGCCCTTCTCCTTGGCGGCCTTCTCGGCGTCCTCCCTGGCATCGCGGCCGAAGAAGATCCCCTGGCCGTCGGCCGGGCGCGTGGCTTCCTGGCCCTTGGGCACCACCACGTACTCGGCGGCCAGCTTGGCGGCGCGCTCGAGCAGGCGGCTGTGCAGGTAGAAGACGTCGCCCGGGAAGGCCTCGCGGCCGGGCGGCCGGCGCAGCAGCAGCGAAAGTTGCCGGTAGGCGGCCGCCTGCTTGGAAAGGTCGTCGTAGATGATGAGCGCGTCGCGGCCCGAGTCGCGGTAGTACTCGGCCAGGGCCGCGCCGGTGTAGGGCGCGATGAACTGCAGAGGCGCCATCTCCGACGCTCCGGCCACCACCACCGTGGTGTACTCCATGGCGCCGAAGGACTGCAGCCTGTCCACCACCTGGGCCACGGTGGACTGCTTCTGACCGATGGCCACGTAGACGCAGAAGACGTTCTTGCCCTTCTGGTTGATGATGGCATCCACGGCGATGGCGGTCTTGCCGGTCTGGCGGTCGCCGATGATCAGCTCACGCTGCCCGCGGCCGATGGGGATCATGGAGTCGATGGCCTTGAGGCCGGTCTGCAGGGGCTCGTTCACGCTCTGGCGAACGATGATGCCCGGCGCCTTGACCTCGACGCGGCCGAACTGCTTGGTCTCGATGGGGCCCTTGCCGTCGACGGGCATCCCCAGCGCGTTGACCACGCGGCCGGCCATGGCGTCGCCGACGGGCACCTCTACGATGCGGCCGGTACGCTTGACCGTGTCTCCCTCGTGGATCTCGGTGTCCGAGCCCATGATGGCCACGCCCACGTTGTCCGACTCGAGGTTGAGCACCATGCCCATCAACTGTCCGGGGAACTCGACCAGCTCGCCCGCCATGGCCTTGTCCAGGCCGTAGATGCGCGCGATGCCGTCACCTACCGACAGCACGGTACCGGTTTCCATGGCCTCCACGGTCTTGTCGTAAGAGGCGATCTGTTTCTGGATGATTCTCGATATTTCTTCAGCGCGAAGCTGCATCGGCCACCTCGTGCGGCCCTACTGGGACCCGCTCGCAAGGGTTTCGGTATTGGAAAGTAGCTCCAGTTTCAAACCTGAGAGACGGTTGCGAATGCTCCCGTCGAAAACCTGATCGCCGATCCGGGCGACGACGCCTCCGATAAGGGAAGGGTCTTTCTTCTTGTCGATGACCACCTGCTTGCCGGTCACCGCTTCCAGCGTCCTCTTGAGCTCGAGGAAGTAGCTCTCGGGCAGATCGGTGGCCACGGTCACCTCGGCCCGTACCTTGCCCGAACGCGCCTCGGCGAGCTCGCGAAAGCCGTCGGCGATCTCGCCCACGAAGCGCATGCGGCGCCGGTCCGAGAGCAGCAGCAGCAGGTTCTTGACCAGGGGATGCGCGGCCGAGGAGGTGGCCAGATCCGCGATGATGCGGCGCCGGGTCTCCGCGCCGTAAACTGGGTTCTCGAAGACCGCCTGCAGCTGCGGGCTCCCTTTGAACGACGCGGCGAAATCGTTGATCTCCCGGCCGAGTCGCTCCACCAGATTGCCGTCGACCGCCAGCTGGAAAAGCGCGGTCGCGTAACGCCTGCCTACGATTCCGACTTTCACGCTCGGCCCTCCTGCTTGGCGCTCTTACCGAGCTCGGTCAGATATTCCCGGGCCAGCTTCTGCTGATCCTGGGCGTTGAGCTTCTCGCTGAGCACGGACTCGGCTGCCTTCACGGACGAATCGACCACCTCGCTCATGACGTCCGCGTAAAGCTGCTTCATCTGCTGCTCGATCAACCGCTCGGTATCCTGCTTGAGCCTCTGGGCGCGCGCCTCCGCCTCCTCGACGATGCGCTGCTTGTCCTTCTGCGCGGCCTCGGCGATGGCGTCGGTCATGCGCTTGACCTCCTCGTCGAGCTTCTCCAGCCTCTCGGAGTACTCCTTGTACTTGGCCTCAGCTTCCTTCTTGACCTTTGCCGCCTCGACCAGGCCGTCCTCGACAGCCTTGCGCCGCGCCACCAGGTGCTCGCTCAGCGGCTTGCGGCCGAGCCAGACCAGGATGCCGATCAGCACGCAGAAGTTCACCACGTTGCCGATGAACTCCGTGTTGGTGAGCACGCCCTTGATGGTGAGCGGGCCGCCGTGGCCGTCACCGTGCGCTTCTTCGCCGTGCGCTTCTTCGCCGTGACCGTCATACGCCTCTACGGCGTGGGCGTTAGCGCCGTGCGCGTCGTGAGAGCCGTGCGACTCGGCCGCCGCCCAGGTAACGGGGAGCAACACGAGCGTCAGGGTCAGTACCGCCAGTCGCAGTGCCGCCGCGTTCATTATTGCACCTCTCTGTCGAGCAGCTTGCCGGCGATCTGACGCGCGAGGGTGGGCACCACCGCCTTGACCTCGTCTCGTACGCGCTCGGATTCGGTCTGAAGCTTGCTCTTGGAATCGGCCATCAGCGTCTCGCTCTCGGTGCGCGCCTGGTCGGCGATCTCGCGGGCTAGCTTCTGGCCTTCGACGCGCAGCTTGTCGCGCTCCTGATTGGCTATATCCCTCAACCGACTCATCTCGCCTTCGTACTTCGCGAGCTTCTCGTCGGCCTTGCTGGTCATCTCGCTGGCATTCTCCTTCTCGCCCTCGATGGCCGCTTCACGGGCATCGAAGAGGGTGAGCACTGGCTTGAAGACCAGCGAGCGCAAAATGAAAAAGACGATGAAGAATACGATGAACTGGACGAATACCGTACCGTCCAGGTCGATCACCGATCCTCCGGACAACATCACGCCAAGCGCGACCGAAAAGGGCATGGGGCTTTCTCTCGTATGTGGCTGGCTGCTGCGGGCAGCGTCCCGAAGGATCGCTGGACCCTGCATGAATGCAGCTTCATTCAGGGACGTACCTTAACGCCGGCACGCCCTCATATCAGCGTGATATCGCGGAGTCAAGCATATGAACGCACGGTGAAGCGATCTTTCAGAGGCTGAAATACCGTGTGATTCTGCCCACTTCATCGCAGGGCGTAAAACCGCTTCCCGGCAGCGGCATCGACCGCCGGCTACCGTCATCCGGAACCCGTCATGTGCCGTTTTGTGCCGGGCCCAAAGCGCCGGCTAACCCGTCTTGCCCATGATCCCGTAGAGCCGTTTGCGGAGCGCTCTGACGGTGCGGCGCGCCGAAACCGCGTTCTGATCGCTGATCACGGAGCTGGGTATGGGTAGATCCGGATCGACCAGGAATTCGAAGCTGAGCAGGGTCTTGTCGCCGTCCACCGCGGCCGCCTCCCATCGCAGGGACAGCAGGTTCACATTCCCCCGATTCATCTTGCCCTCGATGACCTTGCTCGAGCCCTTTGATTTCCGCTCGCGAAAGGTCACCTCCACCCAGATGGTATGAGCTCCATTGAGGATCTTGGCTTCCATGTAGGTGATCGCATTGGCCCCACGCTTGGCCAGGGTGCGAGAAACATGGAAAAACGGTAAAAATTTCTTGTAGTTGTCATAGTCCTCGACCACGGCCATGACCTTTTTCAGGGGAGCATCGAGCAAGACCTCTGCCTTGCCGCCGCGCACCTTCACCCCCTCGCGCGTAAGGCTCGTGGTCACGATCTTGCCCTGGCGGAGGTCGGCCGACAGGGAGGGCTCAGCCTGCTGGGCCAGAGCCGATCCAGCGAAGAAAAGCAGCGAAAACACCAGCACCGCCGCCGCGCCGTTTCGGGGACCGAACCCGAATCGCCCCGCTCCGCGATATTTTCTCTGGTCCGTCATACTGCTTGGACTGCTCGGCAAGGCCGGCCATTCAGTCTTGCTCGCCGCCCGCCTCCTCGATTTGGTCGGCCTGCGCCGGAGCTTTTTCCGGCATGGTACAGCTTCCCTCGAACACCGCCCCCTTGTCGAGATAGACCTGAGGTGCGTGGATGTCGGCGTAGACGCGGGCCGGCGCGTAGATCTCCACCAGGCGCGAGGCGCGGATGTTGCCCCAGACCGATCCGCCCCGGGCGATGAGGGTGCCCACCTCGATCTCGGCTCGCACCTCGGCTCCCTCGCCCAGCACCAGCACGCCTTCGCCGTAGATCTCGCCGGAAAAGCGGCCGTCGATGCGGATAGTGCCTGCAAAAGTGAGCTTGCCCTCGAACTCGGCGCCGCGGCCGAGCAGGGCTTTCAGCTCGAAGATTCCTGTGAGATCCTTTTCGGGCATATCGGTTCGGCGCTTGTCACAATAAAGGCTATTCTGGCGGGACCTGCAAGTCGAGAAACCAGTCTGGCGCTGCGGAAAACGGGAAATGGGAAGCGACCTGTCGATCTTGCTCGCCCTGGTGCTCAACGGCGCGGTCTGGCTCGTGCTGCACGTGATGCTGCTCATACGAGCAGCCGGGGCCAAACGACTGCGTCTCGCAGTGCGAGCGCTGGCGCTGCTGCCGCCCGCGACCCCTGTCGTGGCCTGGGCCGCCGGCAACCGGGTGCTGCCGGTGCTCTGGGCGCTGGTCGGCTGCGCCTATCTGGCGTTATGGTGGGCGAGCTGAGCCGAAGAACGGGGGGTAAGCTGGACATGGACGAGGGCATTTATAGCAGGGTGCGCCGGCTGGGGGTGGAAACGCTCCCGGCAGAAGGCGGCGAGCTGGCTCTGCCGGAGCAGGCGGCGCGCCACTTGCGCGTGCTGCGGCTCGGGGCGGGGGCGGTGGTGGAGCTTAGCGATGGCCGGGGAAAGCTCGCGCGCGCGCGAATCGACTCGGTCGGCAAGAAGCGGGTGATCTGCCTGCTCGACCCGCCCCGGATAGCGCCCGAGGACCAGACCCGGGTGGTGCTGGTGCAGGCCGTTCCCAAGGGCGCCAAGCTGCAATCCATGGTGCGGGCGCTGACCGAGCTCGGGGTGTACGCGATACATCTGGCGCTCTGCGAGCGCGGGGTGCCCCGGCCCGGGCCCGACCGCGCGCAGGGCCGGTTGCAGCGGCTCGAGCGGGTGGCCCGGGAAGCGTGCGTGCAGTCGGGTCGGGCCCGCGCGCCGGTCATCCACGAGCCCGCGCAATTAATCGAAGCAGCGCGTCGCGCGCCGGCTCACGCGCGGCGGATCGTATTCTGGGAAGGCGCCGACCAGGAGCTAGATCGAGCGCTTTCGCTGCCGTCCGGCCCGCGTTCGGCGCCCGCAGGAGAGACGTGGATAGTGATAGGGCCGGAGGGCGGGCTGTCGGAAGACGAGGTGATGGCGCTGTCGGCGTTGCGCTACAAGCAGGCGAGCCTGGGCGCTTGCCTGCTGCGGGTGGAGACCGCCGCGGTGGTCGCCTCGGCGCTCGTGCTCCACCGGATGGGGCGGCTCCGGTGAGGAGGTTGGCGCAGTGTCATTTCGACCAAAGGGAGAATTCTCTTTGTTTTTGATGGAGATCTCTCACATTCGTTCGAGATGACAAGAGAGCAGAAAGGGCGGGTATCAAAACCGCTCCCAGTGTAGCACTTCTTTTAATGGGCGCTTCTTCGGCATCCGCGTCGGCTCGTCGGGCTCGCCCAGCGCGATCATGGCGACCAGCGCCTGGGAGTCGGGAATGCCGAACAGCTCGCGTATGGCCCCCTCGTATGGTTTTTCGTATGCCTGGACCCAGCAGGCGGCCAGGCCCAGGGCGTGAATGGCGATGAGCATGTTCTCGGTGGCCGCCGCCCCGTCCAGGTAGAGCGAGCGGTGAGTGCGCTCGCCCGAGACCACGATACAGGCCGCAGCCTCGGCGATGAACTTGCCGTGATCGGTGAGCTCGGCCAGGCGGCGCAAACGGTCGCGGTCGGTCGCCACTACGAACTCCCACTTCTGATCGTTCTTGGAAGAGGGCGCTAGCCGCCCGCAGTCCACGATGGTCTCCAGCTGCTCGCGCGAGACCGGAGCGGCCTTGTATTTCCGGACGGACCTACGGCTCCGGAGAGCCGCGATGATCGGGTTGTCGTGGCTCATGCGAGCAGTCTACCCCCTCCCCCCCCATTGCGCACTCGGACCCCCCGCCGTACAGCGGGGGTAAAAGATGAGGCTCGAGCCTATACCTGTTAGACGACATGCTGGTCTGCGTGAGATGCTCTTCGAAAGGAGAGGCTATATGAGAAGCTCTGAAGAACGAACCGACGGTATCTTGGAACGTATCTCTAATTCGTGCGCGCTCGTGCTCGCTTTGACTGCCCTGGCGGCCTGTGGGGATGATGACGACGGAAGCGGGCAGCGAGGCGACGCAGGCGCTGACGCAGGGACTTGGGGCGCGGCGGTGGCTTGCGAAGAGCAGCCTCCGGCATCCGGGCCCGAGTCCGGATATCTGCACGGTCGCGTTCTGCGTTCCGAGGACGACCAGCCGCTCGCGGATGCGGTGATTCGGCTAGAAGATGTCCAGGGCTGCGTCAGCACCTCGAGCGATGGCACCTTTACCATTGCCGCGACCGGCGATGAGCCCTTCCATCTCGTGGCGCGGGCCACAGACCGGACGCACGCCCGGCGCCGGGGAACGGTTAAAAAAGGGCACGACCAGGCGGTCGATGACATCTACCTGACCGAGCTCGACCCGGCGGTGACTCGCATCGGGCCTGAAGGTGGCGAGCACCGCAGCGCCGAGGGAGGATTGGTGGTGACCTTTCCGGCAGGGGCGCTCACCGAGGCGGTCGACGTGCGCGCAACCCGGTTTTCTGCAGGACGCGAGTTGCCCGCTCCCCTGCCCTCAACCTCGCACTTCACCATGGCGCTCGATATTTCGGCGGAGGGTGCCGAGCTAGCTGCAACAGCCACTTTCAAAGTCCCCAATGACCTCGGCCTGCCGTCCGGCACCCCTGTTCCGGTCGGCAGCTTTGATGAGCAATCGGCCACTTGGGTGCCGGACGGAATGGGTACGGTTAGCGATGATGGCGAATGGGTGCTCTACGACACCGAGCACCTGAGCAGCTTTGACTGTAACTTCCCGACCACCAACTCCGATCGTCCCGGGACCAACTCCAAGGACCGGCGCCGCGAGCGCGATCGGTGCGGGCGAAATCGAACCCAGGGAAGCTCGGAGGTCGATATCCGCACCGGGCACCTCTTGCTGGAAGTGGATATACCGCTGGGACAGGCGCTCTCAAGGCCCGCTGCGCTCCAACTCGTCTATCAATCCTCTGCGGCGCGGCCCAGTGTATGGATGGGAGCGCGAAATAACATTCAAAGCTTTGAGGAGCTGAGCGCTGAGCCGACCTATATCGGGATCGAAGCCCAGGTGGAAGGGCGCCTGGAACAGGCCTTTTTGCAGGCAGACCCAGAGGGTGGTTTCGTCTCCTGGCTCTGGGACGGGCGCAACGCTCGCGGCGATCAGCTTCCGACCGGCATCTACCACGGGTGGCTACGGGTGTTTTATGGGCTGCCCGCTGAATACGCGACCGCCGAGGTCTTTGGCGGACCGCCGGTCCTCTCGCTCGGTATCACAGCCGATGAGCTGGTCGATGTCGGCGCGATGGAGCAGGGACGGGTACCGTTGGTCGATGGCCGAGATGCCCCGGTCGCCGCCGGCTGGTCTGTGAAAGGGGTTCCGCGCCTGTATAAAGCGGCCGATGGCGCGGTGATGATCGTCGAGAACGGCGAGCATCGCGGAGTGCTCGTACCCGCGGGACGGCTCGAACAGATGCCGGAGCTCGACAGCTTCAGCCGGCCGACAGCCGTAGATTGGGGACCTGATGGGGTGCTCTACGTCGGTGACGAGGGCAACAACCGGATCATCGCCATCGACGCGGACGGAAACATCACTACCGTCGTGGACGGCTCTGCCCAGTCGCTGGAGCCTCAGTCCCTGGCTGTCATGGATGATGGGACCATCTATGTCGGCGATGGCCCATCCGGAATCGTCTACCGAGTCCAAGCAGGCGCCCTGGTAGAAGTGGTCGGCGGCGACCTGCCGGACTTGTTTGGAATAGGATTGGGGGGACCGCCTACGGTCACCAATCCGACCGGCCTGGAGGCCGCACCTGACGGCAGCCTTTATATCGCCGACTTTCCCCTGGGCGTCAGGAGGCTCCGCGCTGACGGCACGCTGGAGAGCCTTAGCAACACGCTGGATCCGGACTATGCAGCGCCGCAAGGGTTGGCGCTCTCGCCAGACGGCTCGTTGATCCTTGCCGAGCCCAATCGGCAGCGGATCCGGCGTCTCTGGCCGGACGGGCGGCTGGAGACGCTCGCCGGCGCCGACGGGCTCGACGGCTTTGCCGGGGACGAAGGCTGGGCTGCCGATGCCTTGCTGAACAATCCGGTGGACGTGGCCGTTGCCAGCGACGGGACGATCTATATCGCTGATCAGTGGAACGCGAGAGTGCGGACGATCGGTACCGATGGGCGGATCAATACCGTAGCCGGGATAGGCTATGCAGCCGACCAGTCGGCGGCCACGCCAGGCCCGGCAACAGATACGATGGTGCACAATCCTGTTGCGGTAGCCTGGAACGAAGCCAGCCAGCAGTTGGCTGTCAGCCTGCCCCAAAAGGATATGGTGGTGACGGTCGATTTCGCGGCCGAGGAGTGGGAGCGCCCAAACGGCGGGCTCGACCGGCTGGAACGGACCGAAGAGGGATACCGCCTGCTGCGAGGAGGTCCGGACGGGCCGTGGGCGGTCGAAAGCTTTGATAGCGATGGGCTGCTGGTCGAGCGGACCGATGATCTGGGGCGAGTGACCAGCTACCAATACGACGAGAACGGGCGGCTGCTGACAATCGAAGACCCGCTGGGCGAGGTGGTGACGCTGGCCTATGATACGGCAGGGCTGTCGACGATCACAGATGCGCACGGTCGGGAGACAACCTTCGAGCTGAACGGCGACCGAGATCTGGTAGCGGTCACCTTTGCCGACGGGCGCACGACCGAGTTCAGCTACAACGACGAGCACCTGATGACCGGCTGGACCGACGGGGCCGGGCGCACCGCCACCTATGGCTGGGGACCGCACGGCCGGATTCAGCAGATCGAGGACGGTGCAGGGGAGGTCCGGCAATACCAGCCGCTCGAAGCGCAGGGATTGATGAACGACCTGCTGGCGGGCGGAAGCGGCACGAGTCCTGACGACCTTGCGCCGGCTATAACAGAGCCGTGGGCCCGCTATACCGATGCAGCAGGACGGGCCTGGGCTTTCCGCTACGACCGGCTGGGGGAAGCGCGTTCCATCAGGCTGCCGGACGGAAACGAGCTGACGGTGGAAAACCACGGGATTTCCGGCATGCCCTCGCGGATAACTTGGCCTGGTGGAGTGGTACAGCAGCTCTTTTACGACGACTGGGGCCGGCTGCTCGTCGACGAAACCCCATTCGGGGATAGGACCTTTAGCTATAACGAGCCCGAGCATCCGGATTGGCTGACCGATATCATTACCCCGGGTCTCGGACGCGTAAGCTACGCTTACGATGAGAAGGGAAGGGTGGTGGACATCGGCATCGGATACCAGGGGCTCGCCAGCGGCGACGGGTACTACCGCTTGGGTTATACCGATCAAGGCATGATCGCCTGGATCGAGGATAGGCTGGGATTTCGCCGGAGCTACACCTACGACGCTCGCGGCAATCTCGCAGAGGTGACCACGCCGTTGGGCGTGGAAGCGGCCTACGGCTATGACGCTCGCGGGAGGCCAACGCGTATTTCGGACGCGTTGGGGCGCGAGACAGAGCTGAGCTGGGATGACGGCGATCGGCTGCTGAGCATGACGGATGCTACTTCTGCGGTTCACGCGTTCTCCTACGATGGCCAGGGGTTGTTGATGGGCAGCGAGACCGACGGCGTTCAGACCTCGTTTACCAGAGATGGCGCGGGACGCCTGCTCAGCGTGTCGCTGGCGGGCGCACCCGCCTGGGAGCTCGAGACCAATGGCGAGGGAGAGGTCGAGGCGATCGTTTCGCCGGCCGGGCGGGTGGAGCTCGAGACCGACGCCTATGGCAACCCCGCCGGGCACACGGTGAGCTGGGGCGGACAGAGCGAGACGGCGTTCTTCGAATATGACCCGGCAACGCAGAATCTGATACGCGCGACAGACGATGACAGCGAGGTGGTCTGGACCTACGACACCGACGGCACGCTGACGAGCGTGACGCAGAACCACCAGGGCATGGACTCCCCTTTGACCATCAACTACGAGACCAACGCACTGGGTCGCCCGAGCGCTGTGGAGTACCCGGCGCTGTCTGGATTTGCCGGCGGGCGCTACGAGCTGAGCTACAGCGACGGGCTGGAACCGCGGCTGGAGTATATCTACGATCCGGACGGCAACTCCTACGATTGGACGCGGGAAGACAATGGTCGCCTCGAAGCGGTTTCGCTCAATTGGGGCGATGATCTGGACATCGAGTTGACCCTTGACGCGAACGGCCGCTGGACAGGCGTGCGCGCCTGGCTCGACGACTGGCGCGCGGATCTGGTCACCGAGATCGGGTGGTCGCTGCGCGCAGATGGTTCTCCGAGCGATGAGACCACCCCGCTGGGCACCGCTACCTGGACCTACGACGGTCGGGGGCGCTTGCTCAGCGCTACCTATACCGATGGTCGGGCTGACGAGACCTTTGTCTGGGACGCCAGAGGTGACCTGACCGGTGCGGGCGTCACCTACGATGAGTACCGGCGCTTGACCCAGGCCGCCGGGCACACCTACACCTGGGACGAGGCCGGGCGCGTGATTCGGCGCGTACGGGATGCCGATGGCGCGCGGCTCGATCTCTTTTGGGATGGTGACGACAAGCTGATCGGGGCCGATGTCTACGATCCCGGCGCCGGCTCGCCGACCCACCAGATCGCATACCGCTATGACGCGCATGGACAACGGATCGCCCGTACCGTGGACGGAGCGACGACCTTTTTCCTCTACGACCGCGGACAGGTCGCCTTCGAGATGGACGAGAACGGGCAGGTCGAAGCGTTTTATCTTCACAGCGATACGATCGACCGTCCCATCGCCATGCTGCGCGGAGGCGAGCAATACGTATTTCTATACGATCTAGCCGGAAACGTCCGGGCGCTGTTGCGACCGGGCGATCTCAGTCCGGTCCGTACCTGGGCCTATTCCGCTTTTGGCCAGGTGGTGGCCGAGACGGGCACCGTACAGTGCCGCTTCGGCTTTCAGGGGCGAGAGCCCGACCCGTTGACCGGATTGGTACACTTCCGTACCCGAGAATACGACCCGCTGATAGGGCGCTTTCTCTCAACCGACCCGCTGCGCTTCACCAGCTTGAGCAACCCCTATGCTTTCCCCGGAGCGCCGACCTGGCAGCGCGATCCGTGGGGTATGGGCCCGCCCAAGGCGGTCGAGTACGGCTATAAGGCCTACAAAGCGTATAACGACGTAAAAAGCGCTCACCCCAAGGCGATGTTGGGCGCGGCGGCGACCAAGGCCGCCCACAAGGTCGGCGGCAAGGAAGCAGGGACGGCGGTGGGATTTGTCGTGGAGCAGGCCTCGAGCCCGGGAGTGGGACCGAGCGCCGATAAGATCGCCGAGTACGTATACAATGGTTGGAAGGCAAAGGATGACTGCGCTCGGGCGAAGGTCGGAGGGCAGGTCTTCAAGGATATCCTGCGCGGCAACAAGACCTTTTCCAAGGCGGTCGACGATTTTGTGGGCATGGACAAGTATTTGCCCTGACTTGTCCGGCGAGTGAATGTATGGGGCAGGCATTGAAGCCATGGTAGTCGCCTGCTATCATGGCGGGCATGGAAATTTTGATATCTAGAAAGAGCCACCTATTTGTAAAGTTTATTCTTCTTTTTGTTGCCATAGCGACGCTTCCATCCTGCTATAGCGGTGATGATGATAGCGCCGAGGGCAGCGGCGACGCATCTGTCGATAGCTCCGCGAGCGGCAGCGGAGGAGTCGGCGGCAGCGGAGCTGGCACAGGCGGAATCATCATACCCGGAGCCGGCAGCGGGGGAACGGGAGAAGCCGGTGGCGGGGGAGCTGGTGAAGCAGGCAGCGGAGGAACTGCCGGCGGTGGAGCCGGAAGCGCGGGAATCGGCGGCGCGCCTCCTACGGACGGTGGAACTGCCGGCACTGGCGGCAACGGTTCCGGCTTCGTCGGCAACTGGCAAATCGTGCGAAGAACCGTAGACGGATCGCAATCATCGTCCCTCTGTTCATCTCAGCTCGATCTGACGCTCACCACCTGGAATTCGTACACGGTCGATTCAGACCCGGTCTGCGACTGCAATATGAGCGGGACGATGACCGTGACCGTGTCGCAGATGGTTTGGGCTATGACCAGCTCTAGCGGCCAGTACTGCGGAAGCCCCGGCGGAACGTTTACCGTCGATTTCGCCGTCTCTGCTGATGGCAATACGCTCACCCTTACCTACGAAGAGGGAGCGTCGGTCGTGGATGTATATCAACGGATCGGAGGCGGCACCGGAGGTCAAGACGGAGGCGCTACCGAGATACTGAGCTGCGACGACACTAATTTATTCGTCTGCGTCGACTTTACGGACTCGGGAATTCCGCAGGCGGAGAGAACAGAGTTCTGCGTGCAATCACAGGGAATATCCTCTGCCTCTCCCTGCTCAACTGATAATATGGTGGGAAGGTGCTTGATGGCAGGCCCTTCATCACAAACCGTAACGTACTTCTTCTACTCTGACACGCAAGTGCCCTTTACCCCAGAGACGGCCGAGACTAACTGCACCAATATGCGCGGTACCTGGCTGCCGTAGCGGTTCACCCGCCACCCGGCCTTCAACCGTGATAGGCGTCCGCGCTAAATCCTAAATTCGAGTCTAAAGCACCGAACGGGTTGAAACGTCTTTGAGTTCGCGAGGATAGAGGGGCCAGATGCGGCTCTCGGCCCGACGAAGGAATGGTAGAGCCATTTCTAGGAGGGACGAGGCCGCAGATGGCCCCTCTAGACCGTGAAATCATGGCGTTTTCAACCCGTTCGCTGCTCTAGGCCCTGGCAGCCTCGGCCACCACCCCTTTCTGCTCGCCGGTCTCGGCGCCCTGTTCCCGGATGAACAGCTGCTTGGCGTACCAGTGTATGGGCCGGCCTCGCTTCAGTAACAGAAAGTAGGCGGCGACCCAAAACACGGGCAGGCCTATCAGGTAGCCGAGCAATACGCTCCCGGTGAGATCGCGGAAGAGAAAGACGATGAGCCCGGAGACGATGGCCAGCGCCAGGGTCAGGCCAAAGGTGCCGACCAGCAATAGGATCATCAGGTACATGGGGCTGGGGATGCGAGCCTTGGCCGCGACCAGCGCCTGGTCCCCGTGGGCGCCGTTGCGGATCCAGGTCGCGATGGGCGGGTAGATCATGGGGAAGAAAAGCGCCCCCATCACCACCAGGGTGAACCAGACGTTGCTGAGAAAGAATCCGAAGCCCATGTGCATACCCGGTGCCCAGGGGATCATGTCGTTCTTGGTCGCGTCGTACAGAAAACGCTGCCAGCCGGTGGTGTCCCAGCCCATGACCAGCAGCGACCAGAACAGGATCCAGGAGATGATCCAGTTCAGGTGCGCGCCATAGAGGTTATTCTTCCTCACCAGCCTGTAGCCCACGTACCAGCCGGCGATGCCCTGGGTGACGTTGGTGATGCCGAAGAGCACCACCAGCCAGGCTGGTATGTCCGAGTGTCTCCAGGCGACCTGCATGGTCTCCCAGTGGGGGAACTGCCAGAGCAGGTAGAGGCCGGAGGGCGCGAAGAACATGGCCAGGTAGTGCAAGAGATGCGTGTAGTAGCGGTTCTGGAAGGGCTTGTCCTGCTTCTGCAGCTGCCGGGCCGCTCCGGCGGCAAAGGTGGCTCCGAAGGCGTAACTCCAGATGATGTCTACCTGTACCATGGGTCTCCTCCCTCTCTTCAGCCTTCCGGCTGGATAATCCGTTCAAACATGGCCCGCAGGTACTTCTTCCACTGTTCGGCGCCCTGCAGCCGCTGGTGGGCCTCGGTGCCGCGAGGCCGGATGATCTGCATGTGCGGCATCATGATCACCAAGGCGGAGAGGATGAAGACGATGACCATCACGCTCTTGTCGGTGTCGATCTCGCGGATGGACCCGCTCCGCGCCGACTTGCTGAAAACCCCGGCCAGCGTGTCGAAGATGGCGAACAGCTCCGGGCTCTGCTCGCGCAGGCGGCCCAGTGCCTTGCCGCCGGTTACCGCGTCGTCGATCATGATGCGGACGTAGTCCTGCCGTTCGAAGAAGGCGTCGAAGTAGAGGTCGAACAGCTGCAGGAACTCCTCGGCCGACAGGCTGATGTCCGCCACCCGCGCGTCGATGGTCGCGATCTTCTCCTGGAAGAGATCCCGGATCACGGCCAGGTGAAGATCCTCTTTGCCCCCGAACGCGTAGTAGACCATGGCCTTGCTCACGCCGGCCCTCTCGGCGATGGCCTCCATGCGCGCGCCGGCCAGCCCCTTTTCGGCGAACTGCCACGCGGCCGCGTCGAGGATATTGCGGCGAGTCCTGGCCAGGTCCCGTTTGGTCCTGGATTTCATTCCTGCGCTCGGCTCTACCCGTTCCATCTTGCCCACAACTTACTAACTGGTCAGTTAGTTATAACCGGGAAGGCGGGTGGGGTCAATAGACCGCCGGTCGGTTCTTAGAAAACGGCCTGGAAGCTTATTGGGAAGGAAAATAAATAAATCTTTCAGGTAGTTCTGCCACACGGTCAGTTCAAAGCCCTAAACAACTTACTAACCGGTCGGTTAGTTATCGGAAAAAGGACGGACGCTGTCAAGGGCGTCCCGCCCTTCTCAACGGTAGAGCAACCAGGTGAGGAAGAAACCGGCGGCAGAGAGTAGCAGCGCGACGCGGGTGACCTCGCGCTGCCGCGAGCGGACGGCCAGCCAGAGCGGTCCCAGCGAGAACAGCTCGAGCAGAACGCCCTTCAGGGTGCGCATGGAGAACAGAACCGAGAAAAGCCCGCCAAAGGTGTCCGAATAATAAGCGGTCGGGATGAGTTGAACCGGGCTCAGCCACCCGGCCGATTGCCAGGGCCAGAGAAAGGGCACGGGCGGACCGCGCCCCATCAGGAAATCGAGCAGCGGGTGAACGGCAGCGATGGCGAACAGCAGACCCAGGCTGGTCACGGCCTTCCAGGTCGACAGGCGAAAGCGCAGGGCGATCGCCCCTATGACGGACAGACCGAATGCGACCAGCAGCGAGTGCGAGGGGCCGCGGTGCGAAACACCCGAACCGAACAGGATGAGCGCCGCCACGTCGAGGTCGGGCGCGAGCGCCATGGTGGTGGGCAGCAAGTACCAGGCCGGTCCAGAGGGAATTCGCCCGCCCGGCACCCGTCGCGCCGCCTCCCAGGCGGCGGCGGCTCCAACCATGTGGCCGATCGCGCTAGCCATTTCTGCAACCCCGGAACATCCGGCGATTGTACTCACCCGCGTTCGCTTCCGGAAAAACCCGACCGGCGGATCATTGATGAAGCTACCGCCGGCAATTGCGCTTCTGTGTCTCTGCTGCGCCTGTATCGGCGCCGGCCTCGGCTGTGGCCCGGACCGGGAGCAACCCGAGGCGCAATGGCAGCGGGCGCAACAGATGTGGCAGAAGCGCGAGGTCAATGCCCATGGCGCTTGGAGGTCGATCGATCCCCACAGCCCCCAGGGCAAGCAGGCCAGGCGGTTGCTCGCCCGGGCCGATCGGGCTTACTTGCGGGGCCTGCGCCTTTTCGAGCAGGGGCGCACGGCCGAGGCGCGCCAGGCCTTCATCGAGGGAGCGGAGAGCGCACCGATCGATCCGGCGCACTACCTGCGGCTGGCCCGCACCTACCGCGACAAGGGAATGTTCGACAACGCCGCCACCTACTACCGCAGGCACATCGAGGCCGCGCCAGCAGGAGCGGCAGAGCGGGTAGCGGCAGCCAAAGCCGAGCTCGCCGAGCTGGATCCAGGGCTGGGGAGCGTGTTCGATCCTCCAGACCCGGACGCGGGCGGCGAAGGTGAAGCGGGTTCCGTGCCGGAGCTCTCGCCGGCCGCTACCGCGGCCTGGGGGGGCGCGCTGTTGGCGCCGGCCCTGGCGATCGCCTGGCTCGCCTTCGGAATGGTGCGCGGCCGGCGAGCGACGTTGGAATACATAGTACAAAATAACCCGGAGCTTCACCCGGCCATTGCCTATCTGGTGGGATCGCTCAGGCACGAGCTGCTCAAGCACCGCATCGGGGCGGTCTCGGACGTGCTGGCCGTGCTGGAAACGGGCCGGACCACCTCCGAGCAGCGCGCCTTCCTCTGCCAGCGCCTCTACGGCGGCGTTCCCCTGCGCCGGGCCTGGCAGGCGCACCTGCAGGGGTTCGTGCGCGCGCTGGGCTCCCGCTTCGACCCGCGGCGCGACACCGGATTTCGCGCCGCAGCCCGTTCGATAGACGCGCTGTGCGCGCTCAGGCCCCGGCTCGAACAGCCCGACGCACGCACGCTGGCCGGGCTGAAAAGGGCGCACCAGCGGCTGCGGGCCTTCGACGCCCTGCTGGCGCGGCAGCAGTCGCGGCTCATCCGCACGGCCATCGACGAGGCGCTTTTCGGGCAGATCGTGGACGAGGTGCGGGGCGAGTACGCGGCCAGCAGCGTGGCGCTCGACGCGCTCGAACGCGAGCCGGTGAGCGAAAGGGTGCTGGTCGAGGTGCCGCGCATGGACCTGGTGTTGATACTGAAGAACCTGCTCAGGAACGCCATCCTGGCGGTGGGACGGGAACCCGACAACAGGCGGGTGGGTCTGTTCGTCCGTACCGAGCTCGAGCCGACCGGCGAGGAGGCGGTGCGGCTGAGCATCTGCGATACCAGCCGAGAAGAGCTCTGTACCGAGATGATCTACGGGCGGGAGATGGGCTCGGGCCTGGGGTTGGTGGCGGCGGCCATCCGGCGCTACGGCGGCTCCATCGAGACGGAGCCGGGGCTCGGGGGCTACGACAAGGCCGTCACCCTGCGCTTCTTTCGGGCCTTTGATCCGCCGCCGGAGGAGGAGAAGGAGAAGGAAGAGAAGGAAGAGAAGGAAGAGAAGGAAGAGAAGGAAGAGAAGGAAG
>CAYVFC010000054.1:0-18632 GCA_964450715.1 uncultured Sandaracinaceae bacterium | reverse complement strand
GAGAAGGAAGAGAAGGAAGAGAAGGAAGAGAAGGAAGAGAAGGAAGAGAAGGAAGCGGAACGATGACAATATTTAAGCACATCGTGATCGTGGAAGACGGCGACGAGTACGAGCAGTTCGCCCGTCTTTTTCTCGGCGATCAATGCCGGATCTCGGCCGCGCATTCAGCGGCCGAAGCGCTGCGGCTACTACAGGACGATCCGGCCGACGGCTTTCTCATCGACCTCAGGTTCGACCGCGCGCCCGAGTCCGCGCTGGCAGGCGACGTCGGGGAAACGGCCCGCCGCCTCTTCTCGGGCGACCGGGACGCGGCCGTACGCTACCTGCAGGACCAGCAGGGAACGCTGGTGCTCGGCGAGCTGCGCCGGGCCGGACACCACGGGCCGGCGCTATTCGTGCACGATTTCGCACCGCGCAAGCTCGAGAACCTGCGCCGCCTCTATGGAGAGGTGTTGGCCGTCTGCTCCTTTGATGCCAGGCTGATCCGAGAAGCGTTGGGGCTGGACGGGTGAGAGCGATGATCGCGCAACAGTCAGATGAAGCAGATGCCAGACAGGTGGCGGAGCTTCTGGCGCGGCTGGTCCACGAGGTGGCCAAATACCTATCGCGCACCGCGCGCAACCTTCCATCCGGTCCGCTACCCGCCGAGCTCGGGCGGATGCTGGTAAGGGACCTGTACGGAGCCCGGGGCGAACCGCGCGCCTCACAGCGGTTCGAGCCGCTGTCGGAAGGGCTCGGGCAGCTGGTACGGGACCAGAGGCTCGCGCAGTGCCGCCTGCTGTTCGCACGGATAGACGCGATGGAAGCGGAGATACGGCAAGGAGACGAGGCTGCCATGCGCAGCGCCGCGGATATGGCCATTAAAATCGAGGCGCTTTTACGCTCGATGGCCGCCGAAGCGAGAGAGCCCCGCTGATGAGAGCGAGCGAGCCGGGACAAGGAGGCGCCCGACAGAGGGCCAAGCTGCTCATCATCGATGACGGCGATCGTTACGTGGAGCTGTGTCACGCGCTTCTGCGCGACCACGACTATGCGACGCGGTGCGAGCTCGCCGGGCCCTGCTGGACCTGCCAGCGGCGACCGGGCTGCCGGCTCACCCACGCGCACGACTGGGCCGAGACACTGCAGGCGCTCGGACGGCATCCGGACTTGCAGGCGGTGCTGCTCGACCTCGCCTTCGACCTGCCCTTGGAGCGCCTGCTACTGCGCAGCGACGGCGACCGGGAGCTGAGCCGGCGTCTGCAGGGCCTGGAGATCCTGCGGGCGCTGCGCGGCCGCTATCCCGATCTGCCGGTGCTGCTGATGACCTCGCTCGAGGAGCTTCCGCCCGACGCGGCGGCCGAGGCGCTCTCGGTGGACGAGTTCGTGACCATGGCCGGCCCGGATCTCTTTGACGCGCGTGCACTCGGGCTGCTCATCGAGCGTATCCTGGCCCGCCGGGCAGCGGTGACCGAACGGCCGGGCTACCTCTGGGGCCGCAGCGCGGCCATGGCCGGTTTGAGGCAGGACGCTCTGGCGCTCGGCCGCACCTCGCTACCCATGCTGTTGCTGGGCGAGACCGGCACGGGCAAGAGCGCGCTGGCCGAGCGAGTGCTGCACCCGGCTACCCGGCGCCAGGGCCCCTTTCTGGCGGTGGACCTGGCGGCCATCCCGGCAACGCTCATCGCGGCCGAGCTGTTCGGCACCGTGCGAGGGGCCTTCAGCGGCGCGGTCGACCGCGAGGGCTGCTTCGAGCGGGCCAGCGGCGGCACGCTCTTTCTCGACGAGATCGGCAACCTGCCCCCGGAGGTGCAGCGCTCGCTGCTCTTGACGCTACAGAGCGGCCGCATCACCCGGCTGGGAGAGTCCAGGCTGCGACAGGTGGACGTAAAGCTCATCGCCGCTACCAACACCGACCTCAAGGGCGCGGTGCGCGAGGGCGCCTTTCGCAAAGACCTGTACGCCCGCCTAAACCCGGCAGCGCGTATGGTCCTGGCGCCGTTGAGAGAACGTAAAGAAGACATCCGGGAGCTCGCCGCCGCCTTTATCGCCGGGCGTTTTGCCGCCGGGACCGATCGCGAGCTGCTCGCCTCGTACATGCAGGTGGCCGGGCTGGACGGGCCGGTACGCGCGGTATTGCTCGGGGAGGGAGAAACCGAACCGCCCGGTCAGGGTGTCGGATTCGCGCTTTCGCGCAGGGCAATGTCGGCACTGCGCTCGCACCGCTGGCCCGGCAACATCCGGGAGCTGGAGCTGTGCCTGGCGAACGCCGCTATATACGCGCTTTCGGACGCGCTACGCGCGGCCGAAAGTGGCACGGCTGTGGCCGCTACCGCGCCTCGCACCATACCCATCCCGGCCAAGCTGCTGCACGAGCTGCTCGGCACTTGGTCCGCGTCCGGCGATTCCGCTTTAACCGCGTCGCAGAAGCAGGGGCTCTACGTTCGGCTTTCGCCGGGCACCAGCCTGAAGCAGGTGGCCCGCGATGCCGAGAAGCAGCTGTACGCCGAGCTGTTCGAGGAGACGAAGGGCGATTTCGGGAAGATGGCCCAGCGGCTGCTCAAGGGCGACGCAGAGACCAACGCCCGGCGCGTCCGGCTGCGCTTCAACCAGCTGGGCCTGCGGGCGCGCGATCTGCGCAAGAAATTCTATAAATAATAGAATGATAATTCTTGTATTTATATTATATATGATGTCAATATGTTGATATCATTACAAAAATTTCGGGTATGATTGCTGCTCATCATCACCTTGAAGGAGGTGATGATGAGCGGACTAAAAGAAAAACGCACCCGGCTCTGCCCGGATGATGGTAAGGGGAACGGTTCGGGGAGCCGGCGCGCCGGCAACGCGGACGACAGCGTGCTTTGCGCCCTGGACGAGCTGCGTGAGCTGGAGAGCGCGCGGTTGCAGGAGCAAGCCGAGCGGCAACAACAGCTGCACGCGGAAGCAGAGGCGCGGCTGGCGGAAGAACAGAGGCAAGCCGAGGAGCAAAGGGCGCAACAGGTTGCCGAGGCCGAGGCGCGGTTACGGATGGATGCCGAGATCCAGCGCCGCGACGCAGAGGCCGAGGCGCGCATCGCCGCGTTGCGAGCCGAGTTGCGGGCCGTACAGTGCTCGCGCGAGGCCTTTCACCGGGACTTCCTCGAGTCCCGCTCGCGCGAATACGACCCGGATACCTCCGCCTGGAGAGCCGCCCGTAAATGGAAGCTGGCCTTTGCCACGGCCTGCACGGCCGTGGCGGCGCTCGGCTTGCTGCTGATGGTGGACGGGACGGGCTCGTCGGCCCCGCCTTCACCGCGGCCGATCCCGGATCCAGCTCCGGCAAGCGCCTCGCCGCTCGAACCCGTAGAGGTTTTCGGAACGGTCGAGCCCGCGGCACCCATCGCGTCCCGGGACGCGGCCGACCCAGCCCCTGAAACCAGCCGGCTCGTACGACGGTCGCCGACGAAGAACCGGCAGGGCGTCAGAGCCAGCCGGGGAAATGAGCTACCCACGAAGGCCGGGCTGCGAAGCGGTGGACCGGGTCGCGAGCTGGGAGAGATCGACGAGTGCGGAGACGATCCGACCTGCGGTATCGAGATCGCGGATAGCCCTGGTAAACGCGGCGGCGATCGCCGGAGGAAAAAGTGACCCGGGTAGGGCGTCAGCGCCCGGGCTTCCAAACAAAGGTGCCGCGGATGATACACGCAGTCTAGATAGAGCAGTTTACGTGCCAGGTCTGACCCGGGGACGTAGTACAATGACCTCGGAGCGAAAGAGTGGAAGTAGCGTCCAGCGAATAAGCGAAAAGCCAAGCGCGTGCTCGAACCCCGGATCTATACGGCCGCCCTGGCCGGTATCTTCGTTGCGGCGTTTCTGGCCGCCTTGGCGCTCTGCTTCGTCAGCGCTCCTTACGGGAGGCACCTGCGCAAGGGCTGGGGCCCCAGGCTTCCGGCAACCGCGGCCTGGATGATCATGGAGCTGCCGGCCGTGCTCTCGATGGCGCTGCTGTTCGCCATCAGCGACCGCATCGCCAACCCGGTGTCCCTGGCCCTGCTGGGGCTGTGGCAGCTGCACTACCTGAACCGGACCTTCGTCTTCGCGCTACGGGTCCGCGGCAGCGGGCGGCCCATGCCGGTTTCGGTCATGGCCATGGGATTCACATTCAATATCTGGAACGGCTACCTCAACGGCGCCTGGCTCTTCTTTCTCGGCCCGGAACGCGACGCCAGCTACTTCTCCGATCCCCGCTTCATCGGCGGCCTGCTACTGTTTCTAGTCGGAATGGCCATCAACCAGCACTCCGACACCATCCTTCTCCGCCTGCGCTCGCCCGGGGAAAGCGGCTACAAGATACCCAGCGGCGGCCTGTTCCGCCTGGTCTCGGCCCCCAACTATCTCGGCGAGCTCGTCGAGTGGGCGGGCTGGGCCCTGGCCAGCTGGTCACTGCCCGGCCTGGCCTTTGCCTTGTTCACCGCGGCCAACCTGGTCCCCCGCTCCTGGCACAACCACAGGTGGTACCGTTCGACCTTCGCCGACTACCCGCCCGAACGGCGGGCGATCATCCCTTACATCCTATAGGTTGCGCCGATGCCGACGTCTCGGTGGGGCGCGGGTGAGCCGGGGCCGGTCGGCGGGGGTCGCGCGGCTTGCATTGGCCCGCCCGACGGAGTCACTCGGACTGGCGGGCCGCAAGCCGCGCTCGACCCTCGTGCCAACCGTAGGTCTCGTTGAATGCGCGGTTGGCACGAGGGTAGCCCCCGCCGACCGGCCCCGGCTCACCCGCGCCCGGCAGGCGCCCCGCGGTCAGAGGGAAGTGGCGATCGGGGTGCGCGATAATCCGGCGGTAGGCGGACTGCGGTAAAAGGGAGGGATTGGCTTGCGTCGCGGACACGCGACCTTACGTTGATCGCTGTACCGACAACGTCTCGATTTCGGTCGAGCCAACGGCAGGAGCTCGCAGGTGACATCAACGCGCCGTGTCTCAATTCGTGGGTTTCTCGGGTCGATGGTAACGCTGAGCTTTCTGCTGACGGGCTGTGCCGGATCGGGCGAGGGGGAGGGGGAAGGAGAAGGAGAAGGAGAAGAGGCGGAGCAGGAAGCGACGCCGCTGGATGGCTCCGAGATCTCGGAGTACCAGGGGGAGAACCTCTCCTCCATCGACGATTTCCGCGAGAACTCCATCGCCGGGCCGCAGCAGGTGGACATCGAGACCTACCGGCTGGTGATCGACGGCCTGGTGGAAGAGCCGCTCAGCCTCGCTTACCACCAGGTGCTCGACCGCCAGCGCTACAAGAAGGTGGTGACGCTCAACTGCGTCGAGGGCTGGTCGGCCACCATTCTCTGGGAAGGGGTGCTGCTGGACCAACTGATGGAAGAGGCCGGGGTGAAGGACGAGGCGCTGATCGTCATCTTCCACGCCGTGGACGGCTACACCTCGTCTCTGGACCTGGACTTCGTCCGCGAGAACGAGATCCTGCTCGCCTTCAAGATGAACGAGGTCGTCTTGCCCCCGGAGCGCGGCTACCCCTTCCAGGTGGTGGCCGAGTCCAAGTGGGGGTATAAATGGGTCAAATGGGTCAACCGGATAGAGCTGTCCGATGACGCCGACTACCAGGGGTACTGGGAAAGCTACGGCTACAACAATGACGGCGATCTGGAGGGGCCCATCCGCGAGTGACGTCTCCTCTCGAACGAATGCGAGAAATCCCCTTCACGGAAAGAGATTTCTCCCTTCGGTCGGAATGACACTCGCTCTAGATAGGAGGTCGGTCAGCAATCCAGGTTGGCCGGCTCGTAGTGCTCGCGCGGATGGCTGCAGCAGGGACACTTGGCCGGCGGCTCGGTCCCCTCGTGGATATAGCCGCACACGCCGCACTTCCACTTGATGGGCTGCTCGCGCTTGTAGACGGTGCCGTTCTCCACCATTTCCAGCAGCGTGCGATAGCGGTCCCGGTGGTCGGCCTCGATCTTCATCAGCGCGCGGAAGAGCGCCGCCGCCTTGGGCTCGCCGTCCTTCTCGGCTTGCTCGGCGAACTCCTTGTACATGGTCTTGGTCTCGTAGTCCTCGCCCTCGACCGCCCTGCGCAGGCAATCTGCCGTGTCTCCCAGCCCCTCGAACAACAAGTACTCGTCCTTGGCGTGGCGCTTCTCGTTCTCCGCCGTCTCCTCGAACAACTTGGCGATGTAGTGATAACCCTCCTTGCGCGCTACCTGCGCGAAGAAGGTATACTTGTTGCGCGCCTGTGACTCCCCTGCGAACGCGGCCTTGAGGTTCTCCTTGGTCTTGGACATTCGGCTCTCCTTTTTCTGATTGGTCGACAATATAAATCGGCCGGCGACCGTCGCCATCCCTTCGCGAAAAAAGTCGAGGTCGCCGCGATCAGGCCTGACCCGCGAACCGCTCGCGAATGCCCTTGAACCAGCCCTGGTCGAAACGGTTCGCCGCCTTCTCGACGGGCAGGGTCAACAGCGCCAGAAGCCCCGTGGCATACTCGACCTGCCGCATCCGCGTGCGCCCGTCGGCGAGCGGCTCGAGCTCGATGTAGTGCCGGATGACCGAGCCGAATCCGCCGCCGCCCCACTCCATGCGGTCCGGGCCGAGCTCGTATACCTTGCAGGGCAGGAAGATGGGAGGCGTCCGGGGATTCATCTTCAGTACCATGACGAACCGCGTACCCACGCCCACCGGCCCGGAGCCCGGACGCAGGATGCGCTGCAAACCGGGGACCACATCCGGCCAGCCGTCGATGTTCCTGAGCAGCTCGAACAGCTGCTCCCTGTCGGCGTCGATTTCGACCGACTCGTCGATCCAGGTACGGCGAAAGCCCTGCTTTTCGGTAGGGTGGCTCATCGGGTTCTCCTGCGGTGAAACGCAATCGTTGCACGCCCGGATGGCCGCGTCCACCGCACCAGGCCGGGCGCAAGGCAGACCCCAACCGTTAGGGAGGGGCTTGCCCCCTCCCCTGTGGGTATTAAGTTGCCGGAAGGACGGAGGAAGAGAGATGGCCGCGTTCGAATACGACATCACCCTGCACTCTTCGGAGGAATTGAGCCAGGTAGTCTATTTCTGTAATGAAAAGGGCCAGTGCGACATCAGCGGCATCCCGGACAAGCAGATCAAGGTCTTCACCAAGATCCTGAACGAGAAGGGCAGCCAGGGATGGGAAGCGGTGCAGATCGTAAGCGGCAAGGACGGAATCATGGTCATCTGGAAGCGGGCGGTGTAGCGAGTACGGAGCAGCAGCGAGATTTCTCGCTTTGCTCGAAATGACATGGCTAGCGGCGGTGTAGCGAGAGCGGTGGGGTTAAGAGCCCGCGGCGCTCCTGTCGCGGGCGATGAGCGCGGCGCCCAGCGCGCCCACGATGTCGGGCTCGGGCGGAACGGCGATCCGGGCGCCGAGCGCGCGGCCGAGCGCGCCTACCACGCCCCGGTTGCGCGCCACCCCGCCCGACATGGCCACCGGCAGCCCCTTGAGATCGGGCGCCACCCTGGCCACCAGCGCCTGCGTGCGGCGGGCGATGGCGCGGTGTAGCCCGGCCACGATCTCGGCCTGCTCTCTGCCCTCGGCGATCAGCGAGACCACCTCGCTCTCGGCAAACACGGTGCACATGCTGCTCAGCACCAGCTCCCCGTCCGTGCCCGGGTCGAGCTCGCCCAGCCGGTCGACCTCGACCTCCAGCGCGCGGGCCATGGCCTCCAGGAAGCGTCCGGTGCCCGCGGCGCACTTGTCGTTCATAGCGAACTCCAGCACCTTGCCCCGCTCGTCCATGCGGATCGCCTTGCTGTCCTGCCCGCCGATATCCACCAGCACCCGCGTGTCGGGCAGAAGCGCGCTGACGCCGCGGGCGTGGCACGAGATCTCGGTCACCGACGCCAGCCGGTCGGGGACGCGGTCGCGGCCATAGCCGGTGGCGACCGTGGCCGCGACCCCGTCGGCCTCGATGCCGGCCGACCGCAGCACCTCGGCCCGCGCCCGTTCGATGGCCTGCAGGTTTCTGGCGCCGGTGGGCACCACGGCAAAGGCGCTGAGCGCGCCCGAGTCGTCGACCAGCACCGCGTCGCAGGAAAGGCTGCCGATATCGATACCTAGGTAGAACATCCGTCGACCTCTCAGTTCCCTGCCGCTTCCGAACCGCTCGCCGTCCGCCGCGCGCGCGGGCGCGAGGCCAGCAGCTCCAGAAAGGCGTCGATCCGGGTGCGCAGCTGCCCCTCGGAGAAGTTGCGGCTGTCCACGCAGTCGACCTCCAGGTTCAGCACCGGAATCCCCTGCTTCTGCAGGGCCTCGGAGATGAGCCCCCGCGGGCCCGCCCCCTGCCGGCAGCCCCAGTGACAGGGGTTGATCACGCCATCGACCTGGTAGGCACGGGCCATGCGCAAGAGGCGCTCGATGCGCCGCTCTACCGGGCCTACCAGCGATATGGACATGGTTCGCTCGGCCAACCCGGGGAAGGGATCGTCCGGATCGATGGGGCCCCAGGTCACGTCGTTGAGCTCGTCCACCACGATGGCGGCGCGGTGCTCCTGCTCCAGCAGCTTCTCCAGAGGGTTGCGGAACTGGATGCGGTTCTGGATCCAGAGCAGCCGGATCCGCTCGCCCGGCACGCCGGCCGTGCCGGCCTCGACCTTGGCCCGGAACTCGTCGCGAAAGGCGGTGGCCACCTCCACCGCAACCGGGTCGCCGGATAGAAGCGGCAACACGATACCGAAGCTCACGAGATCCCGGATGCGGGCCGGGCTGGGCACCGCCCGCGCCAGATCGTAGATCTCCACCAGCAGCTCGCGCACCTGGTTGGAGAGGATCATCGACTGCCGCAGCCGTTCCGGGTCTAGCTTCTGGCCGGTGTGGGCCGAGGCGAAGTCGGCCAGCAACCGGAGCTGCTCGACCAGAAAGGCCACCGTCTCCGGCGTCTTGCGGTTGGGCACGTGCAGTACGAACAGTTCCTTGCCGAAGTGGCGCGCCAGGTGCTCGACCGCGGCCACCCCCCCGGTGCAGGGAGCCGTGGTGGCCACCAGGAAATCGGGCTCGGGCATCAGGCCGCCGTGCATGGCGCCGATCACAGCGCGGTGATAAGCGCAGGCGTCGGTGCTGAAACCCCGCTGCTCGGCGTCGGTCAAGAACCTCTCCACCATGCCGGACGCGGCCAGCAGCGCGCCCACGAACTCGACGAAGCAGGACTTGACCCCCAGGGTGTTGAGCAGATCGAAAGGGGTGAGCACGCCGCACCAGGCCACCCGGTGCTCTCCGGAGAATAGCGCATGTCCGTGCCGCGCGATCTCCAGCGCGAAGCGCTTGCGGGCCACGTATTGCCCCGAGTCCTCGGCCAGCTTCTGCTCGAGTCCGTTAACCAGCTTCTCGAAATAGGGTGCGAGCATCTACCTCACTCCTGCAGCATCTCGATGAAGGCCTCGATACGGGTGCGGTATTGACCCAGGGAGCGCAGCGTGCAGTCGCCCTCCAGTACCAGCAGCGGAATGCCGGCTTGCCGCAGCGCCTCGCGCAGATCCGGAAGCCGGTTGAGATAGGGATCGCAGAACTTCATCACGTGAGCGACCACCCCGCGCGCCCCGGCGTCCCTGGCGCTCTGCGCCACCTGATCGGCGAATCCGCCCGGCCCGCAGAGCGAGAGCGTGCGCGCACAGGCCGGCCGCCCGAGAAGCGCCGCGGCCAGGGCGTACAGCGGTTCTGTGCCGTCCCCGAGGGGCACCGCGGCGAGCTGGCGACCGGAGGTGCACAATTGCTCGCCGACGATGCGCGCGCCGCAGGAGACCAGCAGCTCGAACCCTGCCGGATCGACCAGAACGTTACCGACCAGCAGCACGGGAATCCCTCCCGCTCCGCTTGCGGGCGCGGCGGCCGGGGCCGCCTGCAGCTTCTCGAGCTCGGCCAGGGTCTGCTCGGCGCTCTGGGTCACCGAGCGGTTGTACAGGGCCTGTAGCTCGGGCCAGCCGACCGAGGATACGCCCGATAATACACCCTGCCTCAGTCGGTCGAGTCCCGCCTCTAGCTCATTGTACCTGCGGATGCTATCGGCCAGTCGCTCGTCATCGACGGCCTTGCCCGACCACTGCTCGAGGATCTGCTTCAGGCGCCCCAGCTCGGCGGCGAAGTAGTCGACCGAGCTCGGGCTGGCCACGGGAGGGAGATCGACCGCGACCACCCGATCCCCGGTTCTGACCCTGCGCCAGGCGTCGACCAGCCGCCGCATGGTGTCGCAGCTCTCCATGAAGACCATGCCGGAGAGATCGGGCAGATCTCCGCCGAGCGCCCGGTCCAGGATACGCTTGACGTGGGGACAGAGGTTGTCGTGCAGGATCGATCCGGCCTGGTCAGGCGCCTCGCCTACCGGCAAGACGCGGTAGGGCACGAAGCCGGCCGCGTCGAGCAGCTGAAGCGGCGTATAGGAACAGGTGAAACCCAGTCGTTGCATTGGTCCCACGGTCACCAGGGGCTCGCGGTCTTCGCTTTCTTTCGCAGCCACCCTCGAGCCCATTCGAAAAATCCCGTCCGTCTTCGTCTGCGGCACGGCCACGCCATCGAAAAACCCCGGTCCGGGTTTTTGCAATGGGCTCGAATCGATACGCTGCTATACGTTAACAACCTATGGGCGCTTGGGTGCGGTGTCAAACGGAGCTCTCTTCTTCGCCGGTACCCTCGACTCTCGTCTCGTCATCTCAATCCTATCCCTTATCATCTCGATCGCAGGGACGGATCCCCTGCCGACACCGAAACGCGTTCCGGCCGTGATGGCGTCGATACGCCCGCAATACAAGTGACCTCCGACGAGCAGAACAACCCATCCGGCCACCGATCCGCCTCAGACCCCCGTCAGGCGCTCGATCCCACCAGCTTGCGCTCCGTGTGGGCGCTCTCCTGGCCGGTCGCCATCTCCATGGGCGCGCATACCGCCTTTGCCGTGGTGGACATGTACTGGATCGGAAGGCTGGGAACGGACGCCCTGGCCGCGGTCTCTCTGATCGGCAACGTGGTTTTCTGCCTGTTCGGGCTCACACAGATCGTCTACGCCGGCGCGCTGGCCATGATCTCGCGGCGCGTGGGCGCGGGCCAGCTCGAGGGCAAGGACGGCGCCGGGAGCGTGGCCGCGCAGGCCTTTCAGCTCAGTATCCTGCTGGGGCTGGGGGGATGGGGGCGGCGGGTCTGGTTCTCGCCGCTCCCGGGGTAGGGCTGTTCGGGACCTCGCCGCGGGTGACCGAGCTGGCGCTACAGTACCTGGTCCCCATGTTGCTCAGCTTCTTACCGATTTATCCTGCGATGGCGCTCAGCAGCTTCTTCACCGCGGCCGGCGATACCCGCACGCCCATGGTCGCCGGGGTGGTAACCAACCTGTTGAACGCGGCGCTCGACCCGCTGCTGATCTTCGGCTGGGCCGGGCTACCCGCCTGCGGCGTGGCCGGCGCCGGCACTGCCTCGCTGATCTGCTCGACGCTGGGCCTCGGCTGGCTGGCCTTCGCCTACCGCTCGAGCCGCCTACCGTTTGCCGCCCAGGGGCTGCTGGTCCCCAGGGGGACCCATGCCTGGCGGACGCTGCTGCGCATCGGCTTACCGGCCAGCCTGGCCATGCTGACCCGACCGGCCAGCACGGTGCTGCTGCTCGGCGTTATCGCCCGCTTCGGCTCGGCCGGTGTAGCCGCCTTCGGCATCACCGTCAGAGCCCTGTCGCTGGTCTGGCTCTACCACGGCGCGCTGGCCGCTGCGGTCAGCACGCTCACCGGCCAGTCGCTGGGAACCGGCAATATCGCGGGTATTCGGACCCTGGTGGACAAGAGCACCCGCCTGAGCCTTCTGCTCTCCGCCATCGTCGGTGTTTTCTATTACTTCTGGCCGCGCGAGATCATCGGACTTTTCGACAGCAGCAGCCAGGAGGTGTTGGAGCTGGGCGCGCTTTTCATGCGCCTGCTGGTCGCGGCCAACCTGGCCACCGCCTTCAGCGTGATCTGGGGCGCCGTGCTCGGCGGCGCCGGAGACACCCGACCCCCCATGGTGATCGCGGTGGTCGCCAACTGGATCATCAAGCTCCCGCTAGCCTACGCCCTAGCCGTGCCCGCGGGATACGGCGTACAGGGTGTATGGTGGGCCATGTTCTTCTCGCTCATCTTCGACAGCGCCGCTATCTACCTCTGGTATCGCCGCGGGAAGTGGATACATACGAAGGTTTAGCGTCCGTATTCGTAACGTCCTCGCGTTTTGCTGCCGCTGTCATCTCGACCGGAGGGAGAGATCCCTATTTGAAGGAGATCTCTCCCTCCGGTCGAGATGACATGGAAGTCTCGAAAAAACCTCGACGGGTTCCATGTGTCCCATTTGCCGGAGAGAAAGCCTTCAGTTCTTCGCACTTGGCGGGCGAGCCTAGTCTTTTTACTTTTTCCAGCTCCTTCGCTTTCAAAACAGGCCGTTCCGCCATCTCATAGATCTGCGCCAGACGACAGTGGGCTTCCACATCTCCGGTGATATCGTAAAGATAAACACTGTAACCAGCTCTGGCCATGGGTACTCTTCCCTTGAGCCACAGAAACGGGTCATCCGGCGAAAGGGTCAATCCTTGAAGGTTATTGACGCTGATAGCCAGTACCTCTCGACGTGAGTCGACTGTATAGTCGAAATGGTGGTGGTAATACATGGGCGGCAAGTATTGATATCGAATGCCGTAGAACGCGGGGTACGTATTGCCTAAATAAGATAAAATGACTTCTTCTATTCCGAGTTCATCCAATACTCTCTTTAGTTCCTTTAAATCCTGACCCCAGTCGAGGTTGGAATCCCCGAGATAACGCGCACCCCCCCTTGCTCCCCCGGCGAATTGGTTGAAATACGATATATAGTTGGGGCTGATGGCAGCCGACTCCAGTCCCAGCCAGCCGACGAGAATAACCGCAAATGAGCAAACGGTCTTCCGCCCGGAATAAGTACGGCCGATGAATTCGCCGAGCACCCCTCCGCAATAGATGGCCATAAGAGGGTAAATGGTTAGGATATGCCGTACGCCGATATTGAGCTTGGCGATCAGCACCACCGAAAAGAAAGCGGCAGCCATCATGAGGGGAGCGATCCCAACTCCCCACATTGCTCGTCTCCTCAGCCAGGACAAGACCAGGGCAAGTACCCAGAATATCATCAAAGCGACCGGTGTCTTCAATACGAAAACGGTCAGATAGTACTCCGGAAAATGATCGCTCACGCTCCCCAAATGAAACGCGGGAAACGTAATTTTATACGCGGTATCTCCGGCATTAGACAGACTATCAATAAGACTCGACGCATCCAGAAACGGCGGATTGTTCGAAATATGAAAACCATAGCCGGCCCAGAATGCGGTAAAAGCGCCTAGGAACGCCAGCGGAACCCGGCCGAGCAGATGTACGACGCCCCACTTACGCAAATGACCGGCGTACAACAGTACCAAAACAAACGTACAGGGTATAAGAATTACTGCTGTCAACTTCGCCTCCACGGCGATGGCGAAGGAAAATCCCAGTAACAGAGAACGCGAAACCGTAGGGCGTTCGGCAAAAAGGTCAAAAACGAGCAGGTAAAGCAATGAAGTGGTAACCAATAACGCATCCGTACCGGCTACAGAATAGTGAGCGACTAAATTCGGATCGAAACAAAGAAGACCGAGCGTGATCAGAACCGAACCGCGCGCGAAAAGCCGTCGCGTCAACAACGCAGCGGTGAACAAGAGCAGCAGGGCCGCCGCGATGGTCATGTATCGGGAAGCGTGAATGATCTTCTCCGGCTCCGGAGAATCGAAGATCAGCAACGATCCCGAGAGATGAGGACTGATATCCCAACCGATTGCCGCGTGCTCTCGAACGTCGAGCAACAGAAGGGGCAGAGAAAGCCATGCGGTAAGCGGACCATTATCGCGGCCGAGACAACATTCTCCGCGAGTCAGAAGCCACCAGCCGGTAGCGATATGCTTGTTTTCGTCGTTACATAGAGAATTGTAGTGAGCGGTATTTATGCATTGTACGAGGAACCATACGACGAAGAAAACGGCGCAACACCGGATAGCATAGGCCCGTATCCGGTTAGAAGAACAAGTGAACTCGGCACGAGGAATACTCAGCATGCGAAATTTATCGCGGGGAATTGATGGCGGCCGCTATTCTCTGTTCGTAGGGATACCCCTGTCGTCCGCGAAAGGCGAGGGGAGCGCTTCCGGTTTGCCGCTTGAAGGCGCGGCGAAACGCTTGCGGAGAGGAATAGCCTAGTAAAAATGCCACCTCCTCGACGCCGAGCCGATCGCCGAGATAGCGCCTGGCAAGGGTGACGCGCAGCTCGTTCAGCAGGTCCTGGTAGGTCGTTCCCTCCTGCTCCAGCCTACGACGCGGCGTGCGCCCGCTCATGTGCTTGCGACCCGCAACCGCCTCTCGCAGCGTACGGCTGGCGCGGGCGATATAGTGCAGGATATCCAGATCCGTGGGCTCTAGCTGGTCGACCAGGCGCAGCCCCAGCAAATCCTCCCCCATCACCTCGGGTACGCGCGCCAAGAAACCGGCGATGACCTCGTGGTCGACGCGCTCGGGCAGGTCGGGGTCCAGAAGGTCGACGCCGACCTCTCTGAGCGCGGCCACCAACGGATGATCGGGGAGGCGTTCCGCGGCACGGCGCAAGGGCCGAATACCGATACTCGTCGAACCTCGCGAACCCGATCTGGCCATCTCCGTCAGGGTAAGACCAAGCGCGACCGAAGGCAAGCTCGGCGGCGTCTGTCACGCCGTGTCCCGGAGGCGGAGGCGCATTTGTGGGGATACAACGAGTAATGTGAGCGTTGCCTATACCAACACAACGCACAACCCGACGTTCTCCTGACCGGCCGGTACGTCGCCGGGAGGATAGAAGGGCTGGCAAGCCTCTCCCTCGGCGGCTCCGGGGCAGGAATCGGATTCGTTTATATCGCAGAAGGTCGAGCAGCAACCCGAAGCCGCCGCGCAGCCGGGGACCTGTTCCGCGGCGGCGCAGAAATGGCCCGGGGCGCAGTCGAGGTGGCGCTCGCACGGGTCCTGGTAGCGACCGCGGCCGCCGAGTCGCCAGGGAAGACAGGCGAACCCGCCCTGCTCCGGATAACAGCCGAAGAGATGCTCCTCGGAGGGGCAGTCCTTTAATAACGGATGGCAGCGGTCGAAGCAGAGCCGAACCCTCCCCTCCCCGTCCAGACCCGCGCAAAGTGTCCCCGCAGGACAGGCCGGGCCCTCGGCAGCAGGGCGACAGAACGCACGGCAGTCGCCCTCTCCGGTGCCGAACTGCACGCACATGGAACCAGGTCCGCAGGTGTCGCCTCCCCCGGGCATGTTGAAGCAGATGTCCCCTAATAGCCCTCCGCCCTCTGTACGGTTGTCGTCCACGCAAACGGTTCCCCGCCAAGGATCTTGAATGTGGGTCATCACCGCGTTGCACTTCTGTCCTGAGGGGCAGTCCTGCAGCACCATGTCGCATTGCCACCGGCAGTCCGACGCGTCCGCGAGGCACGACGCGTCGGAAGCGAGCTCACCGCTATCCGCCGTACCTGCGTCCGCGCCGCTCACCGCGCTCGCATCTTTAGACACCGCCGCGTCACCGCCAAGACGACCATCGACCGAGGCGCCGTCCGCGGTAGCGGCGTCTGCAGACGGGCGCGGTTCATCGTCGGACCCGCAAGCGAGGAAAACCCAAGAGAAGACGGCTAGAAAAACCGATGGCCATCGCTGATCAGGATGCATTTTACGCGTAATGAGAAGGTGGTTATTGATAGGCGGATGGCTACCGCGCGACTCTAGGTACCATAATTATTGAACATCGTCCTCCCGGCGGGCCGGGGCGACAGGGTCGGGTAAAAATTCGGGTGTGTCCCACTTGGTCAACCGAAGACCCGCACCTGTCATTTCGAGTAGCCGAAGGCGACGAGAAATGTCTCTTGGAGATTTCTCGCTGCGCTCGAAATGACATTACCGCCACGGCTCTTTAAGAAGTTACCGCAAGGGGCCACCATTTCAGTTGACCAAGTGGGACACACCCAAAAATTCGCTTCGCGTCAGGGTACCTCGGACGAAATGAGACGGTACTCCACGCGAAAGCCGCACTCGGCGCTGAAGAGCTCCAGACGGCCCGGCTCGGCGGTGAAGGTCTCGAACGGACCGAAAGGACCCCACGGTGCACGGTTGTCAACACTGTAGCAGGTCATATCGATGTCGATGGCGTTCGCTTCGGTCGAATAAATGAAGCGGCCGCCCCAATGCAAGAAAAGGCTATCGTCGTCAACGATCGCGCCTTCGTCCGCTCGCAGCAGCAGTGTCTGGTAGTACGGTTTATCGTGGATGAAGCGGCAAATTCGTTCGCCGTGCGTGACGAAAGAGACCAGTACGTACTTGCCCGGCCGGATATCACCCCCCTGGCCGACTGGCTGTACCGCCTGGCTGTTTTCAACGTAGACGGGGCCGCCCTCCTGACAGGTTCCAAGACCGCACGAGTTCACCGGCAAATACTCGGCATTGCCGCCGGTCCCGGTGTTCTGATCCAACGCTTCCCACCGGCAGATCGCCCCCTCATCCATCTCGCAGTAGCAGTAAAACCCGACCTGGCCCTCGGGCACTCGCCTCTCGCAGTGACAGCCGGGCGGGAGCCGCATCGTATGATCGCACAGGTACCACCTGTCCGTGAAACCTTCTGCGCACTCGTCCGCCTGGCAGACCGCCAAGCCGTTCGTACAGACGCAGCGAGAGTTGTATCCGCCTGCACACTCTCCCTCGAATGCGCACTCCTGGCCCTGCTCCACGGGGTCCTGCGGACATGGTGCTGACCGGTTCGCGTCGTCGGCACCGTCGGTCCCGCCCTCCGCATCGGCGATGGAAGCGTCGTCACCGCCGACTCGGGTCCCATCGTTCGTGACTGTGACGAAACACCCGGCCAAGTAAACAAACGGCAGGGTCGCCGCCCAGCAACGGCAGGCGGGCCGTACGGTACTTCCGTCGCCGTTGAAAGGACGCCGAGACCGAAGTGTCGAGTCCGGTATCGCGGGCGAGAGGTCACGCATATAACTTCCTCCTGGGTCTTCTTAGGTACCCCGACGACGTCGCAAACTCCGTGCCGTATACATGCTTCCGAACCCCCCGGTAAGAAAGCCCGTGGCCGGTAGACATATCTTGCCGCCCTTAACTGTGCCAGAAACGGCAACATCGACGGGCCGCGGTACGACACCGTTGTCCGGTCCGACGCCCCACTCCCCTCCCGCCCCTCACGGCTTCACGGCGAGCGCGCCGATGCTGAGATCGTCGAGGTCCGGACGGCTCTCGGAGGAGCGGTGCATCACGTACTGGCGCGTGACCGGATGGTCGGACCCGGCGGCCGCAGCCAGCTCGCCCGCGGCTCCGACGCAGATGGAGCTCGACAGCAGGCTGTAGTCTTGCGCGGCGGCGTCCGTAAAGCCGGGCTCGCTGCCCTCCAGGTTGTTTGATGGGTCGATGCTGCCGTCGAGCTGGCTCTCGTGCGTCTGGCGCCAACCCGTGGGCAGCCAGTTGTCCGAAAGGGTGATGGCGCCGGTGCCGCTGCAGATGGCCAGTCGCGAGCCGCCGGCGGTGGCGTAGACGATGTTGTCCCTCACGTCCGCGCTCTCATCGTTGGTGGATAGCCTGAGCAAGGTAGTATTACCGCTGCGGGTGGAGACCACGGTGTTGTGGTAGAAATGGAGCGTTCCCTTGCGAAACCTGGCCTCGTCGCCGTCGCCGCCGTAGTGGACGATCTGGCTGTTACCGGCTCCGTCGGGCTCGACCAGGATGTTGCCGTAGACAAAGGTGGTCCGGTATGACGGGTCGTCGATGAAATCCTGGTAGTCGCTATCCACCAGGTCGAGCTGGCGATTGCCCGACTCGATGAAGTTGTAGCGGATGACCGTGCCGGCCGAGCGGTCCTTGAGGTTGTTGCCCAGACACCCCGGGCGCAGCGGACCGAAGCGGTTGTACTGGAAGGTGATACCGAAGCTCTCGGTGTAATTGTTGTGCTCGTAGATGCTGCCCTCGATGCCGTTGTCGTAAATGTAGTTGCCCTCCAGCAACAGGTGTCGGCTGCCGTGCCCGGCGAAGAAGCCGTTGCCCGAGTCGTGCAGGATGCAGTTGCGGATGGTGATGTGCTCGCCCACCTCCACGTGGATGGCCGCGGCGTTGGAGTTGTAGGTGTCGGCGGATCCGGTCTCGTCGGTGAAGGAATAGGCCGGCCTTGCGCTGCGGATCTCCAGGCTCTCGATGCGGATATGCGCGGGCACCTCCTGGTCGGTGGGCAGGTTGCTGCCGCCCAGCTTGATCACCGAGCGCTCTTCGTTCCAGTAGTTGAGCTCTAGCCGGGTGGTGGCGCCGTCGCCGGTGATGACGGGCAGATTGCCGTTTGCATCTGGTATGCCCTGGACCACCACCGGCTTCTCGGCGGTGGCCTCGGTGTTGATCACCCACTTGCTGGCGTAGGCCTGCTCCCGGTGATGGATGCGCACCAGGCTGCCCGGGTCGAGCGACTCCCAGGGCACCTCTGCCGGATCGGCGTAGGGCTGGCCCGGGCCGACGTCGTAGATGTGGTCGAAGCTCTCGGTCGCGCTGCCGGCGTCAGCTCCGGCATCGAGGCCGGCATCGCTCCCCGCGCTTCCGCCCGTGCCGCCGCCCGCGCTTCCGCCCGTGCCGCCGCCCGCGC
>CAYVFC010000053.1:24374-48462 GCA_964450715.1 uncultured Sandaracinaceae bacterium | reverse complement strand
ATCCGGGGCCGTCGCGCTCCGAAATCTGATCGAGTTATTTTGTCACGGACCCTTAGGAATCGATTCACCGCTTTGGCGCCTTGCGGCCGATCTTACCCGCGCGCTTTTTCGCTGCGGCTCTCCCGATCGCGAAGCGAGGCTTTGCCGGTTTTCCGGATCTCTTTTTCGACCGCTGCGTTTCGTATGCGTAACCGCGCGCGTGGTAGATGGCGCGCAGCTTCGGGGGCTTCCGCCCCGCCGGATAACGAAACTCGCAGCTATAGGTGCCGTCCAAGCAGTCGTTCAGGGCGAGTGTTAACCTGCCATCCGCCGACTGTAGCGAGAGCTTGTCGGCAAGGCCCGGTCCCAGCGCTCGCTTGGAAGCGGTTCGCGGCTCCAAGACCGCGCGCCACGTCTGCAATCGATTGACGATCGGTCCCACCCTGACCAACCCAGGGATAGCGGAGCGCCCTTCGGGTACGGGGGGCAGATACAGCACGTGGCTGTAAGTACGCGTATAGTCGTTGCCCGCGAGGGTTTGGCCCTTGACGTCGAATTCGAACCGGTACGATCCCTCCTCGGCGGTACTCGTCCAGGTTCCGGTATAGATGCCTGGCGCGGTCTCCCTGAGCGCGGTCGCTCCGTCGGTAATGCTGCCCAGGACGCCTGCCCAATCGATAGCGGCCAGCGCGAGCTTGTTACGCAAGGGCAGGTGTCGGTACCTCAAGAGCTTGTTCTTGGGAAGCGGGAGCTTGTACATCACGCGCTGCTGGTTGTTGATCGTGATAGTTCTACGGCAAGTCACCCTAACGTAACGGCGCAACAGCTCTCCGATGGAGTGCCCGGGTCCGTTCACCCGCACGACGACCTGAGATCCCGAAACCGGGGCTCCGTTATCTGTGACCGCTACCCGCAACTGGACCGGACGCCCCGATCCGATCGTCTGTTGCTGGGCCGCGCATTGCGTGCGAAGCGCAAGGTCGACCACGGCAAATCCCCGGTCTCCGCTCGCGTCGGTGAAGTTGATAGACCAATTGCCCGTCGGCGGCGCCGTGATGACTGTCCAGCTGAACCCCTGCTGTTGGGTGACGGTATAGGCGCCAGAGTAGGGCGCACCGTCCAGGTCCAGCGTGAAGGCCTCCTCCCTGGTGATACCGAACACGACCCGCTCGTCGCCTTCGCTGATGGCCACGACCTGACCGCTCAATAGATTACCGCCGGCCAGCTCTACCGGCAGGGTATCGACCAGCAGCGAGAGGAACTCCTGCTTGAGCGCCAGCGCGTCCGCCGCCGCATCCCAGGCGCCGGTCTGGTGAAACATGCCGCCGTAATCCGTGGCAAACGGCGCGATGATGCTGGTGTCGACCGCGTAGTTGTCGCCAAAGGCGCATACATTGACGGTCGAGCCGACACGCTCATCAGCGAGGACGCTCGTCACCACGCTGGCGGCATTGTCCGCGCCGTCATAGAGCTTGGGAGAGGCGGTTTCGATGCCGTCGGTGAGCAGCACCATGGCCCGCTTGCGCCAGCGGCCGGCTGCAAGCGGGGGGAATTCGTCTTGGGCCATGATCACGGGCTCCCCCAAGGGAGTCAGGTAGTTGCCGGGTGGGTCACTGGGAATATTGACCAACGGATTGATGCTGCCGGCGTTTCCGTTGTACTCGACGGTCGATCCGCCGCCCTGCGTGTGGAACAGGATCGAGATCACCCGATCATCGACGGTGGGCTTGAGCGCGCCATAGATGGCGTTGAACATGTTGGCCGCCTCCTGGGCCGATTGCCACTTGCTGTGACCCGGGGCGTCCTCCGCGGCCATGCTGCCGGTGTAGTCCAGCAGAAGCGCTATATCGGTGGGAATGGCTACCGCGATCTGGCGCGTGATGGTAGCGCTGTTGCTCGACAGGTCCTCGGCATCTATCTGGATGGCGATCGACTCCCATTGTCCGGATACGGTCAGGGTGCCTTGTAGGTATAGGTCCTTGAAGTGCTTTACCGGGTCCGGGGTGACGGTGAAAGCGAGCGGACAACCGGGCGTGTTCCAGCTCCAGCTGCCGGCGTTGATACTGAAGGTATAGGTCGCCACAGTCGGCGTCGGGACCTCGCGTCCGGTCAAGGTCACCGTGACGACGATCGAGTTGGAATCGATATAGTAGTCGTCTTGAGCGTGAACGACCAGATCGACCGACTCGCTGGTCACGCTGGAAGGGACATAGACCTTGCCGGCCAGCGGAGCCCCGCCTGTTGCGGTCAGCTCCAGGGTCGGCGCTACTTTATCGAGGATCATCTGCGGCTGGGAGTCGCCTGTTTCAACGGTGTGTAACGCAGCGCCATCGCCAATCGTATAATCGGTACCGTCGAATTGCGCTTGGTGTTCGGGCATAAACGGATTCGTGTCCGTCATGGCGCCCTGAAAAGCGAAGTCGAACTCCTCGATGGTAATACCCGAACCGGACATGGGCGCCGTGCGCTTCAAGGTGCCGGAATCGCCCGTTCCCGGATCGAACCACGCGTCGGGATCATCGACAGGCCAGGAGGTGATCGGATAAATGCCGGGAGATCCCGGTGTTATTTGCAGCGGCGCTTCCGAGTCTCCCGACCCCAAGGGAGCGGTGAATTGGTCGCTGGCGACCAGCAGGAAGTCTATCGTCGGCAGGCAACGCAGGTGAATCGTGATAGCCTGGGTTCCCATTCCCGGGACCAGCAGCTCTCCCTGTAGTGTCCGGTTGTTCTTCCAGTGGTCGAGCATCGCGTCCCTGACGTCGGCAGCCAGAGTGTCGATATCCTGTCGAACCGCGAGTTGACCTGCCATGGGAAGACCTGTCGTTGCGGCCGCCCAAAAAGCCGAGGCAACGTTGGTTTCTCCCGCATTCGCGAGATTCTCCTTTACTTGAGAAACCGTCCAATCGGGACCGGTCGGCGTGCCGTTCGACCAGTTGACGTCAATAGCCGCGCACTGAACCGCTACGAGCATCCCCGGCCCGGTGTCGAGGGACGAGGTGGGCTCGTGCACGACACCAAAGAACACGAATTCGGTTTTCGAAAGGGTCATCCTGGTTCTCCTTCTTTTGGTATTCTATAGCGTTCTCACAGGTTGGGCACCGCGCTGTCGGTCTTCGCCGGTGTGCTAATCGAGAGGCGCGATCTCCGAGGGAGTCTCGCTCTGGACAAAGCTGTCGTTTCCGAGCTGACCGGTATCGTTGGCTCCCCAGCATTGCGCTCGGGGCAGCGTGCCGCGTACCGCGCAGGTGAAGAACCCTCCGGCGCTCAGCCGGGTGACACCCGAAAGCCCGCCGACCGCGGTGGGAAGCTCGCTGCTGCTGGTGGTGCCGATCCCGAGCTGGCCGTATGCGTTGCCCCCCCAACAATAAATTGTACCCGACGCGACTGCCGCACACGCGTGATTCAGTCCGGTGGCGAACATGACCACGGAGCTCATGGTCAGGTTGGCCTGGTAGGCGGTCGGGCTGGAAATGCCGAGCTGGCCCACGTTGTTGGCTCCCCAGCAGTAGAGGTCGCCGTTCAGGGTCAGAGCACAGGTGAAGTACTCGCCGGCATCGATGGAGACCGCCGGGTTTGTCGCCTTATCGGGCAGCCCTACGACGTAGACGGCTCGCGCCGAGCAATCGTATACCGGCGCGCCGCAAGCGGCATGGGGGATGGAACCAACGCCGTCGCCCAGCTGCCCATAGGGCCCGTTGGCTCCCCAGCAGATGACCGAGCCGTCCTCGCGTATCGCGCAGGCGTGGAACTTCCCCACGGCCGCCTGCACAGCGTCGGCGACCTGGCCGGCTTCCGGAGTCGGCGGTACCACGTCACACGGCGCCCAACTGCTGCCGCCTATGCTGTTGTCGCCGAGCTGCCCGAAGTCGTCGCGGCCCCAGCAGGACAGCTCGGCTCCGTCGTGAATTACACACGTGGTTTCGTATCCGGCCGCTATGTCTACGACGTCGTCATCGACCCCGTCGGCGCTCATGGGCGTAGCGGTTTCGACGATGGCCGAAGATAGCCCCAACTGTAGTTGCGAGTTGTCCCCCCAACAGAATACCGATCCGGCCGAGGCGCTCGGCGTCTGACCCTCAATCGCACATGTGTGCCGGTATCCAGAAGCAGCGGCAACGGCTCGATAGAGGACCGACACGGCGATCGGGGCCGGCTTGGGAGACTTGAGATCGGATCCTGCCTGTCCCTTGTCGTTTCCTCCCCAGCAGACGAGCTGACCGCTTTCGCGGAGACCGCAGGAGTGACCGTCGCCGGGCGCGATTTCCCATACCTCGTCGCAGGCGATCTCCTCGTCTACCTCGGCGCAAACCAATTGACACTGGTTGCCGCAGGCACCGCAATCCGTCAGCGAGGAGACCAGATCGGCCTCGCAATGATCCAGATGATCGTCGTTACAATCGCCCATGCCCTCGGGGCACCCGGTGATCACGCAGTCATCGTGGCCCGATACAGGGCTGTATTGACAGGTATATGTCGTTCCCGGCGCTGCCACATAGGTACACGAGGTATCCGATAGGACGTATTCATCGCCGTCGTAGCAGTCGACGTCGTTGCTGACATAGGCGTATCCCTGCGGCGTATTAGGCGGCTGGGAACAAGCCGCCACGCCCGTATCCGGATCCCCGAGCTGATCGCCGTCTACGTCGAGGTAATAGTTCGAGGTGCCCGTAACGTCCGGGTCGTATTCGTCTACCAGTCCATCGCAGTCGTCGTCGGCGATGCCGTTGTTGCAGATTTCGTTTTCCCTCGGCCCGACGTCGCCGACGCAGAGGCTCCACTGTCCGGATATGCACCGACGCGACCCGGGCTCGCAGGCGCCCGTGTCCAAACCTTCCAGATCGCTGCCCGCATCGTCGAAGGGTCCGCAAGGTTGCTCGGTTTCGTTGACGCAATCGCAGCCGTCGGAAAGGTCATCGGCGAAGCCGTTGCAGTTGTGGTTGATGGCGCCGTCGCAGACCTCGACGGCATTGGGATGGATATCGGCGTCGCCGTCGTTGCAGTCGTTGCCTAGGGCGACGTAACCGTCCGGCTGCACACAGGCGCTCTTCGCATCGGAGGCCGCGTCCGAGCCGTAGGTGTCGGCGTCGAGATCCAGGTGCCAGGTAGCGGCGCCCACCACGTCGGGGTCGTCTTCATCGATCAGCCCGTCGCAGTCATCGTCGTCGATGGCGTTGTTGCAGATCTCGCTGTCGGCCGGTCCGATATAGCCGACGCAGGCACCCCACTGCCCGGAAATGCACTTCTGCGAGCCCGGCTTACAGGCGCCGGTGTCCAGTCCGGCCAGGTCGTTGCCCTGGCTGTCAAACGGGCCGCAGGGCTGCTCGGTTCCATTGATGCAGTCACAGCCGTCCAGAAGGTCTTCGACGCCATTGCAGTTGTGGTCAACGGCGCCGTCGCAGACCTCTGCCGCATTGGGATGCACGCCGGCCTTGCTGTCGGCGCAGTCGGTACCGCTGGCGACGTAGCCGGTGGGCCGGACGCAAGCGTCCCTTGCATCGGAGGCCGCGTCGGAGCCGTAGGTGTCGCCGTCGAGGTCCAGGTGCCAGGTCGCGGCGCCGACTACGTCGGGGTCGTCTTCATCGATCAGCCCGTCGCAGTCATCGTCGTTGATGGCGTTGTTGCAGATCTCGCTGTCGGCCGGTCCGATATAGCCGACGCAGGCGCCCCACTGTCCGGAAATGCATTTTTGCGAACCCGGCTGACAGGCGCCGGTGTCCAGTCCGGCCAGGTCGTTGCCCTGGCCGTCGAAGGGGCCGCAGGGCTGTACGGTTCCATTGATGCAGTCACAGCCGTCCAGAAGGTCTTCGACACCATTGCAGTTGTGGTCAATGGCGCCGTCGCAGATCTCGGTCGCTGCCGGACAGACGGTGTCATCGGTATCGTCGCAGTCTCCGCGCTCGCCCCGCATGTATTCGTGTCCCTCGGGCGTATCGGGCGGTTTATGGCAAGCCACGATTTCGGTAAGCGGATCTCCATGGTGATCACCGTCGGTATCCAGATACCAGTATTCAACACCGGTAGCGTCGTCTTCGTCCGATAAGCCGTCGCAATCATCGTCGTTTCTCAAGCTGTCGCAGATCTCATTCACTGCCGGCCCCACCGCCCCGTCGCAAACCGGAGACCATACACCGTCCAGGCAGGTCTGTATCCCCTGTTTGCAGCGCCCCTCGGTCAAAGGCGCGCCATAGGGATCGACGGCGAGGGTCACGCCATCCACCAGAAAGGGACCGCAGCTTCGCGTTTCATCTCCGGTGCACGGGCAGCTCTCGTCCACCAGGCCGTTGCAGTTGTGGTCCAGAGCGCCGTCGCAGACCTCGGTGGCGCCCGGGTGGATCAGGTGCGCATCTTCGCCGTATACCGGGTCGTCCGGGTCATCGGCGCAGTCGCCGCCGGCAAGTATCCATTCGTCTCCGGGAGAGAAGCAGGCGCGCACGGCACCGGAGCCCAGGCCGAAGCCGTCGCCGTCCAAGTCGGGGTACCAGAGCGTGGCGTCGGCCGCGTCGGGCTCGTCGGTCAACCCGTCGCAATCATTGTCGCGGTAGTCACACTCTTCCGGATAGGGTCTGACCGCTTCGACACAGGCGACCTCCCAGTGGCCTTCGCTGCACTCGCGGTGTCCGCGGGCACACTCGCCTGTCGTCAACGGATCGCCGTTGGCATCGGTCAGCGCGTCTCCCCCCGCGTCAAACGGACCGCAGGGTTGTGTCTGACCGGTAAAGCAGTCGCAACCCTCGTCTACTTCGGAGTTGCAGTTCTCGTCGACGCCCTGCACTTCACACCGTTCTTCGGCCCCGGGATGAATCACGGCCGCCTCCACGCCGTTGTCGGTTGTCGTCGGGTCGTCGTTGCAGTCGCCCGAATTGGTGGAGTAGTTGAAGCCCTGCGAGCTCGGATCACCGCAGGAACGTACCGAATCGGTGTCCACGCCGAAGCCGTCGCCATCGCGGTCAACATACCAGACCACTCTCAAGTCATTACCGTCCTCGTCTACGTCGATCGTACCGTTGCAATTGTCGTCCCAGTTGTTGCACGCCTCGGTTGCCTCCGGGTTGATCCCCTCCATCAAATCGTTGCAGTCGGTACCGCACAGTACCGAACCGTCCTGTTGTTCGTTACAGCACTGCTCCGATACGAAGCCGTCGCCATCACGGTCACTGTCGTCCGGTCCTCCCAGCGTTTCGGGATCGCAATCCTCGTCATGACCCTCGTCGTCGCATACCTCGGTTTTACCCGGGTAACGGTTGCGATCTTTGTCATCACAGTCGGCGCCGCCGCAGGCGATGGAGTCAACTCCGTCGCCGTCCTCATCGGCGACTTCGCACTCGCATTCGTCGAGATCCTCGTCGCAGGTGAGGTCACCACAGGGACCTTCCGCCGCCTGAAGACATCCGCGTTCATCGGCGGCTTGGTCGTCCGGCTTACATTTCTCTAAACCGTTGCAGTAAAGCCCGTCCGAGCAGTCCGAGTTTTCCTGGCACTGATCCACCTGTTGGGCGTCATCGCGCACCTCGGTACCGCCTCCGGACCCGGCTCCGCCTCCGTCCCGGTCGCCATCCGTACCCGCGCCCTCTCCGGAATCGCAGGCAGAAACCAGAAGTACGAAAACAACGAGGAAACGTCGCATACACGGGCAACCCCAGCGCATCTTAACCCTCCCTGGAAAACTTCAACGCGCACATCCTATTATCCGTTACGGAAAATGTCACTCTGCATTCTCTATTGTCGATATCGAAACCCCGGTTTACGGGCAGCGCCACCGCGCCAATCCGGCCTTTAGCGAACCCCGGCATACTGCCTGTTCGTTCACCACCCGAACCGGCTATTCGCGTTCAGACGTCGTCGCGAAATGACGTCTACCAGGTCGGTTGACGCCGCGGGGCAACCCCGTTTCTCAGTGCCGGAGCTTCGGTCGTCTGCAGAACCCGGTTGGTGTACTACCGTCCACCCATGGTCAGCGCGATGCCCAGGCGCTTGCGCAGCGAGAAGTATTCGTCGGAGACGGCGTAGACCAGCAGGTGCTTGATGCGCTCCTTGGGCGGAACCCCGGAGGCGTCCGGCGGACTCGACTCGACGGCGGTTGCCGCCGTCTCCAGGTCGTTGGCGAAGACGAAGCCGGCGCGGTCGGCGGTCAGGTCCACGCTGGCCATCCAGCCCTTCATGTCCAGCTCGGGCGAGTGCTGCAGGAGTTTCTGGGCCCGGCTGATCACCACCTGGCGCTCCGGAACCGTCAGGTGCTCGAGCACGGCGTCGTGGTACTCCTTGACCAGCATGCTCATGTCGGCCGGAACCGGGAACCTGGGAGAGAGCATCTGGATGGCCGCGAAGACCCACGCCTTCATTCCCGTCCCGGTGGGCACCATCTGACGGATGAAGTGCCCGGGCCACAGGTAGCTCAGTTGCCTGGCCGCGGCGAAGCCTATGGCCTGCATGGAAGGCCCGCCTTGGCGCGCCACCGGACCGATGACCAGGGCCGGGGGGGAGATAAAGGCGAAGGACATCCCCCGCGTCTGAGACTCGCTCCGGTAGACGTCCGGCAACTTCTGGAAGGTCGTCTCCGATACGTAGCGCAAGACCACGTAGATCATATCCGTTTGCTTGAGCGGATCGACCAGGTCTTTCTTGCTCAGGCCCAGCGCAGACAGCTGACGAGACTGGCTGGCCACCACCGCCGGCATGATGCTAGCAAATAGCTCGGTTAAACGTAGATCCTGGCCGGGATGGGTGAGAAGCCGGCGCCAGGTCTTCTCTGTCTCCGGGCGCGTGGCCCTGACCAGCTGTCCGGGTCGGCCCCTCTTGAACAGGTTCTCCTCACCCGGGTCGGCCTTGCCCAGAAAGCTCAGCGCCTGGCAGACGCACCAGAGCTCGTCCGCCATCTCGGTGCCGGCGAACGCTTCCCGTAGCTCCTTGTAAGGGGCAGCCTGGTACGGATCAACGTCGATGGCTTCGCGGCACATGCGGGTGATCCGCTCCAGGTAGCGCCGCGGATCCTTGCGGTAGATATCCAGTAGACGCTGGCGGCGCCCGCGGTTGTCCGGATCGAGCGCTCGCGCCTCCTCGAGAATCTCTGCCGCGAGTTGCTCGTAACCCAGCCTGTCCAGCAACACCCCGCCGCGCGCGTCGAGCAGCTTCACGATGAGCTCCGGGGAGGAGCGTTCGCGCTTCTCCTCGGTGTATCTTCGAAAGACCTCTTGCAGGCGGTTCCAGTTCTCGCTCTCGGTCAGGCATTCGACCAGCCCGTTGAAAGCGGGCTCCGATCCCGGCTCGGCCTGCAGGGATTTCTCGTAGTAGTCGGCGGCATCGTCGCAGCGCTCGAGCTCCTGGTGGGCGATGCCGGCCGCGGTCATAAAGTACTTGGCGCGGTGCCCTCCGTCTTCCACCATCTCGGCGATGCGGACGATGACCTCCAGCAGGCGCTCCCAGTCCTTGGCCTCGGTGTAGATGGCCATCAGCCGGGCCAGCAGGTTGCGGTCGTTGGGACGGCGGTTGAGCGCGAATCCGTAGTAGTCCACCGCCGAGTTGCGATCGTTCATCTTCTCCAAGTAGAGGTCGCCGGCCCGCGCCAGCAACTCGAACGCCTCGTCGTCGTCGTCGGTCTTTCGCGAGCGCTCCTGAAGCAGGCTCAACACCGTTCTCCAGTCCCCCTTCCTCTCGTGAGCTTCGGTCAGCGTTCGCAGTAACTCGCGGTCGTCCGGGGCGAGCTGCTGCGCCTGGCCGAAGGCTTCGACGGCGCCGTCCGCGTCGTCCGCGGCCAGCCGCGCCTTGCCCAGCGCCAGCAGCACCCGTACCTTGTCCTCGCCCGCCGTCTCCTTCTCGAACGAATCGATGATCTGCTCGTACTGGCGCACGGCCTGGTCGGGCTGGCCAGACTTAAGCGCCGCCTCGGCCAACCGTACGTGTAGCTCGATATCGCCGGGAGCGTGCTGAAGCGCGTTGCGATAGGCCTCGACCGCTCGGTCGAGCCGCCCGGTCTCCTCGAAGCTCCGCCCGGCCCGGTAGTAGAGCTCGCGGGTCTCTTCTGCCCCCAGGCCGGCGATTCGACCCAGGATGTCGGAGAAGTGCTTGAGGTATTCGGCGTAGTTCCCCTTTTCGTAGACCAGCGCCGCCAGCCCCAGTGAGGCCCGGGTACAGGTGGGATCGAGCGCGAGCGCCTCGGAAAAACTCTCGTGCGCCGCCTCGTCCTGCTTCAGGCGTTCGCGATAGACTTTGCCCAGGTCGGCGAGCAGCTCCGCTTTCCGGGCCTTGCCCGTTTCCCGGTCGACTTCCCGCCGCAGCACCTCGACCGCTCCGCGGGCGTCGCCGCGCTGCTCGTAGATGCGGCGCAATGCTTCGGCCGTCTCCACCGGATAGGCGTCCAGGTCCAAGGCATGCCGGTAGCGCTCGATGGCGCCGTCCTTGTTTCCACTATCCTCGAGCAGCTTGCCGGCCCGCGTCAGCAGCTCCGCCTTCTTATAGGGGTCCCGCTCATGATCGGCCAGCCGTTCGACCGCCTGTAGCGCGTCTCGCAGGTCCCCGGCCGTCGACTTGAGGCGCGCCTTCATCTCCAGGGCCTCGGCGTTCTCCTCGTCGAGGATCAGCACCCGCTCCAGGAACTCGAGTGCGCGATCGGGGGCTCCGACCTCCGTCAACAGTATATGCGCGCAGCGCAGCATCAGCTCGATCTTGCGCTTCTGCTCCTCGGAGCCCAGCGCGTACCGCTCCAGCGTCTGTACCAGGGCGTCGAAGTTCCTGAGCTGTCGGTAGAGCCGGATCAGCGCGGTGTTGGCCTCCTCGTGGCCGGGATCGATCTCGGCGATGCGCTCGAAGATCCGCGCCGCCTCCGCGTAGTCGACGAACTGCTCCTCCTGCAGCCGCCCCATTTTCTCCAGGTAGGAGACGCGGGCCTTGGGCGTGCCCGCCAGCTGCTCCAGCGAGCGCAACACCTCCAGCAATCCCTGGAAGTGGCCCCGGTGCTCGTACAGGCTCGCCAGGGCTCCCAGGGCGGTCGCGTCCCGGGAGTCGAGCTGCAGCACGGCCCGGTAGGCGTTCTCGGCCCTGGCCCTGTCCTGCAAGCGGTTCTCGCAGAGATCGGCGATGCGGTTGAGAAGGGCGATGCGGGCGTTGCCCTGCGAGGACTCGGCCCGCTTCTCCAGCAGCTCGACCAGGGCCGGCCAGTCGTTTCGCTCGGTGACCGCTTTCTCGATCTCGGCCTGGGCGAGCGGGTGGGAGGGATCCTCCCCGAGTATCTTCTTGAAGTGCTTGATGGCCGTATTCCGGTCGCCCAGCTTCTCCGCGATGATGGCCGCGGCCTCGGCTCGGTACTGGCGCCGGGTCCCCGCGTCGGCGACGTGCTCCGCGCTCTGCAGCAGTGCCTCGGAGAGCTCCTTCCAGGCCTGCGCCCGCCGGTACAGCTCCACGATCTCCCGGTTGGCGCGCTCGTTGGCCGGGTCGAGCTTGAGGGCCTGCGAGAAGTACTTGAGCGCCACTTCGGGGCGGTCCATGCGCTCGGCGTAGATATGCCCGTTTACGTTGTACAGGTGCGCCAGCTTCTCGATCTCGGCGTTGCGTTTCTCTATCAGCGTCGCCTGATCGGTTTCGCGGATCTTCCGGTGGCGCTCCATTTCGGTCGCCAGCCCGGTCCGGGACTTCTCCAGGGCCTGTTCCGCGGCGCGGATCTTCCTGTTGGCCCCGAGCCACGCGGCCTCGACCTCCCCCACCCTCTTCCGCACCTCCTCGGCCTGCGCGGTCGCCTTCTTCGCCTCGCCCCCCGCGTCGATCGCCCGGTCTACTTCCCTGTCGATCTGCTGGCTCGCCCGTTCCGCCGCCGCTTTCTGCTCGGCCGTGGCGTCCCTGGACTCGGCCAGCACGCGGGCCGCCTCGTAGTTGGCCACTGCCTCGTCCGCTACCGTCTGCGCCCGCTTGGCGGCCTGCTCCTTGCCCTCGGCCAGCGCGGCCAGCTCCTCGGCTCGCTTCTCCACCGTGGTTAGCTGCTGCTCGATCTCCTGAAGCGCGTTCTGTTCTTCCCCGAGGCGTTTTTCGGCGGCGCGCACGGCCTCCTCGGCCAGCTCCACCAGTCTGCGCTGCGCGTCCTCCGGCGACAGCTCCTCGCCCTCCTCGGTGAACAGCACGCTGTAGGCCTTGCCCAGGGCGCTGCGCAGCACGGCCAGCGCCTCGTTCCACCGATCCTGCCGGTCCCCGGCCAGCCGTTCGATCTCCTTCTCGGCCAGCTCGTCGGACGGCTCCTCGGCCAGCACCTGCAGCCAGGCGACGAAAGCGTCGTCCTTGTCCTTCAGGTCCTTCTCGTAGATGACCGCCGCCTCGCGCAGGATGGCCCCGCGTCTCTGCGGCGCGGTCTCGTCCTCCAGCTCGTCGAGCAGGCTCTCCAGCAACGCCTCTCGGTCGCCGCCCAGCCGCCGGATCTGTTCGATCCCCTTTTTCGCCTGCGCGTTTCCGGGATCGATTTCCAGGATGGTCGCATAGGCCTGCCGGGACTGCTCGACGGTTTGCGCGTCGTTTTCGGCGATCCGGTACAGACGGGAGAGCAGCCCGCGCCTCGCCTGCTCGTTCCGGGCGGTTCCGGCCACCTGCTTGAAAGCGTCGATCAGCTCGTCGATCGCCCCGGACCCGGCGGCCTGTTTTTCGATGGCGTCTGCCAGCTTCTCGTCTGCCGGATCGAGCAGCAATCTGCCCACCGCCTTGTCGAACTCCCTCCGGTTCAAGGGTTCCCGCTTGATCGGCGTATCGAGCGATTCCAGGTCGCGCCGGAGCTCGCCGGTGGTCTGGTAGCGCTGGCCGAGATCGGCGGCCAGCGCTCGCAGGAGGATGGCGTCTGCGTTCTGCGGTACCCAGCCGCGCCGCGCCAGCGAGGAGACCGGCTCGGGAGCCGACGAAAGACGGACGGCGATACTCTTGAGCGCGATCTCCTCGCGGAAGGGTAAACGCCCGCAGAGCGTCTCGTACATCAATACCCCGGCGGCGTAGATGTCGCCGCGCCTGTCCAGCTCCAGCCCGCGCGCCTGCTCCGGGGCGATGGACTTCTGCGTTCCCAGGATGCAGAGCATCCCCCCGGACTTCATGTCGGGCCGGCAGGGACAGAGCAGCCGGTTGAGCGCCCCGTCGACCAGCACCGCGCGAAAACCCGCCCGCGTGCCGTCCTCTCGCCTTCGTGGTCTCAACAGCACGTTTTCGGTCTTGACGTTTCCGTGCACCAGGCTGGCCCGGTGCAGCTCACCCAGAGCGGAGAGCAGATCGGAGAAGAGCGGTCGGGCCTGCGTGAAATGCATAGAACCCATTTTATCGATGTATTCTGCCAGCGTCTGTCCCTCGACGTGCTCCCGCGCTATCCAGACGCGCCCGTCCGACAGGCTTCCCTGATCGATGATTGGCGCCAGCGCATCGGCCCGGACCCCCTGCATGGCGCGCAACGCGGTGCGCAGCCGTTGCACCGCGGAGCGGTCGCGGCAGTAGAGGCGCCGCAGAACCTTGAGCACCAGCCGCCGCCTTTCCGACCCCGATGCGCCGTCGGTCTCTGCCAGGTAAGCGGTGCCGAAGCCGCTACGGCCGATGCGCTTTACCACGCGTAGCCCGTTCACCATCGCGCCCGGCACTAGCTCGGGATCGGTGTTGAGCGCGACCGAGAAAGCGCTCTTGAGCCGGTCGTCCGCGGTGGCGCTCGACATCAGGATGGCATCCGCCAGCGCCTGCAGCGCCTCCTCGGACTCGCACCACCGCACGATGGCGCGCGCCAGCTCGTTCCGACCTTTACCGCCCGCCGCGCCCGCCGGATCGAATCCGAGCAGCTCGCGGCTCAGGCGCGCCATGGCCTCGGGCTCGAAGTGCCTCTCCAGCTCACGTCGCAGCAGATCGCCGATCGATTCCATGCCTGCCTTCCTCGATTTCTTCCTACCGCAGCAGACTAATATATTCCGATTCTGGCCGATAGAGCACCGACTACCCCGCCCGAAGGGGCGGCGGTCGGGCAGTACCGACAGCCGAGCCGGAACCGCACGGGGGCGCGTCGAGTTGCGCTGCCCTCCGGCTGCGGATATGATCGATCTTTTCGGTCAGGGGAGAGGGTTCGGTGTCCGGAGCAGCGGAGCAGAAGAAGAGCCTCGACACGCAGCAGCGTATCGTCGAGGAGATAGTCGGGTTGCGCCGCCGCTTGCACGGCCCGGTCGGCCGGGAGGCAGACAGGGGGGAGGACAGGAGCGACGACCGCATTGCGGAGAGGTATCGCGACCTGCTCGGCAGCCTCTCCGACGTGGTGATCGAGACCGACGAGGCGGGCCGCATGACCATGGTCAGCCCCCGGGCGAGGGAAGTCCTCGGGTACGAGCCGGACGAGCTCGCGGGCAAGCCGTTTCGCGAGCTCTTGCAGGCCGACGAGGCGGCTCGCGCTGATCGGCTGCTGGCCGAAACGGTTGAGAAGGGCGGGCCCACCAGCGCGGAGCTTCGCGCTCGGCGCAGGGACGGTTCCGAGGTACAGGTGCGGGCGACCATGGTCCGCTCCAGCAGCGATGCGCGCTCGACGCCGCTGGTCATCCTGAGCGACGTGAGCGAGCGGGATCGGATGGCCGAGGCGCTGCGGGAGAGCGAGGAGAAGTACCGCGCGCTGTTCGGAACCTTGCCCGACTCCATCGCCGTTCTCGATCTCAAGGGCCGCGTGCTGGACGGAAACGACTTTTTCGGCATCCCCCCGGACACGGTAAAGGGGAAGCATTTCAGGGAGCTGGGCGTGATTCCGCCCGAGTTCGCCGAGCACGGCGATGCGCTCTGGGCCGCACTGGCCGCGGGCGCGCACATCGGTCCGGTCGAGTTCCGGATCAACGACCTAGGCGGAACCGAGCGCTGGCTGGAGGTGTACGCGGCTCCGGTGACCAAGGACGACCGCCCCTTCGCCATCCAGGTCATCTCCCGCGACATCAGCGACCGCAAGAAGCTGCAGGAGCAGCTCTCGCAGTCTCAGAAGATGGAGGCGGTGGGGCGGCTGGCCGGAGGCGTGGCCCACGATTTCAACAACCAGTTGCTGGTCATCCTCAACTCGGCGGCTATCCTCTCGCGTTCGCTCGGGCCGGGCGACGAGCGGTTGGAAAAGGTCGATCTGATCCGGCGGGCGGCCGAACGTTCGGTGACCTTGACGCGGCAGCTTCTCGCCTTCAGCCGCAAGCAGATGATCGAGCCCGCCGTGCTCGATCTCAACCGGGTTCTGGTCGATCTGCGGCCCACGCTGGAACGGGTGGTCGGCGATGCTGTAACCGTGATCTATTCCCTCGATGAAGGGCTCGGGTGGGTCAACCTCGATCCGGCGCAGGTGGAGCAAGTGCTGATCAACCTGGCGGCCAATGCCCGCGACGCGATGGCCGCCGGCGGTACGCTCACGGTGGCCACTGCCAACCTCTCGCTGGCACAGCCGCACGCGGCCGCCGGCGTATCGCTGGCCGCCGGGCAATACGTAATCCTCTCGGTGACCGACTCGGGCTCGGGCATGGACGCCCGGACGCTCGAGCGCATCTTCGAGCCTTTCTTCACCACCAAGGGGCCGGGCAGCGGGACGGGGTTGGGGCTCTCCACCGTTTATGGGGTGGTCAAGCAGAGCGGCGGCGAGATCGGTGTAGGGAGCGAGCCGGGATGTGGGTCCGTTTTTACTATCTATCTCCCCAGGGTGGAGGGAGAGCCGGCCGCTTCCGATCGATCCGAGGAGCCGGCGACACAGCAGTTTGCGGGCGCGCGGACCGTGCTGTTGATCGAGGACGATCGCAATGTGCGCGAGACCACCCGCATTATCCTGGAGGACGGTGGTTACCGGGTGCACGTCGCCGCCAGCGCCGGCGAGGGGCTCGAGCTGTTCGAGCGCCTGCACGGCGAGGTCGACGTGGTGATCAGCGACGTGGTCATGCCGGGAATGGGGGTGAAGGAGCTGCTGCAGAAGATGAAGGGCATAGAGCCCGGGGTGAAGGTGCTGCTGGTCTCGGGCTACAGCGAGCAGGTGGTCGAGGAGCAGGGGGTGACCGAGACCGGAGTGCGTTTCCTGAACAAGCCCTTCACCATCGACATGCTGCTGAACAAGGTGAGCGAGATGCTGGCCGAGGGGTAGGCGGAAAGCCGGTCGAGCGGAGAGGGAACCGGTCTCGCTTCTGTGGTAAAGGTAGCGGGCCTATGCCCATGCCCAGCGCCGGTTTCAGCTTCGAGGTCCTCGCCCGCGACGGACAGGCCCGTTGCGGGCGGCTTCACACGCCGCGGGCGTCGATCGAGACGCCCGTGTTCATGCCCGTGGGCACTCAGGGCACGGTCAAGTCGCAGACGCCGGAGGAGGTGGAGGCTACCGGGTCGCGCATCATCCTGGCCAACACCTACCACCTGATGCTGCGGCCGAGCGCGGAGCTGGTAGCGGAGCTCGGGGGGCTGCACCGCTTCATGGGTTGGCCGCACGCGGTGCTGACCGACAGCGGCGGATTCCAGGTCTTCTCCATCGCCAAGCTGCGGCGGATCGACGACGACGGGGTAACCTTTCGCGACCACGTGGACGGCTCCGAGCACCGGCTCACCCCGGAGCGCTCCATGCAGGTGCAGGCCCGGCTGGGATCGGACATCGCCATGGTGTTGGACGAATGCCCGCCCGGGGACGCCGACCGCGCCGCCATCGAGCGCGCGGTCGAGCGCACCACGGCCTGGGCCAGGCGCTGCCTGGCGGTGGAGGCGCCCGCCGGGCAGGCTCGTTTCGGCATCGTGCAAGGAGGGGTGCACGCGGACCTGCGGCTCGGGCACCTGCAGCGCATCGCCGAGATGCCCTGTGATGGGATCGCTCTGGGGGGCTTCTCGGTGGGCGAGCCGGTCGAGCAGATGTATGAAGCTCTCGCTGCGGTCGGGCCCGCCATGCCGGCGGACAGGCCCCGTTATCTGATGGGGGTGGGGCGGCCCGTGGACCTGCTGCGCGCCATCGGCTCGGGCATGGACATGTTCGATTGCACCATTCCCACTCGAAACGCGCGCAACGGGCAGGCGCTGACCTGGAGCGGGCGGGTCAACATCAAGCAGGCCCGACATCTTCGGGACGACTCGCCGCTCGACGCCCGCTGCGCTTGCCCGGTTTGTACCAAGTATTCCCGGGCCTACCTCCGCCACCTGGCCCTGGCGGGCGAGATGTTGATGGGGCGGCTGTTGACCCAGCACAACCTGCACTTCTACCAGGATCTGATGGACGCCTCCCGCCGGGCCATCCGCCAGGGCGACTTCGTCCGCTTCGCCCACCAGACCGAGGCCCGTATGGTCGAAGGGGACGAGGTGGGAGCGGCCGGTTGAGGCGCCAGTGCCGCGGTTTTAGCGTCGTTCATCCGTAGGGGCGGTCCTTGCGCTTGCGCCCGCCCGGCCGGTGCGCGCCGCATAAACCCGTAGGTGCGGGCCTTGCGCCCGCCCGAAAAACACCCGCTGGCGGGGGAGGGGGCAAGCCCCTCCCTACGGACCGATGAAAAGCCGGCCAATGCCTGCAACGGGCGAGCATTGACGGAACGCTCGCTGTCGGGTTATGCGGCCACCTTTGGTTTTTTGACTGGAGGATCCCATGGCTGGATTCGAGTTGGCGGTGGTATCGGTTTCTGACAAGACCGGGGTGGTCGATTTCTGCAAAAAGCTGGCGGAGGGGGGCGTGCAGATCCTCTCCACTGGCGGTACGGCCAAGGCGTTGCGCGAAGGTGGGGTGGCGGTGACCGACGTGTCCGAGTACACGGGATCTCCCGAGATCATGGACGGTCGGGTAAAGACGCTGCACCCGCGGGTGCACGGGGGGATCCTGATGCGCGACCTGGCGTCCGACCGCGCGCAGTTGGCCAGCATCGGCGGGCGCCCCATCGATCTGGTGGTGGTCAATCTCTATCCGTTCCAGGCCACGGTGGCGCGCGGTGCGCCGCACGACGAGATCATAGAGAACATCGATATCGGCGGCCCCTGCCTGATCCGGGCCTCGGCCAAGAACCACGGCCGCGTCACGGTGGTGGTCGATCCGGCCGATTACGACGAGGTGGCCGCCGCGGCCGGACAGGGCACGAGAGCGGAGCTGCGGGCGCGGCTGGCGTCCAAGGCCTTCGCGCATACCCGCGACTACGATACCGCCATCGCCGCTTACCTGGAGAAGGGATAGAACGGTCAAAGGACGCGAGGAGAGAGAGATGAACATCATGGTGGTCGGAAGCGGCGCGCGCGAGCATGCGCTCGCCGCCTGTATCGCGAGATCCCAGCGGGTGAAGCGCCTGGTGTGCGCGCCGGGAAATGCCGGTACGGCCGCCATCGCCGAGTCGTTGCCGCTGGACGTCGAGGACGCAAACGCGGTGCGCCAGGCGGCGGAGTCGGTGCGCGCGGACCTGGTGGTGGTAGGGCCCGAGGTGCCGCTGGTAGCCGGGGCGGTCGACGCCTGCGAGCAGGCCGGCATCCCGGCCTTCGGTCCCCGTAAGCAGGGGGCGCTGCTGGAGGGCTCCAAGGTCTTCGCCAAGCGCTTCATGGTCGAGTGCGGGGTGCCTACCGCTCCCTTCGAGGTGTTCGAGGACGCCGACCTGGCCGATGGCTACATCCGCGCCTGCTCCGGGGCCGTGGTGGTCAAGGCCGACGGCCTGGCCGCGGGCAAGGGCGCCATCGTGACCTCTACTATAGAGGAAGCGCTCGGCGCGGTGGATCTCGTCATGCGCAAGCGCGAGCTGGGCGCGGCGGGCGACAGCGTGGTGATCGAGGAGCGGCTGCGCGGCGAGGAGGTGAGCTACCACATCGTCTGCGACGGCCAGCGCTATATCCCGCTGGCCGCCTCGCAGGATCACAAGGCCGTATTCGACGGGGACAGGGGGCCGAATACCGGCGGTATGGGCGCCTATTCGCCCCCGCCCGTGGTCACCCCGGCCCTGGAAAGGACGATCATCGAGCAGGTGGTCGATCCTACCGTCCAGGGCCTGAAAAAGAAGGGCATCGATTTCAGGGGCGTGCTCTATTTTGGCCTGATGATCGCGGACGGCGTGCCCAAGGTTCTCGAGTTCAATACCCGTTTCGGCGATCCGGAAACCCAGGTGCTGGTGACCCGCTGGCAGGGCGATATCGTCGATCTGCTCCTAGGCTCGGCGCGCGGGGATCTGAGCGCGGTAGAGCCGCGCTGGGAGGCGCCCGCCTCGGTCTGCGTGGTGCTCGCCTCCGAGGGCTATCCCGGCTCTTACCCCAAGGGGATGGAGATCAGCGGGTTGGACGAGGCCGCCTCCCTTCCGGGCGTCGAGGTCTTCCAGGCGGGAACCGCGCTGAAGGAGGGCAAGGTGGTCACCTCGGGCGGCCGGGTGCTCTCGGTCACAGCCGTGGGATCGGATATCGACACGGCGGCCGACCTGGCCTACCAGGGGGTCTCGCGCATCCGTTTCCAGGGGATGCAGTACCGCAAGGACATCGCCTGGCGCGCGCGCACCCTGTCCGCTCAGGAGAGGTAATCCGTGTTTGAAACGACGGCGGCCAATCCATCCCGAAAAACCGGCTTTCGTCCTCGGGCCGGCTCGTCATGTACGTGGGTACACTCCTCGCCGGCCCTGCGGGCGCGCGCGGTTTTTCGGGCGCCTTGGCCGCCGCCATGTCCAAGAGCTGAACGCTTACCGCGCACCCGAGGCTAATAAGGGTGCAGCGGGTGGAGCTCGACCGGTACGTTTCGTTGCTGCGCGAAGGAGGCGTGGTAGCTTGCCCCACAGAAACGCTATTCGGCCTGCTCGCCGATGCGCTGAACGAGCGGGCGGTGGCACGGGTCAGCGCCATCAAGCGTCGGCGCGCCTCCCATCCCATCGCGGTCGTCGCGCCCTCGCTCGAGGCAGCTTTCGAGCTGGCGGACGAGCTCCCCGACCGGGCCCGCGAGCTAGGCGAGCGCTACTGGCCGGGACCACTGACGCTGGTCCTGCTCGCCCGACCGGGGTTGCCGGCGGCATTGACCCGCGACGGCAAGATCGGAGTGCGCGTTCCCGGGCCGAGCCCGGCGCTGGAACTGGTGTGCGCTTTCGGCGGCCCGTTGACCGCCACCAGCGCCAACCGTACCTCCGAGCCGGCCGCGGTGACGGCCGAGCAGGTTCGCGCCAGGTTAGGCGACGAGGTCGACGCCGTGATCGAAGGCGCTTCGCCCGGTGGAACAGCGTCCACCGTGCTCGACGCGACCACCGACCCGCCGCTGGTCCTGCGCGCTGGGGCGATCGTGCTGTGAAGCGCGTCAGGCCGGATCGCGGTGCACGGTATCCGGGCTGAAGGCCGGCAGGCAGAGCGCCACGTACCTGGCTCCTTCCGGGGTGCTGTAGCGCACCCACTCGCCGGCCGCGGCTACTACGGCCTGGCCGGCCTTGACCCGGAGCTCTCCGGCCTCGTGCTCCACCACCAGCATGCCCTCCAGCACTACGCTATACTCGTCAAATTCGGGACGCTGGCCGGGCTCCTTCCAGCCGGGCGGGCTCTGCATGACGGCGAGGCTGAAACGGCTTTCCGACGTGTTCACCCGTCCCGCGTACTCGTGGATCAGCTTGGGCTTATCGCCGGCCGCCTCGATCTGGGCCGGCTTTTCGATCAATCTGGGCATCTCTCTACCTGTCGGTCGGGTTTTTACCAGTGCTCCTACATATACAGACGCTTCCTCACATCGTCGACCAGCGAAACATCCTCATATAGTCACGACGCGGGGCCGGTAGTATACTACCCATGTTCACGGTTCGACACGCGGCCGCGCCAGGTCGGTGCCGGCTTTCCGCCCCGGAATCGTGGAGCTCACCTGCAGATAACACCGACGTGACGAGGCGAGGATAGCGATTTATGCGAGGGAGGGCAGAGATGAAGGGCCGCCAGGGAAGAGCGGGCCGCCTCTCTCTGCTGGCAGCGGTTCTGGGCATATCGGCGCTCGCCGCCTGTAGCGTCGATCGGGCGGCGATCGCGGAGTTCAACCCGTCGTCGTTCGACGGAGGCCTTTGGTCGGAAGGCGGTGTGGCCGACGACGCTGCCGCGGAGGATGGCGCGGTCTGTATACCGAGCGAGGAGATCTGCGACGGAGTCGACAACGACTGCGACGAGCAGGTGGACGAAGGGGATCTTTGGACCGGTCTGGGTCAGGTCTGCCAGGCGGGTACGGGCCAGTGCCGCGCGCAGGGCAGGTGGGTCTGCGACGATTCGGATCCGACCGGGCCTGCGCTTTGCGACGCCGCGCCCGTAGAACCGCAGACCGAGATCTGCGACGGCGAGGACAACGACTGCGACGGGGAGACGGACGAGAGATTCGCGGACAGCGACGGCGACGGCGCTGTCGACTGCCTGGATTCCGACGACGACGGCGACGGTGTTCTGGACGAGGCGGACAACTGCCCGGTTCACGCGTCGATGGACCAGACCGACACGGATAGCGACGGTGACGGCGACGCTTGCGACGACGACGACGACGGTGACGGCGTTCTGGACGGGGACGACGGTTGCGCGACGGTGGCCGATCCCGAGCAGACCGATACGGACGGCGACGGAGAGGGAGACGCCTGCGACGAAGACGACGACGGCGACGGTCTGGCGGACGAGGCGGACAACTGCCCGCTGTGGGCCAATCCGGAGCAGGAGGACACGGATGCGGATGGCACTGGTGACGCCTGCGACGACGACGACGACGGCGACGGCGTTCTGGACGAGGACGACAACTGCTCGACGCAAGTGAATTCGGGACAGCTCGACACCGACGGCGACAACCTTGGCGACGCCTGCGACGACGACGACGACGGCGACGGCGTCGGGGACTACGATGACAGTTGCCCGCTGATCCCCGATCCAGCGCAGACCGATACGGACGGCGATGGAGCGGGGGACGCCTGCGATGACGACGATGACGACGATGGCTTCGCGGACGTGGTGGATAACTGCCCCTTGCAGGTAAACAGCACGCAGCTCGATACAGATCGAGACGGGGCAGGCAATACCTGCGACGACGACGACGACGGCGACGGCGTGTCGGACGCGGCTGACAACTGCCCGCTGGTGCCCAACCCCGCGCAACCGGACGCGGATACCGATGGCGCGGGCGATGTCTGCGACGATGATGACGATAACGACGGTCTAAGCGATGACGTGGACAACTGTCCGCTGGTACCCAACCTCGACCAGTCGGATGGCGACAGCGACGGCGCGGGCGACGCTTGCGACAATTGCGGGAGCACGCCCAATCCCGACCAGCTGGACGGTGATACCGACGGCGCGGGCGACGCTTGTGACAACTGCCCGGCGATCGGCAACGCCGATCAGACGGACGCTGACAACGACGGCGCGGGCGACGCCTGCGACAACTGCCCGGCGGCCGGCAACGCCGACCAGACGGATGGTGACGGCGACGGTCTGGGCGACGCCTGCGACAACTGCTCGGGCCGCTCCAACCCGGACCAGTCGGACGGTGATACCGACGGCGTCGGCGATGTCTGCGACAATTGTCTCGAGGCCGGCAACGCCGACCAGTCGGACGTAGACGCGGACGGCGTGGGGGACACCTGCGACAACTGCCCGGCCAGGCCCAACATGAGCCAGGCCGACACCGACAGCGACGGCAGCGGAAACCTCTGCGACGAATGCCCGAACGATCCGGACGACGACCTGGACGGCGACGGCATCTGTGGCGACGAGGACAACTGCCCCGGCGAGTACAACACCAGCCAGGCCGACGGGGATCTCGACGGCATCGGCAACATCTGTGACGCCTGTCCGAAGGACGGCGCCAACGACGCGGATGGCGACGAGCTCTGCGCGGACGAGGACAACTGCCCGGCCGATGCCAACCCGGGCCAGACGGACGCCGACGGCGACGGAATCGGCGACGACTGCGACGCCTGCCCCGAGGACGCTGCCAACGACGCGGACGGCGACGGCCTGTGCGCGGGCGAGGACAACTGCCCGCTGCTGGGCAATCCCGGTCAAGAGGACGCGGACACCGACGATCAGGGAGATGTCTGCGACCCCTGTATCCACGACCCGAGCGACGACGCGGACGCGGACGGCGTGTGCGGTGACGAGGACAACTGTCCGTCGAATGCCAACGTGAACCAGGCCGACATGGACACGGACGGGCAGGGAGACGTCTGCGACGAGGACGACGATGGCGACGGCGTGTCGGATACGGTGGACAACTGCCCGCTGGTCGCCAATCCGGGCCAGCAGGACGCGGACAGCGACGGTCAGGGCGACCTCTGCGAGGGTGACGGCGATGGCGACGGCGTAACCGACGACGAGGACAACTGCCCGTTTACCTTCAACCCGGGCCAGGAGGATGGCGACAGCGACGGCGCGGGCGACGTCTGTGACAATTGCCTCGGGCTCGCCAACGCCGACCAGCTCGATTCCGACTCGGACTCGGTAGGCGACGCCTGCGACAACTGCTCGCTGACGGTCAACGCCGATCAGGCGGACGCGGATTCGGACGGTGCCGGCGACGTCTGCGACTTCTGTCCCTTCGATGCTCTCGACGATGCGGACAGCGACTTGGTCTGCGGTGATGCGGACAACTGCCCGACCGACGCCAACTCGGACCAGGCCGACTCGGATCTGGATCTGGCGGGCGACGCCTGCGACCCGTGTCCCGCTGACCCGCTCGACGACGCGGACGGCGACGGGGTCTGCGGCGACGCGGACAACTGCCCGACCGACGCGAACTCGGATCAGGCGGACGCGGACTCGGATCTGCTCGGTGACGCCTGCGACGTCTGCCCGATGGACGCGGCCAACGACAAGGATGCCGACGGGCTCTGCGCGGATGCCGACAACTGCCCCGGCATTTCCAACGGCGACCAGGCCGACGCCGATTCGGACGGCATGGGCGACGTTTGCGACGTGTGTCCCGTCGACGCGCTGGACGACGCGGACAGCGACGGGGTGTGCGCGGATGCGGACAACTGCCCGGACCTGTTCAACGCCGACCAGGCGGACGCGGACTCGGATCTGATCGGCGATGCCTGCGATGCCTGCTCGAACGACGCGGACAACGACGCGGACAGCGACGGCATCTGCGGTGACGTGGACAACTGCCCGTACGATGCGAACACGGACCAGACGGACGCGGACTCGGATCTGATCGGCGACGCCTGCGATGCCTGCTCGAACGACGCGGACAACGACGCGGACAGCGACGGCATCT
>CAYVFC010000053.1:9623-24274 GCA_964450715.1 uncultured Sandaracinaceae bacterium | reverse complement strand
GCGGTGACGTGGACAACTGCCCGTACGATGCGAACACGGACCAGGCGGACGCGGACAGCGATCTGCTGGGCGACGTCTGCGACATCTGTCCCCTGGAGGTGGAGAACGACGCGGACGGCGACGGCCACTGCGCTGCCGAGGACAACTGCCCGTACGATTCCAATACGGACCAGGCGGACTCGGACGTGGATCTGCTGGGCGACGTCTGCGACGCCTGTCCGAACGACGCGGACAACGACACGGACGGCGACGATATCTGCGGCGACGTGGACAACTGCCCGTACGATGCGAACACCGACCAGGCGGATGCGGATTCGGATCTGCTGGGGAATGTCTGCGATGATGACGACGACGGAGACGGCGATCCCGATACCGAGGATTGCGCTCCGTTTGATCCGACCATCTCCCACCTGGCGAGCGAGACCTGCGGCGATGCCACGGACAACAACTGCGACGGCGAGACCGACGAGGGGTGCTGCAATCCGCTGCTGGATTCGGACGGCGACGGTTACGATGATTGCGCGGACCAGTGTCCGCTGGACGCCGCTCGGATTCTGGTCGGCGATTGCGGCTGCCCGAGCGCCCCGGCGGCGCCGGGGACGCCTTGCGGGGACGGGGTTTGCGAGGCCAATGATCAGTGCGACGGCGCGGGCACCTGCGGCGATCCGGACGACTGCGCCCCGGCGGCGAGCTGCACCTTCGCGAGGTATCCGGGTCAGGCATCGAGCGGTTACTACTTCTGCACCGATTCACCGGATTGGAACCAGGCCAGGACCAGCTGCCAGTCGCGGCCGGGCATGGATCTGGTGCGCATCGACGACCAGGCGGAGAACGACTTCGTGACCGATCACCTGGCCGACGACGCCTGGATCGGGGCCAGCGACGCGGGCACCGAGGACCTCTGGATCTGGGTGGCCGACGGCGACCAGTTCTGGCAGGGCGAGGACAACGGCTACTCGGTAGGCGGTCTCTACGAGAACTGGGAGAACAACGAGCCCGACGACACCTTCGGGCAGGACTGCGGGATCATCCTGACCGACGGGGTCTGGAACGACGCCGATTGCGGCGATTCCTACCACTACGTGTGCGAGGTGGTGGCCGACCAGTGCCCGGATGATCCCAAGCTGCTGCCCGGCGAATGCGGTTGCGAGGAGCTCGACGTAGATACGGACGGAGACGGAACCCTCGACTGCTTCGACGAGTGCCCGCTGCACGGGGACCGGGTGCTGGCCGGCGACTGCGGCTGTCCGAGCGACCCGGAGCCGCAGGGTACGGCGTGCGACGATGGCCTCTGTGCTGCGAATACGGAATGCGACGGAGCCGGCAACTGCGGGACGCCCGACGAGTGCGTGACCGCGGCGGCCATCTCGGCGAACACGGAGCACACCTGCGCGCTCACCGAGAACGGTCGGGTGGCCTGCTGGGGCGTGGGCGGCGGCGGGCGGCTGGGCTACTCGGGAACGGAAGACCGCCGCGGGCCGGTCACGGTCGGCAACCTGTACGACGCGGTTCAGATCTCCTCCGGCACCACCCACTCCTGCGCGGTGCGCGAGAACGGGCAGGTTGCCTGCTGGGGCACGGGTACCAGCGGCCAGCTCGGACACGGCAGCTGGAGCGGTAGCGAGCTGCCGGTGACGGTGAGCGGCATCACGGATGCCGTGGCGGTGGCTTGCGGAAATCTCTTCTCCTGCGCGCTGCTGCAGAGCTCGGAGGTTCGCTGCTGGGGCGAGGGCTCCAACGGCAGGCTGGGTACCGGCGGAACCGGGGACCGCAACACGCCGGGCGCGGTGCTGGCCGGGGAGACCGGCGCGGGGAATCTCACCGGCGCCTTTGCCATCACCGCCGGGGGCACGTACGCCTGCGCCTTGCTGGACAAGGGACGGGTGGCCTGCTGGGGCGCCGGAGGCAGCGGACAGCTGGGCAACGACGCGACGCCGACCACGCAGTCGACCCCGGTCTATGTACACGGTGTAGACAATGCCGGCACCTGCACCGGGGCGGATCCATCGGGCTGCTTGAAGAGCATGATCCTGATCGACGGCGGCGCTTCGCACACCTGCGCTTCGGGCGACTTCGGTAGCGTCTACTGCTGGGGCTCGGGCGGCAACGGCCGATTGGGCTACGGCGGTTCCTCGCAGCGAAACTACCCGGTTTCGGTTCTGGGCGTGGGCGGCGTTGGCGTGCTGGACGACGCGGTCTGGATCAGCGCGGGCACGGCCCACAGCTGCGCGGTGCGGGAGTCGGGGCAGGCGGTCTGCTGGGGCGAGGACAGCGACGAGCGGCTGGGCGACGACGGTGCGGGTGGCACCGATCCCTCCCATCCCGTGGCGGTGGCGGGGGCGACGGATTACCAGCAGGTGACGGCCGGCGAGCTTCACACCTGCGGCTTGCGGCTGGACGGCACGGCCCGCTGCTGGGGTAGCAATGCCAATGGCAGGCTGGGTGATGGCACCGCCACGCTGCGTTCCACGCCCTTTGACACGGCCGGGATGGCCGACGCGGTGGAGGTCGACAGCGGGCTCGACCACTCCTGTGCGGTCGTCTCCACGGGAGAGGTCTACTGCTGGGGTAGCAACGGCAATTACGAGCTGGGCCTGGGCAGCGGCGACTCGGTAGACCGCTGGGCGCCCGTGAGGATTCCGGGCATCGACAACGCGGTGGACGTGGCCACGGGACAGAACAGCAGCTGCGCGCTGCTACAGACGGGCGGGGTCAAGTGTTGGGGCAGCGATTCCAGCGGTCAGAACGGCGACGGGGTTACGGGCAGCCCGTCCAACCGCGACGCGCCGGTAGACGTGGTGGGGCTGAGCGATGCGGTGGAGATCACCGGGGGGCTCGAGCATTACTGCGCGCTGACCGATCCCGCGCCCATCGGCGAGGGCGAAACCCAGGTCTGGTGCTGGGGCGCGGGCGGAAGCGGCAGGCTGGGTCACAACAGCGCTGCGAGCGATCCGACGCCGGTCCAGGTCCACGGCGTGGGCAACATGGGCTGGTTGACCGATGCGGTAGCCATCGGCGCGGGCTGGTACCACACTTGCGCGACGCGGACCAACGGCCAGGTAGCCTGCTGGGGCGAGGGCGGCGACGGCCAGTTGGGCAACAATGGAACCGATGACTTCTCCTACCCGGTCACGGTCCTGGGCGTGGGCGCCGACGGCGTGCTGGCCGGCATGGCGGGTGGACGCCGCGTGATCGACGGCGGGCAGCGCCACACCTGCGCGCTGGCGCAGAACGGGGACGCCTTCTGCTGGGGGAGCAACGCCGACGGGCGGCTGGGCGAGGGAAGCGCTTCAGCCGGCAGCCCGGTGCCGGTGGTGGTGTACGGGAGCCCGCCGCTGGCGGTGATCTGGGTCAAGACCGACCTGACCGGAGGAGCGAGCAAGGACATCTACATGAGCTACGGCGATCCGGCGCTGCCGCCCGCCAGCGATCCGGACGCCACCTTCCTGTTATACGACGGGTTTGATGGCAGTAGCCTGGACACGGCGAGCAAGTGGACCAACGTCAACAGCGGCACCGGCAGCGCCACCGTTTCCGGCGGGAACCTGACCATCGCCTCTACCGGCGCCTGGGGCGGAACCGCGGACACCAGCCGCATCATCGTCAGCCAGGCCGACATGGGCAGCAACTTCATCGCGGAGACCCGCATCGCCTCCTGGGGGAGTAACCTTCCCAACATGGCCTTCGGCTTGCGGTCCTCGGCGGCGACCAACTCCCGGATGTTCGGTGTAGGCTTCGTCCAGGTGATATTCGTCCAGGCCTATTACTCGGCCTATCGGCAGACCGACGGGGCAAACGCGACCACCGGAGCCTCGGCCACCGGCTTCCCGGGCGGCGGCTACGTGGCCCGTTTTATCAAGATGGGCAACACGGTCGAGTCGTACTACAACGAAGCGTTGATCGATAGCCAGACCTTCACCAACTGGGACCTCGAGCGGGTGGCGCTCACCGACAGCGGCGGCACCGATCCGAACCAGTTCGACTGGGTACGAGTACGCGCCTACCTGGCGAACGAGCCGCTGGTCACCCCGAACCTGGACGACGCGCTCAACGGCAGTTGCGGTACCTGTTACGACAAGAGCATCGGCGTGGACAACGGCGCCGGCGGCAGCGTCAGCGGCTACCAGCTGCGCGTGGTGCTCGACGCCCGCCATCTCAATTTCTGGCACCACGTCACTGCCAGCGGCGACGACATCCGTTTCTTTGACTCGGATGGCACCACGCCGCTCAATTACTGGATAGAGACGCTCGCCGCGCCGGATACGCTCTTCGACTTCAACAAGATATCGGCCTTCAGTCAGGGTCATACCTGCGCAGTGACCCCGGCAGGAGAGGTGGCCTGCTGGGGGCTGAACGGCAGCTACCAGGTGGGCGACGGCACGACCGAGCCTCGGAGCAGCCCGGTGATCGTCGATCACGACGCCGCGGCCGCGGTCTTCGGCAACACCGATCTACAGAGTCCGGTGGTCACCGTGTCCACCGGCGACGAGCAGAGCCTGGCCGTACACTCGAACGGAGCGCTCAGCGCCTGGGGCAACGGCGGTCAGGGGCGCAAGGGAACCGGTACCAACGCCACCGGCGGTACGCCGGAAGCCGCCTGCATCCCGGTACGTTAGTACGTTAGAACCGGTACCAACGCCACCGGCGGTACGCCGGAAGCCGCCTGCATCCCGGTACGTTAGTACGTTAGGGACGTAGCTACATTATTTACATTATTTGCAGGCGTTTCTGAGGCCAAGGCGTCCGAGTTTTGTTGCATTTCGCGGCTATTCACCGCAAGAAATAATGTAAATAATGTAGCTACGTCCCTATTAATACCGCGGGCGTCTCCCCCTTGTAAGGGCGGACCAGGCCCCGCTCGGTGTAGATGGCGGTGACCAGGCGTGCCGGCGTCACGTCGAAGGCCGTGTAGCGGCAGTCGATGCCGTCGGCTACCATAATTGTATCACCTATCTTGGCTACCTCGTCGCGCGAGCGCTCCTCGATGGGGATCTGGTCACCGGTCGGGGTTTGCATGTCCACCGTGCTCCAGGGCGCGGCCACGGTAAAGGGAACGCCGTGCTCGCGGGCCAGCACCGCCACGTTGTAGGTGCCGATCTTGTTGGCCACGTCCCCGTTGGCCGCGATGCGGTCGCTTCCCACGACGCAGAAGTCGATCTCGCCCCTGCGGAAGAGCGAGGCGGCCATGTTGTCGGTGATGACGGTGACGGGGATCCCGTCCTGGTGTAGCTCCCAGGCGGTCAGCCGCGCCCCCTGCAGGTAGGGCCGGGTCTCGTCGGCCAGCACCTGGATTTTCTTGCCGGCTTCGTGCGCTGCGCGGATGACTCCCAGCGCCGTGCCATAGCCGCCGGTGGCCAGCGCTCCAGCGTTGCAATGGGTGAGGATGGTCGCGCCTTCGGGCACGTCCCTCGCTCCCAGCCGCCCCATGCTGCGGCAGGCCCGTACGTCCTCGCGGTGGATCTCCTCGGCCTCCGTCTGCATGGCCGCGGCTCTTTCGGCCGGCTCCAGCCCGGCCACTGTAGCGGCGACCTTCGACATCCGGGAAATGGCCCAGCCCAGGTTGACGGCGGTGGGTCGCGCCTGGAGCAGGACGGCGGCGGCGGCCTGGTGGGATGTGTTGAAGACGGCGGCGGTTCCCTTTTCCAGCCTCGCCTGCAGCGCCAGCGCATAGGCCGCCGAGATCCCGATGGCCGGCGCCCCGCGCACTACCATGTCCCGGATGGCGTCGGCCACCTGCTCGGGTCGGGTATAGCGATGGTAAACGACCTGCCCCGGCAGCAACCTCTGCTCGAGCATGACGACCTCGCCCGACTCGGGCTCGATCTCCACCGCGAAGTAGCTCGCCTCGCTCAAGGGCGGGCGGGAAAGCTCGGGTCGTCCGCTCATTTCGCTAGCTCCTTAAGCAGGATCTCGTTCACCAGCTGGGGGTTGGCCGCGCCCCGGGTAGCTTTCATGATCTGGCCGACGAAGAACCCGAGCACTTTCTTGTTGCCCGAGCGGTACTGTTCGACCTGCTTGGGGTTGGCTTCGAGCACCTTGGCGACCTCTGCTTCCAGGGCCGCGCTGTCGGTGACCTGCGCCAGGCCCTTTTTATCGACTATCGTCTTGGCGTCGGAGCCGGTGGAGAGCATTTCGCCGAAAACTTCCTTGGCCATCTTGCCGCTGATCGTACCCCCGTCGACCAGCGCCAGTAGCTCGGCCAGCAGCTCGGCGCCGACCGGGATCTTCGCCCCCAGGCCGTCGGTCTCGACGTGGCGCAGCAGCTCGGCCTGGATGAAGTTGGCCATCTTCTTGCCCGCGGCCGCCCGGTCGAGCTTGCTGCCACCGATTTTGGCCAAAGCCTCGGCGCTGCGCTCGAAGTGGTCGGCCACCGCTGGATGCTGGGTCAGCACCGCGGCGTCGTACGCGGTCAGGTTCAGCTCCGACTGCCAGCGCCGGCGCTTCTCGGCCGGCAGCTCGGGTAGGGCCTCTCGCTCCTGCTCGATCATCCGCTCGGGCACCACCAGCGGCGGTAGATCGGGATCGGGGAAGTAGCGGTAGTCCATGGCCTCTTCCTTGCCGCGCATGGCCATGGTCTTGCCCTGGTCTACGTTCCAGAGCCGGGTCTCCTGTACTACGCTCCCCCCGCCTTTCACCACCGCCTGCTGGCGCTCGACCTCGTAGTCGAGGGCCTTGCGCACGAAGCGGAAGGAGTTGATGTTCTTCAGCTCGACCCGGGTCTGCAACTGCTCGGTTCCGACCGGACGGATGGAGACGTTGGCGTCGCAACGAAAGGAGCCCTCTTCCAGGTTGCCGTCGTTGACGCCGATGAACATCAGGATCTCCCGCAGGCGCTTCAGGTACTCCTCGGCCTCGGCCGCACTCCGCATATCGGGCTCGCTTACGATTTCCATCAGCGGGGTGCCCGCGCGATTGAAATCGACCGCCGTCTCGGAACCGATACCCACGCCGTGAATGTTTTTGGCCGCGTCCTCCTCCAGGTGTATGCGGGTGATGCCCACCTCGCGGGTCCCCGCCTCGGTCTCGACCAGCAGCCGCCCGTGTTCGTTGAGGGGCAGCTCGTACTGCGAGATCTGATAGCCCTTGGGCAGGTCGGGGTAGAAGTAGTTCTTGCGGGCGAAGCGGCTGCGGGGGCGCACCGCGCAACCGAGCGCCAGCGCCGCGCGGATGGCCATACGTATGGCCTCGCGGTTGGGCACGGGAAGCGCTCCGGGCAGGCCCAGACACACCGGGCAGACGTGGGTGTTGGCAGGGGCGCCGAATTCGGCGGAGCAGGCGCAGAACATCTTCGAGCGCGACAGCAGCTGCGCGTGGACTTCCAGTCCGATAACGGCTTCATATTGCCCATTCATCTCGTCACTCCCATCCCGAGGGCCCGCTCCGCGGCCATTCAGCTGCCTGCTCGAAGGCGTGGGATACCCGCACCAGGCGTTTCTCCTCGAAGGCGGGCGCGCACAGTTGCAGACCGATCGGCAGGCCCTCGGTGGAGAGCCCGCCGGGCATGTTGATGCCGGGTATGCCCGCCAGGCTGGGAGGCAGGGTGAAGACGTCCTGCATGTACATGGAGAGCGGATCGGTGGTCTTTTCGCCGATGGCAAAGGCCGGCGTGGGCGCGGTCGGGGTCAGCAGCACGTCGCACTTCTCGAAGGCCGCGGCGAAGTCCCGCCAGATCAGGGTGCGCGCCTTTTGCGCCTTGAGGTAGAAGGCGTCGTAGTAGCCGGCCGACAGCGCGTAGGTCCCCAGCATGATGCGGCGCTTGACCTCGGCGCCGAATCCCCGGGCGCGCGTCCGACCATAGGTGCCGATCAGGTCACCGGCGGCCACCCGCAGCCCGTAGCGCATCCCGTCATAACGCGCCAGGTTGGAGGAGGCCTCGGCCGGCGCCACGATATAATAAGCGGTCACGCCGTAGGAGGCATGCGGCAGCGAGACGTCGACCGGCTCGCAGCCCAGCTCGGTCAGAATCTTGATTGCATTATCCACGGTCGAGAGAACGTCCGGATCACAACCCTTTTCCAGGGTGTCGCGGGCGATCCCCACCCGCATACCGCGTACAGGTTGGCCGCATTCGGCCGAGTAGTCGTCCACCGGCCGGCCGACGCAGGTCGAGTCGCGCGGGTCGTGGCCCGCTATTACGCCCAGCAGCAGCGCCGCATCCGCCGTGCTGCGCGCGATGGGCCCCACCTGATCCAGCGAGGAGCCGAAGGCCACCAGCCCGTACCGCGACACCCGGCCATAGGTGGGCTTGATGGCGGTAACCCCGCAGAAGGCGGCGGGTTGTCGAACCGAACCGCCCGTGTCGCTGCCCAGGGCTGCCGGGGTGAGAAAGGCCGCGGTGGCGGCCGCCGGCCCGCCCGAGGACCCGCCCGGGGTACACTCCGTATTCCAGGGATTGCGGGTCGGCCCGAAGCAGGAGTTCTCGTTGGAGGAGCCCATGGCGAACTCGTCCATATTCAGCTTGCCCAGCACCACCGCGCCGGCGGCTTTCAGCCGCTCCACCACGTGCGCGTCGTAGGGGGGCTGGTATCCCTCGAGGATACGGGAGGCACAGGTGGTCGCCAGCCCGCGTGTACACAGGTTATCCTTGATGGCGATGGGGACGCCGAATAGCGCCCCGGGTTCCTGCCCCTTGCCTAGGCCCTCGTCCAGCTCCTTCGCCCGGTCCAGCGCCCGCTCCCCGTCGACGGTGATGTAGCTGTTGAGGCGGGTATCGAGCCGTCCGATACGTTCCAGGTAATACCGGGTGAGCTCGACCGACGAGACGCGGCCGGCGATCACCTCCGCTCGCAGCTCGCTCACGCTGCGCCTGTGAAGCTCGCCCGCACTCATGGCTGACCTTCGATTACCTTGGGTACGACGAACCCGCCCTCTTTTTCCGCCGGTGCCGCCCGCAAAGCTTCCTCGCGCTCGAGCGAGGGCTTGACCTCGTCGGGCCTCAGCGGCGCCTGCATCTCGATGGAGTAGAAGGTGGGCTCGATGTCGCTCACGTCCAGCTCGTCCAGCTCAGCCATGTAACCCAGTACGGCATCGAGCTGCGCTCGCATGGTCTCGATTTCCGCGTCGTCGAGCTCGAGTCTCGCCAGCGCGGCCACGTGGCGCACCTGTTCCAGAGTGATGACCGGATCGCTCATGACGGCGCGGAAAAATAGCACCATTTGCTGCCGGACGCGCTCAGAAAGTTTAGCGTCAGCACACGATCGGGTTGGAAACCGACTGTACGCCCTCTACGAGGAACTTTCTTAGCGCGGCCCCCGTCCTAAAAAGGATCAATCAACTCGTCTTCCTCTATGCGGAAATCGTTGTCTTTTCTCGCGGGAGCGAGCGGCTTCGCTTCTTCGGTACCGGAGCTTCGCTCTTTCTCCGGTGCTTTCACGCTAGAGCGTGACCGGTCGCGGGGGCGTTCCTCCGCGTCCCCGCGCGACCGCCGAGAGCGTTCGCGCGAGGACGTGGAGGGACGTTCCAGGGGCTCCGCGGGCGCCTCGATCCCCCGTGGGATCGAGTTTGCCGCTTCCTCCTGGCCGCGAACGCCGGCGTCCGCTCCGGTCCCGGCGGCCGCGACCGGAGAGGCCGCGGAAGCCTGGGTCTGATCCGCCGGTGAGGCCTCCGGATCCGGACCGGAAGCCGGCTCGCCACCCAGGCCAAAAAATACGGCGGCGACGCCCGCGACCACCACAGCAGCGGCTCCCGCGGCTATCGGAAGTGGCGAGCGGCGTCCCGGTATTTCGACGGGCGATTCGGCGATATAAGGGGTCGTCGTGTCGCTTACCGGCGAAGGCACTGTCACGGCCGCGTGACGGGAAGCCGGCGCGGGCTGCGCCGAGCCGAGCAGCCGCGTTTCCTGTTCGGCGGGCCTGGCGCTCGTGCTCTTGGCGGCGGTAGCGCGTAGCGTATCGAAGGGAGCCAGAGCGTCGGCCATGCTCTGAGCGTCGGGATAGCGGTCGGCCGTGGATACCGCCATCGCCCGTTTCACCACCGAATGCAATCCCTCGGGCAGATCGGGTACCAGCTCTTCCAGGGGCGGGGGCTGTCCGGTCATGATTTCCAGAACCAGCGCGGCGAAGGTATTCGACTTGTAGGGCAGTTGCCCGCTGAGCATCTGGTACAGGATCACTCCCAGCGAGTAGATGTCGGTTCGCAGGTCGACGTCCTTGGCGCCGTGTACCTGCTCGGGCGACATATAGAAGGGCGTTCCCAGCATGACTCCGGTCTGAGTGAGCGCCGGCATTCCCGGACCGCCGGAGAGCGACTTGGATACGCCAAAATCCAGAATTTTTGGTTCCAGTTCCTGACTGCCCGCTTCCCGGTGCAGGAAGATGTTGTCGGGTTTCAGGTCGCGGTGAACGATGCCCTTGGCGTGCGCGGCGGCTACCCCTTTTAGTACGCCCATCATCAGGTGAATGGCCTCGGTCCGCTGCGGACGCTCTCTCTTCAACCGCTCTCCCAGCGATTCGCCCTTTAATAGGTCCATCACCATGTAGAGCGAAACTTCGTGGTAGCCGACGTCGTAGATGTCGACCACGCCCGGGTGGTCGATGGAGCCGGCCAGTCGGGCCTCGCGTACGAATCGTTCCTTCGCGTCCGGGTCTCCGGACAGAGAGGAGGCCATCAACTTTACCGCGAATTTGCGGTTGGTGGTCTCATGTCGGGCCGAGTATACCGAGCCCATTCCCCCGGTCCCGAGGATCTCCTCGATCCGGTACTTGCCGGCGATGATATCGCCTTTCTTCGGCATTCTTACCAGATCGTCGGACATCTCCCGGTCACCCTCGCCCCGCAGGAAGGGTATTCGGCGGTACACCCCGCGAAACCGCAATAGTATAGACCGTCGCGCTCGCTTCGGCTACCCCGCCTCTCGGGACCGTTCCGCCTATTCTTCAGTCGCGCGGCGTAACCGCCTTTTTTCCGCCTTTCTCGCGGCCCCGGCCCCGAGAACCTGCGCGCGAGCGCAATCGCCGGCCGTCACCTGTGCTCGCGGCCCGGCCATTTTCGCGCTATCCTGAATGCTTCGAACCGTTCTCAACAACTACCATGAAAGCAAAAAAAAAACTGACCATCGTCGAGGTCATCCAGCAGTACGAGGCTGGAGACGTCAACTTCGAGCGGCTGGATCTACGCTCCGCCGACCTGGAAAACATCAATCTTTCGGGGGCCAACCTGCGTTTTTCGGACCTGTCGGGTGCGAACCTGCGCGGGGCCAATCTGCAGTGGGTGGATTTCTCCAACGCCAGGCTTTCCGAAGCCAATCTGGGCGGCGCCAACCTGACCGGCGCCAAGCTCAATTCGGCCGACCTCTCCTGGGCCAAGATTTCCGGGGCCAAACTGGGCGGCGCCGACCTCACCTCCGCCAAGCTGTGGGAGGCCAATCTGCGCGGGGCCGACCTGACCATGGCCAACCTCTCCCGGGTGGACCTCTCCTGGGCCCGGATTTCCGAGGCCAATCTCTCGGGCGCCGACCTGGCCACCGCCGACCTCTCCTGGGTCAATGCCCTGGGAGCGCGCTTTGACGCGGATACGCGCTTTCCCGACGGGTTCCGTCCGCACCAGTACAAGATGGTCCGGGTATAGACGGAGCAGGGGGATGAGGCGCCGTAGCCCGTCGCTGGCCTGCTTGGCTGTCGCGCTTGCGGTCGCGGCTGGATCGTGCGGCAACAAGCGCGGGCAGAAGGCCGGAACCGAGGCGGGTCCGGGCAGCGCTTCTCCGACGGAGGCGAAAGAGCAGTCGCGTAAGCCGCGTAGTACGGCCGCGACCGAGGAGCAGCGGCTTAAAACAGAGGCAATAGAGCGCGGTCCGGTCATCGATTCGCATACCCTGATCGCCCCGGTGGACGATTCCATGCGGCTGGCGCTCTCCGTTTTCAAGCGTGTCGGCGTGGTCAAGTTCTGCAACAAGAACGGCGGCTCGCTGGGCTCCCGCGCCTTTGACGCCACCCTGCGCATCAAGCACCTGCTGAAGGACCGCTTCGAGTTCTTCGCCAACCTGGACTGGAGCGGGGTAGAGCAGCCGGGATGGGGAGAACGAGAAGCCGAGCGTCTGGAGCGCGAGGTCAGGATGGGCGCGCGCGGAGTGAAGATCTTCAAGTCCTGGGGGCTGGGCGTGACCGGTGCCGATGGCGAGCTGCTGCACGTGGACGATCCGCGCATCGATCCCATCATGGAAAGGGCTGCGCGGCTCAACGCCATCGTGGCCATGCACACGGGCGACCCCAAGGCCTTCTTCGAGCCCCCCACTGCGGACAACGAGCGTTACGACGAGCTTAGCATCGCCCCCGACTGGAGCTTCTACGGACCGCGCTACCCCTCGCGCGAGCAGCTACTTCGCGAGCGCGACCGGCTGATAGCGCGCCATCCCCGCACCACCTTCCTGCTCATCCACCTGGCCAACAACCCCGAGGACATCGACTACGTGGCGCGCCTGCTTCAGAGCTTTCCCAACGTCTATGTGGACACCACGGCGCGCCTGCCGGAGATCGGACGGCATCCGCCGGAAAAGGTGCGCGCCTTCTTCATCCAATTTCAGGACCGGATCCTGTTCGGAACCGATCTGGCCATCTCGCCCTATGGCACGCAGTTGGGCTCGGTCTCGGAGAAGCCGCCCACCCCGCAGGACGCGGTGGAGTTCTACCTAGCCCACTATCGTTTCTTCGAGACCGACCTTAAACAGATCGCCCACCCTACGCCCATCCAGGGGCGGTGGAAGATAGACGCGATAAACCTCCCGCGCCAGGTGCTGCGCAAGCTCTATTACGACAACGCCGAGAAGCTCATCTTCCAGCGCCAGATGGCGGTGCCGGTGGTCGACCCGCTGATCTCGAGAAGGTAGGTTCAATTCCGCCGGCGCCGAGGAACCGTCTTTCATTGTCATCTCGACCGAAGGGAGAGATCTCCTCGAATAGATATTTCTCCCTTCGATCGAAATGGCAGCGCGTCGCGGTACGAACACGGGCGATCCCCCCGCGTCTTCATAGCCAAAGACGAAGTCAATCGTTCTCGATGCTCTGGATGGCGCGGGCCACCGCCGGGCGTATACAGCGGTAGCAATCCTGCAGGCTCAGAAAGCCACACCCGGTCTTGGGCCTGCGCAGCAACCTCCTCAGGGGGTCCAGGGTGCGCTCGTCCTCTGCTTCTTCCAGCTTGTCGATGGCCGCCCGCAGCTCGCGGCAACCGCGCGCCGTTTCCAGCTCGGCTATATTGAGTAAATAAGGGGGCACATTCTTCGACGGCTCGTAGGCCAGCACATTCCTGGCCGCTTCGCGCCGCTTGTAGAGCCGGTTGCCGTTCAGCATGGTCTCGGCGTCTTCCTCGATCCCGTTCGGAATGACCGTCGGATCGGGGGTGACCGCCTCGACCATCGACTCCGCCACCCGGGAGAGCACGTTCTCGGAGGAACCGGCTTCCGCGGTCGCCGCCGCGGGATTTCCGTCGTCGCCCTTGCCCTCGCCCGCATCGTCGCCTGACAGCCCGATGATCAAACCGAGCAGCGCCACTGCGCCCGCAGCCGCGGTCGCCAACTGTATCCGCTTACGGTCGGGCGCCTGCGCCTGCCACTTGCCCGCCCAGTCGATGGCCGAGGCCTTGAGCGCCGCCGCCCGGTCGGAGAACTCGGGCAGCGCGATGTCCGTACGGGAGCGGCCGGTAACCGCGCGTAGCGACAGCTCTCTCAGGGTGTCGCGGACCTCGGAGGCGTGCTCGGGCCGGTCGACCGGCTTGCGCTCGAGCAGGCGTGCGATGAGACGGTCCAGCTCGTCCGGGATGGTCCGGTCGCCCGATTCGCGCTTGGCCGAGGGAGCGGGCTGGCTGAGCTGGCGGGTGAACAGCGCGGTGATCTCCTGCTCGTCCCAGAGGGCGCGCCCGACCAGGCTCTCCCAGAGCAGCACGCCCAGCGCGTACAGGTCCGCGCGCCGGTCGGCCGGGTCGCCCACCGCCTGCTCGGGCGCCATGTACCCGGGAGTGCCCATGATGGTGCCCAGCCGGGTCAGCTCCCGCGCGGCCATGGCCCCCTCGGGCGCGGGCCCGTCCGTGGTCGGAACCCGGGCTATGCCGAAGTCCAGTATTCGCACCAGCTCGCTGCCGTCGTCGCGCGTCTCGATCAGGACGTTGTCCGGCTTGAGGTCGCGGTGCACGATGTTCGCGGACTCGGCCGCCGAGAGCGCGTCGGCCACCTGCGCGCCCAGCCCGCAGACCCGGGTCCAGTGCAGCCGGGTCTGCTGTTGCAGGACCCTTGTCAGGCTCCGGCCTCGTACCAGCTGCATGACGAAGTAGGCGCCGCCCTCGCTCAGGGTGCCGTAGTCGATGGCGCTGGCCACATGCGGATGCTCGAACTGGGCGGTGGCCATGGCCTCGCGGGCGAAGCGCGCCGCCACCTCTCCGTTACCGGCCAGCTCCTTGCGGACCACCTTGAAGGCGACCTGTTTGTGCAGCTTCAGGTGCTCGGCCACGAACACCGCCCCCATGCCGCCCTCGCCCAGCTGCTCGATGATCTGGTAGCGGTCATCGACCACTCGCCCGATCCACTCGGTATGCTCCGCCTGCTCGATCTGCTCGATCTGCGCGGTCTGCTCGATCTGCGCGGTCTGCCCGCTCTGCTCGGCCTTCTGGCTCTGCCCGCTCTGCTCGGCCTTCTGGCTCTGCCCGCTCTGCTCGGCCTTCTGGCT
>CAYVFC010000053.1:0-9523 GCA_964450715.1 uncultured Sandaracinaceae bacterium | reverse complement strand
CTGCCCGCTCTGCTCAATCCGATCCTGATCCCCCTGCCGAGCTTCGCCAGTGGCGTCCGGGTCCATCGTCGCTGTGTGGTCGGTCTTCGCGCTCATGGCGCACCTTGCGAGAGGCGAGAGTATCACAGATGCGGGACGCTTGCTCGCCCCGGCGCCGGTCCCGGCGCTTCCCGTTTTCGCTTGGCGCTACCGCTTCCAGCTCTCCACCCGCAGCGTCCGGCCGTCGCCGGTGATCCGGACGCTTCCGGAACGATCGACGCGCATCACCCGCGCACCGGCACCCCTCAGCCGCTCGACCACCGCGGCGGCCGGGTGGCCGTAGTCGTTGAAGGCGCCGCTGCTCACCACCGCCACTTCGGGGTCGACCGCCCGCAGAAAGGCCTCCGTGCTAGAGGTGCGCGAGCCATGGTGGGGCACCTTGAGCACGCCGGCGCGCAGCGCCACCCCGCGGCCCTCCAGCTGCTCTTCCGCGTGGGCCTCTAGGTCGCCGGTAAAGAGAAAGCTTTGGTTCACGTATTCGATGCGGATCACCAGCGAGTTGTCGTTCTGGTCGGAGTAGGGGTCGTATCCAGGGCAGGGCCATACCACCTCTATGCGCGCCTTGCCCGCCCGGCGCGGCTTTCCGCAGAGCTCGGCCGGGCCCAGAACCCGCGTTCCCTTGGCCCGCGCCCGTGCCAGCAGAGCCTCCGCCTCTGTCATCGGTTCCCCCAGGTCGGTCATGGTCTCGGCTTCGGCCTGCCCCGTGTCCCACAACTCACCGATCGGCACCTCCTCCACCAGCGTCCTGTACCCTCCGTAGTGGTCGGGGTGGGGATGGGAGAGAACCGCGATGTCCACCCGTTCCCGCCGCCGCGCTCGCAGCAGGGGAAGCAGCACCGCCTCCCCCGGGTCCGGCCCACCGGTCGGGTTGCCCCCGGCGTCGATCAGCATCAGCCGCCCGTCCGGCAGATCGACCAGCGCTGCGTCCCCCTGACCCACATCGAGGTAGGTCACGCGCACCACGCCTAGCGGTCGCTCGACCATCCGCAACCGAACCTCGAGCGCCGCGAGCAAGGCCAGGGCTACCGCGACGACTACCAGACGCTTGCGCGTCGATCCGCGGGCCAGCAGCAGCGCGGCGGCCACGGCTATCACCGCTCCCTGGAACAGGTCGGGCGGCGGAAGGGGGAGCGAGAAGGGCAGGGCGGCGAACAGGCCGCAGGCGGCCAGAAAGGCATTGCAGGCGATGCTGAAGGGCAGGGCGGTCAGCGGAGCTAGAGGCGGCAGCACCGTGGCCACCAGCGCGTGCAGGTTGGCCAGCGGCACCAGAAGCAGCGAGCCCACGGGCATGAGCAGCACGTTGGCCGCTATCCCGATCAAGGGAACCGAGCCGAAGCACCAGAGCACGATAGGGGCGGTGGCCAGCACCGTGCGCCAGCTCACCGAGAACCCCCTTTTCAGCCAGACGCCCGTCCCGTCGCCCCGCACCTCGGGAGCCGTGATCACCGCCACCGTAGCCGCGATGGAGAGCATGAAGCCGGGATGCACCGCATCGTGCGGCCGCAGCGCCCCCAGGACCAGGGCCGCGGCCGCGGCGACCGCGTCCGCGCGCGGCCTGCGTCCGATCGCCACCAGCGCCCAGGCGATACAGGCGGTCAGTGCCGCCCGCCAGGCGCTGGGCGCCCCGCCCGCAAAGGCCGCGTAGAGCAACACCAGCGCCGCCCCCGCGGCGCAGGCGAGCCGCCCGCTGTCGAAGCGCCGCGCCAGCACCGGCACCCTGAGCAGCGCCACCCGCATCAGGGCCACCAGCAGGCCGGCCACGATCGCCACGTGCAGGCCGGATACGGCGAGCAAGTGCGCCAACCCGGCTGCCCGCACCGTATCCCGCTGCGCCGGATCCACGGCACTGCCGTCCCCCAGCCCGAGCGCCGCGGCCACGCCCGCCTCCCGGGCCGGCAGCGTCTTCCACAGTGCCCTGCGGACCCGGCTCCGGGCCGCGGCCACCAGCCCCTGCAGACCGCCGTTTTCCACCACCTCGATGGCCGACGGCGACGGGATCCATCCGCCGCCCTGCACCACCACCGAGGGCGGTAAGCGCGGATGCGGCGTGAAGTTCCGGAAGGGCATCCACGGCCTCACCTGCACCAGCAGCTTCACCCGCGCGCCCTCGGGCAGCGCGACCGGTCCCACCTTCAATCGAATACCGGGTGCAAACGGCTCCGAGTCCTCCAGGCGCTCGCCCTTTACCACCCGTATCACCGAGCGCGCCCGTCCGTCCGCGTAGTAGCGCACCCGCTCCACCACCGCCTCCACCCTGCAGAGCCCCTTGGGGGGAGTGGGCAATTCCCTCCCCCTGGCCGGCCCCACCGCCAGCCCGGCCGCCATTGCCGCCGCCAGCGCGACGGCCATCCGCCTTCCTCCTCTGACCGGCACCGGCACCACCCCGAATCTCCGCCTCCGTCCCCAACCGGCCTGCGACTGCGGCTCCTGCTCCTGCTCCTGCTCTCCTCGCCGAGTGATCGTCAGCAGCACGCCCACCAGCAGCGCGCAGACAGAGGCCGTTGCCTGCCACAGACCGGGCGAGGTGAGGGAGGCTCCCATGAGCCCCACCAGCCAGGCGATAGCGATAGCAACCAGCGCATTCACGACCCCCTCGCCCGAGCATCTCCCGTGCCACCTCCAGGCGCCCAGAATTACTGATGAAATTGCCGCCTCCGCCTCCGTTCCCCTGGCGCTCGCCGTCACCCGCCGGGCGGCCGCCACCCGCCTCTGCTCTTCTCCTCCCCGCGATGTCTTTGCTTCGCCCGCACGCTCCCCCCTTCTGCTTCGATTCGCACGAGTGATATCGCCGCTTGCGGCATCGCTCAGCCTGGGATAGATCCTGCGCTTCCGGGCGGTTAGCTCAGTTGGATAGAGCGGCGGCCTCCGGAGCCGCAGGTCGGAGGTTCGAATCCTCTACCGCTCGCCGTTATCATTACGCTTTTTCGTATCGTCATTTTCAGCACCAGTTTATTTACCAGTTTATTTTTCTGTTTCGGGCTCCCGATACCGCTTGCGTGCCTGGCGCTGCTCGGTCTTGCGAACCGCCCCGTGGATGCTGTCGGGATGTAGGTGGCTGTACCGCTCCGTGGTGGACACGGAGGAGTGCCCCAGGAACGCCTTGACCTCCTCCAGGGACCGGACGCGCCCCCAGGTACCCATGATTGAAGCGTGCGTGTATCGTCTATCGTTATCTTCCGGGCGGTCCCGAGTTTTCCAGAGAGGATCTATACCAATGGAGTTCAAAGACGCCGCTTCGATATTTGACCTGGATGTCTCCGAGTTCTGGATCGTCAAGGAAGACGTGTGGGAGCCCACGCAGGAGCGAGTCTGCGAAACGCGGTTCACCCTGGGGAACGGCCACCTGTGCTCGCGCGGCGCTATGGAGGAACTCATCCCCGGGGCGACCCCCGGAACCTATATCGCCGGTGTATACGATCGAACCGGGGCCCAGATCACGGAGTTGGTCAATCTTCCCAACCCGTTTTACTTCCGTATCGACGTCGAGGGAGAGAAGCTCGACCTGGTGGCGATGGACAACGTTCATCACTCCCGCGCCCTGGACCTGCGGCACGGGATCCTCCATCGCCACACGGTTTACCGTACCGCGCACCGCAATCGGATCGATTACCGGTCACGGCGCCTGGTCAGCCTCGCCAACAAGCAGTTGATGCTGCTGGAGATTGCGGTGGTTCCGCTGGACGCGGACATGACGATCAGCGTTCAGACCAGAATCGATACCGGCGTTTACAATCAAGGCGCGCTCAGCGAGGGGCAGAAGCGTCACTTTCACCCCGTCGAATTTATGAACAAGGACGGCCTCTCCTATCTGGCAGTGGAGACCTTCGACAATCGCGTGCTGGTGGCGTACGGCAGCGCCCTGGAGGTGCAACGCAAGAACCGGCGCACGCTGGTGGCAGACCGCGCTGTGAATCTCCGCGTCCGCCGGGACGAGAAGGTCACCTTTCGCAAGTATGTGGTAGTGGGCTCATCGCGAAACAGCAGACGGTCCGAGTTGAAGCGAACGGTCATCCGCCATCTCAAGAAGGTATACCGAAACGGTTTTGCCGCCCTGGTCAACGATCACCGCAGGGCTTGGGACGACAGGTGGAGCGTGATGGACGTGGAGATCGAGGGTGATCCCGAGGCGGCGCGGGCTCTGCGTTTTAATATGTATCACCTCTGTATCGCGGGCAGCGAGGAGGACGACGCATCCATCGGCGCCCGTACGCTCTCCGGCGAGGGATACCGGGGACACGTTTTTTGGGATACGGAGATCTTTGTTCTGCCCTTTTTCATCTACACGGCTCCGGCGATCGCCGCGAACCTGCTTTTGTATCGGTATCGCCGCCTGGCCGCGGCCCGGAACATCGCGGAAGCCAGCGGCTACCGGGGAACGCTATTCCCCTGGGAATCGGCCGACAGTGGCGAGGAGTGCACCCCTTCCTGGGCCAAGAACTTCGACGGCTCGATCGTCAAGATCGTCACCATGGAGCAGGAGCAACACGTCGTCGCGGATATCGCTTTCGGCTTTGCGCAATACTGTCAGGCGACCGGGAGCGGCGGGTTCTTCGGTGAATACGCGCTGGAGGTCATGATCGAGTGCGCCCGTTTCTGGGTCAGCCGAGTCACCTACAACGAGGATCGCGGTCAGTACGAGATTCTCAAAGTCATGGGACCGGACGAGTTCCACGAGGGCGTCGACAACAACGCCTACACCAACATGATGGCCCAGTGGAACCTTCGGACCGCGATCAAGTGGTGCGGCCGGGCGCGGAGAGAGCAGCCCCGAAAGATGGCACGACTCGCCAGGCGGCTTGGCCTGACGGCGAAGGAGATAAGGCAGTGGCGCACCATCGCCGCGGAGATAGTCGTTCCCTGGTCAGATCAAAGGAAGCTCCTGGAGCCATTCGAGGGGTACTTCGGGCTCAGGGATTCCCGCATCAAGTCCTTTGACGAGCATAAGATGCCGGTCCTTCCGGCATCGGTAGACTGGGAGGGGGTGGGTAAGACCAAACTCATCAAGCAAGCCGACGTAGTGATGCTTCTCTATCTGCTGGGCGACCGGTTCACGCTCGACGAAAAGAAGAGGAACTACTATTACTACGAGAGGCGGACGCTTCACAAGTCATCGCTCTCTCCGGCCATCCACTCCATTGTCGGTCTGGAAGTAGGCGATGAGAGCAAGGCGCGCCACCACTACTCCCGCGCCGTCTCGACGGATCTGGACAATATATACGGCAATACTGCGGAGGGATTTCACGCTGCGGCCGGAGGCGGAAGCTGGCAGGCGGCCATAATGGGATTCGCGGGCATGCGCCCTGGGGTGTCCGCGCTCTCTTTTTGTCCCCATTTGCCCGGCCACTGGCAGGGAATGCGGTTCAGCGTATTTTGGCGGGGCGCCTTGCTCCGCGTCCACATAACTCACAAGAGTACCGAGGTACGCTGCGAGACCCGCTCACCGCGGGGTCCGGTCCAGGTCGAGGTATATGGAAAGGTCCATGAATTCCAGCCGCATACCGCCGCCGTTTTCTCGCCTCCCGGGCGCCGGAAGGGCAGGAGCCGAATAGCCGAAAGCAAGGGGAAGTCGAAGGCCAAGGCCCGGCGGTCTTAACGCTGCCGGCCGGCGGGCCGCGACCCCAAAACTTCCCGATATAGATCCAAAGTGTTCCGGGCGACGCTTTCCTTGGTGTAATACGATGTCACCGTGCGCCGTCCGGTCGCACCGAGGCGCCGGGCCAGCTTCTTGTCCTCCAGCAGACGGACGATCTCGCTGGCGAGTTGCTCGAAGTCCTTGATGGGGACCACGTAACCGTTGATGCCGTAACTGACGATTTCCGGCATGCCGCCGGAATGGGTCACCACTATGGGTTTGCCGGTGGCGAGCGACTCGAGCATGGTCAGGCCAAAGGGCTCCTGCGCGGTCGAGGGATAGATGACCACGTCGGACGCTGCATATAGCCCCGGCATCTCCTCGATGGAATACGCGTCTACCAAGACATTTCCCTCGAGGTTGAAGTACTTAATCAGGTTTACAAAATAGGCGATGTCCTTCTGCTGCGACACGGCCCAGTCGATGATGTTCTTGGTGCCGGCGAGCACCATCATCACGTCGGGAAAGTGCTGGCGGATGATGGTGAGCGCCTTGATGGCCACGTCGCACCCCTTGGCGATGCCCATCCTTGCCGGGTGAAAGACCATTTGCCGGCCCTTGAGCATGGGGTGTCTCTTGTAGGTCCCACGCGTATCCGCGTCGGGGTGAAACATCGCCGTGTCCACGCCGTGGTGGATGGTGGTGACTTTCTGGTCGTCGCAGCCGGCGCCGATGAGCTCCCTGCGGATGTAGTGCGAGACCGCGATGATGTGGTCCCAGGCGATGGTACGGGTCAGCTCGAGGTACAGAAGCTCGTCCCACACGTTGTGAGCGGTAAGCACTAACGGAACCCCCCGTTTCTTACACATCTCTTCCACGGCGACGGCGTGAGGCTTGCTGAAGTAGTGCATGTTGTGTACGTGCACGATATCCGGATTCGCGGCCTTGAAGAACCGGGCCAGCAGCGTGTCGATCTCCTCGTTTAGCCCGATCAAACCGCGCTTGAGGAGCCAGTTGAGATCGAACAGGGGCGACCTTCGAACGCGAACTCCCCGGTCCGTATAGGAGGCCTTGACGCCCTGCACGCTTCCGGTCAGCAGATGAACCTCGTTTCCCATCTTCACCATCACCGGCAGCATGGTAGCCAGGTGGGTTTCCACACCACCGATGATGGGAGGATAGCCCCAATGAATCTGCGCGATCCGTAACCCCTTACGACGCCGGGACGCCCCCCCGCTTTTCGCGGCCTTCACTGCCTTTACCGCTTTCCCCGCCTTCTTTTTCTTCATTTCAGATTCCTCCGCGTCCGCCAGTGGACCGACCGGCTTCAGTGCAGCGCCCAACTAGTTTATCGCAGTTCTTGCGGGTAAATGGGTTTAAACATCCGCCCTATCGACGAGGCATCCGTACGCTGATAGTAACTCCTCGATTGCCTTGCGTCGAGCGCTACGCCGCTCGTTGCGGCTTCGGGCATGTTGCCTGAGTATTCGCTCTGTAGCTTGCACTTCATTAAGGAATCTTCGTCTGTCCGGAAGAGGTATCTGGTCGTTGCCGAAGAGCCCCGGGCGATGCGTCCGCCGAGTACGGAACGCGGTCTGTCCTCGTTCAGGTCGTGTATCGCCGCGTCGATTCAGCCGGCCAGGGTGTTGTCCGGTTCATGCCTTCGCATCGCTCGCTCGTAGTTTTTGATGTCTCGTGTCGGCCGCTCCTTCCTACCGTTGTACAGAGAACAGGGGGAGGGCTGGTAAGAGAGACAACGCCGTATCGATGCAGAAGGTCCGTGACCTGTTTTTCGTGGAAGATGCTGCCGCCATCGTGCTTGAGCACGAGCGGCGGGCCGCACCTGTCGAAGGCCTGCTTCAGGTGCTCACAGGCGTCGCCGGACCGGGCGGGACCCCGTATCAGGCGGTGATTCAACTTGTGTCTTTTCTTCGCACCCGCCTTGTTCGTTTCCTTCTCCTTTCTCCAGAACACCATTTCGTCCCTCCATTGCCGGACTCGGCGGGCGTTTTTGCTACGGACGTGTCAACTCATTTCACCCCAGTTTGTGCGACATTTCTAAATGGACGCTGCCCGGATGCTTCGCGAGCTGAAGGCCTGGACCCAGGCCGAGCTCGCCGAAAGGTGTGGCGTGAGCGCGACCAATATCAGTCTTCTGGAGAACGGAAGAGTGGAGATTGTCAAGAGGCGGGCGGAACAGATCGCCAGGGCGTTCGGGTTCCATCCCGCGATAGTCATGTTTCCCGAATACGAGGGACGCGAGATACCGAAAGTGGCTTGAAGAACTGCGACTTCTCGCGTGAAAAGCCCTGTGCCACCATCGCCGCCAGCTCGATCAGGCGCGCCCTCATGAACCGAGGATCTGCATCGATCACGGCCTTTGCCGCCTTCAACAGCGGCGAATCGAGCACCGCTCCGACCAACGCCTCGACATCCTCGGCCGCGGGGTCCTCGCCGTCTGCAAGGGAAAGGAGAATCCGTCGAGCGATTTCCCGAGATCGGTCCTCTATCGGTCCCCGGTCGGCGAATTCGTCAATGATATCATAGCCAGAGCGGCGGCCTCCGGAGCCGCAGGTCGGAGGTTCGAATCCTCTACCGCTCGCTATTACGTCTCCCCTCCAGAAAGAGGCCACAGGTCGGAGGTTTACTCCGGCCCTACGGGCCTCCGTATCCGTCACTGGAAAGCTGTACTCGGGACCTACGGTCCCTTTCCAGGCCGCACCGGCGCGAGTCCTTTTTCGGGAACGATAAGCGACGAGCCGCCTCGGATCGACCTTATCCGTTTTGGGCTCGACAGCGGATCCTTGACGATTAGGTTCGAAACCTCTGAGGGCGAGGTTCTTCGGATCGGCGAGGGCTCGCTCAGCTCGGACCTTGTCGACGACTTCTGCGGGCAGTGTTGGGAAACCAAATGGGATGGAGAACTGGTCGCCTGGCAAGCTGTTTCGGATGCGGGCGTCGAAAAGTAGGCCCCATTACTCGTTCTCAGAGCAGGTTTTTCCCAGAAGCCAGGCAACTTGCGTCGCGAATGGCCGATAACCCCTTCGTGATCTACTTGGAATCCGCGAAGAAGAGAACGGGATTGAATCCGAAGAGGACCGGAACATGTCAGTTCATAAGGCACCGGTAACGCTCGAGCAGGTGACAAGGGTGATTCTGCTCGTGCGGGGGCACAAGGTCATTCTGGACAAAGACCTGGCTGCGCTTTACGGCGTCACTACCGGCAATCTGAACAAGGCCGTGACCCGTAATCAGGACAGGTTTCCCGAGGATTTCATGTTCAGGCTCACCGACGAGGAGTTCCGCAACTTGATATTCCAATTTGGAACATCAAGTTGGGGAGGCACCAGAAAGGCGCCGAGGGCCTTCACCGAGCAGGGTGTGGCGATGCTTTCCAGCGTGCTAAACAGCAAGCGGGCCGTTCTGGTCAATGTCGAAATCATGCGCGCGTTCGTGCGGCTTCGAGGGATTCTGCTGGAACACCGCGAACTAGTGAAGAGACTTGACGCGCTCGAGGAGAAATACGATTCGCAATTCAGGGTAGTTTTCGACGCGATCCGTCAGCTCATGGCCGAGCCCTCGATAAAACGACGACCGATCGGATTCGAGAAGAACGAAGCCGACGAGGAGTAGCAAACCGAGACTTTTCGGTGACGGTCGATGGAGGTCAGGTTTTCCAGTCCGGCCAGGCTCGCGAGCGTTTCGGTGTTTAGTATCTCCAGGCCCCCGACCTCGGTGATGCCGGCAAGCGGTCGTAGGTCTATTCCCGAGCGTATCCCGCGGATCGATAGATCCCCGACCGATTCGAGATACGGCATTCCGTGGAGAAGCCCCCAAAGCTCGTCGCCAAGAGAAAATCCGTGTGCTTCCGGTGAGCGTGCGTGAAAGCGGCTGATCGGCTGCGGTAGGCTC
>CAYVFC010000052.1:7479-49354 GCA_964450715.1 uncultured Sandaracinaceae bacterium | reverse complement strand
CTTGTACGGTTCTGTGAGAGCCGGGGCGGGTAACCGCCCCGGCTACTCAAGGAGCGACGCCGCAGATGGGGCCGCCTCGCCCGAAAGACGACGGGAGGGGTTCTGAAACCACTTCCAGCGAACATCCGGCCAGGACAGGCGGCGAGATGCCGCCGCGAGCCTCGCAACGACCGTGACGGACTGAGGTTGTGGTGTCATCAAGCAAACGAACCGGCGCAAGAGTCAGCAGCCCTCGGGAGGATGGCATCGAAGCAGGTCCGGCGCGCCAGCGCGTGGCCGACCGCGTTTTCGACGCGCTCGCAAAGGCGATCCTCACAGGACGCCTCACGCCCGACGAACCGCTGCCAACACAGCGCGAGCTCGCGGAGCGGTTTCGCGTCTCCACGCTCGTCGTCCGTTAGGCGATCCACCGACTCGAGGACCTCGGGCTGGTGCGAGTGCGGCAAGGCAGCCCCACCATCGTGCTCGACCCGAGCAAGTCCTCCGACGTGCGGTTGATCCAGTTGCAGATGGATCTCGCGACCTTCGACGACAACTTTGCACGTGCGGCGATGGAGCATCAGTTGTTGTTCCTCTGCCCGCTCATCGTGCTGGCGCAGCGACGGATCACGCGCGACCAGCTCGCCGTGCTCAACTACATCGTCGACTTGCTGCCCGAGGAGCCGACCTTCGAAGAGAAACTTCGCTTTCGCGTCGAGTACTGGACGAAGGTTGCCGAAGCGACGGGCAACCCGTTGTTCGCACAGCAGTTGCGCTGGTGGGGTGGTTTCATCGGCAATCTCACGCCGCCACGCCCGGGCAACCTGCCGGCGCGCCAGGTGCTGCCGCCTCAGTTCTATCGGGATCTCACCGCCTCGTTGGCCCGAGGCGAGGGCGCTCTCGAGCTGTATCTCAAGGCGATCGAAGCGGTGCTCCAGCGCTTCGATGAAGCCATCCAGGCCGCCACCAAGGAGGCACCGCAAAACAAACGAGACGAGACCGGGCGCGTTGGCGGAGCGCAATCGCGAGCGCGCCCGCAGGAAAAACCGTAGAGATCTCTCCCTACGGTCGAGAGCGCTATTTCGAGGATTTTTCCGAGGACGAAAGCCGCCAGGGCGCCCGCCCACGCGGCCGCAACCGGATCGTTTGTTTTGCGGTGCCTCCCAAGCCAGCCGCGAAAGCCTTACCCAGAGGACAGGTCGAGAGGTAGCGCTGAGGGGCCGGTCGACGGCTGTCGCGCAGGTCGGATATGCGCGGTCAACCGGGCTCGGAGCGTCAGATTGAGGTGGGAAGGCGTTCCAGGCGCGAATCGATCCGATCGCAGACGCACCACAGAGATGACAACGAGAAGCTGCACGGACGGTTGTGGATGGGAGAGCTACTTCATCGAAATCCCCGCGGCCGAGGCGAGCGCGGGGATCTCCTGCGAGTATCTCGACGTCCGCCCGATGTGGTCCGGAAACGAGGAGGGGTCCGGCGGCCTGCACCGGCCGCCGAACGGCGGAGCCTGCAACCCGGGCCTGGTCTCGATCACGACCGGCGTCGGCGACGTCTGCGCGAAGTCGTGCACGGAGGATAGCGATTGCTCGCTACCCGATGTCCTTTCCTGCCAGGAGCAGGCGTGCCGGCTCACCGAGCCCTGGGTAGACGGGAACGATTGACGCGGGGCGATTCGCGGTTGAGATCTCTCGCTCATCTCGAGATGACACGGGGGAGGCTCTCGAGATGATATGTCGCTAGACGACCGTTTTCGCTAAACGAAGCGCTGCGATCCGTTACCCGAAGGAAGAACTCAGTAAGGCTCTCGAGATGATATGTCGCTAGACGACCGTTTTCGCTAAACGAAGCGCTGCGATCCGTTACCCGAAGGAAGAATTCAGTAAGGTTCATATTGTAGCAACGTACCACATCATCGACCCGACGCCGGAAACCGGGGCGCGCTCGGCCGAGGGCTGCCAGCCGGCCGAGTAGCGACTTCGATACAATAAGAGAAGGGGGGTGTTATTTTTGTCGCTCCCCCGGGGGCGGGGAGAGGAATAAATTCAAAGGTCAAAGCAGCAAGAGGAATCCAACCGTGGGAGGCGCCTTGCCACCTGTTGGTCCCGACAAGCCGAGAGAGGTGTGGGTCGGAGCGGCCCTGTTCGCCCTGCTGCTCGTGTATCCGCTGCCCGCGGGGGCCGAGCGGGCCGAGGAGGCGACCGGTTTCTGGTTCCGCTCGGCCCTGGGCCTGTCGGCCATGGTGAGCCAGGACCAGCTCGAAAAGATGGGATACGATCAGGTCGGTTTCGTGGGGGACGCGCAGCTCGCCTACGCGTTGCTGCCTTGGCTCGACCCCTATGGCGGGGTAACCGCCTCGGCTTTCATGGCCTCGCCCAATGAGACCGGAGGGCTTCTGGCGCCGAACGCGGGTCTGATGGCGAGCCTCAAGTGGGACGGCTACCGCCCCTATGCGCTCACGGATATCGGTGTGGGCTTTACCGGCGCCATCGTCCGCCCCCTGGTGCGCATGGGGATCGGTATCGATGTCTCGCTTTCCAGGGCCTTTGCCCTGGGTCCGACCCTGGGCTACGGGCAGCTGATCCAGTACGACGTTCCGGGAGCCTCGACCGACGCCCGCTTTTTCTGGGCCGGGCTGGCACTTCAGTACCGCGCGCGGTCCGCTCCCCCGACGCCGGCGCCGCGCCCCAGGCCGGTCGCGGTTCGCCCCGCTCCGGCTCCGGAACCACGCCCCGAGCCGGTCGAGCCCTCGCCCGAGATCATCGAGCTCATCGAGCGCACGCTGCCGCCGCCCGCCGCGCAGGTAGAGCTGCTGGCGCCGGTGCTGTTCGACTTTGACTCGGACGAGCTCGAGCCGGTGGGGGTGGCCATGCTGCACGAGGTAGCGCTGGTGCTCCGGCACCGGGTCGACATCGAGCTGGTGGAAGTACAGGGGTATGCGGACGATCGCGGTAGCCGGGCTTACAACCGTGAGCTCTCCCGGAGAAGGGCCGCTCGGGTGCGGCAGTGGCTGGTCGAGCACGGGGTACAGCCCGAGCGGCTGCAAGTGGCCGGGCTGGGAGACGGCTTCCCGATCGAGCTCGACCGCACCGAAAGCGCTCACGAGCAGAACCGGCGGGTGGTCTTTCGGGTGGTACGCATGAGGCGGCCATGAGCCGTCGGATGAGAAGCGATGCGCTCGGGTGGCTGGCCGCGGCCTGCCTGGTGCCGATCCTGTGCGGCTGCGGGCCGATCGGCCGCGAGCTGGTGGGCGAGTATAAAGAGGACAATGGGCTCGCCCCCTGTCCGCTGCCGCTCGAGTGCGACGAACAGTTCCAGGAGACGAACGCGATCGAGCTGTCCGCGGTCGAGATCGCCCCGATGGGAGATCTGTGCGAGCAGCTGCCGGATCCGGAACCGGAGCAGCTCTCGCGCGCGGCGATCGCCCCCGGCTCGAGCGAGGCAGAGGTGGCGGGCGGAGAGCTGTTGCCCGGCGCGCCCGCCATCGGTAACGGCGAACCCGAGCCGACCCGCTTCGAGTGCGCGCGGCTCGAGCTGCGCGGCCGCGAGCCGGGCGACGAGCCGGGCGACGTCGCGACCGAAGAGGTCGGCCTGCCGGGCATCGATCTGTACGCCGTCGAGATCACCTTGCACAGCGAGACCCCCATGACCGTGGTGATGCGGGGTGCACGGCTGCGGGAGGTGAGCATCCTGCTCAGGGGCAGCGTGGTCTTGCGCGTGGAGCGCAGCCTGGCGTTCGACGGGGTACGGATCGGTTCCGAGGCGCTGGACAGCAAGCGGCCCCGTGTCGAGCTGGAGGAGGTGCACGGCGATCGGCTGCTGGTGGGAACCAGGGAGCGGCCCATCGCGGGCGGGCTGCTGCTGGCCCGTTCACACCTGCAGAGATCGCGCCTGTTCGCTTCCCGGGTGGAGATCGAGAGCGCGCGCATGAGCGACCTGGCGGTCGATACCGACGAGCTCGAGGGCACCGGCGCTTCGATCGACCGGGCTCGGCTCGGCTTCGGCGAGGCGGTGCTATCCGGAAGCGCGCTTTCGCGGGTGCAAGTCGCCTCCTGCGGATCGTTCACCAGTATCTGGAGCACGGTCGAAGGGAGCCAGATCTCGGCTTGTACCGAAGGGCCCTTTCACGCCTACAGCACCACGGTGAACGGCGGTTTCGTGGACGGCCCCATCGACGCCGATCGCGCCGAGCTGTACGACGTGCTGCTGGGCTTGTACGAGCAGACCGATTTTTGGGGCCGGGATATCACCATAAAGGGCGCGACCCTTTGCGGGGGCAGCCGTAGGCTCAGGCTGGGCGGCGGGTCGGCCATCAGCTGTACCGATTGCCGAAAGGCCGACCTGGCCGAGCCCGACGCCGCCTGCATCTTCCCCGACACCTTCCTGGAAGCGGTGGGCAACAACTGCCCCGAGCTGGACCGGATCATGCTCTGCCCGGCCTCGGTCCCGCCGACGTTGATGGCGCCGATCCTGTAGGCGGGTTAGAGCGGAGCGCGGCTCGATCTACTTCAACACGAGGTTGATCGGTCCCGCCGACGTTGATGGCGCCGATCCTGTAGGCGGGTTACACGGGTTACTTCAATACGAGGTTGATCCGCCACTCGTTCTCGTTCTCGCCCACGAACTCCCCCCGGATTATATTGACCAGATCCCCTCCGCGGTAGGAAACGCTGAAGGTCTTCTTTTTCACGTCTATCTCGAACGCTCCCCAGGAGTACTCGTAGACGCTCTTGCTGACGATAGGCATCTTCTCGTAGTTGTCCGAAAGATACCTCCAGACCTCGAGCGAGCCGTTTTCTCGCGACCTTTTCAGCGCCTGCACCGCCTTTTCGGCCCACTGCTCGGAGTCGAACCCTTCCTCCGCTTCCTCGCCCGGCTCCCGCTCGGGCGCACTGGCCCGCTCGCCCGAGGCGGCACTGGCGGGCTCGCCCGAAGCTACAGCGGCCGGCTGGCTCGAAGCGGCAGCGGTTCGCTCGCCCGAAGCGGCAGTGGCGCGCTCGCCCGAAGCGGTAGCGGCGCGCTCGCCCGAAGCGGCAGCGGCCGGTTCGCTTTCGGCCTGGCGAACCACCCCGCCGCTGTTCCGGGTTCTGGCGGCGGTGCACCCCAGAAGGAGCAGGCAGAGAACACAGAATGTTGGGCGTACCTTCATCTCTCGAAAGCATCGGCGAGCCGATCGCGTGGCAGCAACCGTCGCACTAGATCAGACTAATAGTGTAGACCGGATCCGCGTCCGGCGCCCGTCACGGGGCGGCGCAGGAGACCGGCTCGGCGATGATGGCGACGCGTATGGCCTGGCTCGTGGTGTCCCAATCGCCGTCGCCGACCCCGAGGTCGTTGCCCTTCTCGTCGACGCGCGGCGGATAGAGGTAGTTCTCGAACCCCCCCATCGTCCTCATTGCCGCAGCTTCTACGATATTTCCGGGCGTCGAAAGGGTCTACGGCTACCCTCTACCACTGCTTGACCAGGTTGCCGTCGTCGTCGGTATCGCTCTGTAAATACCAGGAGGTCGCGCGGGTCTGAATGGCTTCCCAGGCGATCTTCTCGTTTTCGAGGTAGTCCTCCTCCTCGAGCACCCACTGGACCGTGTGCGCCAGAAAGTCGCCGTTGGCGTTTTCCGCGCTGGTTACGCAGATTACAAAGCGGGCGGGCTGGCCTTTCAGCTTCATGGGGACGTTCGCGCAGTGCGCGGGCCGTTGGTGTTCGCCCAGCTTTTTCTCCTCGTATTCGAGCGGTTCGTCGAATTCGAGCCCTTTCGACACCCCTGCCTTGTACCCGGCTAAAAATTCATTGAGCGCGGCCGGGTGATCCTTGCCCTCCTCGCCGGCCACCGCGGTCATGATGGTCAACAGCCCGTTGTTGTTGGCCATGGCCACACCGGGACGCGAGGAGCAGTCGATCTGGCATTCGTCTTCCACGTAGAACCACCAGTCGTTTACGTCCGAGTAGAGCAAGCGGGTGCCGTTTTGCTGCGGGACCACGACGCAGGAAGACGCCGCTGCCCCCCCGCCGGCTGTGGCTTCATCTCCGGCGGTCGCCTCTGCGCCTGCCAGCTCCGCGCCCGCTTCGGAGCCCGCGGTGCCGCCTGCCGGGCTGGCGCCCCCGCATCCGGCGAGCGCGAGCAGCAGGGAGACCGCCCAGACGCTGCTCACGAACGGCTCGCGGTACGGAGTTCCGGTGGTTAGAACGGTTTGCAGGTGAATCATGATTAGACGACCTTTCGACTGGCAGGGTGGAAACGCGAGACTGTAATCGACGAGAAACCTTACCCGAAATCGCCGGGTATCTCCATTGTTCGCCGCGGTGGCGCTTGCCGGTACAAGCCGGCGCGGGGTGCGGAGCGCGGAGCCGCCCAAAAGGGGCCGGTGGGGCGGCGATGCCTCGTTTTTTCGCTTTTCAGTCCAACCCCCCGCCTTTTGTCGACCCCCCCCGCCTTTTATTAAGATTTCTCGATCCAACCTCCTTTCCGTCTTTGGTTACCGACCGTCTCTTCGGGTCGTGGATCGCGACGATTCGTTTCGCGAAGAGGTTCGCCGGGCGCAGTGTCATCACGAGCCAGGCGAGAGATCTCGGACCGCGGGAGATTTCTCGCTCATCTCGCAATGACACTGCGCCACCCGGCACAGGGCAGCAGACGACATCCAGGCAGGCGCGGCGTCCTGTTCCCCGAACAGAAACTCGTCTACGCGAAGCGGTCAGAGCGGGTGGATCACCAGCATATGTTTGGTAAGTAGCGGTATGAGCAAGCGATTGCGCTTGGCATCGTAACCGATATCCGCGGGCGAGGTCATGCGATTCACGATCGGTTCGATCGGGCCGTCCCCTTTGCTCCGGTAGATGCACTTGCCGTCCCAGCTCGAGATCAGCAGCTCGCCGTCGTTGTTCTTGACGATCCCGTCCAGCGTGGCCTTGGGCAGCTTCCGAGCCAGCTGCTTGGCGCCGGTCGCGGCGGCGAGAAAGAGCTCGCCGGCACGCGTCACCACCCAGACGCCTCGTTCGTCGACGGTCAGGCCGGTGGGCAGACCGAGCCGTGGGCTCTTGATGAGAGGAACCACCTTTGTACCCTCTATTCGGTAGACCGCATCGGTCCCGCTGGGTCTGAAACCGACCTCCCACTGTTCGAACCCGGTGTCGGATACATAGATCCTTCCCCGCGGTCCGACGGCGACGTCGTTGAGAAAGGTGGCGCCCTTGATCTGGATGGACCGTGTCGGTTTGCCGGTTCGCCGGTCGAAGACCCGGACGGCGCCGACGTCGGCGACGTAGAGCGAATCGGCGGAGATCGCCATGCCCTTGGGCGCGCTGAGCTTTACACCGGGGCTCTCACCGTCGATCCACCTGAGCTTGATCAGGGTTCCGTCGGGGGCCACCTTCGAGATGAAGCCGTTGTCGTCGTCTGCCAGAGGCGTGCCGTTGATATTGCTCACCAGGTAGACGTCGGCCTCGGGGTCATGCAGTACCGACTTCGGTTTCTGCAACCCCACCTTTGCCAGGTAGACGGGTCTCGGTTTCTGCGGCGCCGGGTCGGGTTGCGCGGCCGGTTGCCGCGGCGACGACTCCGGGCTCTCGCTCACGCCGACGGCCTCCGTGCCGGTCGCGGGTTGCTCGGCGCTCTCGCAACCGACCAGCGCCAACAGCGACAGCAGACCCGGTACCAGAAACCGGGTAGCGGACGAGACGGCCAATATCCTCGATCGATTCATAGTTTAACTCCCCCTGGATTTATTCGATCTATTCGGATCCCGTCCGCCCGCGACCGCGCCGGGGCGATCAGGGCTCCGGGTTGTGGTTGAGCCCCAGAAACCACCTGCCCAGCAGGTAGGTGAGGACCAGCGCGACGAGCGTGGCGCAGATGCCCAGGGTGGGATCGGCGGCGAGATGGGTGATCTCGTCGTGTCCGATCTCGCCGGCCAAAGCTACCAGGGCCGAGCCGGCGGCCGAGCCGAGCACGACGAAGGAAAAGATGGCCAGCCGGGTTAGGCCCAGGATCCGGCCCAGCACCACGCCCAATACGGCGCCCGAGCCCTGGAAGGGCAGGGCCACGAATACGGCCAGCCCCAGCTCGGCCGCGCGGCGCATCCACTTGTGGGTCCTGAGCACCCGGTACCCGACCTGGCGCGCCTCGGCCAGTCGCCGGCCGAGCACAGGGATGCGGTAGATGAAATTCATGTTGGCCATGATCATCAGGGAGGTGCCCGCGTCGCCGTAGACCACCATGGCGGCCAGGGGCCAGGTACCGACCGGAGCGCTGTCGATCCCACCGGCCAGGATGACCAGCTTGCCCGCGCCGACGAAGCCGCCCAGGAAGAGGCTGAGGACGAAGACGACCGTGTCGCGGCCGTACAGGACCGCGAGGGCGAGCAGTATGAGCGCGAGCCCGGCCAGCGGGCCGACCGTCAGCGCCAGTCGGCCCCACCGCGGTAGCGGGCTGAACGCCTCGCCGCTCAGATCCGGGCGAGGATGCTTCGGCTTGGGCAAGCAACCTCCAGTGAGACCGGCTGCGACGGACCTCGGTCGATGCTCCGCTCCCGCTTCCATTGCGGCAGCTAGGGAAATCCGGGCGCGGTGGCCAGCCGGTGTCCGATAGTCGGACGCGGGTTGACTGCCGGTCTCAGCGGGTCTCTGTATCAGCAAACCCGACACTTGAGAATAGCGGCACTCTGCCGGGCCGGCCAGACGACGTTGGCGGAAACGAGCGGTTTCGCGGTTCGTCGGCGGGTTTCCGCCCCGTTCTTCGCCGACCCCGAGGCGGGTGGCCGCGCGCAGTCGTTCCGAGCCAGGGCCGGTCGGGAAAAGTCCCGCAAAACGTATTACTGGAAGCATTCAGGCGGTAGGGCCGGTCGGGAAAAGTCCCGCAAAACGTATTACTGGAAGCATTCAGGCGGTAGCGAAGAGTTCTTTAAAGGACCTGGAAGGTTTTCAGGAAGCTTACCGGGGGCTTACCGGGGGTGGAAGCTTACCTGGGGCTTACCGGGACCCGGCCGAAAAGGACCTGGAAGCTTACCGGGGGCTGAAGCTTTCCGGGGGCTTTCGCGGCCGGAGCCGCTACCCGGACGCCGCTTCCCCGCCCCCGGGGCTGGACGCACAGCGGCTTTTGATCCAGCCGAGCAGAGCGGGGAGCCAGAGCAGGTTGGCGGCCACGGTGAGCAGGAGCGTCACGATGGCCAGCTTGCCTAGCGAAGCCACGCCCGGGTTTTCCGAGATGGACATGCTGCCAAAGGCCGCCACCGTGGTCAGCGTGGAGCCGATGACCGCGCGGCCGCTGGTCCAGAGCTGTTTCCAGGGCATCGATCCCGCGGCCGGGTCGGGCGCCGTGGCGGTGGCGGCCGCGTCGTATTCAGGTTTTTCGCCCAGAGCGGCCCATACCAGGTAGATGGCTCCGTCCACGCCGATGCCAAAGGCCAGGGGGAAGATCAGCATGTTGTACATGTTGATCTTGAGATCGAGCAGCGCCATGGCCCCGAGCGACCAGGCTACCGAGAGCACCACCGGGGAGAGGACCAGCAGCGCGCGGCCGAGCGAGCGGCCGATGAGCACCGTGCCCAGGGCCAAGCCCAGCAGCGCCAGCGAGACGATCACCGGCGCGTCGTCCCTGAGGCCCGGCACCACTTCGCCGAGCTGCGCCACCGGCGAGGCGAACAGCACGCCCGGGTAGCGCTCGCGCCACTTCTGCATGCGCTCGGATACGAACTGCATTTTGCGGGCGTCCGCGCCCGACAGATCGGTGTAGACCACGGCCATGGTGCCGAAACGGCCGTCGCGCTCCACCAGCCAGTCGGTTACCCAGCGGGGCATCTGTTCGACGCGGATCGGGTCGCGCACCTCGATCAGGCGGCGGATGGTGCCCAGTCGCTTGCGGAAGGCCTCCCCGGCGTGGCGCTCGCCGTCCTTTACGGCATGGCGGATGCGGGCGATCTCCGCCAGGCGGGCGGGTTGGTCGGGCGGGACAAAGCTACGCGGTGTAAATACCCAGGCGGATTGCTGTTTCAAAAGCCCGCGCGGGCCCTCCCGCCGGATGGCGGCGGCGGTGGCCTCCAGCGTTGCCGGATCGTCGGCCATCAAATAGATGGCGTTGCGGTTGGTGCCGTGCATGGTGCGGCCCCAGTTGATCCCCGTACCCGAGCCCTCGGCCCGCAAGTTGCGGAAGTTGTACTCGAACTCGACCCCCAGGCCGCAGGTGCCTAGTACCGCGCCCAGCAGCAGGCCCAGCAGCACGCCGGTGCGCGCGAGCCGTCCGCTCGGGCCGCGCTCGGGAAGGGGCCAGTGGCGGGTCAGCGGGCGCTTCTCGGCGCTCAGGCGGTCGAAGAGCAGCACCAGCGCGGGCAGCAGCACCAAAAAGGCTAGAAGGGCCAGCAGCACGCCCATGCCCGCCAGCGCGCCCATCTCCGAGAAGCCGCGAAAGCGGGCGGCCACCAGCGCGGCAAATCCGCAGCCGGTGGTGGCCGCCGCGGCGGCCATGGAGACGCCGAGCGAGCGCAGCGTCTGCTCCATGGCTCGCCGTGCATCGAGGCCGCGCTGCCGCTGTGCGCCGTAATAGGTGACCATGTGCACGCCGAAGTCGATGCCCAGGCCGGCGAGCACGGCCAGGGTGAAGGCGCTGATCAGGTTCAGCGTCGGGTGCACGATGCCGATAACGCCCAGGGTCCAGCAGACGCCGGCGGCCACGGGCAGCACCAGCAGCAGAAAGGCTCGCGGTCCCCTGAACTGCAGCACGATCAGGCTTAGTACCAGCACCAGGCTCAGCGAGGTGGTGCGCCCCAGATCGGCCAGCGCCGAACGCTTGATCTCGGGCGCGTTGCGGTAACGGCCGCTGACCGCGATCTTGAGATCGTCCGGAGCCGGATCGGGCCAGACCGAGCGGATGAGCTCATCGCCCTTTTCCTTCATGCGGGTGGCGTACTCGATGTCGTTGGGCGATCCGTCCAGCGAGGCCTGTACGGCGCAGATGCGGCCGTCGGGCGAGCAGAGCACGCCTGGCTCGCGTTCGAAGCGCGTGCCGCCGGCGCCCCCCGGGCTCTCCTCGCCGCCGCCGTCGTCCTGCTCCTGCTCCTGCTCCTCCGTCTCCTCCAGGCTGTCCATCCCGAATAGACTGATCAAAGCATTGGTCTCCGGGTTGGCCCGGTAGCGCTCGCGCAGCTCCTTCGGGTCCGGGTCGGCCGGGCGGTCGTCCAGGTTCATGCAGCCGGGCATCCGTTCGCAGCGTTCCCAGTGCACGATCTCCTCGACCCGGTCGGCCAGCTCTTTCAGGTCCTCGGTGGCCAGGTAGAGCAGGCGCCGGTCGAGGAAGTAGCCGGGATCGCGCTTGCGCATGGCCCAGCGCGTCTCCGGCCACTTGGAGATGCCCTGCATGAGCTTCTGGCTGAGCCGCTGGTTGAGCCCGAGGTCGCTCGATTCGACCAGCAGGTAGTAGGGCTCGGCCCCGCGCGGTACGCGCCGCTGTAGCTGCTCGAGCGCCCGCTGCGAGGGGGTGTCCGCCGGCATGAGCTTCTCGATGCGCGGGTCGATGTCCACCCGCCGGGCGCTGTACAGCGAGGCGGCGGTGAGAAGCGCGCACATGAGCACGATGGTCCCGCCCCGGCGCTGGCATAGCGCGACGTAGGCCGTGGCCGCGTTGCTGAAGGCTCGCTGTGGCCTGTCCGATTTCACGCTCATTTCGTTCGATTGCTCTTGCCAGGTCCCTCGGTCGCTCTCGGGCGGCACCCGCGGCGCTACGCTTCAGAAACGCAGGCCGAACCGGGCCGGAGGACCGGCAGCGCCGAGCTGCAGCGAGTCGCGCAGGTCATCCGGGATCTTCCGCTTTTGCTGGCGCGTCCAGACCGGCTTGAAGCGGATCTGGGCGTCGATGATTCCGCCGACCGAGAGCAGGGCGAATACCCCCAGCGTCACCTGGTTGGTGATGCGAAACGTCTTCTCGGCGAAGCGGGCCTCGCCCAGTCGATCGGGGTCGGGCTGCTGGCCTTCCAGGTCCTGGTGCAGGAAATAGGTGGTGATGTTGAGGGCGACCAGCACCGCCTCGGAAACGGCCAGAAAGGTACCCAAGTTCTCGTGGCCGTTCTGGAACTGCCCGACACCAAAGGGCAGAAGCGCGATCCAGCGGGAGTTCTGGTGTTCCACGCGCTCGTTCTCGGCCAGCTCGACCAGGCGCAGCAGATTCTTGCGCTCCTGCAGCAGCCGCTCCGCTTCCTGCTTACGGGCTTGCTGCTCGTCGCGCTCGCGTTGCCGCGCCTGCTGGATGGTCGTGCTCTCCAGCCTCTTGCGTACCCGCGAAAAGGTCTCCTGTACCTCCTCGGGAAAGGCCACCGGGTCGAGCTGGTAGGTGTGGTCGTCGCGCAGCAGAAGCTCGAACTGCAGCTCGGCCTGCTCGCGCCGGCCCAGGAAGAGGTAGCAGACGCCCAAGAACTTGCGCGATTCGAGCAGCAGCGCCCGGTTACGCAAGCGGGGCACCTCGCCGCCGATCAGCTCTTCAAAGGCAAAGGCAGCGTCGTCGTACTGCTGCGACTCGTACAGCTGCCGGGCTCGCTGGAAATCGTCGAGCTCGTTGGCGCGGGCCGCTGTCGCGGGCAACAACGCGGCGAGCATGAGGGCCGCGGCCGGGTAAAGTACGAGCGCCGGTCGCCGCCGCTGGCCGCGGCGCAGGGTTTCGAGTCGGGAGCCGAAGAACCGATTCACCTTTGCCTTTCCCATCTCAGCGCTGTCGGCGAGCTCCCCGGCCGTCACGTCCTCAAATTCCGCGGCCCGAGCGCCGCGCTCCCGCTCGTTCAACCGCAGGGCATTCTAGCCGTGCTCGGGCACCGATCGCCCGACGTTTTTCGCGCGCAGACCCTGGAAATCCTTTGTATGCCTAGTTGGTCCGGCTGCCAAGGCCCGGCGCGCCGCGCCAGGGCGGCTTTAACGGTTTCGAGAGGGCCCCACGGAGGCGGTTGTCCGGGTTGCCGCGGCCGGGGGATTTGATTTAACTAGGAAACTAGGACCGTCCCGGTTTTTTGGTTTTTTGACGGTTTTCGCGCTTTCACTCGGGGGCGTCGGGAACGGAGCGCTATTCCGGTCTGTCTACCACGCCCATCTCGGCCGGGACCAGGGTTACCTTCACCGTGCTCAGCTGCCCGGCGCGCATCTCCACGCTCTCGGTGTGCTCCTGGTAGCCCGGGGCCGATAGCTTGATCTCGTGAATCTCTTCCAGGGCGTTTTTGTGGGGAACCTTGAGCACGCTACGGGTGCGGCCGGTGGCGCGGCCGTTGTCCACCGTCACGTTGGCCGGGACGTTGGTCACCACGTAGAGCGCGGCCGGGCGGAAGCGGAGCCGGTGCTTTAACATCGTGGTGCCCGGTCCGGGCGGGACCCGAAGCGTGACCTCCTCGTCCAGGCAGCAGTCGTGCGCGCCGCTGAGCCCGAAGCGGTGTACGCCCGGCGGCAGCTCGACCTGGCGGAACGAGGGGCCGAAGGCCCTGGGCTCAGAGCCGTTGACCGATATCGAAACATTGGCCGGCTCTGGCATGAACACCACCGTGCGCGGCTTTCTGGAACCGCCCGGCCGGCGGGTGTCGTTCGCCCCGGCCGGCCGCCCCGCCGGTCGCGAGCCTTTCGGCTGGGCGCTGGCCGCCGGTTTGGTCGAGGCCGGGCGGCGCTCGGTGTCCGGAGTCGTGGCGCGCTCGCTCGCCATCGCCGTCCCGGCCGGCGTTTCCGCATCGGCCCGAGGCCCGCGCTCGACGCGGGAGAGCGCGCGCAGCGATCCTACCAGCCCGGAGCGCACGCCATCGTTGCTGATGGCCCAGCCGGCCGCGCCGGACACGAGCAGCGCGGCCAGCCCGAAGACGACCTTCCTGGCCAATCGCCGGTTGCGGGCGCGCCGGCTGATGGCGTCCAGCGCGTCGAGTACCTGTTGGTTGCCGTCGTCCAGCGCCAGCGCCCGGTCGTAATGGTCGAGCGCCGCGCGCACGTCGTTCTTGCGATGCGCCTTGCGGCCGGCCTGGATCAGATGCTCGACCGTGCGCACCCGGAGCTGTTCGGCGAACGCTTCCGGGTCGTCGAGATACTCGGCCAGAGCCTTCAGCGGCGAGTCGATGCCCACCTGCTTGACGAAGTCGCTCAGGTCGGCTTCCAGCTCGGCCGCGTTCGGGTAGCGGCGCTCGGGGTCGACCTGCAGGCAGCGCACGATGATGGCACGCAGAATGGTGCCGATGGAGGGCCTGACGTGCAGCGGATCTGGGTACTTGCCGTCCACGATCTGCTTGAGCACCTGGTGCGGGTTGCGGCCGCTGAAGGGCAGCCGGCCGGTGGCCAACAGGTACAGCACCGTGCCCAGGCTGAATAGATCGCTGCGCTCGGTGCTCTCATTGCCCTCTACCTGCTCCGGGGCCATGTGGCCGGGCGAACCGAGCACCTGCCCGGTGCTGGTCATGGATTGGGCGTCGAGCAGCTGGGCGATGCCGAAATCGGTGAGCTTGACCTCGCGGTTGCGGTGCAAGAGCACGTTCTCGGGCTTGACGTCGCGGTGGATGATCCCCTCGGCGTGCGCGACCTTGAGCGCGCGCGCTACGGCGATAATGAAGCAGGCGGCGATCTCGGCCGGGATCTCGGGGTGCTCGTCGGCGAACCTCCTGAGCGTGGGACCGGTCAGAAGCTCGGTGGCGATGAAGCTGACCTCCGATCCCTCGCCGCTGTAGTCGTAGATCTCCATTATTCCCGGGTGCTGCAGGCGAGCTACCGAGAGCGCCTCGCGCGAGAAGCGCTCGCGCGCCTCTTTGGCGCTCTGTAAATGGGGGTGCATGACCTTGAGCGCCACCTCGCGGTCGAGCCGGGTATCGCGGGCGCGGTAGACCGTGGCCATTCCACCCTGGCCGATCACGTCGGCGATTTCGTACTTCTCCACGCGGTCGGGTATCACCGGCATCACCGGTAGCTTAACCGTTCGCGAAGCCCTGGAAAACGGGCGCAGATCGTAAAAGCGCCCGGGCCGGAGTCGGATCGGGGAGTTAACTAGGAAACTAGGACCGTCCCGGTTTTACCGGTTTTACCGGGGAGTTAACTAGGAAACTAGGACCGTCCCGGTTTTACCGGTTTTACCGTCCCGGTTTTACCGGTTTTACCGTCCCGGAACAGTCGCCTTTACACGGGGGCCGGGTGGGGGTAACCCGTTCGCGCGGACGCAACGCGTTCGGGCATCGGCCGCTGCCGTGGCGGGCGCGGACGGGCATCCAGAACCGCTGAACGAACCCCGCGGATGTACGCAATACCCCTTCCCCAGAACACGGACGCCTCGACCGTGGCCCTGCGCCTGCTCGGCCAACCCGGGCTGCTCTGGCTCGACGGCTGCGGCGGACAGAGCGACGAGGGACGCTGGTCGTTTCTGGGCTCCGATCCGGTTCAGCGGGTGCGGGTCGAGTGGGGCGAGCCCGACCCGCTGTCGGTGCTGGGCAGGATCGCGTGCGGCAGCGACCGAATCGCTGCGCCGGTACAGGGCGCGCCCGCGCCCGGGCGCGTGCCGCTCTGGGCCGGGTACGTGGGCTACGACGCCTTCTGGTCGGGGCGCGAGCGGCGGCTCGGGTTCACGGACCAGCCGGCTCCCGTGCTTTGGCTGGGGCGCTACGACGCGGTGGTGGCCATCGACCATCAGGGCGACGATCGCGCCTTCGTGGTCGGCGACGATCGCACCGCCTGCGAGCGGTTGCTGGAACGGATCTCGGGTACCGGCGCGGTCGAGCAACCGCGCGCCGTTTTGGGCGAGGTACAGAGAGAGGATCCAGAGATCCACGGCCGCTCCGTCCGCGCCGCGCTCGACTACATCGCAGCGGGCGAGATCTACCAGGTCAACCTGGCCCGCTGCTGGAGCGCTTCTTACCGGGGCGCGCCGCTGGCGCTGTGGCTCAGGATGCGCAGCGCCAGCCCGGTGCCGCTGGGGTTTTATCTGGACGCGGGCGATCACGCGGTGCTGGGCAGCACCATGGAGCGCTTCCTGGGCTGGGAAGGACCGGGCGCTACCCTGGTTACCCGTCCTATCAAGGGTACTATTAAAAGGAGAGGCGACCAGGACGAGGAAGAGGCGCGCCGGCTCAGGAGCGACGAGAAGGAGCGGGCCGAGAACGCCATGATCGTCGATCTCATGCGCAACGATCTGGGCAGGGTGGCCGAGGTGGGTACGGTACAGGTCACCGCCATCATGGAGGTGGAGCCCTACGCCAACCTCTCACACCTGGTCTCCACTGTCAGCTGCCGCACGCGATCCGAGGTCACGCTGCCCGAGATCATGCACGCCACCTTTCCGCCCGGCAGCGTGACCGGTACGCCCAAGCTCCGGGCCATCGAGATCATCGAGGAGCTGGAGCGGGTGCCGCGCGAGATCTACACCGGCGCGCTCGGTTATCTCGACCGCGCCGGCGGGCTTTCGCTGGCCGTGTCCATCCGCACCGCGGTCATCCGCTCGGGACGCGTGCGCTACCTGGCGGGTGGCGGCCTGGTGGAGGCCAGCGTGGTGGAAAAAGAGATCGCGGAGACCGAGCTCAAGGCGCGCGTGTTCCTGGATGCGGTAGGGGCCATGGGCGAGGCGGGCAGAGACGCCGGCTCGGGCCGGCCGACGCCGATACAGGCGAGCAAGTGACATCGCGAGAGTAAAACACTCGCGATGTCATCTCGAACGAAGTGAGAGATCTCCAGCAGAAAGAGATTCCTCGCTGCGCTCGGAATGACGGAGTGGGGCGCTCGGAATGACGATCACCCCGCGGCGGGCGCCTCCAGGATGTGGATGCACATGGCCGCTTCCTCGTTGCCCAGCGCGCCGCCGCCGTTCTCGGCCATGGCCAGCCGGTGCTTGCCCACCTGCCGCTTGCCGGCTTGCCCCCTGAGCTGGGTGACCAGCTCGTGGATCTGCGCCAGGCCCGAGGCGCCGATGGGATGGCCGCGCGAGGTCAACCCGCCGCTCGGATTGATGGGGATGCGGCCGTCGAGCCGGGTGGCGCCCGACTCGGCCAGCCGGCCGCCCTCGCCCTTGGGGCAGAAGCCCAGGTTCTCGGCCTGCACCAGCTCGCCGTAGCTGGTGGCGTCGTGCACCTCGGCTACATGGATATCCTCCGGGCCCACTCCGGCCCTTTCATAGGCCAGCCGGGCCAGCCGTTCGCCGATGTCCGGCGCGTCCGAGTCCGGCTCGCGCTCCTGTCCCGACCCCAGGATGGAGGCGCGGATCTTGACCGCCCGGCCGCGGGCCGACAGCTTGTCTACCATATCCTCGGAGCAGAGGATGGCCGAGGCCGCCCCGTCTCCTATGGGCGCGCACATGGAGCGGGTCAGTGGATAGCTGATGATGCGGTCGGCCAGCACCTTTTCCACCGGCACCTCGAAGCGGTACTGGGCATTGGGATTGAGCGTGCTGTTGAAGTGGTTTTTCGAGGCGATGACCGCCAGCTGCTCCACGGTGCTGCCGTGCTTCTTCATGTGCTGCCGGGCGGCGTATCCGTAGATGTCCATGAAGGGAGAGTGGTCTCCGGCGGAGAATTTCCGGAGTTTCATTACCGTATCGTAGCCGACCCGTTCCCCGAGATAGACGCCCACCACAGCCGCGTCGCGCAGCTCCTTGAGCTGCTTGGACAGCTGCGAGCCCTTCTTGCCGCCTCCGCCCTTGCTCGCGCCGCCCTGGCCGTACTTCTGCCTAAACCGCTCCATCTCGGCCTTTTCATCTTCGGTCAGCGCGAAGATGGAGAGGCTCTCGGCCAGCTCGGCGCACTGCTCGACGTCCACCGCTCCCATGAAGGAGACGAAGATGGCCGTCTTGTTGTTCAGGTAGAGCTTCTCCGCTCCCACGGCCATGGTCACGTCGTACAGACCGCTCGCCACCCCCATCCAGGCGTGGTGAAAGGCGGTGGAGCCGCCGGCGCAGGCGTTTTCCACGTTGGTGATGGGGAGGGTGTCGATCCCCAGGGGTCGGAGCGCCACCTGGCCGCGGATGCAGGTCTGCCCGCCGCTGTAGCCCCAGGCCGAGTTGCTGAACCAGAGGGCCTGCAGGGCCTCTTTCTGTACGCCGGCGTCCTCGAGACAGCCGGTCACGGTCTCGGCCGCCAGATCCTTGATGCTCTTCTCCAGGTATCTGGCGAACTTGTTGGTGTGTACACCTATCACATAGACGTCGCGCACGGTTATCTCCTCGGTCTTCCGGTCGAAAGCGGGCGGAAAACCGCGAGTGTAGCGCGCCGTGCCGACCGGTAAAAGACCGATCCCGCTTTCAACCCGGCAGGTGCGGGATCACGCAGAGGAACTCGAAGTCGTCTTCGCCCGTGTTGCGGAACTGGTGCACCATGCCGCCGGGTGCGAACACGGCGTCGCCCGGCCCGAGCGGCCTGGGTCCCTCGGGCGTCTCGATCTCGCCCTGGCCGGCCAGCACGAACACCTCGTGCTCCCATTGGTGGCTGTGGTGCGGCGTGTAGCCGCCCGGCTGCACCCGGAACCTGCGCATGACGAAGTTGGGCGCTCCGTCGTCCAGGCCGATTAACACGCGGATGAAGACCCCTCGCACCCCGTCTTCGGTCACCGCCTGCTCGGACACCTGCTGGAAGGGGACGATCTTCTCCTTCTGCCCGCCCGGCTTCTGCCGCACCGTCCCGGTCGTGTCCGGCACCAGGCAGAGCAGCTCGAGGTCTTCCGCGCCGGTATTGCGGCAGCCGTGGCTCTGCCCGGCCGGGGTGAAGACGACGTCCCCGGCCCTGAGGGGGCGCGGCGCGGTTCCGGCCTCACCCACGGCCTGGCCCTGGCCCCTGAGCACGTAGATTTCCTCTTCCCAGTCGTGCGCGTGCAGCGGCGTGTTGCCGCCGGGCGCTACCCGCACGCAGAACATGACGAAATTCTCGGCACCGTCCTGCTGCGCGATCAGGCTTTTGATGAATGTATCCCTGGCCCCCTCCGCGGGAAGCGGCATCTGCTCGCACTTCGACAGGTTGATGATCTTCACGGGTTACCCCTTTCCTGTCATCTCGACCGAAGGGAGAGATCTCTACCAAAGAACGAGATTTCTCCCTCCGGTCGAAATGACATTGCGGTCGAAAAGACATTGCGGCGGGCCCTACTTCAGCTTCAGGTCCGGCATCTGCTTCTCTCGGTCCCAGGTGGCAGCGGTCACCCCCCGCTTCTTCATATCGCTCTTCTGGACGCGCAGGGTCTCAGTGCGCGGGATCTCCTCGACCACGTCGATGTAGCGGGGCACCATGAAATAGGCCATGTTGCCGGCGCAGTGCCGGATGAGGTCGCGGTGGTCCAGCTCGGCGCCCGGCTTGAGCTGCACGGCGATCATCACCTCGTCCTCGCCGAGCTCCGAGGGAACGCCGAAGGCCGCGCATACCGCCACGGCCGGGTGCTTCTCCACTATGTTCTCCACCTCGAAGGAGGAGATGTTTTCCCCGCGGCGCCGCATGAAGTCGGCCTTGCGGTCCACGAAGTAGAGGTTGTCCTCGGCATCGGCGTAGAAGAGGTCCCCCGAGTAGACCCAGCCGTCCCTCACTTTGCTCGAGGTGGCCTCGGGGTTCTTGTAGTACTCGACCCCTCCGGAATTCTCGTCGACCACCTTGGTGATGAGCTCGCCCACCTGTCCCTGCGGCACGGCCTTGCTGCTGTCGTCGACCAGCTTCCACTCCGAGCCCGAGACCAGCTTGCCCACCGAGCCCACTGGCGCGTTGCCGAAGTTGAAAAGGATGGCGTTGCCGTCCACCGCGCCGTAGGCCTCCCAGATGGTAACGCCGAAGCGCTGCTCGAAGGGGCGCCAGAGGTGGGCCGGGCAGGCGGCGGTGTTGACCAGCCGCACCGGGTTGTCCGCGTCGTTCGGTCTCTCCGGCTGCTTCATCAGGATGGGGACCATGGCCCCCAGGGCGTTGAATACGGTGGCGTTGTAGTGCCGTATCCGGTCCCAGAAGGCCGAGGCCGAGAAGCGGCGGTCCAGGGCGAAGCCCAGGCCCGCGCACATGGACATGCCGGCGGTCAGGATCAGCGCGTTGGCGTGAAACAGGGGCAGCGCGGTGTAGGGGCGGTCGGTGGGCTGAAGCCCGATTCCGGCCAGCATCATCAGCCCGTGCACCTTGCCCGGAGCGCGGGCCACCACCCCCTTGGGAAAACCGGTAGTGCCAGAGGTGTACATGAGATGGGTGATCGCACCGGGTTGCTGCTGGTAGGTCGGCTTGGTGTCGGGCGCGCGAAGCAGCTGCTCTAGATCCAGGGTGCCCTGGGGAAGCGGGGCGTCAGCGCTGCGGCGTACAAAGATCTTCTCGATGGCGCCGATGGGCGTGCCCAGCTCCTGGACCTTGGGATAGAGGGTATCGTCCACTACCAGGTACCTGGCGTCCGAGTGGGTGAGCACGTACCTGAGCCCTTCGCCCTTGAGCGAGACGTTGATCGGCACGGTGTAAAACCCTCCCCGCGGCAGCCCGTAGAAGAGGTAGAGGTATTCGGGGCAGTTGCCCATGAAGAGGGCCACACCGTCGTCGGGCTTGGCGCCCTGCGCGGCCAATCCGTTGGCCGCCCGACAGGTCGCCCGATCGTACTCGGCAAAGCTGACTTGCCTGTCCTCGAAGATCACGTAGGGCTTGGCGCCCTGCTCGCGCGCCTGGATCTCGATGATGTCGGAAAAATAGGTGACCTGGCTGGGATCGATCATCTCTGTATGTCCTCGCTGTCGGCGTTTGATGGATTCCGGCCGCATCCTCCCCGTGATGGACGTCCGTCGCCGGTTGCAGCGCAATGAATAACCCGTTGCTGTGGTCCAGGAAAGAGGGCGCTCCCCTCGATCGCGCGAATGAGCCCCGCCGTTTCCGCCTTCGAGCGACGTGAGCACGGCGCTGGTGAATTCTCGGCCGAAACGGTCAGCGTCGTTGGACCGACGTCGATCGGCGGAGCACGGGGTGGAGTTACGCTATCGGTGTCGCAGCTTGACCGAAGCCGATGGCCGGGGTATCAATTTAGTACAAAATATTTTGACCAAGGTTTGAAAAAATGGACAAAAACTCGGTCAGCACCAGCGAGCTCAAGGCGCACTGCTCCAAGATCGTCAAAGCCGTGGCCCGGAAACGCGCGGGCGTGGTCATCACTCGGCACGGTCGTCCGGTGGCCAGGCTGGTACCCCTGGAGGCCGAGGAGCCGACCAGCCTTTTCGGCTTCGCCAAGGGTGGGATCGTCATTCACGGGGACATCGTCGAGCCGCTCGACGTGGTCTGGGAGGCGAACGGGTGAAGCTGCTGCTGGACACCCATATCCTTATCTGGCTGGCCGAGGGACACGCCAGTCTGCCCGCGAGATCGCGTCGCCACATCGATCGGGTCGCGGCCCGGCACGGCCTGGCGGTCTCGGCGATCTCTTTCTGGGAGACGTCTATGCTCGGCGCCAGGGGGCGTATCGCGCTGTCGCGTCCCCTGGTCGAGTGGCGGGCAGCGGTTCTCGCGGCACCCGGCGTGGTGGAGATCGCGGTGACGGGCGAGGTGGGAATCGAGGCGGTAAGCCTTCCCGGTGCCTTGCACGAGGACCCGGCCGATCGCTTTCTCGTCGCTACCGCCCGTCTGTACAACCTCACGATCGGTACGCGGGACGGGCGGTTGCTCGACTATGCCGAAGCGGGCCACGTGGCCGCGATCGAGCTCTGATTGGACCGTACCTAATCGGCGCGCTAGTATCGCGGCCGGCGTAAGCTTCGGGAGTCGTTCAAGGGTAGGACATCGGTCTTTGGAACCGAGAATGGTGGTTCGAATCCACCCTCCCGAGCCCCCTTCCTCGTTGTTGGGAACGCGATTCGCTCCCCGCTTTCGGGTGTACGGGCGCGTCTCTCCGGACTGACAGAGAACGAATGAGCGAATCGCGTTCCCCGTTCATGCACAGCCCGGCGCCGCGAGGAGATTTCTCTGTCAGATAGCGCCGCAAAGAGATTTCTCGCTCCGCTCGAAATGACAGGGGTAGCTACTCCGCCTTGCCGTCCGGGCGGCAGTTGAGCACGACCTCGAAGGTGGTGCCCGAGCCGACCTCGCTTCTGACCGAGATGACGCCGCGGTGCTGCTCGATGATGTTCTTGATGATGGACAGCCCCAGCCCCGTGCCCATGCCTTCGCCCTTGGTGGTGAAGAAGGGCTCGAAGATACGCTCCAGGTTGTGCTCGGGAATGCCGCTGCCGGTGTCGGTCACCCGGGCGATGAGCTTGTGCTCGCCCAGCGGACTGGTCTCCAGCAGCAAAAAGCCCGCGTCCTTGGGCACCGCGTGGCAGGCGTTGGTGATGAGGTTGACGAATACCTGGATGAGCTGGCCCTTGACCCCGTAGACCTTGGGCAGTGCGGCGCAGTAGCGCCTCTCCACCGTGGCCCCGGTCTCCTCTACCAGATGATCGCAGTAGACCAGCGCCTGGTCGATGATGTTCTCGACGGCGGTGAGCGACGGCTTCTCGGGCGAGGGCCGGGTGTAGGCCACCAGGTCGCGGGTGAAGTTGCGGATGCGCACGCTGCTGGCCACGATGCGGCGCAGCTTCTCCACGTCGCCCGGGTCCGCGCCCCCCTGCTGGCTCTTCTTGAGTAAATAGTCGCCGTAAACGGAGATATTGGTCAGCGGGTTGTTGAGCTCGTGCACCACGCCGGACACCAGCTGGCGCAGCGCGGCCGGGCTCTCGGCCGTGATGTCGCGAAACACGTAGACGACCCCGTCCACGTTACCGTCCTCGCTCAGCACTGAGGCGGTGACGGCCGCCATGTGCGCGGTGCCGCCTCCGCGGCGCGGCAGCTTGATCTCGACGTTGCTGGTGGGCTCTCCGCGCAGCGCGTTCACGTAGGTCGGAAGCGCGCGTTGCCGCTCCGATTCGGGCAGCAGGCTCAGCCAGTCCTGCCCCAGCAGGTCCTCCTGCGCGTTGTCGGTGGCCTGCAGAAAGGCGCGGTTGGCGAACTGGATCTCACCCTGCTCGCCCACCACCAAGATGGGCATGGTGGCGTTGTCGAAGAAGCGCTCCTGCGGATCGCTACCGGCGGCGGACTGCCGGTACAGGCGCACGTTGCTCAGCATGGCGGCCAGCTGCCGGACCAGCGGCTCGATGGCTTTGCGGTCCCCCGGCGGCGGCCGCACTCCGGAGGGGTATTCGGTCGAGAGTATACCGATCAAACGGCCGGAGATGAGCAGGGGAACGTCGAAGCCCTTCACTCCCTGCTTGAAGAGGGGATGATACGATTCCAGGCAGTGGGCGTTGATGGGGGCGCCTGCGTGCAGATCGATGTCGTGCCGCTCCACGCTCTCGCGGGTGATCTCGATGGCGTCGCGCTCCGTCTGGCGCAGCCGGCCGGTGGCGTAGACTATTGTCAACTCTCCGCTGTCCGGGGAAAAGAGGCGCACGGCCAGCAGCCGCTCCGGGAACAGCTTGGCGAGCTGGTTGACCCAGGCGTGCACGATCTCGTCCTCGTGCATCTCGACGCTGGTCGCCTCGCCCAGCTCCAGCACCGCCCCGAGCACCGCCCCGGCTTCCGGCTCGGCCGGTCCCGAACGCCTCTCCTGCCCGCGGGGAGGCTGTGAAGGCCGGGTCGTCGTCTCCGGCTGCTGGATCTGCGACTGGCTCTTCTTCCGAGTGCGGCCGCCCGCGCCAGTACTGCCCTTTTCTCCCTGCATGTCTCTCCCGCTCAACGTTCACCGCTCGGCGGGTTCTCGCTGTTGCCCGCCGAGGCTCGGTTCAGGTCCAAAATGCGTTGCTTGCCCACGTAGCTCTGGGTCTCGTACTTGGTGAGCTTGCCGATCTTGCGCACGATCTCCGCCATGCGCTCGGCCTCGCGGTGGATGGACTCGGCCGCTCGCGCCGCGTCCGGATTTTTGGCCAGCTTGCGGGCCAGAAGCTCCGCGTATCCCATCACGCCGGTCAGCGGCTGGTTGAGCTCGTGCGCGGTGGCTCCGGCCAGCTCGGCGATCAGCGCCTGCTTCTCGCTGATGGCGATGCGCTGCTGCGCCAGCGCCAGCTCGTTCTCCACCCGCTCGCGGTCGCGCAGATCGGTGAAGATGCCGAAGGTCGAGGTGTGGAGGCCGTTTTCATAGATGTATGCCGCGGTCAGCGAGATGGGGAAGCGGTCGCCGCCGCTGTGGATCGCCTCCATGCGGATGGGGCCCACCCGACCCACGCCGCCCTCGCCGTCCGAGCGCAGCTTGCGCCCTACCTCCTGCGCGCCGTCTCCGAGGTAGAGGTGCTTGACGTTCATCTTGTGCAGCACGCCCGAGACGCGCCAGCCGAAGAGCCGCTCGGCCGCTCGGTTGTACAGGATGATGGTGCCCTTGCGGTCGGTGGCCACGATGGCGTCCACGCTGTTCTCGATCAGCGATTCCAGGAAGTTCTTGGTCTTGACCAGCTCCTCGCGCGTGCGGCGGGCTTCGGATACGTCGCGAAAGACCATCAGCATGGTGCGCCCGGTGGTCCCCAGCGAGGAGACCGAGCAGTTGATGGTCCTGACCTCGCCGTCCTTGCGCCGGGCCCTGACGTCGAAGTTCTTGGGATACTGCTCGCCGGGCACCCCCTCGAACAGCTCGGGCGCGGCCCTCAGATCCTCCTCGTGGATGATCTCCCGCAAACGGCGGCCCAGCAGCTCCTTTTCGCCGTAACCGAGAATGCGGCTGACGCCGATGCTGACCATCAGCACCCGTCCGTCCGTGTCGAACACGGCGATGCCGTCCTCGGAAGAGACGAAGACCTCGGCGTAACGCCTGAGCGACTGCAGCTGCTTCTCGGTCTGCTGGCGATCGCGGGCGATGCTCTGCGCCTCCTCGCGCAGCTTGAGCATGATCTCGGCGTTGCGCATGGCGATGGCGGTGGCGTTGACCAGGGCCTGGCAGACGAACATCTGCCGCCGGTCCAGCACGCCTTTGCGGGTGGCCGCCCGGATGAACAGCGCCCCTCGCACCTGCTCCTCCCAGACGATGGGGATGACGGTGAGCGCCGACAGCCCCGCGCTCTGCATGGATGCGCGCACCCCGTCCAGCACCGGATGCGTATCCACGTCCTCGATGACCAGCGGTTGCTTGGTGGCGATCACGTGCTGGATCTCCGGGTACTTCTTCAGATCCAGCTCCAGGTGCGACATCTTGGGGTCGTCGCTGGTCGCTACCACGAAGCCCACGTCCTGTTGCTCGGGTACCATCACGATGGAGACGCGGTCCACCTGCACGACCTCGGCGATCCGCCGGACGATGGTGTAGAGGATCTCCTGGAAATCGAGCGACGAGACCAGTTTCTGGGTCAGCGCCAGCAACGCTCCGTGCGAGCGCTCCCGGGGGGTGATGGGATCGGTGGCGCTGTACAGGGTCAGAAGTCTGCTGACGCGCAGCTCCAGCTCGGCGTCGGAGAAGGGCTTGAACAGGAACGATTCGGCGCCCACCTTGAGGGCCTCCTTGGCCGCGCGTTGGTTCTGCTCGTCGATCATCACCATCACCGGGGGCGAGGAGAGCGTCCGCTGGCCCTTGAGCGCCTCGATATCGCGCAGGCAGGCGTCGACCTGTCCCCCGCTGCAATCCAGCACCACCACGCGGGTCTCTTGCCGTTCGTTCTGCTCGATTCTCACCTCGTCGCCTTCGACGAAGTCGATCTGCAGCCCCATGCCCCTCAGCACCCGCGACAGGATGGATCGGGTGCCGTCATCGTCGCAAACGGCCAGAACCCTTCCTGGTATCTCCTTCCCCATGACGAACGCGAAATTTTACGCCGAAAACGGCGTGAGAGAAAGTGGCAGTCGGGGGGCGGTGCCGGCCGGGCGATCGGTTGCATTTGGGCCCTGGCCGCCCCGGTTTCAGAGTAAGCGTTCAGGTCTAGAGCACTGAACGGTTACGGGCGATCTCTGCTACCATGCCCCGGTACGGGGCGGCCGGCGATGGCCGCGCGGATCGAGGCGGGTGGCGTGGACAGAACAGCTCCCATCGGTGTTTTCGATTCCGGCCTGGGCGGGCTGACGGTGGTCCGGGCCATCGCCGAGCTGATGCCCCGCGAAAACCTGGTCTACCTGGGCGACACCGCGCGGGTGCCCTACGGCACGCGCAGCGCGGCTACCGTGGTCCGCTACGCCCAGGGGTGCGCTCGCAAGCTGCGCGAGCACGACATCAAGCTACTGGTGGTGGCCTGTAACACCGTCAGCTCGGTGGCGCTGGACATGCTGCGCGTTCAGCTCGACCTGCCGGTGCTGGGCGTGATCGAGCCCGGGGCGCGAGCGGCGGTGCGCGCCAGCCGCACGGGCCGCATCGGAGTGCTGGGAACCGCGGGGACCATCGCCTCGGGAGCGTACGCGCGCGCGGTCTCGGGTCTTCAGACGCGCGCCGAGGTGGTGGGCCAGGCGGCACCGCTGTTGGTGCCACTGGCCGAGGAGGGGTGGACCGAGGGCGAGCTGCCCCGACTGGCGGTGCGGCACTACCTCGGGCCGCTTTCGCAGCGCGGGCTGGACGCGCTGGTGCTCGGCTGTACGCACTACCCCTTGTTGCAACCGGTGATCGAGGACGAGGCGCGCCGGCTCTTCGGGGAGCAGCTGCGCGTTATCGACAGCGCCCGGGCCACCGCCGAGCAGCTCAGGGAGCTCCTGAAGGAGAGAGAGCTCGAAACGCCGAACAGCGAGCAGGGGAGGCTGCGGCTGTTGGTGACCGACATGCCCGGCCCCTTCTCCGAGATGGCCTCGCGCTTTCTGGGTCGGACGCTGCACGGGCTGGAGGTCGAGCAGATCGATCTGTAGTCGTCTGTGACGCCTATTTCGCCAGCGCCCGCTGCAACGCCGCGCGTACGGTTGCATCGCGCTCGCTCCGCAGCCGGCGCTCGATGGCCGGCCTCCAGGAGTCGCTTTTGATCGCGCCGAGCGCCTCGGCCGCGGCCCCGCGCACCAGCGGTCGCTCGTGATCGAGAAAGCGGGCGATCGCGTCGCCGGCCCGCTCGGCAAAGGCCCGGGCCAGGCCGAGCAAAGCCTCGCGGATCAGCAGATCTCTCTGACCCGGCTGCCGGGCTACCGAGAGCAAAAACTCCCTGGCCTCGTCCGTGCTGTAAAAAGAGGCCGCCCGCACCGCGCGCTGGCGCACGAACGCCGGCTGCTGCTGGTCGCGGTAAAGCGCGCGCAGGGTTGCTACGGTATCCGGCCCGCGCGCTTGCCACCAGCTCGCGTCCGGGATCGACTCGTAGCCCGAGAGCGCCTGGGCCAGTCGCCGCTGGGCCGCCTCCTGCGCGGACGCCGCTTCCGGCGCCGGGCCCAGCAGCAGGGCGAGCGCGATCGGGCCGGTCACGGCGGCGCGCAGCAAAAAGTCGCGCGCACGCCACGCGGCAGAAGCGGACCGCCGCACGGACGGGACCCTGGCGCTCGGCTCAGGCATCACTTATCCGGTTCATCCTGGATGTAGGCCAGGATCACCTCGTCGAGCGACATCTCTTCGGCCTGGTCGTTGCCGAAGATCGATTTCGTCTTGGCCGGCTTCTGCTCGGGCTGCCGTGCCGCCGGCTCAGGCTGTTGCCCCTCCGGAGGTTCAGGCTCTGCCGCCGCCCCTGCGGCCAGCGCGCCCTGCGTTTCGCCCCCCGGGGGCGGGGCCGCCGCCACGGCCGGGCCGGTGATCCCTCTGACGCGCGGAACCGACTTCCACAGGTCCGAGGAGGCCATGCGCGCCCGCGCGGCCCGTTCCAGCGTGTCTTCGTTGAAGTCGCTCTGCTGCTGCCCGGTAGCAGCGCTCTTTGCCGCGGGCTCGGTTGCGGGCTTGTCCGCGGCAGGTGCCCCGGCCGGCCCGGCATCCGTTTCCGGCTCATACGGGTCGAAGATCCGGTCGCGCAGTGCCAGGGCCATTTCCTTGTGCTGCGCCTTCATCATCCCGCGGACGATCTCTTCCAGGTTTTCCGCGCCCAGGTGCTCGCGGTAGTCGGACTTGCGGGTGGCCACGATGCGGCCGCCGTCCGCGAACAGGTGGGTGATGATGTGCGGGTTGCCGACCCCCGAGTCCTCGGTCTGGATATGGTACAGCTTACCCTCGTGCCGGATATTGGTGTTGTATCCGAGTAGCGGTGAGGGACCTCTGGCCATGAATACCGTCTAGAATATCAGCAATCACCAGGGCGGTCACGCCGTCCGCGAGCCCCTCCCGCCCGCGCCCGGTCGGGTCTAGCGTCCCTCATCGCAGCGCGCCGCGCGCCGCGGCGATCAACTCCTTGGCATCGCTGGCGCCGCTATCCGGGTAGCAGGCCGAGCCCACCGCCAGAATCGGCAGCGGCGAGACCGCCACGCCGAACAGCGACAGGTCCTCCGCTCCGGACCTGAGCCGCCCGGTCACCACCTGGCAGCCGTCCGGTCCGGTCTCGGGCAGGATCACGGTGAACTCCTCGGGACCGGAACGGAAGAGGTGATCCACGTTGCGGATGCTCTGTCTGAGACCATCGGCCAGCGCTACCAGGACACCCTCCCGGGAATCGCCGCTGAGCTTCTCGGCCAGCAGGGCGAAGTTGGTGATGCGTACCACCAGGCAGCCGAGCGGGTGCGCGTAGCGAACCGCCCGGGTGAACTCGTAGTCCAGGGTGATGAACAGCTGCGCCGGGGTGCCGGCTCCGGTCAGCGCGTCGATGATGTCGTCGATGCCGCTGGTGCGCCTGCTGCCCGATCCGGTGGCCTTGTCGCGGGTGCGCAGCCTGAGCGCGTTTCTCACCCGTCGTTGGATTTCGAAGACCCGGAAGGGTTTGCCGATGTAGTCGTCGGCCCCCGCGTCCAGCGCGCTGCTGCGGGCCTCGACATCCTCGTCACTGGTGACCACCAGCACCGGTATCCGGGCCAGGTTGCTGTCGGACTTCAGGATGCGCAGTACCTCCAACCCGCTCATCTTGGGCAGCGACGCTTCCATCAGCACCAGATCAGGGCTGTCCCGCGCCACGCTGTCCAGCACCGCGCGTCCGTCTCCGGCCGTGATCACCTCGTAGCCCAGGCTCGCGCACAGCTCGCAGAGCAAGCGCATGTCGAAGGGGTCGGCTTCTGCGACCAGGATGAGCGAGTTCATCGCTACGTACCGTTCGTGGTGGCCAGCGCTGAAAAACGCCGCGTTGACCGCTCGATTCGATAACTACGCTAGCATGGCCGGCGGTCTCTGGCCACGGATCAGCGGTGCCCGTGCGGCGCTTTGCCGTTCGTTTGCGGCCGGGTTTTTACCTGTCCGCAAGCGAGAGGATCCGTCGCAAATCTCGAACCGCACCCGCGCCGCTTCCTGTCCTAGATAGGGGTAGGGGGCCGAGGCGCGTGGCCGGGCTTCCGTGCATCCCCGCCCGCCCGCGCCGCCCGCCCGCGCCGCTCTGCCGCGCGCGCGGCGGGCGGGACACCCGCCGATGAAGCGGTTCCCCTTCTGTGCTAGCGTGGTCGACCGTCATCCATGCCCTTCGTCTACTTCATCGTGCTCATCGGGGTGCTGGTCTTCGTGCACGAGATCGGCCACTTCGTCTGGGCCAAGTTCTTCGGCGTCAAGGTGCTCCGTTTCAGCCTGGGCTTCGGACCGCGCATCGCCGGGTTCCGCCGGGGCGAGACCGAGTACGTGGTCGCTGCCATTCCCCTGGGCGGGTACGTGCGGCTTCTGGGGGAGAACCGCCTGGACGAGATCGGGCCCGAGGAGGAGCACCGCTCGCTGGAGAACCAGAGCATCTGGAAGCGCATCATCATCTTCGTGGCCGGTCCGGCCATGAACCTGCTGTTCCCGGTGCTGCTCTACTTTGTGGTCTTTCTCGGCGACACCGAGCTCACCCCGGCGATGGTGGGGATGGTGGTACCGGGCGAGCCGGCCGACGGCGTGCTCGAGCCCGGCGACCGCGTGCTGCAGATCGACGGGCAGCAGGTGCAGAGCTTCTTCGAGCTGCAACGCCTGGTAGAGGTTCGCGCCGGAGAACCGCTGCAGCTGGTCGTGCAGAGGGGTGGCGAGCGCGTACAGGCGACCATCACCCCGGTGCGCGCCGAGCGGCGCTACCCGCTGGACATCGTCGACCAGGTGGGGCGCATCGGCATCTCGCCCTACTATCCCAAGCCGGTCATCGGCATCACCTCGCTCACCGGCCCGGCCGCGGCGGCGCTGCTCAAGACCTTTGACGTGGTGGTGGCCGCCCGCGGAGAACCGGTACAGCGCTGGACCGATCTGGAACGGACGCTGGACCGCAACCAGGGATCGCTCTTGCCGCTGACCTACCTCAGGCCCACCACCATCCGCGGCGCGCTGGGGGGCTTGCTGGATCTCGACGTGTACGAGCCGCGGGTGACCACCCTCACCCCCGAGCCGGGCAAGGGCCCGGGCAGCGAGCGCGCCGGCCTGGAGCTGGCCGACCTGTACGTGAGCCAGGTCAAGGAGGGCTCGCCCGAGCACCGCATGGGGCTTTTGCCGGGGGACCGGCTGCTGAGCCTGGACGGCGAGCCGATCCGCTTCTGGCGCTCTTTTTTGCGGCGGCTGAACCAGCGCCCGGGCAGCCTGCATCGGCTGACCTGGCGCCGCGGCGAGCGCGAGCAGTCCGGCAGCTTCGCGCTTCAGCCGGAGAAGGGGATGGGCGAGCTGGGCCAGCTCACCGATCGATTTGTAGTCGGTATCCGAAACTGGGTGCCGATGCGCCTGGAACCGCCGGTGGAGAACCCCCATCCCCTCGGCTACGCGGTGCAAGAGGCGATCCGCGAGACCGCGAACATGGTCCGCTTCACCGTCTACTCCATCGTCCGCCTGCTGCAGGGGCGGCTGGCGGTGGAGTCGATCGGCGGCCCGCTGGCCATCTTCGAGGTCTCGGGAACGGCCGCGCGCGAGGGCGTGCTCAACTACCTGAAGCTGATGGCCTTCATCAGCATCAACCTGGGGCTCATCAACCTGCTGCCCATCCCGCTGCTCGACGGCGGGCACCTGATGTTCGCGCTGCTCGAGGCGGTGATGCGCCGTCCCTTGAGCCTGCGCATCCGCGAGAAGGCTTACATCATCGGGCTGGTGCTGCTACTGCTGCTGATGGTCCTGGCGGTGAAGAACGACGTCGAGCGCCGCTGGGGCCAAGACGACGTGCAGAGCTCCGGGCGTTGACCGCGCGGGGAACGGAAACGGCAGCGTGGCCTCAGAGCGAAAAGACCGGAGCAAGGCCGTCGCGCCCGCGCGCCAGGTGGCGGTGGCAGCGCTGTACCGGGTGACCGACGCCGGCGCCTACGCCTCGCGGGCGCTGGACGCCGAGATCGCTCGGGCCGGGCTGGACGCGCGCGATGCGCGGCTTACGGCCCAGATCGTCTACGGCTCGTTGCGGGTGCTGCCAGAGCTGGACCGGGCCATCGCCGCGCAACTGGCCCGGCCGGAGGTCGAGATCGACCCGCTCGGACGCGCGGTGTTGCGCGCGTCCTGCTTCCAGCTGCTTTACCTGGACCGGGTGCCGGCCCGCGCGGTGGTGAGCGACGCCGTGGAGCTGGTCGGGCAGAAGCGAGGTCGCGCGCTCGGCGGGTTCGTCAACGCCGTGCTCAGGAAGGTCGCCTCTTCGCGGCCGGCCGGGCCCGCTCCGGCGGCTACACTGATCATACCTGGATGGATGCGGGCGCGGCTGCGCCGAGCGTTGGGCGACAAGCGCCTGGCGGCGCTGGTGGGCGAGCGCCCGCTGCCACCGCCGCTGTGTTTGCGGGCCAACCCGGCGCGCATCGGGCGCGACGATCTGGTCGAGGCGATCGCCCGCAAGCTGCCCTCCTCCGCCCGGGTCGAGCCGGCGCGGCTCTCGCCTCTCGGCGTGCTGGTCACGGGCGGCGGCGATCCGCGAAGCTTGCCCGGCTATGCCGAGGGCTGGTTCGCCGTGCAGGAGGAGGGCGCGCAGCTGGTCGGGCTGCTCGCCGCCGCGCGCTCGGCAGAGCGGGTCGCCGACGCTTGTGCCGGCCATGGCAACAAGACCACCCTGCTGGCCTCGGCCGTGGGTGAAACCGGCAGCGTCACGGCCATCGACATCGACGAGGGCAAGCTCGACCGCATCGCTCCGGAGCTCGATCGGCTGGGGCTGGGCCGCGAGCGGGTGGCGACCGCCCCCATCGATCTCACCGTGGGCACCGCCCGCCTCGAGCCCGTCTTCGATCTGGTGTTGGTGGACGCGCCCTGTACCGGGCTGGGCACGGTTCACCGCCGCCCCGATCTGCTGTTGCGCGCTCAGCCGGGCGACGGCGAGCGGTTGGGGCTGGTCCAGCAGAACATCCTGCAGCGCGCCGCCCGACTGGTCAGACCAGGCGGGCGGCTTCTGTACGCAGTGTGCTCGCCGCTTGGCGAGGAGGCCGCGCGGGTGGCCGAGCGGTTCGAGGCGGAAACCCCCGGATTCACCAGGGCTGAGCCGGAAACCGCGCCGCCGCTTCCGCGCGCGGAGCACGACGGCGTGGTGCGGATCGGACCCTGGCTGGCCCCGGGTACGCCGAGCAGCCCGGACGTGTACCAGGTTATCCTCTGGCAATCGGAACGGACGATCGACGCGCTTGACTGAGCCCGGTTTCAAGCTACAGCTCGCGACCGGAACGCGCATCCGAGCAGCTCGACTGAGTTCAGCGCCGGATTACAGCTTGACAGTAACTCGCCTGAAATCTACATTTTATGGAAAAATTAACACGGGGCGTAGCGCAGCCTGGTAGCGTGCACGGTTCGGGACCGTGAGGTCGGAGGTTCAAATCCTCTCGCCCCGACTGGAAGTATCCAGATTCGGTCATGAGTTAATTATTCTGTAGAAGCGAGGTTTCCATGAGCAAGTCGGTTCCTCCCATGCGCGTTCTGGTCGTGGACGACGACAGAGAGATCTGTGATTTCATGGAAACCTTCCTCGCCAAGGACGGGATCACGGTCAAGACGACGGGCGAGCCCTCGGGCGTGGTCGAGGAGGTCAAGGAAGGCGCCTACCACCTGATCGTGCTCGACCTGATGATGCCCGACCTGGACGGGATCAAGGTGTTGGAGCAGATCCGCAAGGTCGACACGGACATCGCGGTGGTGATTTTCACGGGGTATCCCTCGCTGGATACCGCGGTTCAGTCGATGAAGCTCGACGCGGTGGACTACCTCAAGAAGCCGTTCAACCCGGACGAGTTCCGCACGGTGATCGATCGGGTCCGGCGCAAGAAGGGGCTGCTGCGCTCGCCCGAGGAAGACCTGCACCGCGTGATCGGCGAGACCGTGCGTAACCTGCGCAAGAAGAACTCGCTCACGCTCAAGCAGATGGCCCGGCGCACCGATCTGTCGGTCTCGCTGCTCTCCCAGATCGAGCGCGCCGAGTCGAGCGCCTCCATCAGCTCGCTGTACAAGATCGCCTCGGCCCTGGACGTACGGATTCGGGAGCTTTTCGGGGAATACTGACGGGAGATCCGGTTTTGATACCGGCTCCGAGTTCGTTCCGCTACTGGTCCACGTCCGGGGCGCCTGGTACGGACGGCTCTGCAGGGCACGGCTCTGCATCCGGCGCCGGGGGCGGATCTCCGGTAAAATCAGCGGTAAACGCGCCAAGCCTGCGCAGCTCCCGGCAAATAGCCGCCGTGCGGGGCTCGACCGCGGCCAGGGTTCTCAGGCCCAGAACGGGCAGCCCCGAGGCGGCGAGCGCGCGTGCCAGGCCGATGCGCGCCTGGCCGTGGACCGGAGCGGCCGCAGGGACGCGGGCGAACAGCTCGGCGGCCCGGTCGTAGCGGCCCTGGGCCAGAAGCGCCTCGGCGATGGTCAGCTCTGCCAGCGGGGAGCGCTGCTCTTCGAGCGCGGTCCGGGCCAGCTGCTCGGCCACCAGCGGCTTGCCCACCTGCAGGTAGGCGCGGGCGGTCGCCACCAGGCCCCCGAAGCCGTCCGGCGTGCCCACCGCTAGCAGCTGCTCGGCCTCGGCGAGTCGTCCGGCCTCGAGCAGAATGCGCAGCCTGAGCGCATCGTCCCCGGCCTGGCGCGGGATGCGGTCCATGAGCGACGCGGCCAGCACGGCCCGGTCCGACTCGAGCGCCAGCTGCGCGGCCTGCCGCACTTTTTCGGCCTCGAGCGGCGCTACCCGCAACAGCCGCTGTACCGCGCGGCCCACCCCGGTGGCATCGCCCCGGGACAGGGCCAGGTCGAGCAGGGCTCGGGCCGCGTCCGCGCCGCCCTGATGCGAACGGCTGGCAAAGCGCTGCAGGGCGGCGATGGCCCGTTCGTGGGCGCCTTGTTCGCGCAGCAGCCTGGCCAGCTCCAGCACCGGACGGGCGGACTCGGGCGCGCCGCGCTCGGCGCGCTCGTACGCTTCGATGGCCTGCTCGAGCCGGCCGTGCCGCTCGGCGATCCTGCCTCGGGCCATCCAGACCGCCTCGGAGTCGGGATCGGCCAGCGCCGCGGCCTGAAGCACCTCGAGCGCGGCCTGTTCGCGCCCCTGGCCGTCCAGCGCCTCGGCCAGCCGGGCCATAACCAGCGGGTCCTCCTCGTCCGGCCCGGCCAGCGCCATGCGGTAGGCCTCGGCTGCTTGCTCGAAGTCGCCGCGGGCCGCGAACAGCTCGCCGCGCACGAAGTGCTCGTAGCAGTAGGGCGGCACGAAGCGCCCCACCCGGCGAACGCCCCCGGTGCGCCGTACCACGCGCTCGGGCTCGGCCTCGGGCAGGGTAGGCGCGCAGGCGGGCACGGTGCAGAGCGCGGCCAGCAGAGCGGCCACGGCCCGAACGCGCCGGAAGTAACGCGCGGCAGGCCGAGCGGCGACGGGCGGGTTGTGCAGGGTAGGGACGTTCATGCGGTGCTATCAATCTAACCCCGCGGCTCGGCCGAGTCGATGCAGGCCGGGCGGACCGGTCTGCCTTCCCCTCGGTTGCCCCGAGCACGGGGACTGTGGTATGGGGCATGGCCGAAGACCATCTATTACAGGGGTCTACGAACTTCGGGAGGACCGATGAGCGATTCAGAAGCGAACTACCTCGATTTGTTCTCCTCGTGGTTGCGCACGCTGGGCGACGACGCCGAGGCGCTCGGCGAGCTGGTCTCGAACGAGCAGCTGCCCGTCGAGGCTCGCCAGGCGATCGCCGGGGGCGTCAACTACCTGTTCAAGTCGCTCGACTTGATTCCGGACGGCATCGACGACATCGGCTACCTGGACGACGCCTTTGTGCTGCGCGTGTCGGCCGCGGAGGCGTCGTCGGAGCTCGAGTCCGCCGGAACGCCGGTCAACGTCGCCGCGTTGAGTAGGCTGGCCGAGGAAAACGAGGTGGTGCGCGAGTTTCTGGAGAAGGACCACAATCGTTTGCAGGCGTACGTCTCGGGCCTGCGCAAAGGAGCGGCGCGCGGCCGCTCGGCGGCGGACGTGGTGCAAGACCCGTCCACTCAGGAGGACTTCCTCTCCGATCTGCGCGGCTTTGCCAGGTCCTACGAGGCGCCCGGTTTTTCCCGGGAGAGCAAGAACCTGATCAAGCTGCGCGCCTTCTTCGACGCCAAGCTCCCCAAGTAACTGTCCCGAGCGCCGACCCCAGCGGGCGGCGTTACAGTACCGAACAATTCAACCGGCGCCGCCCGGGCGGCGCACTTACGACGAGGTCGAATCGCGATGAGCCCCGTAGCCATGACCGTTGTACTGCTCGTATCCCTGGGAGTCTTTTCCTGGTCCGCCGTGCGGCGCTGGAAGCTGCTGATGATCGGCAAGCATGACCCCCGGGCCGTTCCCACCGCGGATACGATGGCCGAACGCATCAAGGACACCATCGTCTACATGTTCCTGCAGAAGAAGCTCCCCTACTACCCGCTGGCCGGTATCGCCCACATCGGCATCTTCTTCGGCTTCTTGATCCTCTTGCTGCGCAGCCTGGTGCTCTGGAGCCGCGGCTACGATCCCACCTTCGACTTCTTCGGCATCCTGGCCCTCGATAACCCCCTGGGCGCCCTGTACAACATCGTCAAAGACATCTTCAACATCGTGGTCGTGCTGGGAGCGCTGGTCTTCGTCTACTACCGGGTGGTGACCAAGGAAAAGCGCATGACGCTGAGCGGCGAGGGCCTGCTCATCCTCTTCATCATCATCACCATGATGCTGGGCGACCTGCTCTACGACGGAGCGCTCATCCTCAAGGAGCGCATCGCCGCCGGCGAGCCGCTTCACTTCAGCATCATCGAGCCGGCCGGATCGGTGATCGCCATGATGCTGGCGCCGATGAACCTAAGCCACACGGGCCTGACCGTACTGGAGCACCTGGGCTTCTGGTGGCACTCGGTGCTGGTGCTGGTTTTTTTGAACATCCTGCCCTTCAGCAAGCACTTCCACATCATTACCGTATTCCCCAACATCTTCCTGCGGCGGCAGACCCCGCCCGGACGGCTGCTCAAGACCGAGGACCTGGAGGGCAAGGTCGAGCGCGAGGAGCCGGTCGGCAGGGTGAAGATCACGGACGTGACATGGAAGGACATCCTGGACTTCTACACCTGCACCGAGTGCGGCCGTTGCAGCGACAACTGCCCGGCCTACAACACCGGCAAGAAGCTCTCCCCCAAGCACGTGATCCTGGCCCAGCGCGACCACCTCTACGCCTGCGAGGACTACTTCTTGAAGAGCGAGATCGCCAACCCCAAGACCGGCGACGGCGGCGAGGCGGCCGAGGCGAGCGAGGGCGAGCAGAAAGAGGTCGAGAAGCACGAGATGCACCACGGCAACCCGCCCGAGGGCGCCTACTTTTGCGCCTCGGAGCCCGTGCCGCTGGTACCGGACATCATGATCCCCGAGGTCATCTGGGCCTGCACCACCTGCCGCGCCTGCGAGGAGCAGTGCCCGGTGCTCAACGCCCACGTAGAGGGCATCATCGAGATGCGGCGCAACAAGGTGATGATCGACAACGAGTTCCCCTCCGAGCTGATGAAGCCCTTTGACGGCATCGAGACCAACAGCAATCCCTGGAACCTGTCGGCCATGGACCGCGGCGAGTGGGCCGATGGGCTGGACGCGCCGCTGATCGGGGACAACAAGCAGGCCGACGTGCTTTTCTACGTGGGCTGCGCCGGCAGCTTCGACGACCGCGCCAAGAAGACCAGCCGGGCCATGGTCAGGCTGATGAAGAAAGCGGGCGTCAACTTCGCCATCCTGGGCGAGGAGGAGCCCTGCTGCGGAGACCCGGCGCGCCGGGGCGGCAACGAGTACCTGTTCCAGACCATCGCCGAGGCCAACGTGGAGCTGTTCAAGGGCCACGGCCTCGACAAGAAAAAGATCGTCACCACCTGCCCGCACTGCTTCAACACCATTAAGCACGAGTACCCGGACTTCGACGGTAACTTCGAGGTGGTGCACCACGCCGAGTTTTTGTTGGAGCTCGTCAAGCAGGGCAAGCTCAAGCCCGAGCAGTCGGTGTCGGGCAAGATCGTCTACCACGACAGCTGCTACCTGGGACGGCACAACGAGATCTACGACGCCCCGCGCCAGCTGTTGCAGGCCGTCCCCGGGGTCGAGGTGGTGGAGCCCGAGTACTGGCAGCGCAACAAGGCCATGTGCTGCGGCGCGGGCGGCGCGCAGATGTTCATGGAGGAGCACGGAGAGCGCATCAACTACAAGCGCACCAAGCAGCTGCTTAGCACGGGAGCCGGCACCATCGCCACCGGCTGTCCCTTCTGCATGACCATGCTGACCGACGGGCTCAAGTCCGAAAACAAGGAAGAGGAGATCAAGCAGCTGGACCTGATGGAGATCCTGGAGAGCTCGGTCGGCACGGACAAGGACAAGTAGCCGGGGCGGAAGAGGCCGATGGCGAGCTACGCCGCGCAGCTGCTTCAGGCGCTAGTGGCGCTGGCCGCGGTCTGCCTGCTGGCGGTAGTGCTGCTCAAGGCCGCCGCCAGCCGCGGTTGGGGCACGGGCGCGGGCAAGGGGCCGGTGCGGGTGCTGCAGCGCATCCCGCTCGAGGGCCGGCGCGCGCTGTACCTGGTGCGGGCCGGCAGGCGCACGCTGCTGCTCGGCACGGGCGACAGCGGCGGCCCCAGGCTGCTTCTCGAGCTCGACGAGTCGGAGCTGGCCGAAGAGTTCAATCCCGTAGCCCCGGGCGATCCGGCTGCGACGGCGGCCGATCCCGCGCCCAACGAGAAAGGCTGATCCGGTCATGGGGCGGGCGCACTTCTGTCATTCCGAGCGAAGCGAGGAATCTGTTCGCAAGAGTTGTCTACCGGAGACCTCTCCCTTTGGTCGAGGTGCCAACAGCGCGGCTGTGCCGCACCGTTGTCATTGCGAGCGCAGCGAGCAATCTCCTGGCTGCGGAGGTGGGCCGGACCTGAGGGCAAGAGAAAGACGCCGCCCGGCTCGCCGCCGCACCCTCGCGAGGGGACTACTGCTGCTCTTCGCCTGCCTCATGCTCTTTTCCCTGGCGGCGCAGGCACAGCCCGCTGCCTCTGCGGGCTCGCCCTTCGGCACCTTGCTGGTGCTGGGCGCGCTGGGGCTTTTGCCCTTCGTCTTCATGACCGCCACCAGCTTCGTCAAGCTCTCGGTTGTCTTCTACATCCTGCGCAACGCGCTGGGCGCGGGACAGGTGCCCTCCGGTGCCATCATCACCGCGCTGGCGGCGGTGCTCAGCTTGACCGTGATGGCCCCGGTGGGCATCGAGATGCTGAAGGCGAGCGAGCAGCCCCGGGCGCGGATCGACGCCGGCGATCCGCTCGGTTCGCGCAGCCTGCCGGCGCTGCTGCGGAGCATCGAGAGCGGGGCCGAGCCCCTGCGGCGCTTCTTGAAGCGCAACGCGGGCGAACGCGAGATCGACCTGTTCATCGACCTGGCGAGCAAGCAGCCCGCGGCGGACAGCGGCTACCGGCCGGGCAAGGAAGAGTTCCTGGTAGTGCTGCCGGCCTTTCTGCTCACCGAGCTCGCCGAAGCCTTCCAGATCGGTTTCCTGGTCTTCCTCCCCTTCCTGGTCGTCGACATGGTGGTGGCCAACGTGCTGCTCGCGCTGGGGATGCACATGCTGTCGCCGACCAGCATTTCGCTGCCTTTCAAGCTTTTACTCTTCGTGCTGGTGGACGGCTTCTACCTGCTCACCCAGGCGCTACTGCAGGGCTACAACTGAAGCGGCAGGCCTGGACGCGAAGCGGGGCGATCCGCCCCGCGTTTCCGGCAACGTTTCGGGGGAGGTCTCGGTCCGGGTGCGCGGGTGCCGATCCCGGACGCCGATCCCGGATTGCCGGCGGTTCGAATGCGATGTTAACATCGCCTTTGCTCCCCGGAACCGGGCGGGCGTTTCGAGGCGACGGGCCCGAAACCGAGTTTGGCGAAACGGAGTGGCCGTGACTGCAGAAGAGATCATGACCGAGAACCCAGTGACCGTGTCCGAGAAGGCGTCGCTGGCCGAGGCGTTGGAGATCCTCTCGGAGATGGAGATCCGGCACCTGCCCGTAGTGCGCAAGGGTGAGGTGGTGGGAATGCTCAGCGACCGGGACATCCGTGCGCTGGGCCTGTCGACCACCACCGACGTGGCGCGGATGGACGCCATCCGTTCCTCTTTGACCGCCAGCGTCACCACGCTGATGACCGGAGACGTGATGACGGTGGATCGGGATACGGGCCTGGGGGAGATCGTGGATCTGATGATCTCGGAGAAGATCGGCGCCATTCCGGTGGTTGACTCCGACTCGGGCACGCTGGTGGGTATCATCAGCTACATCGACGTGCTCAAGGCCGTGCGCGACCTCACCGATTAAGGGGAGTAAATCGAATATACTAGCGGCCGCCGCTCTGCGCGCAGGAGGCGCCGAAGCGGCGCAGCGACTGGGGCGGGAAGCTCCACTCGGGCGAGTGAAGCGACCCGTCCGCCCGGGGGCGGTACCAGGGGCTTAGCGAGGGCTGCTGCAGGTTGCCGAGCAGGTGCATGTCCTGGGCCGGCATGTAGCTCTGCAGCAGCATCATCACCCGTTCCCCGGCCGGGTTCTCGGCCACGTCCACCACCAGCACCGCGTGGCCGGGAACGCCGCCGCGTGCGCTCTCGATGAACACGTCCCCGCTTTTTACCTGCAACGGGTCGGCCACCGGCCAAAGCTCGCGCCTGAGCGATGCGGTGTTGGCGATGCCGAACACCCGGTCCAGGTAGCGGCGAAAGCCCCGGTGGCTCGAGTCGGGCGCCGCGGCGCGGCTCCAGGGGGCGGCCCGCCCGCGCGGCGGCCTCAGCCCCCGGCGCCAGTCGCGGTAGCGCAGCGGCGGGCCGCTGGCGGCCCGGAAGCAGATCTCACCGGCGCGGCCCCGGCTGAACAGGTACTCGGCCCGCAAACGCATGACCGCGTCCGCGCACTGCTGCAGATCGCGCCGGCCCACGTCGATATCGATCACCGCCTCGTGCACGTTCTGACGCCCCTTGAGCGCGCCGTTGTAGTAGTGCACCTGCCCGCGTCCCGGCCGCAGCGGCAGATCGCGCAGCCACCATCCGAAGCTGCCCGCCTCGATCGGCACCCGCCGGTAGCTCTCTGGCGGCGGGAAGCGCTCCTGCAATCCGGGCAGGCCTGGCTGGTGCGCCCAGAGGTAGCGCCGGTCGGGCGAGCGAACCGCCGCGGGGGAGTGGGCAAGCCCCTCCCCTACGTCTAGCGCGGGATGGGCCTTGCGCCCGCCCGTTTGTCCGGGCGATACAGGGTCGAGTGTGATCCCCTCTGCGAGGTTTCGATCACTGACAGTAGCGCTCTGCCGGCAACCGGCCAACAGCAGCTCTGGGCGGTACTCGAAGTGCATGGTGTCGTAGCGGTACCAGCGGCCGCCCCAGATGAAGCCCTCGCGCTCGAAGGCCTCGACGATCTCGAGCGGCACCCGGTTCCGGTAGCGGCTCGGCCGGCTCTTCCCCGGCTCCCGCCAGCGCCAGTAGTCGGCCGCGTCCGCGGCCACGTCCACGGCGATGCCCCAGGCGTGGGCGCTCGGGCGCTCGGTGCCCTTGACCTTGCGCGCCGCGAACCCGCCTGCCAGCTTGGCGGCCTTGCGCCGCACGGCCAGCGGCAGCCGCTCGATGGTGCGGGATACCGCCTTTAAACGCTCGCTCACGCCGTTGATCGAGGTCACCCGCAGCTCGCGGTCCGACACGCTCGGCAGCCAGCGGACCCGAACCAGTTGCTGCTGCACCTTCTCCGCCGTCTCTCCGTATATGGCCCGAAAGAACCGCGCGCTGCGCACCCGCCCCGGCTCGAAGTCGGGCGCGGGCGGCTCGGCCCGGCTGCCCTGGGCCGGGTACTTCTGGGCCATCATGTCCTGCAGATCTGCCTCGCGCAGCCGCTCGGCGTGGCTCTTGGGCCGGCCGTCGTCGTAAACCAGACGCGTCCCGTCGCACATCAACAGCCGGTTCGGCTCGACCCCGCAGATCTGATCGGGGTAGGCCCGCCGCAAGCACTCGAGACCGGGCGGGATGGCACCTTGATCGCCGGCGATCGACGATTTGAACGATGGATTCTCCGCCGTTCCCGGCTTGGCGCCGGTCGGTCCCCTTCCGCCTCCCGCGTCCGGCTCCAGCGCTGCGAGCGGTTCCGCCTGCCCGAGCGCCTCGTCCGCGCGCGCCGCGGGCAACCCCCGGTAGCGGTCGGCTGCCGCGCTGCCCCTGGCCGCGTCCCGCCCCGCACCGGGCGTCGGGCCCGGGCCCTTGCCTCCGGCGGCGCAGCCGGCCAGCAACAGGCAGAACAGCGGCAGCACCGGCCGGGGTGTTACCGACCGGGCGGAGCGAACCGGCACCAATACCGCGAGCAAGTGATCTTGACCGGTTTGCGCCGCTGGTCGGCGCCGAACGGCGTCGTCGCTCCTGCTCGAAATCGCGGCGCGAGCGCCCGCGGTCGCTCCTGGCCCTCTGCGCCGCTTCCTCGTCCGAATCCGCATCAAACCATCTGGTCTCGCCATTACTGCATTTTACCACGCGTATCCGCGGAGCGGGACGCGGAGGCGGCCGGGGCCGGGAGGGCACGGGCTGTAGCCAGACGCTGGGCCGCTTCTCGGCCGCCTCCCCGGCCGGTGCGCTCGCCGGTCTGGCCGCGCCGGCGGAGGACACGGGCTGTAGCCAGACGCTGGGCCGCTTCTCGGCCGCCTCCCCGGCCGGTGCG
>CAYVFC010000052.1:0-7379 GCA_964450715.1 uncultured Sandaracinaceae bacterium | reverse complement strand
CTCGCCGGTCTGGCCGCGCCGGCGGAGGGCACGGGCTGTAGCCAGACGCTGGGCCGCTCATCCGCTCCGCCCGACCGATCGCTAGACCGTGCCGCGCGCCGGTCTGCCGCGCGATCCACAACCCCGGCCCCCCCCGCAGGCCAGGTCGGCCAGCAGCGCGTCCTCTTGCAGGCGCAGCAGCTCGGCGATCCGCCCCAGGTTCGATAGAGAGATGAAACTCCAGGGATCGGCCTCGCGCGCGTAGTCGTCCCCGTAAGCGTCCGTGACAAAATAACTCGATCAGGGTTCGGAGCGCGACGGCCCCGGATGCAAGGCGCGACGACGAGGAATATTGGGGATATTTCCAGAAGGAGCAACGCAGCAGCCGGGGCCGTCCCGCCCGAATGATGGATGAGTTATTTTGTCACGGACGCTAAGCCTCGGCGAAGATGCGCCGGAGCGTCTCGCTTCTGGGCGCGCCCTCGAACCAGTCGTCCAGCACCCGGCTCACCCTGAAGCGCCGGAAGAAGATGAAGGTGCGAAGCGCATTGGCCGCCAGCAGGCCGATCTCGGTCAACCGATTCATTCCTACCCCGGTCGGTGGAAATAGCCTAAAATGGGCCGCGGCGAAACGCGGAAAGCTCCCTTCGCCGCCCGTCGTCCGCTTTACGTCCGCGACCGCTCGTGCTTGCCCGCCCATGCCCTTCCGCTATCTTCCCTGACCCATGCCCGGAAAAGGCAAATCCACAGGCCGCGCCTTGCCGCGGCAGCGCCCGGGCGGCGCCGAGGGGAGCCGTCCGGTGGTGGCCATCGTGGGCCGCCCCAACGTGGGCAAGAGCGCGCTGTTCAACCGGCTTTGCGGCAGCCGCATCGCCATCGTGCAGGACCGCCCCGGGGTCACCCGCGACCGCCTGTACGCCGACGCCCGAATCCTGGGCCGCGACTGCGTGCTGGTGGACACCGGCGGCTTCGATCCGGACGACCAGGACCCAAGGACCCGCGGCATCGCCGAGCAGGTGCTGGTAGCGCTGGAGCAGAGCGACCTGGTGCTCTGCCTGTTCGACGGCGCGGCCGGGGCGCTTCCCGCGGACCGCGAGGCGGTGGATCTCTTGCGCCGCAGCAGCAAGCCGGTGATCTACGCGGCCAACAAGATGGACAACCCGGGCCGGGTCGGGCTGGGGGCCGACCTGTACTCGCTGGGCATCCCGGATTTAATCGAAATATCCGCACTGCACGGCCACGGCCTGGGCGAGCTGGACGAGCGCATCGCCGGGCGGCTTCCGCCCCCGGCGGAGCCGGCGCCGGCAACGGACGAGGCGGTGCCGCGCATCGCCATCGTGGGCCGTCCCAACGCGGGCAAGAGCTCGCTGGTCAACTGCTTTCTGGGCGAGCGGCGCCAACTGGTCGACGACCGGCCGGGCACCACCGTGGACAGCGTGGACACCCTGTTGCGCTACCGCGGCCGCAGTCTGGTGCTGGTCGACACCGCGGGCATTCGGCGCCAGCGCTCGGTGGTGCGCGGCGTGGAGTCGCTGAGCGTCTTGCAGGCGCTCAAGGCGCTGGAACGCTGCGACCTGGCGGTGCTGATGGTGGACGCCGTACAGGGTGCGGCCGAGCAGGACGCCCGCATCGCCGGCATGGTGCTACAGCGGGGAAGGGCGCTGGTGGTGGCGCTCAACAAGATCGACCTGCTCGATCGCGATGGGCTCAAACGGGCCGAGAGCGCGCTTCGCGACCAGCTGCACTTCGCCCCCTGGGCGCCGGTCAAGCGCCTGAGCGCGCTCGAAGGCAAGGGCATCCGCCCGCTGATGGAGGCGGTCGATCGCTGCCACGCCGCGCACGGGCAACGGGTGAGCACCGGCGAGCTCAACCGCTTCTTCGAGCAAGCGCTGGAGCACCACCAGCCTCCCAGTCGCGGCGGCCGCTCGGTACGCCTCTTCTACATAACCCAGGCCTCGACCCGTCCTCCCGGCTTCGTGGTCTCCACCAACCGTCCCGATAGCGTTCATTTCAGCTACCAGCGCTACGTGGCCAACCAGCTGCGCAAGCGCTTCGGCTTCGAGGGAACCCCCATCCGCGTCTTCTTCCGCAAGCGCCCCTCGCACGGACGGCGCGAGTCGCCGCGCTAGCCCCTCCGCTACGTTTCGCGCAGGAACGTAGGGGCGGGCCTTGCGCCCGCCGGAAAACATCCCGCGTCGAACGGGCGGGGACGAGCCCTGAAGATTCTACACATCTTCAGGGGGTACTCGGTGAAGTGCGCGGGCGATCGCATCAAGACGAGCCCGTAGGCGAACACCGCGCGACGGCAACTACATGAGGATTCTGATGTTAGCCAAAACGAAGAGACTGGACCGTGAGGCTTTCCTGTCATCAATTCTTGCGCTCCTGGCGCAAGAACTCTGCCGTGGGCCGCCCCAGTCGCGAGTTTCTGCGCCTTTCGCGCAAGAACTCTGCCGTGAGCCGCCCCAGTCGCGAGGTAACCGTTCAGTGGGATGCGCGTTTTTGATCACGTGCCGGCCAATCCAACCCGCGCGTTCCGCGCCGACCGGCCCAGGACTGCCCTCGCCCGGCCGGCTTCGAGCCGTTATTGGGGAAATCCAGTCGCAGTCGATTCAGCGGACGGGCTGCTGCTTCGACGCAGTCAGCGGGGTACGGCTGGACGTCATCGAGTACCTTTGAAGTTGTGTAGAATCTTTAGGACGAGCCCCGCCCCTACCGGTTCCGTCTGTCCCGCTACCGCCCGAGCAGCCGCCGTACCGCCGTCGGATCGAATCCCGCCAACAGCGTCCCCTTGACGTCGATCATGGGAAGCGAGCCCGGCCGGACGCCCGCGGCGCGCGCCTTGCGTTGCATCTCCGCGTAACCCGCCCGGTCCTTCTCGATGTCCTTCTCCACGAAGGCGATGCCTTCCCGCCTGAAAAAGTCTCGCGCCGCGCGGCAGGCGCCGCACCAGGATGCGCTGTACAAAACCACGTCGGCCTTGCCGTTCGCGCCCGCGGCGCTCGCCGTCTCCGGCGGTTGCGTTCCGTCCGCCGGGCGGGGGGCCGCGCTCTGCGCCGCGCCCTCGGCTTCTACCTTTGCCACCTCGTCGGCTGAAGCACCGGAAGCCGCATCCACCAGCGCCTCGAACCGCTCGCGGCTGAGCTTGCGCACCGGAAACGACCCGTCGCCCTTGCTCTGGCGCAGATCGGCCACGTAGACCCAGTCCGGATCCAGCCTCTTGTCCGGCGCCAGCCGCAGGGAGTCGACCCTTACCTCAGCTCGGCGCTCCTGTGGGATCTGAGAGCGCCTGCCCGCGGTGTGAAGCCCCTGCTCGTCGAACCAGACCAGCAGCAATCCCTCCAGATCGCCCCTTACCGGGAAGGGCGGATCGACCGGCTCGCCGGCCGGGCCATCGAATTTCTCCTGAACGGATTTTTCTTCGCCACCCATTTGCTCGGGCAGCTTGTTCCCGCAAGCCGCCGCCAGCAGCGCCAGCAGGGCGACCAGCGAGTACCGGGCAAAAATCGCGGAAAAAAAGGACTCGGACACGTTCTCTCTCTTCGAGCTAACCCGGTAAACCCCGGATTTATTCCCAGCAGCTTCGATACGGAAAATACGGAAAACAAAGAAATCCCGGTATCCAGCGTGGACGCTTCAGCTTAACACTTGCGCCCTTCGGGTATCGGGATAAACTCTTCGCCGTTTGTTGGTTCGAGTCCAGGGGGCTTTGTCGTGCATTCAAACGTTTTTGCATCCGGTGACCTACCACTCGGTTACGACCGCCGCCGCAGCCGCCGTTACGCGGTCAAGTGCGATTGCTGGCTGGAGCGGGATGACACTACCATTTACGGAACGACCGCCGACGTCGGCATGGGGGGCCTGTTTCTGCGCACCGCTATTCCGTTGAAACCGGGCAAGCAGTTCGACGTGCGCCTGTACGTGAACGGGGCTTCCAGCCCGGTGCTGGCGCGGGGATTCATCGCTCGTTCCATCCTGGCCCGGGGGGGCTCCGCGCGCTACGGCGTGGGCGTGGCCTTCACTTCCATCGAAGCGGGCCGCGACCAGCTCGGATACTTTCTTACAAGCGGCACCGCGTTGCCGTCTTAACCGAGCGGCGGCTGGTTCGAAGGCCTCTCAACCGGCCGCGGCCAACACCGCTCCAGCCGCCGCGATGCGCACGCTCGGGTCCTGGTCGCCGAGCGCCTGCCGTACCAGGTGGGGCCGGTCCAGATCGCGTCCGAGCGCCCGCGCGGCCACGCGCCGCACTGCGGCCGATCCGTCCTTGAGCAGGCTCGAGAGCTTGCCCAGCGCTTTCGGGTCGCCCTGCCCGGCCAGAAGCGCGATGGCGTAGGCGCCGCTCGGCCCGCCTGCCGCGCCGATCTCGCGCAGCGCGCCCAGCAACCGTTCGTCCGGCTCGCTGCTGCTGAAGACCGCGTTCACCAGCGAGAGCCTGACCCGCGGCACCTTTTCCTGTTCGATGCGCTTGAGCAACCACTCGCCGTCGAACCGGTTCTGCGGCAGCGCGTCCACGGCCACCGCGGCCGCCGCTCGCAGCTCGGGCTCGGCCGCGCCGAGCGCCCGCTCGAGGTAGCGCCGCGCCTCGGCCATGGCGTCCGAGCCGCCCGTCCGGGCCGCGCCGCCCCCGTCCTGGTCCAGCGCCAGCAGGTGACGCGCGGCCGCGATCCCCTCGTCGCTCAGGTCCGACTGCAGCAACCGCCCGAGCACGAGCCCGGCCCGCTCGCCATCGGCCCGCGCGAGCGCGCCGATGGCGGCCAGCCGCACCTCGCGCTCCGAATCGCCCAGCGCCTGCTCGATGCTCTCCGCTGCCTGCGGGCCCGCATCCCCGAGCGACCAAAGCGCCGCGCCCCTGACCGCCGCGGCCGGATCCAGCCGCGCGCTGTTTTCGAGCGCGATGCGCGCCGCCGGTGGCAGCGTTGTCTCCGGCTGCCCGGTCGAGCTCGGCATCGACGTCGCCCCCCCGGCGCCTGCCCGGCCCAGCGCGCGCGCCGCGGCCAGCCGTACGGCCGAGTAGGGCGACTCGAGCTCCCCGAGCAACCGTTGCAGATCCTCGGCCAGCCGCAGCACCGAGACCGCCGCGGCCCGCACCTCGGGCTGCTCGGCGTCCACCAGCTCCCGCAAACGGTCCACCGCCTCCCCCTCTGCCCGAGCAGCCAGAAGCTCGAGCGCTCTTGCCCCGGCCAGCGCTGCCGGACCCGGATCGTCCGCCGCCCCGTCCGCCAGCTCTCGCAACAGCGCGCGGGCGCAGTCTCCGGCCCCGGCCAGCTCGCTGAGCGCTGCTTGCCTCCGCCCGTCATCGCGGCCCAGCGCTTCCTTTTTTAACAGCGCCGCGGCGATGCGTGCGAGCAACGCGGGATCGCTCTGGGCCATCTGACCGTAAGCCGACACGGCCTGTTGCACCTCCCCGCGCTCGAGCGCCGCCTTTACCGCGCCCCCGCTGGGGCCGCCGCAACCGGGGACCGGCCAGAGCAGCAATGCAAATGCAACCGCGATCCAGATCTTCATGAGCGATTTGCGCAGTGTACCCGTCCGCCAGCGGCCGGCAAAGCGCGCTTGGACACCCGCCGGTTTTGTTTTAGGTTTGCCGACTGACTTCCATGCACGCTTCCGCACCTGCACCCGCACCGGCCATCGAGCGCTGGTCTTTATCCGCCCCGCTCACCCTCGCGTTGTTGGCCTTGCTGACCGGCAGCTGCTCGAAGGGCGAGCGCGAAGCGGCTAGCAAAAGAACCGCCGAACGGGCAGAGCCCGGCAAGAACCCGGAGCAGCTTCGCGCCGAGCGCGAACAGCGCCAACGCCAACGCGAACGCGCGCAGATGGAAAAACAGTTCCCCTTGCACGGCCTGGTCACCGGGATGCAGCTGACCATCCACGAAGGGCCTGACCCCGCCTCCACGGTCGTGGGCTGGCTGCGCCTGGGTGCGCGCATTCGCCTAGCGCCCGGTCCGCGCAAGAGCCCCACCTGCAACACGGGCTGGCACCGCGTCCACCCCAGGGGCTGGGCCTGTGCCGGCGAGGGCATCCGCATCGCCCCCGACCCTCCCCGGGTTGCCGCCGACGCCGCGGTGGCTGCTGCCGAGCCCGAGCCGGGCGCGCTTCCCTACCGCTACTACTTCGTGACCGAGCCCTTGGTGCCCGAGTACTACCGCCTGCCCTCGCGCGACGAGCAGCGCGCCGCCCGCGCCTTTGCCGCCCGCTACCTCGAGCTCAAGCGCGACAACGAGCGCAAGACCGAGCGCTTCTTCAAGGGCGAGCTAGCGGGCGAGCCCGCCAAGCCGGCAGTGGTCTTCCAGTACCTCGAGCGCGGTTTCTTCGTGGCCGGCGCCGGAATCGAGACCCGCGCCTTCCGCCGCTTCGTGCGCACCGTGCGCGGCCGCTACCTCAAGCTCGCTCCGCTGGAAGAGCGCCGCGGAAGCGAGTTTGCAGGCGTTAATCTGGATGCCGAGCGCACCCTGCCCGTGGCCTGGGCCATCCGTTCGGGCCGCCCCTTCCGCGTCGAGCTGCGCCAGGACGGCTCGCCCAAGCTGCTGGGCGACGAGACCAGCGAGCCCATCGCCCGGCTGACGCTGCTGCCTTGGGTCGGCCAACAGCGGTTGGGCGGCCGCATCTTTCACCAGCTCAAGGACGGCCGCTACCTCAAGCACTGGTTCGTGGCCGTGGCCCGCAAGATCGACCCGCCCGAACAGATCAAAGCGGACGAGCCGTGGGTGCACATCGACCTCGGGCAGCAGACCCTGGTGCTTTACCGCGGGCCGCAACCCGTCTACGCCACCCTGGTTTCCACCGGGCTGGAGGGTTTCGACACGCCTGCCGGCGTCTACAGCATCCGCGCCAAGTACGTTGCCGAGACCATGAGCGATCTGGGGCCGGACGCGGGTGACGAGCGCTACAAGATCGAGGACGTGCCCTACACCCAGTACTTCTCCGGCTCGCTGGCGCTGCACGGCGCTTTCTGGCACGAGCGCTTTGGCCTGCGCCGCTCGCACGGCTGCGTCAACCTCTCTCCGGCCGACGCCCGCCGCGTATTCGAGCACACCGCGCCACGGCTTCCCGAGGGCTGGCACGGCGTGTCCACCGACCGGACCGATTTCCGGGCAAGCCAGGTAGTGATCACCGGCGCGCCGGAGCCTGACAGCGAAGCGGACGGCGCGGAAAGCAAAAAACCGTAGGGCTTGCCCCCGCCCTCCCCTTTTTACACGGTTTATTTGATCCCCCGTGGCTTGTTCCCCCGCCCCTCCCCTTTTTACACGGTTAATTTGATCCCCCGTAGGGGCGAGGCTTGCACTCCTTTTCAGTCGCGCGCCGGGCCATGCCTGCCCGGCTCTGCAGGCCGAAAATCCCGGACAGCAGCGCGACGCCGGCCGGGCGCGGGCGGTCCGGGGCCGGCCGGCGGGGGCGTC
>CAYVFC010000051.1:0-50000 GCA_964450715.1 uncultured Sandaracinaceae bacterium | reverse complement strand
CGCCGTCTTCCCCCTTATTGCTCTTTTCAGCCGTTGAGAAATCCGGAATTAGCCCCATTTCGCATCCCGGCGCATCCCCTCTCGATATTTTCCTTCCCATTGGCGCAGGTATTCTCGCAACGGAATCGCGTCCTGCCCCTCTTCTTCGATGGCGTCGGTATTTATACCGTCTGCCTTCACGCCGATCTTCTGCAATTCCTCGGCGTTCAAACACGGTTGTCCGCATTCGCGCCGGTAAAGCTCGACGTCCCGGTTCTCGATATACGCCCATCGTTGCGAGTAAACCCCTATCTTGTCGAAGACCCTGTACTTCGTCTCGATAACGAAATAGGGCGGCAGACCGACCGCCTCGCTTTCGAAGGTGTCTCCCTTCGACGAACCCGTTGCCCGTGCCGCTCCCTCTTCGCCGCCTGCCCCGATTAGATAAGGGACGAGCGATACGCCCTGCATATCCTCGGGTGTAGGCAGCCCCGTTATATCCGCGATCGTGGGCATCAGATCGAGAAGCCTTACCGGCTGCGTCACCGAGCCCTTTCCCAGGTTGCCTCCCGGCAGGTAGAATATCAAGGGAACCATGGTGTTCGACTCGTAGATCACCGCACCGTGTCCGCTGGAAGAGGGGACGTTCGGATGATCTCCCAGTCCCTCGCCGTGGTCGCTCGCCAGTACGAAAAGCGTCTTCTCCCACCCGGGAAGCGACCTCAGATCGTCCACGAATACGCCGATGTCGTAGGATAGCTGCCGTAGCGACCGCAGGTATCGTTGGCTTTCGTGTTGGGTAAAACCCTCATCGAATTCCCGGCGCAGCAATGTTTTTTGCCCGCGCTCTTTGTACTCGTGCATCTCCATTAAAGTGAGCTGAACATAGTGCGGCCGCTCCGCCTCCTTTCGGACCAACTCGAAGGCTCGCCGAAAGATATCTCGAGCCGAGCGTAGACGAACCGTCTCCGAGGTCGCCCTTCCTTTCTGATTTCGCATCCACGTCCAGATGACGTCGCTGTCTTCGTAAATATCGAAGCCCTGAGCGAATCCGAAAGTACTGTTGATGTTGGGATTGGCGGTGATGCCTACGGTACGGAATCCCTCCTTCTGGAATACCTCCGCCAGGGTGGTGAACCGCTCGTCTAAAGCGTCGTATCGTTCCTCGTACAGACCGACCGTTCTCGGATACAACCCCGTCAACATCGATCCGATGGAAGGGCGGGTCCAACTCGACTGGGCAACCACGCGATCGAAACGAATCCCTTTCCGCGCCATCGCGTCCAGTTCAGGCGACGTTTGGGCTCCGAATCCATAACAGCCGAGCTTATCGGCACGCAGGGTGTCGATGATGATGAGCACGACATTATGGATCGATGGCGAATTCGACCGCCGACCCCAACCGCCTGCTCGATGGCGTACCCAGAGACCGGCGGTCACGATGGTGGCAATCCCGATAACCGCGACGACGACTCTTGTGCCCTTGAATATTTGCCGCATCAAGTTACCGACGGCCGACTAACGGCATAGTCTTTCCGCCCTTCGAAAGGACGTCGTACCATCTCGTACATCCGCGATCGCGCGATGACGTTCCTAAGAGGGTGTTTAAAAAACGCCGACCGAGTATTTCGGAGCGCGACGGCCCGAGATGCAAGGCGCGACGACGAGCAATAGCGGCGCTATTTCGAGGAGGAGCAACGCAGCAGATCGGGCCGTCCCGCCCGAAAGACGACAGGAGGCGCTTTTTAAACACCCTCTAAGAGTAGACTCCGCGAAAAAGCCTCGCAACTGAATGAGGATGTGGTTAGCTTTTTACCGTTTCGTCGTCCATCGAAGCAACCGAGGGTTTTTCGGTTATCTCCGCGCGCGTCGGACCGACACTGTCAGGGTCACTCTCACCGCCTGCGGCGATACTACCGCCGCCGGCCGAAGCGTGCTTGCACGAGATGGCCCCCACGTTACCAATACGGAGCAGGGGATGATAATCGGCTCACCTCCCGCAGCTACGGGGCGCGGTGATAGGGCTTGCCGCCGACGACCGCGAGGGCCTGCAGCGCGCCCTTCTTTAAGTTGTTTAAGTTGGGTACGTCCCGTTTCCGGCCGTTTCCGGCGCGTGCTCTTCCATCCCGGGCGAAAAGCGGAGATAATCTCTACCTGTATCCAGCGCTGTCGCGGAACGCGTTGCTGGGTGCTCGAGGCGCTACGGGAGGTGCGATCTTGAGGTACAACGTCTATGTAACGATGCTGGCACTCGCATTGGCCACGGGTAACGGGGGATGCGGCGACGACAACGACGATGGCGGGCTGTGCGGCGGCGGCGCTCCGCCGTCGGACTGCGAAGCGACAGCGGGTGACTGGGTCGGCACCTATACGGTGACCGAAGGCGGTTTCGAGGGGCTGAGCGGGAGTTGGCGGTTTGCGGTCGACGGTAGTTCGTGCACGATCGCGGGTGAGCTGAGTCTGTACGGAATCGGAGCCGATCTCGACGGTCAGATCTGCGATGCGGATAGCGCGGAGGTCATCATCAGCAATGACTTCTCCAGCGGCAGAGGCGCCCTGGAGATCGAGGACGCAAGCCTCACGGGTACCTTCTCCGGCACGATCCGTGCGAACGATGTCGGCGCCAAACCCGGCATCTACAGCGGCGAGGTCGCCGGCAGCAAGGTCGGCGGCAACGGCGGCAATGGCGCCGGCAGCGGTGGCAGCGGCGGCGGTGGTACCGGCGGCATCGAGGGTGGTAGCGGCGGCAGCAGCGCTGGCAGCGGTGGCAGCGGTACGGGTGGCAGCGAGGGCGGCAGCAGTGGCGCTGATAGCGGTAGCGCGGGCGCCGGCACGGCTGGTAGCAGCGGCGACGGTGGCACCTCGGATCAGTGCGACGACAACGGAACCTGCGAGCCTGGCGAGGACTGCGTGACCTGCCAAGCCGATTGCGACTCCGTAGCCATCGGCAACCCGAGCAATCGTTACTGCTGCGGTGACGGCAATCTCGAACCTGCTGAAGGCGACGGCACGGTCTGCGACGGCAACCCTTGATCGCCGCGCTGACGGCCCAGGGCGTTGTTACAGAACCACGGGGCGACGCCTCCAAGGGGAGAGGGCAAGCCCCTCCCCTACGAGCGGTACGTGATACGGGATAGATGACGCTATGGCCCCGCACGGCCTGGGGGACAAGCCCCTCCCCTACGAGCGGTAGCGGTCAGTCCAGCTGCTCGGTGAAAAAGCGCCACGCCAGCCGCGCGGCGTCCTGGTACTGAGAGCCTCCGCCGTACAGTAGATCGTCCGAGCCGGCCCAGCCGTGCCCCATGCCCTCGAACGAGCACATCTCTACCTGGGCGCCCGGGGGGCAGTCGCGGTTGCGCTCGCAAACGCCGCCCGAAATCGCCTCGCCGTCCACCTCGGTCGAGCACCCGTTGACCTGCACCCATTTATCCCGGGCCTGCACCGCGCAGTCATAAGAGATCAGGGGGTCGCTGGTACCGTGCAGGATCAGAATCGGCCGCGGCTTCCGGCAAAGGTAGTCGTTCTCCGCCCCGCCCGAGTGGGGGGCGGCGGCGACCACCAGGTCGGGGCTCCGGCAAGCCAGGTTGTTGGAGAAGTAGCCGCCCATGGAAAACCCGGTGACCAGCACCTTGGACCGATCGATACAGGCCTCGAGGGCGATGTCGTCGATCATGTCCTGGACAAAGCCGAAATCGTCCTGGTCCTGGTTGTTCACCGCCGCTCCCGCCCCGCAGACCGTTCCCTCGCCCACGTTCCAGGGAGCCTCCGGCGATCCGTTGGGATAGGCCACCACGATGCCCTGCTCCTCGGCCAGCTCTTTCCAGGAGGTGATGTCGTACATGATCCGCCCCGACATGGTGAAACCGTGGTGGACCAGCACCAGCACCGCGGGGGCCGACGCGTCGAGCGATTCCGGTATATATAGAAGGAAGGTACGCCCCTCGGCCGTGCTGCGGGCGTGGGTTCCCGCCGGCGTCGCCTCGCCGCTGCAACACACGTCAAACGGGTCGCAACCATCGCCGGCATCCGCCTCGGCCGCGCCCGCGTCGCTCTGACGCGAAGCGAGCGCCTCGCACAGCTGTTGCGGCTCGTCCGAGCTGCCGTCGCACTTCAGGGGCATGCATACGCCGTGTAAGCAGTAGCCGTTTCCTCGATCGCAGGAGCTGCCGTCCGGCAACGGCTCACCACGAATACAGACGTGGTCGCGGTCATCGCAGGCCGCTCGCGAATCGCACTCGTTCGCGCAGTCGCGCGACGGTTGGTCCGACAGACAGGTGAAAAGGCAGCGCCGGGTGCAACCGTCGTCGTCCTGTTGGTTTCCGTCGTCGCACTGCTCTTGCTCTTGCCGGATACCGTCGCCGCACTCGTTGCCCACGCAGGCGCCGTCGCGGCACGAGCGGTTGGGGCCGCACGCCTCGCCCTGCTGCAGGGGCTCGCCGGGAAGGCAGATATGGTCCGCTGTACAACTCTCCAACCCGTTACAGCTGTCGTTGTCGTCGCAATCGTCATCCCGGGAGCAGGTGAACTCGCAGAGCATGGTGCAGCCATCCTCGTCGTCCCGATTGGCGTCGTCGCACTGCTCCAGGGGATCGAGCAGGCCATCGCCGCAGGACAGGGCCGACCCGTTCGGCTCCTGCTGCTCTTCTTGGTCCCCGGCATCGGACCCGGATCCTTCCGCTTCCCCTTCTTCCGCCGAACGACCGGCATCTCCATCGGACTCGGGCGATCCTCGCGTACAGGAGCTTGCCGCGAGCGCGATCAGAACCGACAGCAGGGTAACGGCCTTCACGCTACAGAGGATAATCTCCCTTCTCAGCGCCGGCAACCGGCCGACCCGGGGGACGGGCGGCGGGGGCCGACGGCAAGCGAGGGAAGTGGGGGGAGGGACGGCGCCGCAGATGGCACCTCTAGCCCGAGTCTGCCGCCGAAGGCGGTAAACTCGGGCTAGAGGCAGGCCGTGCAGGAGGTCAGCGAGTTGACTCGGATACGTCCGTATCCGCCGCCGCCGCCGCCGGCGCCGTCGTTGGACTCGGGCAGGCCGTCGCTGCCGTTCGAGCTGCTGCTGGTGGAGCCGGCGCCTCCGGCGCTGCCGCCGACCCCGTCACCTCCATTGCCGCCGTTGGCTTGCAGCGAGCTTCCGGTCAGGTCCACGATGTCCCCCTCCAGCAAGATGCCTCCGCCGCTGCCGCCGCCGGTGCCGCCGCCCTCGCTGCCGCAAGTGGTTGCCCCGTGGCCGCCGTCAGCGCTGACGCTCCCGGTCACGGTGAGGTAGCCCGCGGCCGAGAGCTGGACGGCGCCGCCGCCGGCCGCACCGACGTTGCTGCAACCTCCACCCATGCCCCCGGGGCAGCCGCCCTGCAGCGGAATCAGGGTGGCGGAGCCGCGCGCAATGCCCCCGCTGCCCCCGAGATTCGACCCGCCCTGCAGGCCACCGGCGCCGCCGGCCGTACCGAAGCCGCCGCCACCACCGCCGCTGCCGCCAGCTGCGGACGAGCCCACGCCATCGCCGCCCGCGGATGAGCCGCACAAAAGGTTGCCGCCGGCGCCGGGCGTCGTTCCATTGGCGCTGGCGTCCATGGTCCCCTCGACGGTCGCGTCGCCGAACACCGCCAGGATCACCGGGCGGTCCCCCTCGAGCTTCAGCCTGGAGCCGGAGGCAAGGGTAAAGTTCAGAAACGCGAGAATGACGACGTCGGGATCGGATGCGACGTCCACCACCGGGGTGGGCTCGGGCTGCTCGCACCAGTTGCTGAAGCTCAGGCTTTGCGAGTTGAAGATGGATACCCCGCAGTCCAGGGTAACGTGATCGGTAAGAGCCGGATCGAGCGCATCGGGGTCGAAATTGCTGGGAATGTACTCGAAGTACGTCGAACAGTCGTCATCGGTAGCCCCGGTGCAGCTGGCCGGGCAGCAGGAGTCGGCGCTCACGCACTGGGTGATGGCCGTTCCACCCACGCATTGCTTCGATGCATTACAGGTCGTGCTCTGCGTGCAGGGGTCGTCATCGTCGCAGTCCGCGCCGGTATCAGCCGGATAGGAGCAGGTACCGTCGCCGTTGCAAATGTCGACCGTACACTCGTCGGCATCGCTGCAGACATAGGCCTCGCCCGCGCAGGCTCCGTCCGAGCAGGCGTCGTCTGCGGTGCACGGATCGTCGTCGTCGCACCATTCGGCGTTGTTCTCGAAGCGACAGGTACCGTCGCCGCTGCAAAAGTCGTACGTGCAGGGGTTGCCGTCGTCGCACTGGTAGGCCGTACCGACGCAGTCGCCCCCGCTGCAGATATCGTCGTGGGTGCACGGATCCTGGTCGTCGCACGATTCGCTGTTATCGGTGTAGTAACAGGAGCCTCGGTCGTCGCAGGAATCGTCCGTGCAAGGGTTGTTGTCGTTACACCTGACCTGGGTTCCGGCGCATTCGCCATTGGAACAGGTGTCGCTGTACGTACACGGATCCTGGTCGTCGCACGGCGAGCTGTTGTAGGTATACGAACAGGTCCCATCATAACAGAAATCTTCAGTACAGGGATTGTCGTCCGAGCAGTCCCCGCAGGTCGGCTCCCCGGTAACGACGCGCTCGCACGCCGAGGGTTCTTCTCCGGAGCACGCCCACCCCGGCTCGATCTCGCAGTCAGGGCTGCACCCGTCTCCGCTGGCGGTGTTGTGATCGTCGCATTCCTCGATGCCGGCCCGCGCCACGCCGTCGCCGCACCGCCCCTCGACGACCCGTAGATCGTCCATCATCAGGCCGCACCCGGCGATACCGCACACGCCGACCAGCCAACCGATGAAACACAGCAGCGAGGCGGGGAAAAGACGGCGCATGGCGATTGTCTGAAAAATCCCAAAAGGCCTTCTCGCCCTTCCCCGCGACCCCGTCCCTCTCGAAGACCGGACCACCCGATGATCCTCGATCGTAGCGCCGTCCGCGTCAAGGGCCTGCCTTCCGCGCCCGGGCCACGATGCGGTCCGACCCGGCGGTCATCACCGTCGGCGCCAGCCGGGTGGCCGCAGGGAAATGATGATTCATAAGTGAATTATCCCCGGCGACTACCACGGCTTGCTCGAATTACGGATCGAAGCGCCAGCCGAACTCTACCGCCAGCAGATCGTGGTCGCTCAGAGGCTGACCGTCGTCTCGGACGAATGTTTCCCGCTCGAAGCGGTGGGAGAGGGGCTCGATGGTGATGGCGTCGTTGCCCCTGAAAGCGAACTTGTCGATCGAGTTTTCGCTGAGGCTGATCACCCCTCCGCCCGATTCGAGTATTTCATACCCGCCCGAGCTTTCCCGCTTTCTGTAGCTCGTCGGCCACCTCTGCCAGCTGGAACGCTTCCAGGGTGCTTCTGGTGGGCCAGCCGGTGGACGGGTCCCACCCCTCGAAGCGATAGAAGCGGGTCTTCCAGTCCTCGAAGGCGTCGCGATCCAGATGCCGGCGGTCGCAGGGGATGTACTTCCACTGGCCTTTCTCTCGACCGGTCAAGTAGTAACGGGTCATCGATCCTTCGCCCTTGGTCGGCCGGTCGTAAATATAGGGGGCGAACTTCGCCATCTCTCGATGCCTGCCCTGCAGGGTCCAGATGGCGTTGTCGAGATTCCAGATCTTCCTGCCCAGCTCCATGCCTTCTACGAAGTCGATCTTTCTGCCCGTGACCGCCTCGACGAACCTGCTCTCGCCCTCTCCGGTCATCCCCTAAAGCTGGTATAGATAGGGAAGCCCCTGCATCAGCTCCATGGTGTTGATGCCCAGCTTCTGAGCCAGGTCGGTGGCCCGGTAGGTGGCGGAGGTGTTGCGACCCCACCTCCTGTGTATGCCCATAACGGCTCCTCGCTGCCCCAAACCGATGAGCGCCATATACAGGATGCGCAGCCAGATTCCGCTGTGGCGTATGCCGTCGAAAAAGGCGTAAAAGGCGGTCGAGGCGCAGGACGATTCGTTTCCCTGACCGCCGGCGTGCCGCGAGCGGCAGCCGGCCGGGCAGGAGACGCAGGCGTGAGGCCTGGACCGTTCCGGCTGTTGCCAGAAGACGGCGGGCACCGCGGGCGTGCCCAGCGCCATGGGCAGAGCGGTATCGTCCAGCTCGGCGACCTGTTCCGGATCGTCGATATCGAAGGCGAATCGTTGCTTGGTCCAGAGCCGCGCCTGCAGAAGCCCTGCCGGATCCGCCACCGGGATGGCGCCGTTGCCCACGGCGCTGATAGCCTTCAGCCGCTTGGCGCCGAATACCGCGCCAAAACCGCCCTGGCCCGCTCCGTGCCCGGCATCATGAACGACCGAGGCGATCCGGCAGAGGTTCTCGCCGGCCGGGCCGATGCTCAGCACGGCGGGTCTCTGGCCATCGCTGTCCGAAGACGAGACCAGGCGATGAATCTGCTGCTGCGTCTCCCAAGTGTCCTTTCCCCACAAGGCCCCGGCGTCCCGCAACACCGCCTCGCCGTCTCGGATATCGATCCAGACCGGTCCGTCGGCCTGTCCCTCGATGACGGCGCCGTCGAAACCGGCGAACTTCAGCATGGTCCCGAACCTGCCGCCGAAATTGCTCCTGGTGAACCACCCGATGGGGGACGACTGCACGCCGATGGCCTGGATCTCGGTTCTGCCGGCGGCCCCCGGCACCAGCGTACCGGTCAAGGGCGAAGTCATCAGGGTGACCACGTTTCCGGGATCTAAGCCGCTTACCGTCTTGTCCCGGCACAGGTCCCAGAAGATGGCCGAGCCCATGCCGTGACCGCCGCCCCATTGCTCGTACTTCGCGGTATCGATGGTCGAGATCTCGCGTTTGGTGAGATCGACTCGCAGAATTCTACCGATGGTTCCGTTCATCGATAAAGCACCGTCCCCTTTCGATCGATCAGTCGACGGGATACCCGAGTTTCTTCCAGCCCTCTCCCCGGAAATTGAAGCCATCGCCTCGGTCGGAGCCGGGCGGGGGCTGGTCCGGGCTGTACCTTATGGCGCCCACCGGACAGAGCATCACGCAGGGCAGGTTCTCCGGAGACCCGGCCGAGCGCTTCCAGTAGGCCGCATCGGCGCAGAGCTCACATCTCTGCACGGAATTGAGCGAGATATCCTGGGGGTAGCTCTCGAACGAGTTCTGCCGCACCTGTATTCGAGACGCGGCCAGGCTCTCCTCGCCCGTGTTGGCCAGCGAGCAGGCCAGCACACAGGTGAGACAGCCCTGGCACTTTTTGGTGTCGATGAGCAGGATGCCCGACAAACCGTCGCGGTGTTCGTGTTGATGGTTAGCCATTGCCCGATCTCCCCGCTAACGCGGCTATAACAGGTGGCAAAGATAATCGATACGCGGCCGGTTGAAAACCGGCGGGTATCGAAGCGATGGACCGCTTCAACCCGGTCGGTGCGCTACGAGGCGCGTTCGCCGTAGGCGTCGATGATGGCGTCGATGGTCGCGTCGATCTTCGGGTCGACGACCTGCCACCCGGCGTTCTGCTCATACCACCCGACGATCTCCCGGACCCCTTGCTCGAAGGCAATGCCGGGGGCGAAACCGGGAACCAGGCCGCGGATCTTGCTGTTGTCAAAGATCACCGAGTGGGACTTGTCCCCCAGAAGGTTCGCGCCCATCTCCGGGTCGTGGCGGGCGATGAAGTCGGAGGCGACGTGCAGGGCGTTCAGAGATACCCCGAGCGCGTCCGCCATCATCTGGTAGATTAGGTTCCAGGTCAGAAGCTGGTCGGAGGTGATGTGAAAGGCCTCGCCGATCGCTCGCCCGTTTCCCAGCAAGGGGACGAACCCGGCGGCGAAGTCGCTGGCGTGCGTCATCACCCACACCGAGGTCCCGTCGCCGGGGATGATGATCTTCTCGCCCTTCTTCATTCGATGCAGAACGGTATACCCCCAGTCAGTGGGCAGGAGCGTCGGGTCGTAGGTATGGGAGGGCCGGACGATGGTTGCCGGAAACCCCTTGTCGCGGTGCTCCTGCATGAGCATCGCCTCGCAGCGCGCCTTGTCGCGCGCGTAGCGCCAGAAGGGGTTTTGCTGCGGGGTCTGCTCGGTGATGGGCAGACGGCGAACCGGCTTCTGGTAGACCGAGGCCGAGCTGATGAAGAGGTACTGACCGGTGCGGCCGCGAAAGAGCTCGATGTCAGCGCGCACCTGCTCGGGTAAAAAGGCGATCCAGTCGACCACCGCATCAAAGGTTTGCCCCAGCAGCAGCCGGCGAGCGGCGTCACGGTCGCGTATATCGCCGCGGATCGATCTCACGCCGTGCACCTTTCGATGGCTGCGCCCCCGATTGAAGTGGGTAAGCTCGATTCCTCTCTCGACCGCGAGCCTCGAGCAGGCGGTACTGATGATCCCCGTTCCGCCGATGAAAAGTACTTTCATTTACCTCACCCGACCTGCATCACGTTCCTGCCCGGCCGCCGCCCTGCCGCTTTTTCAGTGGCGAGGGGAAGCGGGATCGGGTCACGCGACGGCCGCGCAATGCCGCCATCGGGAAGAGCGACCGGCGGTCTTACCGTGGGCTGTAGCGCCTTCGGCCCGGCCGCGTCCGCGGGCGCGCCCGCGTCCGGGTCGAATCCGGCGTCGGCCCCGACCGGCTGGCCGCCGGCGCCATCGCCCCCGCCGCCCGCTCCCGCCTCTGCCTCGCCGCCCGCGCCGGTCACCGGTAATCCACCCGCGACGGCCGCGCCGCCGCTGTACGATCCGCCCGACGCGGCGTCACCGGCGTTGGCGACGGTTCGCTCTTCCCTCAAAATATCCGGTAGTTGATGTTAGTATCTTGCCGCCTGGCGAAGAAACCGCATTGCACCTCGACGCGGCAGACCGCTTCCGATTCCGAGAACTGTTCGCACCAGCTGCTGCCCTGCCGCGCGTCACCGATCTTTCCGAGCGGGCCATGTCCTTCATCCTCTTTGCCCCCGTGCCTTGACCCGAAATGCGCTCTGTTATACAGTTAACGTTAACTGGCGATGACGCGGAAGCAGAACGGGCTCAGTATCACGCGGGTCTGCGAGCAAACCGGGCTGTCGGCCCGAACCGTTCGCTATTACGAGGAGTTGGGGCTACTGCCGAATGTCAGGCGGCACTCGGGCGGCCGACGGGTCTACGGTTCCGACGAGATCGAACGGCTCTTTTTCATCCAGAGGCTGAAGACCCTGGGGCTGTCGCTGACCGAGATCAAAGAGCTCAACGCGGTCTACTCGATCGCGGGTTCGACGCGGGAAATGCTCGCCCGACTGGATCCGTTGCTCGCCAACCGACTCTGTGAGCTCGATGGACGCATCAAACAGCTGGAAGATCTGCGCCGAGAGATCCGCGCGTATCGCGACCGCATCAAGGGTCGGATAGCTAAAAAGAAGAAAGCGGGGGCCCAGCCATGACGCGAACGCCGCCAGCGCCTCGCCCAGAACCCGGGAACCAACCGACGCGCATCCGGGTGGTCACCGCCGCCTCGCTATTCGACGGTCACGACGCCGCCATCAACATCATGCGTCGCGTGCTGCTCGCCAAGGGCGCGGAGGTGATCCATATCGGCCACGATCGATCGGTGGATGACATCGTGACCGTGGCGATTCAGGAGGACGCGCACGCGATTGCGGTCTCCTGCTACCAGGGAGGGCACAACGAGTTCTTCCGGTACATGATCGATGAGCTCCGGCAAAGGGGCGCGCCTCATGTCCGCGTTTTCGGCGGCGGCGGCGGAACCATCCTGAGCGAAGAGATCAGCGCGCTGCACGCCTACGGAGTGACCAGGATATTTTCTCCCGAAGACGGCCGCCGCATGGGGCTGGAGGGGATGATAGATTTTTTACTCTCCGAGTGCCGCGATCAGAATCGGTTCGACCCGAACCGGGAAATCGACGCGCTTTACGTCGACAACTCTCGGGCAATCGCCCGGCTGATCACCTGGCTGGAAAACCACAAGAACGCCGACAGCTCAAAAAGAAACAAAATCCTCGGCCGCTTGAGCGACAAGATAGGGGAGCCGGCTAAGGTCGTCGGCTTTACCGGCACCGGGGGCGCCGGCAAATCGAGCATCATCGACGAAGTCGTCCGCCGCATTCACGACGGCGCACAAGAGGCGTCGATCGGAATTCTACTGATCGATCCCAGCCGTCGTCGCACCGGAGGCGCGCTGCTCGGCGATCGCATCCGCATGAACGCCATCTACAAGCCGGGGATCTACGTCCGTTCGATCGCCACCCGCGCCTCTCACGTCGCCCTGTCCGCTTCGGTGAAGAACGCCATCGCGGTCCTGCAGGCGGCCCGCTTTGATCTAATCATCATCGAAACGGCCGGAATCGGACAGAGCAGCTCCGAAGTGGTCGATGTCGCCGATCTATCCGTTTACGTGATGACACCGGATTACGGCGCCCAGTCTCAACTGGAAAAGATCGACATGTTGGATCTCGCCGATCTGGTCGTCATCAACAAGTTCGACCGCAAGGGCGGAAAGGACGCACTTAGAGACGTACGCAAGCAGTGGAGGAACAACCGTAAACAGTTCAATCTCCCGGATCGCAAGCTGCCGATCTTTACCTCGATAGCCAATCGGTGGGACGATCCCGGCGTCGACCAGATCACCCAGGCGATTCGACATCTCCTCACGGCTGACCCGCAGCAGCAAACCCGCGACAGCTTGCGCCCGAGCGTGCGCCCGATGGAAGCCAAAGCGCAAATACCGCCATCGCGAATGCGGTATCTGGCCGAAATCGCCGATGCCGTCCGGAGCTACCGAAAGGATACCGAGCTTTGCATCGCCTCCGCGCAAACGGCCTGTGCGCTGTATCGGACCCTGCGCGGCCTGGAGCAAGAGGTCCCGCGCGAGACGGATTTTTTCGATGACGAAGCGCTGGCCGACGCTTCGGCCGATCCCGTGATCGGCGAGCTACGCGAACGCTACAACCAGTCGCTGGCCGAGCTCGAGCCCGAGCTGAGAAGGGCGCTCTGTCGCTGGGCGGATACGCGGGCGGACTATGACAGAGGAGAGCAGCAGTACCGGGTCCGGGACGCGACGGTCCGGGTCGAAACCTCGCATCGTTCGCTCTCGCAGATCGAGTATCCCAAGGTCGCCCTGCCCCGCTTCGACGAGTGGGGCGAGCTCGTACGGTTTCTCCGCCAAGAGAACCTGCCGGGGTGCTTTCCCTTCACCGCCGGCGTCTTTCCCTTTAGACGCCAAGGCGAGGAGCCCGGCCGCATGTTCGCCGGCGAAGGCGGGCCGGAGCGCACCAACAGACGTTTTCATCTCCTCGCCGAGGGGCAGAAGTCGAGTCGCCTGTCGACGGCTTTTGACAGCGTTACCTTGTACGGCCGAGACCCGGATCAGCGACCCGACGTCTACGGCAAGATCGGAAACTCCGGGGTCTCGGTCTGTACCGTGGACGACGCGAAGAAGCTCTATTCAGGATTCGATCTGTGTGACCCCCTGACCTCGGTTTCCATGACGATAAACGGTCCAGCGCCGATCCTTCTGGCCTTTTTCGTCAACGCCGCCATCGACCAGCAGATCGAAAAGCACCTGGTCGCGACCGGAGGGCTGGAAGACGTGCGGCGGCGTTTCGAGCCATCCGGGCTACCGGTCTACCGGGAACAGCTGCCCGAGGGGCACAGCGGCCTGGGGCTCGGCCTTCTGGGCATTCCCGGAGAGCTGGCCGTGGACGCGGAGACTTATGGCCGGATAAAGAACGAGGTTTTAAGCAAGGTACGCGGCACGGTACAGGCCGATATCTTGAAGGAGCAGCAAGCGCAGAACACTTGCATTTTCTCCATCGGTTTTGCTCTGAAGATGATGGGTGACGTGCAGCAGTACTTCATCGAAAACGAGATGCGCAATTTCTATTCGGTATCCGTATCCGGCTACCACATCGCCGAGGCCGGGGCCAACCCGGTCACCCAGCTCGCCCTGACTTTGGCCAACGGGTTTACCTACGTGGAGTACTACCTGTCGCGGGGAATGGAGATCGACGCGTTCGCGCCGAATTTCTCCTTCTTCTTCAGCAACGGGCTGGATATCGAGTACAGCGTTATCGGCCGGGTCGCTCGCCGCATCTGGGCGATCGCCATGCGAGACCGCTACGGTGCGAACGAACGCAGTCAGAAGCTCAAATACCACATTCAAACTTCGGGCCGGTCGCTGCACGCGCAGGAGATGAACTTCAACGACATCCGCACCACGCTGCAGGCGCTCACCGCGATAGTCGACAACTGCAACAGCCTGCACACCAACGCCTTTGACGAGGCGGTCACCACGCCGACCGAAGCGTCCGTGCGCCGCGCCGTGGCGATTCAGCTGATCATCAATCGCGAGCTCGGTCTGAGCGCCTGCGAGAACCTGCTACAGGGTTCCTACAGTATCGAGGCGATCAGCGAACGAGTGGAAGAGGCGGTCCTGCAGGAGTTCGAGAGGCTCTCCGAGCGCGGCGGCGTGCTGGGCGCCATGGAGACGCTCTATCAACGCCACAAGATCCAGGACGAGAGCATGCTCTACGAGTCGCTCAAGCACACCGGAGAGCTACCGATCATCGGCGTCAATACCTTTGAAAATCCGGCGGCCGCCGAAACCTCGCCGCGCGCCGACCGGGTGATCCGTTCGAGCGACGAGGAGAAACGGGCGCAGATAGAGAACCTGCGCGCGTTTCAGGACCGCTGGGCCGATCGAAGCCAAAAGGCGCTTATCGATCTAAAGATCGCCGCGAGCAGGGGCGAAAACGTCTTTCGCGCGTTGATGGAAGCGGCGAAGTACTTGAGCCTGGGGCAGATCACGGACGCCCTTTTCGAGGTCGGAGGGGAGTACCGGCGCACGATGTAATCGGGCGGTTCGGGGTGGCAGCGATATCACCTTTAACCCCTGGCCCGAGGTGAGGCGGGCAGGCCGGTGCGCGCCGATAGGGGCGTCCCGAGTGCCAACCGGCCTGCCAATCGATACACCGGTTGACGCGAGGGTCGAGCGCGGCTTGCGGCCGGCCTGAAATAGGGAACTTCGCTAGAGCACCATCCGATCGGGTTGAAAACGCCATGATTTCGCGGTCTACAGGGGCCATCTGCAAGCCGCCCGGCCCCGTCGGCGCGCACCGGCCTGCCCGCCTCACCGCCGAAACGCGCCGCAGAAATCTTAATCAGAAAATCGCCAAACTCGATTCTAGCGCGAAGACCGTCGTCATCCGTCGCGCCCCGGCGGTTCGACAACACCGGCCACTGCATTTACACTCGATCCGTGAACCGGTACTCCGGCCCCGTCGGCCCGTGCGCCAGGAAAACAAGATGGCACTTAAGCCTCCGAACAAGCCCGTGAGCGAAATACGCGTGCTGCTCAGTCAGTGTTTCCGACCATGGGGTGTCGAGGATGAGTACAACACGTACATGCTCAGCTACGAGGGGGCGAACTTCTCCACCCTGGACGGCATCTGGGCGCCACGAGGGGTGTGCAACGAGATCGCGACCCATTTCATTGCCAATAACATCCCCGTTCACACCGTGGTTCTCGACAACCCCACTCTCGATGAATTCCGCGACGAGTGCCGGAAGGGATACGACATCATCGGCGTAAGCTCGATGACCATGACGATCAAGAAGGCCCGCAAGATGATCGAGACGGCCAAAGAGGCCTGTCCCTCGGCGGTCACCATGGTCGGGGGCTACGTGGCAGTCACCCCTGGCGTAGAAAATATCGGCGCCGATTACGTCTGCCGCGAGGAGGGGGCGAATTTTATCCGACGCTTCCTGGGCCTTCCGCCGGTGGAGCGATACCGCAATCCCCCGAGGGTGGCCGTCATGCAGCGCGCGACCATCATGAACGACGCCATCCCCAGCCCGCTGCATCAATGGTATCACCTGTCCCTGGGCCTCGGATGTCATCGGGGATGCCACTTCTGCGCTTCCTCGCACTATTACTACAAGCGCTACCTCCCCCTGCTGAAGACCGGTGAGGAGGTATACCAGGCAGTGATCGAGTCCAGCGAAGGGCTGCCTTCGCGAAGATTCGCCATCTTCGAGGACAACTTCACTTTTCACAAGAAGCGCAACCGTGAACTCTGGGAACTGGCCCGAGAGGAGCTCGAAAGGCCGTTCTTCTTCTTCAGCTTCAATGAGCTCAAGAGCACCAGCGAATACGAACCGGAGATGCTCGCCGAAATGGGCTGCGAGGTAATTTTCCTCGCCGTGGAGACCCGGGCCCCCGACAGCACCTTCTTCAACAAGAGCAAGCTGGGAGGTCTCGACCGCGACGAGATCCGATGCCTCTTCGCGCGTCTTCACGAAGCCGGCATCCAGACGGTGGCGGCCACCATCGTGGCCGGCACCGACGACCACACCTACGGCCAGTACTGGGACGATCTCGATTTCAACATCTCCCTGGAACCGACTTACAGCCAGATGGCTCCTGCCATCGCCATGCCGGGAACCGGCTACTGGAATCAATGTCTGGAGGAAGGACGAATCAGGGTCGACTTCCAGTCCCCCGATTTCGATCTCAGGGACTGGACCATGGTCGGTTCCGACTTCTGGATGGCCCAAAGACCGAAGCACACGGGACGGCTGGAGACGGCGCTGCAGGTATTGAACGCGTTCGTGACCGAATCCTACGAGCTGGGGCCGGATCTGTTCCGCGTCTTCGCCATCAAGCACCACGCCGCGAAGAAATACCGGAACTCGAAGAGCAAGCTGCTGCGGCGCAAGGCCGAGCTCTACGCCGAGGAGTGTTACCGAGCGCTTCCTTTCCTGCACCTGGGCGCCAGAAGGGGCTATGGGGTGAAGAACCCGAAAGTCCGCCAATGGATCGACCAGTTACGGAAGGACGTCATCCGTTTTTCCGGCGAACCGACCCCCGAGATGAAAGAATGGACCGGAGAGCTCGTGCTGATCGCCAAGCGTGAAATCAAGAGAAAGCGCCTGGCCGTACCAGATGTCAGGGTCGAGGCCGTGTCGACGAGAAGAGAGTACAACGCCCCCGCGGCCGATACCCCCTCGTAGAAGAGGGAAAGGACACTTGGCTTTCATGATGGGTGAGCTCGAGAAGTTTGCCGCGCGGCTGGTCGTGCAATTGCTGCAAGACCCCAGGGTGACGAAGGCCATCGTCAAGGCCTTCGAGTACCGGAGCAGGGCCAGGGCGATGATCGACGAAGCGGGAAGCAAGCTGGACGAAACCTTGACTCGCCTAGTCAATAACGACATTGCCGGAACGAACCACTGCACCGGCGCGCCAGAAGACGATGGCAGAGACCTCGGCGAGGCGGTTCGAGACTCGCGGAAACCGACAGAGAGGTGAAAGGGGCCGCCTGTCCGGTTGACCGGGTGGGACACCTGCCGTTTTTCGCTCCCCGTGAGCCTTGAGCGCCGGTATATCCTGCATTTCAATGTCAGCGAGTCGCCTTCCGCCTGCTGGGCCGGGCCGCTCGGCGTTCGCTAGGTGGCCCGTTTCGGTGGCCCGTTCGACGGTGAGATTTCGTACCGCCCTACGGCTCCTTACGGCTCGCGTTCGACCCCCTCGACAACACCCGGCCGTTCGTCTACGCTCTTTCTCGTACTCGTAAATCCGGTTTTGTTTGTCCCACGCACCGCGTCAGCACGACGCACGGGAACGCGCGTGCTGACCTTTCGATCGATGAGGCTAGGTTTGGACACGCACGGAGAAGTTCGCGGTGTGGCGATGACGACTTGGCTTGCGTGCGGCCTCACCATCACCCTGGTAAATGCTTGTGCTATTACCCCGCAGCCGATCTATGGCGCGGCGCTACAGGAGAGCCGGCTAGCGGTCGGTGCTGCTTGGGGTACGAGCTACGGCGCGAGCGAAGCGCGAGTGGTAGGGGAAGATGGCACAACTCACGAGCTTGAGGGAAACGGCGACAGCATCAGCGGTGTTAAGCCGTTGACCATAGGTATCGTGGTGCCGCTGCTCGTGGCAGCCCGCGCTTCCTTGTTGCCCTGGCTCGAGGTCGGTTCTCACGTCGGCTGGTACGGCGGCGGGGCCGGCGTGCGAGCGCGTCTGAACGATTCGGAGTCGCGCACCGGGCTATTTGCGACCCTTGACGGACAGCTCGGTTACTCGATCCCGCATGATGACCGCACCCGTGTGCTCGGGGTTCCCTATGCGGGGCGGCTACTTGCCGAGGGCACTTTTCGCATAGGTCGTCTTGGCCAGCTATTGACCGGGCTCGGCGTGAGCGCGGGAGTACGCCGGCACGGCATAGATGCCGACGTGGCCATTACCGAGCACTCGATTGACAATCCGTTTCCCGAAAACAACCTTGCCGTCCAGCGTCCCGAGTTACGACTCGAATGCGCGTTGGGTGGAGCCTTGTTAACAAGATGGGTGGGCGTCCAGGTCACGGTTGTGCCGTACGTCGTGCTGGTTTCGGGCGATCCTACGTCTGAGTGCGTGAACTGCTACGGAACGGCAACACTCGACAGCTTTTCCCAAACATGGGGGCTCAGCCTTATCGTGTACCCGTTTGCGGTCGCCATACACTCTTACGAATAGACAGGGCGACAGGGGGGCGCGGTAGGGACGGGCCTTAGCGCCCGTGACAAAATAACTCATTCATCTTTCGGGCGGGACGGCCCCGTCTGCTGCGTTGCTCCTCCTCGAAATACTCCTGGGTATTCCTCGTCGTCGCGCCTTGCATCCGGGGGCCGTAGCGCTCCGAGATCTGGACGATTAATTTCGACCGGCCTCCTTAGCTCGCGTGGTCGGCCCGCCCCCCGCACGCCCTCCGCACGGATCCCGGGGACAGGGGGGGAGACGGGGGGAGGTACCCAACTTCCGCAACTTCCGGGACGAAAGGAAACGGAAAACGAGCACAGGCATTAAGTTGTTTATTAAGTTGTTTAAGTTGGGTACGTCCCCAATCACCCAATCACCAATCACCCCATCAGGTGGTCCAGGAAGGTGTCGATGGCCGCGCGCGTCGTGTTGACGTTCATGAAGACGGCCTTCTCGCCCGGCAAGGCGTGGAAGCGACCCCGTTCGTCGTAGGCGGTGTGGCTGACCGTCTTGACCCAGTTGGTCGAAAGCCCGACTTTGCCCCGCCGCATAAACAGCTCGCGATGGAAACGATCGTTCTGCTCGATGCGCGGCTCGTAGACCTCGTCGCCGCGGACCGCATGCTCCAGCGCGAACTCCCGCTCCGCGTCGCTTACCCGCGCGGGATCGTAGATGCGGAAGCCCACGCTCGGCCCCTGGTTGCCGGGCGCGATCACCTTGACGTGCGGCAACGCCGAAAGGCGCGCGCGCAGGTAGTTGGCGTTCTGTAGCCCGTGGGCCATGGCGATCTGAAAGCCCTCGATGCCCATCTGCTCAAGCGCCGCATAGGCCCCGAACAGGCCCACGCCCCCGCGCGAGCACTCGATGGTCGCCTGCATGTGGTCGTGCCCCTGGTTCTCCTCGTCGAAGTAGGTGAAGTTCTCCGGGTCGGCTGCCAGGTGCTCGAGATCCTCGCGCTCGCGGATCACCACGAAGCTCGAAGTAAAAGGGACCATGCCCCACTTGTGGAAATCCACCGTGAAGGAGTCGGCGTAGCGCAGCTCGTCGAAGCGAGCGGCGTTGCCCCTCAACCCCTGCAGCGTCACCGGATTGATGGCGAGCGGATTTTCGGCGAAGTCATACTCGCGGAAGAAAAGCATGGCCCAGCCTACGGCCGCGTCCACGTGGATGTGGGGCCGCACGCTCACGCCATAGAGGTCGCACAGGCGGTTGCGTACCTCCCATACCGGCTTGACGCGGTCCACCCCGAAGGTGTCGGTGGTGCCCATGGTGAGCATGATGGTTGGCACCACGCAGTGCAGGCGCAGGCATGCCTCGAGCTGGTGCTCGAAGTCCGCGATGTCGATCGCGTTCGCGTCGCCGATGCGAATGCGGATCACGCGCTGGCGGATATTTACCCCGAGCAGAGAGAGGTTGGTGATGTTCGAGTAGTGCCCGCCGAGCGAGTTAATAATACGGTAGTCCTCGGGCAGCCCCATGCCGTCGCGCCGGGCGGCCGGAAGCGACTTGCGGATGCCGAGCAGGTAGCCGTATAAGTTGCACAGCGTACCGCCCGAGGTGAAGATGCCGGTCGCCCGCTCCGGGTCGTAGCCGGCCAGGCGCGCGAGCTTGCGCACCAGGGATGCCTCCAGATCCTCGGCCACCTCGCTGTACTCGCGGTGCACGAGATTCGGGTTGGCCAGCAGTCCCAGCAGACAGCCCATGATGGCCGGGTCACTGGAGGGCCCGGCCACGTTCTCCACCGCGCCAACAGACTCCCAGACATGGCTCAGGGCCGCGGCGAAACGCGACAGCGGCGCCGCCTCGGCCTCCGGCGGCCGGGCACGGGCCGGAAAGGTCTGCTCCTGCATGAGCGCCGCCAGCAGCCGCCCGCCGTCGGGGTACTCGGTATGTCGGTCGCCGGGCCCGGGGTGCTGGCGACGGAAATCGAGCACCGCCCGCAGCATCGGATCGGCGTAGAAGGGATAGCGGCTCGGGTCGCGGCTGAAGAAGCGCGCGATCAAGGTGTCGAGCGCCGCCTGAAAAGCTGGATCGACCGCGTTGCCGTCCAGGATTTGTCCTGCCGCTGCCATACCACTACAGAATCGCCCAACCTCGCGCGGAGCGCAAACCTACTGACATTCTCTTCCGCAAAGGGGAAACATCGAACCTCTCGCAGCTTTTACTCGGCTTCCATGTCATTTCGACCGGAGGGACTCGAGCGCGGAGAGCTTCGGTGTGCGGGAACCGTGCGCCCGCGCGCCCACTCGCGCAGAGCGTCGATCTTTACGCGAGCGGTGACCGAAAGCGGAAGGGCCGCGTCGACCTCGTCCAGAATCATCTGGGCGTTGAGCGGGCGGCCGGCCGCAAAGGCCGTATACAGGCTTGAGCTCACAACCTGCTCCAGCTCGGCTCCGCTGAAACCCTCGGTAAGCCGGGCGAGCTCCTTGACGACCGGATCGAGCGGATCTCGGCCCCGCCGCTTCAGGTGCAGACGCAGGATATGCTCCCGTACCTCGCTCCCGGGCAGGTCGACGAAAAACAGCTCGTCAAAGCGTCCTTCTTGGCCTCGATCACTCGAGCGATATCCCGGCAATCGAGACACTGATCCTCCACGATGGCCTTGGTGAGCACCTTCTTGACCTCGAAATCGGTCCGGTAGAGCCCCTTCTCGGAGCTCCAGTGAGCCAGCGGCATCGCCAGCCGGTCACAAACCCAGGCGAGAAGGTTAACGGCCCGGTCCGGATCGTCGGTCTCGATGAAGATCAGCGGATGGTGCGCCTTGAGCAGAATTTCCAGATCGCGTATTTGTTCGTCCGACGGTGGTACTTGAGCGGGCATGGCTACCGATTCTTTTCTACCAAAGATCCCGGATCCACGCCATGCCGGTCCGGCATGGCCAGAAGATTCGCCTTCGAGCTTGGTATCGAACCCGGTTCCGTCGTAGAATTGTAGAAGCCGTCACCTCCTGCCTAGTGAACGGCGCGTTTGGACCGCATGAAAGCACTGGTCAAGCACGGGCCCGAAAGCGGAATTCGGCTGCAAGAAGTTCCCCTACCCGAGATCGGCAACGGCGATCTGTTGATCAAAATCAAGGCCGCCGCCATCTGCGGCACCGATCTGCACATCTACAACTGGGACGATTGGGCGCGGCGCACCATCCGCCCGCCGTTGATCATCGGTCATGAATTCGTCGGCGAGATCGTCGACCGCGGCGTGGACGTCAAGGGATTCGAAATCGGACAGCGCGTTTCCGGCGAAGGACATATCGTCTGCGGAACCTGTCGCAGCTGCCGCGCGGGAAGGCGACATCTTTGCACCAAAGCGGTCGGGATCGGTGTCAATCGCGACGGTTGCTTCGCCGAGTACCTCTGTCTGCCCGCGTCAAATGCCTGGTTCGTGCACCCGAGCATCCCCTCGGATATCGCCGCCTTTCTCGATCCGCTCGGCAACGCGACCCACGCCGCTTTGTCGTTTGATCTGGTCGGCGAAGACGTGCTCATCACGGGCGCCGGACCCATCGGTATCATGGCTGTGGCCATCGCCCGGCACGTGGGCGCGCGCAACATCGTGATCACCGATGTCAACCCGTACCGGCTATCGCTGGCCAAATCGATGGGCGCCACGCGCGCGATCAACGTCGCCGAAACATCGATCGAGACATGCGTAAAAGAGCTCGGAATGGTGGGGTTCGATATCGGTCTGGAGATGTCCGGCAACGCCGGCGCCTTCGAGTCGATGCTGCGCAACATGTACCACGGCGGCCGCATCGCCCTTCTGGGCATTTTACCCAACACGGCACGCATCGACTGGGATCAGATCATATTCAAAGGCCTGATCATCAAGGGCATTTACGGCCGGGAGATCTTCGAGACCTGGTACAAGATGGAGACCATGCTGCAGAGCGGTTTGAACATCTCCGGCGTGCTCACCCACCGTTTTAGGTTCGAGGAGTACGAGAGGGCCTTTGCGGCGGTCGCCTCCGGTCGTTGTGGCAAGGTGATCATCGAGTGGGACTAGGCGAGAAGGGGCGGTGTGATGTACGGAAAAATCAGAGACGATCTACACGAACGGATAAGCTCGATCAGAGAAGCCGGGTTGTACAAGGAGGAAAGGATTATTACTGGACCCCAGGGGGCGGACATCTCGGTGAGCTCCGGCGATAATGTCGTCAACTTCTGCGCCAACAACTATCTGGGGCTCTCCAGCCACCCCCGGGTAATCGAGGCGGCGCACCGCGCGCTCGATCGCTGGGGTTACGGGCTCTCGTCGGTGCGCTTCATCTGCGGCACCCAACAGATCCACAAGCAGCTCGAGGCAGAGGTTTCGGCCTTTCTGGTTACTGACGACACGCTGCTGTACGCCGCCTGCTTCGACGCCAACGGCGGGGTGTTTGAGCCCTTTTTAGACGACACCTGCGCGGTGTTCACCGACGCGCTCAATCACGCCTCCATCATCGACGGCATACGGCTCACCAAGGCGCGCCGTTTCATCTATGAACACGCCGATATGGACGATCTGGAACAGAAGCTAAAGAAGGCCGGCGACGCCAGGTACCGCTTGATCGCCACCGACGGCGTGTTTTCCATGGACGGCGACATCGCGCCGTTGGACCGTATCTGCGATCTGGCGGACCGCTACGACGCCCTGACGCTGGTCGACGACAGCCATGCCACCGGATTTATCGGTAAAACCGGACGCGGCACGCCCGAGCATTGCGAGGTGGTCGGAAGAATCGATCTCATCACCACCACCTTCGGCAAAGCGCTGGGCGGATGCTCGGGCGGATGCATATCGGGCCGCAAGGAGATGATCGAGCTATTACGACAGACCAGCCGGCCTTACCTGTTCTCCAACACGCTCTCGCCCGTGGTGGCGGGCGCCACCGTCGCCGTACTGGATATGCTGAACGAAACCACCGAGCTGAGGGACAAGCTCGCGACCAATACCGCCTACTTCCGACAGAAGCTGTCCCTGCTCGGCTTCGATATCAAGCCGGGCGTTCACCCCATCGTTCCCATCATGCTCTACCAGGAGAAGCTCGCCGGGCAGATGGCCAGCGCGCTGTTGGCGGAAGGGATCTACGTGATCGGTTTCAGCTACCCGGTGGTGCCCAAGGGCCAGGCGCGTATCCGGGTGCAGATCTCGGCCTCGCACGAGCGGCACCACCTGGACAAGGCGCTGGCGGCCCTGGAAAAAGTGGGCAAGCAACTGGGGGTCATCGGCGGGTAACCGAACCGCGAAGGCGACAGGCGGTTTCCTCTCGGTTCCGGTTGCGAAAGCTTTGGTGTTTGTACGGCCTACTGCGACGCCGTGGCCGCGACTTTTTCGCCTCGCGTCAACATTTGGGCGGTCACGTTGCCGAAGGTACGGCGGCTGGTGAAGTAGAGCCAGAAGTACCCGCCCGAGGCGATGGGCGCGATGGTCGGGTAGAAATCCGGATGCTAGTCGCGCTGGCCCGACGGCAGATAGGATGCGCCCGTCTCAAAGCCGCCCGCGCGCTGCATCCAGACCGGGGTCTGGGTCTTCAGGTCGATCGGGTCGGCAACGCGATCTCATGCTCCGATTACCGCGTTCCGCGTTCGAGCCACTCCATTTTTAGATCCGTCACCTTTTCGCCCGAACGTTGTTTAAGTTGGGTACGTCCCCGCGTTCGCGTTTCGGAAAGTTGATGAAGCTGGGTACGTCCCGGCGTCCCCGGCGTCCCGGCGTTCGCGGTCCCCTAGTTTTCGATCAGCTCGATGCTCGCGATGGGATTGGCCAAATCGTACAGGTTCGCTACATTGATGAGATCAAAGGCGATGGAGTATACGAAATCCTCGGGCGGCTCGATAGTGTTATCGCTCATGAAGATGCTCCGCTGCACCTTCGAGTTGGAATTGGTCCACCAATTGTAGCAGACGCTTCGGTAACTACCCGCGGCTTCGGGCTCCTGGTGCGGGACGCCGCCGAGCAGCGTGAACCCGTCCTGGACCGTCACCCGAAAGATCAATAGACCGCCGAAGGTCATGTGGTCGCCGTACGAGCCGCCGCCTCCGGCTCCCTCGCAAACAGTCATGGGTACAGCCAGCAGATCCCTTTGGGGGAAGTAGTTGAAAGCCAGGTGGTTGGTGGACGCTTCAGAGCTGGAGCCCCGCATCCCGGTCACCTCTTTGTGGATCAGTAGCGGATCGCCGGGATCGGAGACATCGATGATCTGCAGCTGGATCCCCTGGAACCAGGCGAAGCTGCCTCGATCGTCCGCGTCATAGCCGATGGTCAGCAGATGCTGATCGTCCATCAGGTGCAGGTAGGTCGAGTAGCCCGGGATCTTGAGCTCGCCCGCAATCAACGGATCCGTCGGTTTGGATAGATCGATAACAAACAGCGGATCGGTTTTCTTGAAGGTCACGATGTAACCTGTATCGCCGTTGAAGCGAACGGAGCGAATGTCTTCGGTGGGGGCGATGTCGTCGACCATGCCGACTACGATCAACTCTCCGCGCCGCTCCGCGAACACCGATAGCGTGCTATGAGCGTCGGGGCTGGGTACTCGACCGGTGGTTGTGGCGATGCGTAGCAATCCCTCGTGCTCGTCCATGGAGAACTGATTGAGGATCCGGCCCTTGGCCACTCCGCTGCCGGCGTATTGCGTCCGGGTCGAGCCCGGGAATAGCGAGAACTTGTGCACGGTGGTCGCTTCGGGGTAAAGCAGAGGATCGTCGAAGTACCAGCTGCTCGTGGTCGAGCTGTAGTGGCGTATAGCCAGGTAGAGCGCCTCGGTGGAGGCGTAGACCGCGCCCGGTTTGCCGACGACGGTGGTGGCGCTGAGCTCTTCCTGCTCGGTCATATCGAAGGATACCAATGACAGGAAGCTACGGCCGTCGCCCGCCTGCGAAAGGTAGAAGTTTTCGCAGCTGTCTAAAACCGCCTCCTCGGTGACGGCACGCCCGCGGAGGTACCGGGTATCGGTGACGCCGGGAAGATAGTCGGTGATGGAGAAAGCCTCTACCTTCTCGCGGTTCTGAGCCTTGATCTGCTCGTAGATGGCGCGCACCTGCTCCTCGGAGTAGGGGAATCCGCCGGAGTCTACGTCCCAGCAATCGTATAACAGGGAATCGATCTGCGGCGAACTGTAGACGAGGGCGGGGACGGCCACCTCGGGGAAGGTCACCACGGTGTGCACCACGTCGTCGATCCGGCGCGAGTTGAGGTAAGAGGCGTTGAGCACCGTCTCCCGCAACAGCCTGGGATGGGCGCGGTCGATGATGTCGTAAGCGGTGATCTTCAGCTTGCGGCCGTCACCCGAGAAATCGCAACTGTATCCGTAAGTGCACTCTCGCGCGTGAGCCGATGCGGTGCTGACGCTATAGTACGGATTGAGGACAGTACCGTAACCGTTTTGCAGAGGCTCCAGAGAGGAGTAGATAACGGCTATGTCATCGTGCAGGTAGAGCTTCTTCGCTGTACCTGAGATGGGCACCGAGGCTATCTTGTGAGCCTGCTCCGCGGGCCAGGCATCGATGATCTGAAAATGATCGTCGGCTACGACGTAGATATAGGATCCGTCGTTCTTGACGAAATCCGCCTCGTCCACCCCGACTTCCTGGGTATTGGTGGTGGAGTACTCGGAAGCGCCCGCATTGTCGGAAGCGCCCGGCATGGCAATGCCGTCCGCGTCCAACTCGAAACCGAATTCGCAGCCGAGACAGTTGAACGTATAGTAGTAGCAATAGCCGCCCGACTCGATCATCGCTAGCGCGTTCTCGAGGTTGGTATCCACCCTTGCGTCGGCCTCCTCGATGGTGCGCTGCTTTAGCTTTTCCAGAACCTCGTCGCAGTCTCTAGCCGGCATCAGCGACGAAAGGGAGCTCGGGTTCCGGCCGTCTGCGCTACTCACGGTCCGGCGCCGGCCGTTGGCCCGACCGCTACCGCTCCCTCGGTCTGCACCGACGGCTCTACCCCGTCCGGAACCGCTGGTTGCGCCGGTACTGTTTCCGACACCGCCTTGTTCGCCACCGTTGACCGCTTCGCTTTCGTTGGTTTCGGCGCTCTGGCCGCTGCCGTTGCCTTGGCCGCTTCCGTTACTCTGGCCACTGCCGTTGCTCTGGTCGCCGCCGTTGCTCTGACTGCCTTCGCCTTCGATGGCGCGGATGTCGAATGGTACGTCCCCGACGACCGCTCCCAGCCCGCTATTCGAGCCGTCGACCGCCCCGCTCACATCCTCCACGCCATCCGGACCAGAGTCCTTTTCTTCCTCGCAGCCTAGAGCAACGACCGCGAGCGCGGCTACGAACCAACTGGAATGGGCCCTCATGGTACACCTCCTAACCGTTTAAGAAACTCGTCCGCACAAACGACCCGGGCCTCACCATCAGTCCGGATCGCATTCGGATTGATATTCGATCGTTTGATTCTGCAGACAGGTCCAGCGCCGGTATTCGAGAGCTCCGGTGAGGCACTCGATAAAGGCTCGGCGAAGAGTTGATTCGGATACTTCGAGCAGACAGCCGTCCGTATCAAAGGCAAACGATACCGTTCCGCACCCGACCGACTGTTGGTGGCAGGCCTCCACTTCCGAATCGCTCGCCACCGAATTCCAGCGCCGGCCGGTAGCGGGCAAGGTGCAGGCAACGGCCTCGCGCTGCAGGCAGTCAAGTAGCGGCGGGGCGGCGTCGGGCGAGTCGCTGCCGCCTGCGCCGCCGCCGCCGTCGAGAGACGGAAAGTTTGCGTCCATACCGGCATCCAGACCGGCACTGCCGCCGCTGCCGGTGCCGCCGCTACCGCCGTCAGCGCCGGGATCGATTCGCACAACGATGTAGTAACCGAGGTCGTCGGTATCGAATTCGGCAATTCCGTTGCTGAACGTAACCGAGGGTACTGGCTCCCACAAACCATCCGAGTCGTCGTCGAGTCTCAGCACAACATACGTGCTGCCGTCCTGCTCTTCATACGGAATCCTTACGGTGACGGGCTCCGAAAAGATATGGTCCTCCTTCGGCGAGAACCCGTAGACCTCGCCTACCGCCGTGTATTCTTCCGGAATCGATATCGGGCTTTCGACCTGTACTATCTCGATCTCGACCTCTTCGGTAAGCGCTCCCTCGGGGATGGTTGCTGCGGCCTCTCCCAGCCATACGGTCCCGCCTTCGCTCCCGACGGTTCTTCTAACGATTATCGGGCCTCCTCTGTCGTCTTCGGCCGGATTGCCGGTGCTAGTACCAATACATCCACCTAGATATATTGAACAGAGGTATACTGCGGCTACCAAGTTGCCTTTCATAGCGGTAGGTCGCCCCATCTTAGTCCTCCTCTACCGACAAAGGGAACATCTGAAAATTCACCTGAACCACCCGCTTCGCCTCCTCATCCGGTTGGTAAAGCTGAAGAAGCTCGGCGCGAATGCGCTCCAGGTGTTCCTTTAACTCGCGCATACGCTCTTCGCTGATGCAGAGCGTGAGCGATGCTATCTCTCGCTGCTCGCGAGGGACTAGATCGATCGCCTCGGCCGCGCGCTGCATCATAGAACGATGAAAGTTGGCGATGTGGTGACCCAACACCTGATCATCCCGCGTAGCCACCAGGGGCTCTGCCTGCTTGAGTCCGCCTTTGCCATCGCAGACCAACAGTCCCAGCTTGTCCAACACCTTCAAGGCGTCCGCGGCCTGCTTGGTCGTGATGTTGGGCAACAGCATCTTGGCGATCCAGGCAGGATCGTCCTTGATGTCCGCGCGCATGGCGAGCTCTCGTATCGCCGGGATGTACCACTGCGAGTAGTAGGCCGCGTGCGCCGCGTCGAGCCTGTAGACCCGCCGGTACCGTTTGAACTTGCTGAGCCGACGGTAGCAGCGGCTGCGTTCAGCCGAAGAGCGCGCTTGATTGAACGCCACCAGCTCGCAGAAATAGTCCGCTGCCTCACCCTCCAGATCGCAGGCCTGGGCAAAACGCGACGCCATCTCCGAGGTCAGATTGCGTTTCCCCTCGATGACCAGCTTCAGATAGTTCGGCGAGCGAAGCCCGGCCTTGCGGGCGAACGATCGGTAGGAAAACCCGTATTCCTTTTCCTTCTTGTGCTCGTAGTACTCGCGCAAGAACGCTCGATAATCTCGATGGTGGAATACACTCACGGTGTTTTATCTACTGGTTTAAGCTTTATTTTATGCTGGTTCTGTATAATACGCCAGAAGCCTCAAAACGAAAATGAATACTATCAGAATACACGTTTGGACAAGGTGGGAGCCGACGCGGTGCGGTGGGCCTCTCGCCGTCCGTGGCCGTTCACTTCACCGAGACGCCCGATCAATTGGGCACGGTTTTAGCGCGTAAATGGGGGCTTGCGCCGGACTGGATACGATACAACCCCGTACCCGGCCGGTATCGGCTGTAAGCGTCCGTGACAAAATGTCTCGATCAGATTTCGGAACGCGACGGCCCCGGATGCAAGGCACGAAGACGGGAAAATGCGGATGTCGTGGGCGTTCAGGTATGCGGTCGTCCCTCTCGCCAACTCGCAGAAGCGTCGCAGAGGCGGCTTACCGCGACGCCCGCGTGCAGAAGCAGAGAGGGTCGAGGCGCCGGAAGAAGGCCCGAGGTGGAATCGAAGCGCTCCCGACAGCAGTCGAGGCTACGAATCGGATCTTGGGTTAAGTTGATTTAGTTGGGTACGTCCCCTTGTCTTCCCCTTGTCTTGTCTTGGTCCCCTTGTCTTGCTGCCGCGCGCTACAGGCAAAGGGTCGCCGGCCAGGCGCATCCGCAAGTGGCGTCTACCTTGCAGCAGGGAAGCATGCCGATGACACAGCTCGGGCACTTCAGGATTTCGCAAACTGGCTCCATGCAGGACCCGTCCTGACAGACCTCTCCCGATCCACAGGCGTCGTTGCAGCCGCCACAGTTGGCGGTGGTTCCAAGCTGCGCCTCGCACCCGTCGTTCAGGTTGCCATTACAGTCCGCGAACCCCTGGTCGCAGGTCCCGAATTGACAGGTGCCGGTAGCGCAGGAAGCCGACGCGTTATTAAAACGACACTGCACTGCACAGACGCCGCAGTTCAGGGTGTCCTTCAAGTCGCTCTCGCATCCGTTCAGGGGATCGTGGTCGCAGTCGTAGAAGCCAGCTTCGCACTGCTCCACCTCGCAGACACCTGTCTCGCAGGAGGCTGGCAATTCCGACCCGGATTCGCACTCGGCGCCGCAGGCGCCGCAGTTATCTAGTGTATTCAAGGGCTGCTCGCAGCCATTGGTCGGATCCAAATCGCAATCGGCAAACCCCGGATCGCAGCTCGCCGAGGTGCACGATCCCCCCGTACAGGCGATCTCCCCCTGTGCGGTGCGACAGGCTCGGCCGCAACTTCCGCAGTCGGACAGCGTGTCCAGCGGCGTCTCGCAACCATCGGCCGCATCCGCGTTGCAGTCCCCGAAACCGCTCTTGCATTGCTCGAACCGGCAGGCCTCCTCGTCGCACACGGCGGAAGCGTTCTCGATCTCGCAGCCGTTGCCGCACATCCCGCAATTCAAGGAGGAGTCGAGCGACGTCTCGCAACCGTTGGACGGATCCCGGTCGCAATCGGCCGTGTTTGCCTCACAGGTCAGATGCGTACAGCTGCCCCCCGCGCACGACCCCTTGTCGCATTCGACACCGCAGCCTCCGCAATCGTCGACCGTGTCGAGCCGCGTCTCGCAGCCGTTCAACTCGTCGAGATCGCAATTGCCGAATACGGCGGTGCATTCGACCACCCGGCACGCGCCGGCCAGGCATCCGGCGACCGCATGAGGTAGCTCGCACAGCGATCCGGCCCCCTCTTCGTCCGTCTGCCCATCGCAGTCGTTGTCCTGTCCGTCACACTGCTCCGGGCATATCTCGGGACAGCTTTCGTCCGCCCGCGGGTTGGGCTCGCACTGTGCTGTCTCGCTCGTGTCTCCACCCGTTCCACCGGTGCCGGCGGTGCCACCCGTTCCACCGGTGCCGGTGGTGCCACCCGTTCCGCCGCTACCGCCGGTGCCACTCGTTCCGCCGCTGGCTTCGATTCCGTCGGCTCCTCCACTGCCGTCGCCTCCGCGTCCAGAGCTCGAAAGACCGTCGAGCAAACCAGCGTCGTACGCATTGCAGCCGCTCAGGACCCAAATAACCATCAATAACGAGAGCCGCAGCACCTTCGAATTCCTCTCGCAGCCGGCTCGGTCAACGCGCTTGCCGACGAAACAGCCGCAGCGTACCGTTGTGTCGTCTCTTCTACTTCCCTCTCCCGTCTCGTAAGCATCTTACCACGCATTCGTCTCTTCGCTACGCCCGTAGCCACTCGCTAGAAAAGGAGCAATTTCACGGCCTTTCCTCGCCCATCGCAGCTGACTAGCTCGGCCCAGATGGAGCGCTCGGTACTCCGGGAGAGGTCCCCGGTGCCCGCCGGCGAGACCGCGAGTTCGTAGATCGCCAGTCCCCGCTAGCCCCGCTGCTACGAAACGACAATCGCGTTACCGTGTACCCCGTACGAACGCTTACAGCTTTTCAGCTACAATCAGCCAAAGCGTCAGCTTCTGAATACACCTCGCGGCATGTTTCGCTTATGGTCGAACCACCAGTGCCCGCGGGCGGAACGTACATCTGGTTTTGGCACTCATCGATATTCAAGTATCGGTCCTCAATGACCGTCTTGCACAAGTCTTCGTTTCCACCGCTCGCCATTTGCCTCTCGTTACTATCGCAAGGGACATCGAAATAAAACATACCCGAACCCGTGCTGGGATATTTTGTACAAAGCTCGTGCAGAGCGCAACAGTACACCCCGAGGTTGCTCCCCGCCGTTCCGCCTGTCCCTCCCCCTGAAGGGTCCCCCGGGTAGTAACTGCCGTCCCCCGATGGATCGACGCATTCTCCGTCTTCGCATACGCGGTCGCCTTTGCAGTCGTTGTCGTTATCGCAACCGCCGTTACAGCCTGTTATGTTTACGAGCATGGCCAAGATAACCGCACAAAATAGTCTCATGTTGCCTCTCCCTCTCTTCCCTTAGGAGGCACCGCAGAATATACGATCCGGTTGCGGCCGCTTGGGTGGGCGCACTCGCGGCTTTCGTCCTCGGAAAACCCTCGAAATAGCGCTCTCGACCGCAAGGAAAGATCTCTGCGGTTTTTCCTCCGGGCGCGCTCGCGACTTCGCTCCGCCGATGCGCCCGGTCTCGTATCGTATATTTTTCGGTGCCTCCTTCGTCCATACGACGCACTAAACGCTCCCCGTCTAAGTCATTGTACGGTTTTCCGATCTGTCTGGAAAGTCAACACGAATGTACCGATAAGTTCCCCCTTGTTCTCTTGGGCCGTTCTTCCCGCGTATTCGTCGACCAGGTGGTCGTAGTATCCGAGGTTCATGCCGACGACCTCGGACAATATCCGCCTCTACGACAATATGCCATCGTCTGGGTCTACCGCGTTCCCGCCAGCCGTTGTAAAATCCCCCCTCGCTTCATTCGGGGCCGAGACTAGAAGTTCTTCATAAATGCCGACCGAGTATTTCGGAGCGCGCTGGTCCCAGATACAAGAAGCGACGACGAGGAATAGCAGCGCCATTTCGAGGAGCAGCGACGCCGTAGATGGGACCGCCCCGCCCGAAAGACGACGGGAGTATTTATGAAATGGCTTCTAATATCACATCAATTCCTTTAACCGCGGTTTTCGATTATCCATGAACCATTCCTCTCCACTACTGACCTTTAGCAACACAATCCTGTGGCTGAAAGTAATACTTACCGCGGCGACGCTGGTACTGCTGTACTTTCGCTATAAAAACGGAAAGACATCCGGAGTTTCATTCAAGGCTTATCCGTTCCGAACAAAAGTGATTATCGGCTTAGCGGTTTTCTTCTCGTTTGCTGTTTTTCATAATCTTGGCACGTTCCGTGCTGGTACATTTATTCATTACGGTGAAATGTTTCACTATTACCTCGGTGCAAAATACTTCGAAGAGCTCGGTTATTACGAACTGTACAACGCGGTAATCGTTGCCGATGCCGAACAGGACAACGCTTTGGCCGGCATACCCCTTTATACAAATCTTAAAGATTACCAGAACACTCAGCGTGAGACAGCTCTGATAAATGTCGATAGAATAAAAAACCTTTTCTCGGAAAAGAGATGGAAAGCATACAAACATGACGTTTCCTTTTTCAAGAAGGCTATCGGCGCGCCTCGTTCACCGGCTCTTTATTCTCTTCTAATGGATCACGGATACAACGCGAGCCCGGCATCGACGTTTGTTCTTAGTATACTTACCAACGTCATCCCTGTCACACAGATTAGGCTGCTGGCAGTTCTCGACGTACTTTTAGTGTCAACAATGATCGCGCTTGTATTTCGCACCTTTGGTTTTGACATGGGAGCTTTGTTTTCAATCTATTTCTTTGTAAATGCCCTCAACGACCAGGGCCACATTTCGGGTAGTTTGTTACGCTATGACTGGCTGTTCTATATCGTTGTTGCTGTATGTCTGCTCGAAAAAGGACGGTTTGCATCATCGTCGTTCTTTCTGACCCTTTCGACAATGATGAAAGTATTCCCGGTAGTGTTGTTTTACGGGATCGGAGTGGCCATTTTTCGGAAAGTGAAAACAACGCGTACTGTTGATAAAAAATATATACGGTTCGTCCTTGCAGCCGTAGTAACGGGACTGGTGTTGTTTTTGTTACCCGCCGTTTATTTCGGGTCCGCCCTGCGGCCATGGAAGGATTTTTCCACAAACATGGCACTTCATAACAGCGGTATGTACGTCAACCATCTTGGTTTAAGAGGAATAGTCCTTTTCGAACCAAGTCACCTGTCCTTAGCAAGATTTATAGAAAAATACAAAACCAACTATACCGACGATATAGTCCGCCACTGGCAAGATGTAAAAGAGATCGAGTTTACCGAAAAAAAACCGGCAATTGTCTGCTACTCACTTTTCGTTCTCGTGGGCCTGACCGCTATTATTTGGCGAAGAAAAGAAAGCGAAAGCGTTCTCTGGCCCCTACTACTCATTTATACGATGAGTTATCCTTCTCATTATTACTATGCCTTTCTCTGCCTGCTTATTCTTCTTTTTTTCAGACGAACCGACTCGCTCAGCGCTTTTATTCCCCTCTGTCTGCTCTTAATTCTTAATATCAGTGCCCTTGTAACCGACTATTTCAGGCCATCCCCTATCGTTTTTTATACCTTAATAAACATCTATCTTTTTATCTGTTTATCCGCTATTTTCGGTTTCGAGTTATATACAAATGTTTTTAAAAAAGGAAGCCGCTGCCGTGACCAGCCGAAGAAGCGGAAGATCAGCAAGGCCACTCGGCGGGGACGGCGGCAAAAACCTCGAAAGACTTCTCTATTACAGAAGTCTTTTACGAGTTGCTATGTAGGAAATGGGGTTTTAGGACGTTGACAGCGTCGCCACTTTACCAATCCGTGCACAACGACGGTGCGACACAGTTTTGCGAACGCGCGCTCGGCGCAGGCTCCGCCGAGAATTTCGGGGCGAAATGCGCGACTGTAGGCGAAGCAACAGGGATCGTTCCAGATCGAAAAACGATGCGATATTCATCTATCCCGTCAGGCGCTCTCATCGTAGCACTCGGTTGCGCCGTCCTCGGCTCCTGCGGCTCGGATGCTACTGGCGAGTTCCTCACCTACTCGTTTGCCGATGACAGCGGAGAAGTGCATTTCGCCGTTCACGCTCAGGGGCTGACCAGCGTTTAAACCAATCCCGAAGTTGCCCTCGGCTTCAATCCGTCGGACGACTTCCACGTCTAGGGTTTCGACGTCACACCGGAAACGACCCATGGATGACGACGCGGTCGTAGCAAGAGAGCACTCCGGCGATGTCCTTCTCGCAACGTTCCAGCAGCGATGCCATGGCCCACCTCCGCAGAAGCCACCGATTCTGCTTCAGTTTCTCGCCGTTGGCACACCCCGGCGCTTCCCCTTGTTGCTTCGTACAAGTCCCGGCGCGTACAAAAACCGAGAGGGGTTGTGGCTCCCTCCGAAATCGTTTTTTTCGAAATCTTGTTTGGTTCCGGCTACGCCGGGTTAGGTTAGCGCCCCGAGAACGGCGTGAGCCTTTGACGCCGGAATTCCACGGCAAAAGCATAAAATCTTTGGATGCCGGATCGGCAACGAAGCCGAGTAATTATGTCATGCTTTCCATAGAAAGAGACACGCCGGGCCGCGATCTCGCGTCGGTGGTGGTAGCAGACTCTCTCGAATGCCAGCCCCTTGAACACGTTATAACCGGCTTTCGCGCGAGCAGCAGCGTGCACTCGGCGATATCCTGCTGTGCCGCACCGCGGCGCTGGGCGGACACCTGGATGAGTGTCCCGACTGCGGGCACCAGCGTCCCTCGTACACCTAACAACGACCCCCTTTTTCCAACGTCCCCCTATTTCTTCATGGTTGTTGAAGTCGCTCCAGGTCTCGTGAGAGGATGGATCTCTTGGCGGTCGGCGCCTCGTTTCCGATCCTTATGACAGAGTCGTTGCCAGACTTTCAAATGTGAAGCTCACCCGGGCTCGCTCGCGAGAACCCTTTCATCATCGGAGTGGATGTGGGGCCGTGGATTACCTTTGTACACAGACTTTTAGGCAAATGATCTATCTTTTCACAGACCCTGTCGATCGTCTCGGAGGACAAGATGGGAGGCGCTACCATGGGTAAACGAAACGGTGATCAAGGGCCGGACGCTGTTGGCGCTTTGATAGACAACCGCTATCAGGTGGAGACGACCCTGGGCCGGGGAGGGATGGCGGTGGTTTACCAGGTGCTCGACAGCACGACCGGACGCAAGCTGGCGCTGAAGCGGCTGCTGGAAAGGGCCGACGAGAAAAAGCAGCAGACGATCGCCGCGCTGTTCGAACGCGAGTTCTACACCCTGGCCGAGCTGGCTCACCCCCGGGTGGTCGAGGTCTACGACTACGGCAAGATCGAAAACGGTGCTTACTACACCATGGAGCTTCTCGACGGAGGGGACCTGCGGGAGCTGGCGCCGCTACCCTGGCTTCAGGCCTGCTCGCTTCTGACCGATATCTGCTCGGTGCTGAGCTTGCTACATTCGCGGCGGCTTGTTCACCGCGATGTGACCCCGCGAAACATCCGGTGCACACCGAATTTCAAGGCCAAGTTAATCGACTTCGGAGCCATGGAGCCCATGGGCCCCTGTAAACAGCTGGTGGGCACCCCTTCCTATGCCGCACCCGAGACGATCGCCCTGCAGAGCCTAGACGCACGGTCCGACTTGTTCTCGCTGGGCGCCACGCTTTACTACGCCCTGACCGGCCGTCAGGCCTACTCGGCGCGCCGCTTTGCCGATCTGCGAGATGCCTGGCGCAGCCGGCCGCGCCCGCCCTCCGACCTGATAGAGGGAATCCCCAGGGAGCTGGACACCCTGTGCCTCTCCCTGATCGAGCTGGACGTGATGGCGCGCCCGTTCAACGCGGCTGAGATAATGGACCGATTGAGCGGTATTGCCGGACTGGAGGTCGACGAGCAGCTGCTGGTTTCCAGGGCCTATCTATCCACGCCCACGCTGGTGGGGCGGAACGAGGCGGTAAAACGGCTGCGAAAGCACCTTCTGCGAGCGCTTCGCGGTTACGGCGGTACGGTGATGATCGAGGCTAGCCCGGGCGCGGGCCGCACCAGGCTCTTGGATGCCTGCGCGCTGGAAGGCAAGCTCGCGGGGGCTGTGGTTCTGCGCGCCGACGCCAGCGATGCCAGCGGCGGCAACTGGAGCGCGGTGCGGGTGATGGCCGCTCAACTGTTGGACGAATTCCCGCAGCTGTCACTGAAAGCCGCCAAGCCCTATGCGCCGGTGCTGGGGCATGTCATACCCGGATTGCTCGAACGATACGAACCGGGTTCGGTCGGCTTGCGGACCTTCGACGACCCGCAGCAGCTGCGTCCGAACGCGCAGGCCGCTCTGCGCGACTGGCTGGTGAAGATCAGCGAGCGTCGTCCCGTAGTGCTGGCGGTGGACGACGTGCACCGCATCGACGAGCCTTCCGCGGCGCTGGTCGCGCTTCTTTCCAACGACATATCCATCAAGAGGGTGCTTCTGGCCGTATCCGCCGAGACGGACGCGCCGGGCACCTCGGTCGTGGCCCTGAAGCTGCTCAGGAGAGCCGGCGACGCCATCAAGCTCAGAAATCTCACCGAGGAGCAGACCGAGCAGTTGCTGGCATCGGTTTTCGGCGATGTGCCCAACGTGCGGCTGCTGTCCGACAGGCTATACGGCATTTCCCGGGGCAATCCGAGCACCATCATGCGGCTGGCGCAACACCTGGTCGACAAGGGAGTGCTCCGCTACCAGGCGGGGACCTGGAGCATTCCCGCCAGCATCGACGCGGGAGAGCTACCCGACAGCCTGGCCGGGGCGCTCAGGGAGCGGGCGTCCTTGCTCGGTGTTGACGCCCGCAAGCTCGGCCAGGCCATGGCGCTCAGACCGGAGCAGAGCTTCGGCTTCGAGGAGTGCCTGGTGCTGAGCGAGCACCAGGAGAAACCGCTACTGGTCCGTGATCTAAACGAGCTGGTGACCTCTAAGGTCCTGATCACCGACGGAATCCACTACTCGTTGGCCCAGCAGGCTTGGGTCGCCGCGCTACTGGACGGTTTGGAACCAGAGCTGGAGCGGACCCTGCATACCCGGCTGGCGCAGTTGTTCCTCGGGCGCGGAAAGGACCTGTTCCGCGCTGCCGTACATCTCGTCGCCGCCGGCGAGCACGAGCGCGGCCTGGACGTGCTGCTGCAGGACGTCGAAGCGAATCAACAGCATCTGGTGCAGAACACGAACGACTTCTACGAGTATATCCAGTCCCTGCCCAACAACTGGTTGGAGACCTTTCAATTCGCGGTCAAGCTCTGCGAAGAGCTGGACCGCCCGCGTCGGCAGGCCTTTCTGCTGCGCATGAGCCTGATCCGCTTCAGCATTCTCACCGGCCTGGAGGACCAAAGCGTTCTGCACGAGGTGATAGATCAACTCTACCGGGATAGCGGTCTAAAAGCTTACGATGAGTTGGGTGACTCGGTGGAGGAACAGGCTCGTATCTGGCGCGCCCTGGAGGTGACCCAGAAGCACTACGACGAGAGCTCGGAGTCGGAGCGGGTGCTGCCGCCGTCAGAAGCCATCCGCGAGCTAGCACGGGCGCTCAGCTATGTGATGGGCACCGCCTCCAATGCCTTCGACTACTCCCTGACGGCCTCCATGCCCTCCCTGGCGCCGCTGGTCCCGCTCTCTCCGGCGCTGGGCGTAATCCACAAGGTGCTCACCGCCGGGCGTTATCTGCTGTCCGCTCGCCACGATCACGCACTGCAGGAAATCCGCGAGTTACTGGATAGGATCGCTCAACCCGACCGCGCCGGGCTGGACGAGATGATTCACCGGATCACTCACTATAGCTGGGTTTTCGCCACTGGTCTGATCGAAGCCAGCTTCGGACTGAAGTCGTCCTTGAAGTGGGCCGACGAGGTCGAAAAGGACCTGCTGCACCAGGTCAACGCCTGGCGCATTCGCATGGTCTACTATCTACGCCAGGGAGACATCGAAAAGGCGGAACGGTGCAAAAAACGCGTGGAGGTGCTGCACATCAAGAACAGCCCCACGCAGCATTTCGGGCAGACCAACCTGTTCGCGGAGCTTCTAGTCTACGGCCTGTCCGACGATCTAATGAGGACCAGAAGCGTTATCGAAGACATCGAACCCGTGGCCGCCCGTTTTCGCACCTGGCAGCCGATACTTCATTTTGCGCGAGGGGAGTACCAGCGGATCCGCGGCGACTATCGCAAAGCGCTCGAGGAGCTGGAAAAGGCCTTGAGTCTGGTCGAGCCGGGCCGCCATATCGTCTGGCCGCACGTCGCAAGCGTCCTTCTCAAGACGCTTTTCGAGCTCGGACGCTATCAAGAGGTGGTCAGTCAGGGCCGGTCGTTCCTGCAAGCCGCCGAGCAAGCGAAGATAACCAACGAGAAGCGATATATCGTCATGCCCCTGGCTCTGTCCGAGGCCAAGCTTGGTGATCACGTCCGGGCGCTCGAGCTCTGCCAGATCGCCATCGACGCCTGCGAGTCCTTGGGCACGACCGGCTTGACCATGGGACTGGTATACGAATACCGCGCCTACGTCGCAATGATCATGAACGACCAGGAGAGCTTCCAGACCTATGCGCGGTTGTGCGCAGACGAATACCGCGCCGGTCGCAATCCGGTGCTCACCGCCAAGTACGAAAAGCTGATGCAATACGCTCGCCAGTCGGAAATCGGCGTCTCCGATCAACTGGCGCACGCGGCCGATGTTTCCATCTCGGAAAGTACCGCGGAGAGCGTGATCAGCAGGATAGCCACTCTGCTGACCGATTGCCGGGGGCCAAAAGAGCGCGCCCAGCGCGTCATCGACGTACTGGTGCAACACGCCGACGCTGCGGGCGGCTATGTCTACACCATGCAGGAAGAAGGCCCGATTCTGGCTGCGAGCAGCGGCCATCTCTCGCCTTTGGTTGACATGGATACAATAGTAAAAGATTATGTAGCGGAACAGATAAGTGAAATCGGAGATTGTACCCGGACCGTCGCTGATCTGGGCGCGTCCGCCCCGACGCCGTCCAGGTGGACCAATGACCGAGGCGAACAATACCTGCCCGTTGTGCTGATCCATGAGCGGGAAGGGACTTTCATCCTCACCGGTCTGGCGCTGCTGGCGGCCGACCGGCACAGGCAAATCGCTGTGCCCCACGACCTGGTCGTCGCCCTGAGCAGGAGTCTGGCCGAAACAGGAGACGTGGTCACAGTTTTCGCGCAGTAGAATACCAAATGCTTTTCGCGCGCGACGAAGGCGGCCGCTCCTACTGTTTTACCAGAGCGGCGGTTGATGCGTTGCGGTTAGAGTCGAGCGGCAGGGCGCGCTCGCGGTGGATGGCGTGGTTGCGGTGGATGCGGACGCAGCCGAGCTTTTTGCAGACGCGCATGAGGTCGCCGAGCTGGCGGATGTCCTTAAGGGGGCTGGCGCCGCGCCGGCGTAATACGGTGTCGCCCGGAATGAGACGGCGGTCAGAGGTGGAGGATATCGCGGGCGGCAGGGAAGACATACCGGGAGGGGAGGGCGGGCAAATGGCGGGAAATGGCGAGATGCATTTTTGGCTTCGAAGAGGGGCGGGCGGTTCGAAGGGGGGCCGGGGGGTTCGAAGGGGGGGCGGGGGGGCGCATGGCACGCCCCTACGAGGGGACAGAAGACGGGGGCGGGGGGGTGTTAGCAAGCGTCCGGAAAAAATTACGGGGGAAGTGAAATTCGGGACACGCTGGGCAGGGGGGGCGGGACAGGAAATCGAGACAGGCGATCTGGCAGGGCGGACAGAACGGTTCGAAAGGCGGAAATCGGGACACGCTGTCGAGGGAGGAGACCGGGCAGAGACCGCGAAAATTGGGGCGCGCTGGGCGGTGGGGAGAAGGAGGCTCTTGTTCTGTTGGGCGCTGTCGCGCTAAGTTCTTAGTTCCCGGTGCCGATGAACGCACGACTGCCAGCCGACGTAGTCCGGGTTACGGGTTGAGCCCATGCCAGCGCTGACCTCGCTCCTGGTTCGCGATGCCGTGCTGTCGATCCACAAGATCGAAGATGCGCTGCAACAGCAGGTGCTGGAGGGCGGGGAGATCGACACGGTGCTGCTGGAAATGGAGGCGGTGCCGGAAAACGTGCTGAACTCCTACCGCGCGGCGAGCTTCGGGCTGCAGCCGGCGTCGCGGCACGAGCTGATGTCCATCCCACAGAACACGCTGCGCTCGGTACCGGTGGAGCTGGTGGAGCGTCACCGGGTGGTGCCGCTGTCGGCTCAGGTGAAGCGGTTGGTGTTGGGGGTGTCGAGCCCGTTGAGCAAGGAGGCGGTCGAGGAGCTGAAGGAGCGGCTGGGGTCAACGCTGGTGTTCAAGGTGGCGACCGAGGTGCGGGTGGAGGCGGCGCTGGCAGCGCACTACGCGCTGGCCATCGCGCCGCGGTTGCAGCTGCTGGCCGAGAAGCTGGACACGCGGGACCCCGGGGTGCTGCCGGATGTCTACCCGCTGGACCAGGACAAGGTGTCGCACTTCGGGGACGACTTCGTGAACCGGCTGTCGGCCGAGCTGTCGGCCGCAGAGGAGGTGGCCGATGGGACGGAGCCGGTGGAGCTAAAGCCGCGGTCAAAGAGCGAGCTGGAAGAAAAGGCAATGGAGGCGTCGGCGTTAGACCCGCCCATCGTGCGCGTGGCCGGCGGGCCGACCTGGGCGTCGCGCCGAGAGAAGAAGTACAGCGGCGAGGGCGAGGCGGGCGCAGGCGGGGACGCAGGGGATGCCGGCGGCGAGGGCGAGGCGGGCAACGGAAGCGACCGGCCGCAGAGCGACAGTCAGCAGGCGGCAGAGGGGTTCGACAAGGGCAGGACGCTGATGGGCGTGAGCCGGACAGAGCCAGAGGCAGAACCGCCGAGGAAGTCCATCGTGGGGGTGTCGCGCGTGGTGGGCGTGGGCGTGGAGTCGATGCCGCCGAAGAAGAGCGAGGTGCGAGAGCGACCGATCTCATTGGCGGCGGGCGAGCCCGGGCCGACAACGGACCGGAGCGCGAAGCAGACGCCAGCGCAGGCGGCCGAGCAGCAGGAGCGGGCGCAGGCCGCGCTCAGGGCGGCGTTTCCGTCGGCCGATGTGGTAAGCGGGGCGCGGGCAGAAGCCAAGCCGGAGCGCGCGTCAGACCGGCAGCCGGCTCGCGGATCAGACCGGCCGGGGCGGCGCCACGTGCCACGCGGGCCGTTGACGCCCGGCGTGGAGCGGGAGCTTCTGGCGAGCGCCGAGGACCGCGATCAGGTGGTGGAGACCTGGCTGGCGTTCGCACAGCAGTACTTCGACTGCGCGGTGATCTTCGCGTTTCGCCAGGAGAGCATCGTAGGGCTGGATTGCCACGGGGTGGAGGGGATCGCGGATATCCGGGCCATCAGCCTGTCGATCGAGGAGGACAGCGCGGTGCACGCGGTGCGGCGGGCCGGGCTGGGCAAGGTGACGGATCTGAGCATTAAGGCCGCGGACAAGAAGCTGGTGGCGGCGCTGCGAAGGTCGGATTGTCAGCCCTGCTTTCTGTTGCCGGTCAAGCTGCGTAAACGGCCGGTGCTGCTGTTCTACGGTGACCGGGGCGGCGAGCTTTTTGAGCTGGAAGAGGTGACCGACCTGATCGAGATGGTGCCGAGCGTGGTGCGCGCGTTCGAGCGGATCGTTCGCGCGCGCAAGGCGCTGGTCGCGCGCGGTAGCGAGGCCATCCGCGGTAGCACGCCTCCGAAAAGCGAGGGGTCTGGCGGAGCGGCCCCTTCTGGGGCGGCGCCAGCAGGAGCGGCCCCTTCTGGGGCGGCGCCAGCAGGAGCGGCCCCTTTTGGGGCGGCGCCGGCAGGGACAAGCCAGACGAGCTCGCTGCCGGCAGGGATGACGGGCGCGGGGCCGAGCAGCGCGGCGCTGAGCTCGCCGCCGGAGCCGGCTCTGATGCCGATGAAGAGCGTTGAGAAGGATCTCAAGCTGATCCACACGCTCTCGGGTGCGGGCGCGAACCTGAAGGCAGTGCTGGAGAGCAAGCTCGACCCGGACCGGGCAGGCGCAGCAAAGGCCGGGGCGGAAGCCAGAGCCGAAACAGGGGCTGAGCCTAGAGCAGGCGCAGAGTCCGAAAAGGCTAGCTCGAGCGAACAAGCGCAAGACTGGCGCGGGGGCGGAACGCTTTCCGGGCTGACGCGGGAGAGCTTAGCCGATTCAAAGGCCGGCACGGCAGAGCGGGCAGCGTCGAGCGAGTCGGGCGAGCGGGAGCGGATCTCGACGAACTCGTTCGAGAAGGGCGGTGGCTCGACGCTTTCGGGTGTGATCGGACAGAGCGTGCCCGGCCTTACTGCCGGTATTGCAGAGCGAGCGGACTCGCACCCTTCAGCCGAACGGAAGCGGGTCACGACCGGCTCGTTCGAGAGCCCGGCAGAGGCGCAGAAGCAGAAGCCGACGGTGAGCACGACCTCGGCTCGGCCTGGGGAAAAGCCCACGGTGCGGGAGATCCCGGCCGGGTACGCGCTGGACGAGATGAGCAGCACCAACCCGATGTTCTCGGCGCAAACCGGGACACAGTTGGGCACGGGCGAGCCGTCACAGGGCAGCGCGGCAGAGGCCGGGGACGACGCCCAAGCCGTGCTCGGAGAGCCGGACGAGGACGAGGGGATCCACGCGGCGGTGATCAGCGAGCTAATGCGCTGGCCGGAGCGAGCGGTCGAGGGCAGGCCGCAGGAGCAGAAATCAGCGGCGGGCGCGGCAGCGAGCGAGCAGGCACAAGGCGCGGGGCAGGCGCAGGCACAAGGCGCGGGGCAGGCGCAAGCGCAAGGCGCGGGGCAGGCGCAAGCGCAAGGCGCGGGGCAGGCGCTAGGCGCCGAGCAGGCGCTAGGCGCCGAGCAGGCGCTAGGCGTCAAGCAGGCACGGGCGCAAGGCGCGGCCGGCGCAAAGGCAGCGCAGCAACAGCCGGCCGAGGCGGCGGACGCAAAGAGCGAGCCCTCGGTGGTGGTGGACGTGGGCGCCGAGGGCGAGGCCGGACGCGAGAAGCGGGTGCCCTCGGTGGTGGTGGACATGGGCGCCGAGCACGAGCGGTTGGTCGAGCAGCTGATGACCTGTCGGCGCGAGCAGGAGAGCGAGATTATCGAGACGCTGGTCGACGTGGGCGAGGCGGTACTGCCGGCGCTGGTGCAGAAGTTCCCCGGGCACGTCTGGTTCAAGCGGGGGCAGCCCTACCACCGGCTGCCGTCGGGGAGCGACCTGAGCGCGATCGCGCGCGCCATGCTGGCGTTCGGCCCGGTGGCGGTCTCCTACGTGCGGTCGCTGCTGTTCTCGAGCGACCCGGACGTGCGGTTCTACGCGCTGATGATGGCCGGGGATTTGCCGTACAAATCGCTGCTCGAGCCGCTGGAGCAGCGGCTGTTCGACGCGGACGGCTACACGCGGCGCATGGCAGTCGACGTGCTCGGGCGCTTCAAGGAGGTAGAGGGTTACGGCGCGGCGCTGGCCTCGCTGCGCGCGGTGGCGGCCGCCCCGGGGCGGGCGACCGACACGCGCGTCATCGCCATCGAGGCGCTGGCCGGGCTGAGGGATCCGCACAGCTGCATGGTGCTCGTCCACCAGCTGAACGCGGCGGATCGGCAGATCGTGAACGCGGCGCACCGCGCGCTGGTGACCATCACGCTGCAGGACCACGCTCTGTCCATGCGTAACTGGACGAACTGGGTCCAACGCAACCGCGATCGCACGCGAGTCGAGTGGATGATCGACGCCCTGACCCACTCCGATCAGAGCATTCGCACCGCCGCGAGCGCGGAGCTGAAGAGCGCGACCAAACAGTACTACGATTTCCATCCGGCATCGTCCAAGCGCGAGCTCAAGAAGGTGCAGAAGCGCTACCGGCAGTGGCTGGAGTCGCAGGGACTGGCGGCGAAGAAGCGGTAGGGGGCGGGTGGGGGCAAGCCCCTCCGCTACGCTTCTTTGAAATCGTAGGGGCGGGCCTTGCGCCCGCCCGCAATCGACACGCCCTCATCAGGGGCAGGGGGCAAGCCCCTCCGCTACGGACGGTTCTCGTTCGCGGATGCGGCAATAAGGCAAAACCGAGTTTCCGAGAACCTTCCCCTTTTTCGGCGCTTGCCGGTATTCTCCCGACCATGGATCCGGCCAAGCGGCACGCCGAGCTCTGCCGGCTGATCGAGCAGCACGACTACAACTATTACGTGCTGGACAGGCCGGTGATCAGCGACAGGCAGTACGACGCGCTTTTCAAAGAGCTGAAGCAGCTGGAGCAAGAGCACCCACCGCTGGTGAGCACCGATTCGCCCACGCAGCGGGTGGGGGAGAAGCCGCGGGAGGGCGTGGCCAAGCTCGAGCACACCACGCCGATGTTCTCGCTGGACAACACCTACGACGAGCAGGCGCTGCGCGAATTCGACCGGCGGGTAAGAGAGAGCCTGCCGTCCGGATCAACGGCCTGCTACGTGGCCGAGCCCAAGCTGGACGGTGCGAGCCTGGAGATCATCTACGAGCAGGGAGCGTTGGTGCGGGGCATCACCCGCGGCGATGGACGGGTGGGCGAGGAGGTGACGGCCAACGTGCGCACCATCCGCTCGCTGCCGCTGCGCATCGGCGAGTGGCGTACCCTTACCCTGCGCGGCGAGGTGGTGATCTTCCGGCGCGACCTGCAGGCCGTGAACCGGTTGCGCGAGGCGGCGGGCGAGGAGCGGTTCGCCAACCCGCGCAACGCCGCGTCCGGGTCGCTGAGGCTGCTGGACAGCCGGCTGGCCGCCGAAAGGCCGCTCAGGGTCTACCTGTACGAGCTGGTACAGCGCTACTTCTCCACGCACGCCCGGGCGCTGGAGGCCATCGGCGAGATGGGGCTTCCCACCCACCGGTTGCACCGGCGCTGCCAGGGGCTCGAGGAGGTCTTGCAGTACATCGAGTGGTTCGACGGCGAGCGGGCAGCTCTGCCCTACGAGACGGACGGGGTGGTGATCAAGCTGGATGACTTCGAGCAGCGGGAGCTGCTGGGCTCAACCGCGCGCTTTCCGCGCTGGGCCATCGCCTTCAAGTACGAGGCCGAGCGGGCGGCTACACTGGTCAAAGAGATCGTGTGCGACGTGGGGCGCACCGGAGCGCTGACGCCGGTGGCGGTGCTGGAGCCGGTGCTGCTGGCCGGCACCACGGTGTCGCGGGCGTCGCTGCACAATACCGAGTACGTGGCCGAAAAGGATGTGCGGGTGGGCGACACGGTCTCGGTGGAAAAGGCGGGGCAGATCATCCCTCAGGTGCTGGAGGTGGACCTGTCGCTCCGGCCGCCGGGCTTGCGAAAGTGGCAGCCGCCCGAGAAGTGCCCGGTCTGTGGGAACAAGGCGAGCCACGAGGGGGGCGAGGTGGCGCTGCGCTGTACCAACCGCTGCTGCCCGGGCAGGATCAAGGCGGGCATCCTGTACTTCACGCGGCGGGGTGGCATGGAGATCGATCACCTGGGCCCGGCGCTGGTCGAGCAGCTGGTGGACTCGGCCCTGGTGCGGGATGTGGGCGACCTTTTCGCCCTGGGAACGAAACGGGCCCAGCTCGAAAAGCTGGAGCGGCTGGGCGAGAAAAGCATCGACAACCTGCTTTACGCCATCGAACGGGCGCGCACCGGGCGCAGGCTGGGGCAGCTGCTGACAGCGCTGGGCATCCCGCTGGTGGGCACGGTGGCGGCCGAGACGCTGGCCGGGCGCTTCGGGAGCTTGCAGGGTATGCTCGAAGCCGACCCGGAGAAGCTGGCCGAAAAGCTGGGCGAGGTGCACGGGATCGGGCCCAAGATCGCTCAGAGCGTGGCCGATTACCTGGCAGACGCGGACAACCGGCAGCTGCTCGGCAAGCTGCTGCAGCTCGGGGTACGGGCGCAGGGGCCCGAGCCCGAGGCGGCAGCGGCCTCGGGCCAGGGGCCGCTCAGCGGTCGCTCGTTCTGCATCACCGGGGTGCTCAGCCGGCCGAGGCAGCAGATCCAAGAGCAGATCCGGCAGGCCGGAGGCGAGATCCACCAGCGGGTGGGCAAGCATACTACGTTCCTGGTGGCGGGAGAGAAGGTGGGCAGTACGAAGATCAAATCGGCCCAGAAACACGGGGCACGGGTGATCGGCGAGGTCGAGCTCGAGAAGATGCTGCAGGGTGAAAAAATCTGAGCCGGGCGGCGGGTGCGAACCGGCCGCGTCCGGACCAATGGCGCGGGGTGGAGAAAAGAGAGAGACGATGAGCGATGTGTACTTGGCGAGAGTGCAAGACGGGGCCAAGGCGTCGGCCCAAGCCGAGGCGCTGGGCCGGGCGGTACAGGCCACGGGCTTCATGTCCACGCTGCGCAAGAAGGACATGGTGGCGATCAAGGTGCACGTGGGCGAGGACAAGAACACCACGCACATCAGGCCCGAGCTGGCCGCACAGGTGGTGGCCATGGCGCACAAGGCCAAGGCGCAGCCGTTTTTGACGGACACGGCCACGCTGTACCGGGGGCAGCGCGAGAACGCCATCCGGCACGCGATGCTGGCCAGAAAACAGGGGTTCGGGCCGGAAAAGGTGGGCGCGCCGTTTCTGCCGCTGGACGGGTTGAGCGGGCAGCACGAGGTGGAGGTGCAGATCGAGGGGGAGCTGCAGCGCTCGGTCAAGATCGCCGGGGACGTGCTGCTGGCCGACGCACTGGTGGCCATCAGCCACGTGACCGGGCACATCGTCTCGGGAGTGGGCGCGGCCATCAAGAACCTGGGCATGGGGCTGGCCTCGCGCGCGGGAAAGATGCGGCAGCACAGCACGGTCGCTCCCTCGGTGATCGTCGAGGCGTGCCAGAACTGCGGCAAGTGCGTGCGCTGGTGCCCACGCGACGCGGTGGTGACCAAGCACGAGGTGGCCTGCATCCAGCCCGACCTGTGCATCGGCTGCGGGCAGTGCCTGGCCGTGTGCCGCTACGGGGCGGTGCGCTTCAATTACTCGTCCGAGTCCGAGGTGCTGCAGAAGAGCATGGCCGAGCACGCGGCCGGGGCGCTCAAGCACTTCGCCGACAAGGCGCTGTTCGTCAACGTGCTGGTGGACATGACCGCGGAGTGCGATTGCATGAGCAAGAAACAGAAGAAGTGCGCACCCGACGTAGGCGTGCTGGTCTCGCGCGACCCGGTGGCCATCGACCAGGCCGGCCTGGATCTGACCGTCGACGAACAGGGAGCGGATTTGGGCAAGAGGCACTACCCAAAGCTGGACGGGTCGATCCAGATCGCGCACGCCCGGAAGATGGGGATGGGCAATAGCGAGTACCGGTTGGTGGAGGTGTGATGACGGCGCGGCACTGCCGCGGCGTCATCACATCCCGACCAAAGGGAGGGATCTCGGGTGGAGAACTGTTGTCAGGAGATTTCTCGCTGCGAAATGACATGGGGGGGGGAAGGCGGGAATTGGGACCCGCGGGGTTCGCCGCTCGGCCCAGACGGGAAGAGGGAGTCGCTGCGTCGGCTTTCTGAATCGGGCGAAGTGTATTAAAGGTCTCCCGTGCGGCAGACGCGCATCACCCACTTCCTGGGCGTGGCCCTGGTCCTGTACCTGGTGGCCCATGCGGCCTCTTTCCGGCAGGGACTCGACCCCGCGGATACGGCCCTGGCCGGGCTGGCGGTGCTGTTGTCGCTGCTCTACCCGTTCATGCTGCAGCGCGCCGGCGCGGCCGCTCCGCACCGCATCGGGCTTCTGGCGCTGGCCGCGGCCGGGGTGCTGGTGGGCGGGCTGCGGCCGGTGAGCGAGTCGCTGGCGCTGCAGTCCGCTAGGGTGGTGGCGCTGTCGGCGTTTGCCGGGCTGCTGAGCGATCTGGCGCTGGTAGCGCCGGACCGGCTGCGGCCGCTCAGGCGGCTGTCAACCTGGGCGCCATACGGGCTGGCAGCGGCGAGCGCGCTGGCGGGGCTGGCGGCGCTGATGCCAGCGGTGCGGCTGTTCGGGCTGCTGTTGCTGGCGCGGCCCTGGGTGGCTGCGATTCCGCTCGGGCACGCGGCGCTCAGCATCGTGTTCGCGCTGGGCGTCAGGCTGCTGAGGCGGCAGCTGGGAAGCGACCTGGCGTCGCTGACCGCCAATACCTGGGCGGTGCTGGGGCTGTTGCCGGCCGCGGCGCTGACCGCGGCGCTGGCAGCCGCCTGGCTGGCAGAGGGGACGGCGCCAGAGGGGCTGCCCCGGAGCGCGGCGGTAGGCGCCATCGCGATGTTCACGGTACTGGGCCACGTGCTGATGGCGGACGGGACGCGAAGGCTGCGCGCCGGGGCGGCCTCGCGCGACGCGGCGGCGGCGGCGCTGGCAATGGCGGCGGTGGGCGGCGGGGCGGCGCTGCTCGAGCTGCGAGTTCCCGAGCAGCCGCTTTTGATCGTTTTATCCGTGGCCGTGGCCGCGGCGGCGACCGCGGCGCTCTTTTGGTTGCTGCGGCCCGTGTCGCACCGCTGGTTGGCGCCCTACGGCGGGCGGCTGCTTGCGGGCATCGACCAGGCGATCGACCGGTTGGCAGGCTGCCAGAGCTTCGCCGAGCTGGGGCGCGCCGTCTTGCCGGCACTGCGGACGGCCAGCGGGGAGGTGACGGCCGAGCCGCTGCTGTACGCCCTGCATCCGACCCTGCAGGTACGGATCGACGCGGCGGGCGAGCCGCACCTGGCCGAGCGGGAGCTTTCGCCGGCGTTGCGCGACCTGCTGCAGGTGGCTCCGGGCGAGATCCTGATCCGGCGTTCGCTTCAGAGGCAGATCGTGCGGCAGCCGCCGCTCAGGCCGGTGGTCGACGCGCTGCGGGAGATGGACGCGCTGTGCGCGGTGCCGCTCTGCCGCAACGCCGAGCTGGAGGGCGCGCTGCTGGTGCCGCGCGGGCGGCGCAGAAGCGCGCTGACGCTGGAGGAGGTGGCGGCGCTCGGGCGTTTCTCGCTTTTTTTGACCGCGTTCGTCTCGGTGCTCTGCTCCGAGGAGCGGGCGCAGAGGCGCGCGGGCGAAGCCGAGCGGCAGCTGAAGCGGGCGAGCGAGCGGGAAGCGGAGCTGGAGCGGCAAGCCGAACGGATGCGGGCGCAGAGCGCGGCGCTCAAGGCGGCGGGGGCGGCCGAGCGGATGCGCGCGGCGCCGGTCGCCTACAGCGAGGCGATGCGCGAGCTGCTCGGGCAGATCGAGCAGCTGGCAGAAGCAGACGAGCCGGTGCTGCTGGTGGCCGCCGCCGGGTTAGAGGTGGAACAGCTGGCCTTCAGGCTGCACAGGCGGAGCGGACGGGCCGAGCAGGGGCTGCTGGTCGGCGACTGCGCGGCGGTGAGCGCGGAACGCTCCGGGGCCGCGCTGTTCGGCGACGAGCAGGTTTACTCGGAGTATCCGGGCTGGCTGCCGCTGGCCGAGCAGGGGACGCTGCTGCTGCTGGACCTGCCGGCGCTTCCGGTCGAGGTACAGCGCTCGCTGGGGTGGTCGCTGGCCTCGGGCCAGGCTTGCCGGCTCAACGCCGAGCAGCCCTACGCGGTGGCTGCGCGGGTGGTGGCCACCAGCCGGGTGCCGCTCGAGCAGCTGGTTCAGACCGGAAGGTTCGACGCCGGGCTGGCCGGGCGCTTCGAGCGCAGCACGCTGCTGGTCCCGCCGCTGCAGCAGCGGGCCGAGGATCTGCAGTCGCTGTTGCTGGGCGAGATCGCACGGGCCTGCCGGGTGCTGGGGCGCGAGCCGCTGGGCGTCGAGCCCGAGGCCGCGCGGGCGCTGGAGCAGCACATCTGGCCGGACAACCTGGCCGGGCTGCGCGCAGCGATCGAGGCGGCAGTGGCGGTCACCGCGGGCCCGCGGGTGCGAACGGCAGATCTGCCGCTGACGGTGGTGGCGGCAGCGCCGCGGCAGAGCGAGCAGGTGGCAGGCGACACCTTCGAGGCGCTGGAACGGCGCATCCTGCGGCACGCCATCGAGCACGCGGGCGGGAACAAGAGCGAGGCGGCGCGGATGCTGGGGCTGAAGCGCACGACGTTTCTGGACAAGCTGAAGCGGCACGGGATCGAGAGCCAGCCGCCGCCCCGAGGAAGGATCTGAAGCGGGGCGGGCGGGGGCAAGCCCTAATCATTCTACACATCTCGTTACGCTCTTTAGTTTCTGGCGTTTCGATGGGG
>CAYVFC010000050.1:0-50057 GCA_964450715.1 uncultured Sandaracinaceae bacterium | reverse complement strand
GCAGAGATGCCCGGGCGACCCGGGCATCTCTGCCGCGCGGTTCCTGAAAGCCGGAGGGGGCACAAAGGGGGGGATTACCGCGCCTGGGAGATGCTGAGCCAGCCCACGTAGACGAAACCGATAGCGAACAGCACCAGGAAGGGAATGCTGACCCAGGATCCCGTGATCACGGCCAGCAGGATGGTCAGCACGAAGTAGATGCCGAAACCGACCTCCAGCACGGTGCCTATGGTGGCGGCGCCGGCCTTGTATTTTTTAGTACTCCAGTTTCCCTGCCGGTGGAGGATACCGTGCTTGGGGGTACGCACGAATTCGGAATCGTTCCCCAGCAGCCCCTCCAGCACCGCACGCGCGTTGTTCAGGGAGAGCCCGATGCTGATGGCCATCATCAAAGGCACTCTTTTTACCGCGTCCCACATGTCCGTGTATAGCGCTCGGTGCGCGGTGAGATAGAAGACCACGATGGAGAGACAGGTGGTGGCGAACAGCGGCACGTCGAGTAGCAGCAGCTCCGGCCTCTCCATGTGGCGGCGGAGCAGCATGTTGGGAAGCTGCAACGCCGCCAGCAGGACCAGGAACACGTAGGCGAAGTTATTGGTCAGGTGAAACAAGCACTCCACTTTCACCTTGAAGGGGATATCGGCGTGCACGACGGTCGAGAGCAGCTTGCGCGTGGTCTGCGCCGAGCCCTTGGCCCAGCGGTACTGCTGACCCTTGAAGCTGTTCATCTCGCAGGGGATCTCGGCGGGCGCCAGCGCCGTGGGTACATAGACGAACTTCCAGCCCTTGAGCTGCGCGCGAAAGCTCAGATCCATGTCCTCGGTCAGCGTATCGTGCTGCCAGCCGCCCGCGTCCACGATGGTCGAGCGCCGCCAGATGCCGGCCGTGCCATTGAAGTTGAAAAAACGCCCCGAGCGGTTGCGCGCGATGTGCTCGATGACGAAGTGGCCGTCGAGCATCAGGGACTGTACCCGCGTGAGCAGCGAGTAGTCGCGGTTCAGGTGGCCCCAGCGAGCCTGCACCATGCCCACCTTGGGATCGGTGAAGTAGTGGATGAGATCGTAGATGATGCTCTTGGTGGGTATGAAATCGGCATCGAATACCAGGGTGAAGTCTCCCTTGGCGCTCTTCAATCCCTCTTCCAGAGCACCCGCCTTGTACCCGACGCGATCGGTTCGATGGATATAGGACACATCGTAGCCGCGTTGCTGCAGCTCGGCCACCTTGGCTTGGACGATGGAAACCGTCTCGTCGGTCGAGTCGTCCAGGACCTGTATGTCCAGCTTGTCCCTGGGGTATTCGATCGACGCCACGCCTTCCAGCAACCGTTCCGCCACGTACATCTCGTTGTACATGGGAAGCTGAACTGTCACCCGCGGCAGAGCCTCGAACCGCTTGGGCGGCTTCGGGGCCCGTTTCCGGTAACGCCAGTAGAGATACAGGAGCAATCCCCTGTGGAACCCGTACAGTCCCAGGATGGACAGCACTACGAGATAGAACGAAACGATGGCAATTTCTGTTGCTGTGACCGACATAAGCGCCTTAAAGCAACAAATGCGCACCCATATGTCACAAACATGTATTTTCTTGTACCAATAGGTAAGAAATCGTGGTTTTTTGCCCAATCCTGAAAGATCGGGAGAAATCAGGGATTAATGACCCCGTTTTTATACTGGAATTTTACAATATGGGCGAAAATCGGATTAGCACTACCGGGTAGGAGCTGTTGTACAGATCGCGAGCCGCGCGTATCATTAATTTTAGTCTAGGTATGCGCTACCTGCGTTTCGGGGTCGTGGTGTTCTGTTGCGCGCTTCTTCCGGGCTGCGCGCGCTCCGTGTACAGACCGGAGGTATCCGATGCGGGCACGCCGGAGGACCCCACCTTCCAAGGCGGTGCCGGCACCTCGGCCGCGTCGGGCGGCAATGCAGCCGAAAACGACGAACAGGGCACGACCGGCGGCAATGGCGGAGCGGCCGGCGGATCGGATAGCGCCGGGACAAACGCGGGAAGCGACGGGGCTGCAGCCGCCGGAGCCGGCGGCTCGATCCCGGATGCAGGCCCTCTGGCGTGCGAGTCGGACAACCAGTGCACCGGGCTGGGCTTGCTGTGCGACAAGGAGCGCGGTGTCTGCGTCCAATGCCTCGACGACCCGGACTGCCAGCCGGGGTACGCCTGCAGCGACGGGCAGTGCGTCGATAGCGGCGGCGGGGGCGGGGGCGGGTTCGACGCGGGCATGGATGGCGGCGCGCGCTGTGGAAACGGCCTGGTCGACAGCGAGACCTACGAGCACTGCGACGGCGACAACCTGGGCGGCGAGAGCTGTGCTTCCCTCGGTTACGGCGGCGGACAGCTGCTCTGTACCAACGACTGTACCTTCGACGTCTCCATGTGCACCTTCGTGCCGGATAGCGGCTACGGAAGGTAACCGCGCCGCCGTTTCCCCGCGGGAAGCTTTACCGAAGTCCGCGATAGCGCGACCATCGGTCCGACGTTACGCAGGGTAAGCAACTGTGCCTTGTCCTTCACCAGCAACGCGCCCGCGAAGCCGAGCGCGTTGACAGATATTCCCCGGAAAAACTCGCGCGAGCGCGGCACCAGCAGCATCCACTGCCGGGTGAACAGCAGGTTGTACGGTCCCGCTTGCCGGGCGGGTGCGGAGGATCCGAAACGATGGTTCAACCCCGTCGCGCGCAGCATCCGGCGGTAGAGCCGTAGCAGATGCCGCGGAAGCTCCGGCGAATCCACCGGCGCCAGACCATCCAGCCGCGCAACCGCGTGGGTAAAGGGGAATTGCGGCAAGACGAAAAGCCCCTTTGCCCGGGGCGCCTTCTCGATCAGGGGATCGATGGGCAGCCGGGCGCCGCTCGGGGCCATGGGCAGCGGGATCATCTGCAGGTGCTTGTGGCGCTGGCTGGCGCCCGCCACCCTGCCGCCGTTGTAGAAGGCCAGGGCATCGAACTGGGCCAGGCAAGCGCAGGCCGCCTCGAAATCGGGCAACGTGAGCAGCGCCCTCTGATCTTCAAAGGCGCGGGTGACGATGAGCAGGTGGTGATGGATGACATTGTACTTGTTGAGCAGGCAGAGGTGGGTGGGCGAGATGTCCGCCACGAACATCTCCTCGTCGTAGGGAAGGAACGGATTGAACCCGCGCGACTTCCGCTGCTCGGGGCGCTCTCTCGCGCGCGCCTTGCGCTCCAAGCTGGAGACCATTCGCACCAGAAAGCGCACCTCGGCGTCCGCCAGGAAGGTACTGCGGGTGCGTATGGGCTCGAGCGCACCAGCGTCCAGCGCCCGGCGTGTCCGCTCCCGGGTAGCTCTCCACAAGGTGCCGGGCTTCAACCTCGCCTCGCTTTCGCCGGCCGTACCGACCTTCATCGCCGTCACCCTCGCCATCTCACCCCGGCGGCCACCACGCGGTGGGCAGCGATCCCTCCTGCAGGATTGCGGCCAGATCCATGCTGAACGCCACCGATACGTGGATGAGAAAGCCGCTCCAGATGGAGCGCGTCTTCAGCGCCAACGTTCCCAACACGATACCGGCGGCTATCGCGGCCAGCGTCTCCATCCAGGGCTTGCCGAAGTGGATCATGCAGTAGGGAACCAGCATGGCTGCGATGCCGTAAGAGCCCATGGCTCTCTTGCAGGCGCTGAGCCAGAAGCCGCGGAAGAAAAACTCCAGGGCGAAGAACTGCGCGGCGTAGAACGCCTCCCAGCAGAGCAGGTCGACCCAGCTGCGCTCGGCATCGTCGTAGAACGGATAGTAGTCGGTGAACTCGCCGATGAAGCTGACGGCCACCACCAAAACGAGCACGATGCTAAAACAAACGATGTAGATCCAGAGGTGCTCGAAAAATCCCCGGGTATTCAGACCGTGGTCTCGCAGCCGTTCCCGGAAGACCAGCTTGACCGTAAGCGCCGGGACCACGAAGTAGCCGAGCACCCGCCACAGGGCCCAGTAGCCGTGCTTGAACAGCTGGTAGAACTGCGATTCGACCAGACGGTCGGCAAGGGAGTCCAGCGGCCCGGTTCCGTCGCCCCGCATCAAACTGATCAGCCGCAGCAGGTCGTAGGAGGAGCCGAAGTACTGCATCAGCGTCAGGCAGACCGCGCCCACCGCGAAGGCGATCAGAGGCCGGGCGTCGTAGCCCGGATGGGCGGCGCGCTCCTGTGCCGCCTCCTCGTCGATAGCTCGCCAGGTCTCGAGGAAAAAGCGGCGCGGATGCAGCTCCGAAAGCCTCGAACGTCCGCTCCGGCCCGAAGCGTCATCCATCCCTTTCCGCCCGCTCCTCCCCCCCGGCCACCAGCGCCCCACGCTCCAATCGCTGCAACGTCCGCTCGCGTCCGAGCACCTCCATCATCTCGAACAGGCCCGGGCTCTCGCCCTTGCCGGTCAGGGCCACGCGCGCGGGCTGCGCTACCTGCTTCAGCGCGATACCGCTCTGCTCCAACCAGGCCTTGACCCGGGCTTCCAGCGATTCGCGGTCGAATCGGTCGACCGTGGCCAGCAGCTCGCCGAGCTGGTGCAGCACGCTCTCCGCTTCCGGCTTGAGGAACTTGTTCCGCGCCTTTTCCTGCATCGCCGGCGACTCCCGGAAGTAGAAATCCATCATCTCCGCCGCCTGCTGCAGGGTGGCCGCTCGCGGCTTGATGGTCTCGGCAGCGGCACCGAGCATCGGGTCGGCGGCGTCGACCTGCAAACCGCGAGCCTGCAGGAACGGCAGCGAGAGCCTACCCAGATCGGCCGCGTCCAGCAGGCGCAGGTGCGAGGCCTGTACGTGCAGGAACTTCTTCGCGTCGTACTTGCCGGCGGTGCTGCCCACCTGTTCCCAGTCGAACTTCTCTATGAGCTCCTGCCGGGTGAACACCTCCTGGTCTCCGTGCGACCAGCCCAGGCGCGCCAGGTAGTTGATCACCCCGTCGGCGAGATAACCTTGATCGCGGTAGTCCAGGACCGCCACCGCGGCGTGCCGTTTAGAAAGCTTGTCCCCGTTGGGGGCCAGGATCATGGGCAGATGGGCGAACACCGGGGGCGTGTAGCCCAGAGCCCGGTAAATGAGAATTTGCGGCACGGTGTTGATCATGTGGTCGTCGCCCCGAGCCACCAGCGTGATCCCCATGGTGATGTCGTCCACCGCCGCTCCCAGATTGTAAAGCGGCATCCCGTTGTCGCGCAGCAGCACGAAGTCCTGCAGGGTCTCGTGGTCGATCTCGATCCTCCCCTTGACCAGATCCCGCCAATCGCTCTTACCCTGGCCCGGCGCCTTGAAGCGCACCACGTAAGGACGGTCCGGACGGTCCTGGCGGTCGCGACAGGTTCCCGGGTAACGAAACGCGCCCTTGACACCGCTGTTGGCGAACCGTTCGCGCGCTTGCGCCAGATCCTCCTTGGTGCAGTAGCACCTGAAGGCGTGGCCGGCGTCGATCAACCGATCTGCGAACTCGCGGTAGATCTCCAGCCTCTGCGTCTGGAAGTAGGGGCCGTTTGGACCTCCCTGCTCGGGACCCTCGTCCCACTCCAGCCCGAGCCACCGCAGCGAATCGATGATGGCCTGGACGCTTTCCGGCGTGCTCCGCTCCCGATCGGTATCCTCGATGCGAAGCACGAAGGTGCCCTGTTGCCGACGCGCCCACAGCCAGTTGAACAGCGCGGTGCGGGCGCCGCCTAGATGCAGGTAACCGGTAGGAGAAGGGGCAAAACGCACTCGAACGGTCGACATGCCTACCGCGGTTATCAGAGGCGGGGGCCGGCGGTCAAGCGCCGCCCTCCGCGAGGAGCCATCTCGCCTGGTCGCCGCGGAGAGGTCCGGAACCCGCCTTGACGCGAGGTGCCCGGCGGAACACTATCTCTAGCGCTTCATGAGCGCGGATGACTCCCAACAGATCGTTGCCCGACTCAACAAAGGGGTGCGTTCGGCCAACGCGAGGGTCGCCTTCGTTTCCCGCTCGGCTTTTGGCGAGCGGCTCGAGCTCTGCCGCTACCGGCTGGGCAACGGGCTGGACATCCTTCTGCTGCCCGACGCTTCCGCTCCGGTGCTGAGCTATCACACCTGGTTTCGCGTCGGCTCGCGGCACGAGCTACCCGGCAAGACCGGGCTGGCCCATCTCTTCGAACATCTGATGTTCAACCAGACGCGGAACCTCGAGCCCGGCGCCTTCGACCGGCTGCTGGAAGCGGCCGGCGGGCATACCAACGCCGCTACCTGGGTGGACTGGACCTTCTACTACGACAACCTGCCCTCGAGCGAGCTCGAGCTGGCGGTCGGTCTGGAGGCCGATCGGATGGCCGAGCTGGTGCTGGACGAGCCGCTAGTCGAGGTCGAGAAGGAAGTGGTGGCCAACGAGCGCCGTTTCCGGGTGGACGACAGCGTGGAAGGGACCATGGACGAGTTGCTGTATGCTACTAGCTTCAAACGCCACTCGTACGGCCAGCCTACCATCGGTTGGATGAGGGACATCGAGGGATTGACGGCGGAGGACTGCCGGCGTTTTTACCGGACCTATTACGCCCCGAACAACGCCGCCCTGGTGCTGGTGGGCGACGTGGAAGAAGAAAGGGCGCTGGGGCTCGTCCAGCACCATTACGGCTCGATGAAAAGACAACGAATCCCCTCCGGTAGGTCGACGGCCGAACCCCGCCAGCGCAGGGAACGCCGCCTCGCCCTGCGGCGACACACAACCTCGGAGCGGTTTTTACTCGGCTATCGCGCGCCGGCCTTCGGCAACCGGGACCACCCGGCCCTGACGCTGGCCAGCGAGGTGCTGTTCGGGGGTCGCAGCTCGCGCGTCTACCGGAAACTGGTGCGAGAACGAGAGCTGGCGGTCGAAGCCCAGGGCACGGTCTCCCCCTTCCAGCAACCCGGGCTCTTCGAGATTCAGGTGACGCTGCGACGAGGCCGCGACTGGCGCAAAGCGCTCGCCGTGGTGGAGAACGAAGTCGACAGACTGCGGGAGAGACCGGTGGGAAGACGCGAACTCGGTAAGGTCAAGAACCGCATCGATCTGTCCTTCTTCCGAGGTCTGGAGAAGGCCGACGGCAAGGCCGAGCGCGCCGCTTTCTACCACACGGTTCTCGGCGACGCCGGGGAGCTGTTTCGCCGGCGCGAAGCCATCCTGGACATGGGCGCCGACGACATCCTGCGCGCCGCCCGCCGCTATCTCGACAGCCGGCAGCGGACCTCGATCGTCGTCACTCCGGGAAACGAGGCCGGATGACGCAAATTTTTCGAACCATGGCCGGTGAGGCGAGCCGAGCGCGCGGGCAGCGGAACGGTGCGGCCGGGGAACCGACGGCGTTTCGCACCGAGGCCGGTACCCTCGTCCTGCTGGAGGAGAGCCGGTTGCTACCGCTGGTAAACCTGCAGGTTACCTTGAGAACCGGCAGCGTGAGCGATCCGTGCGGGATGGAAGGATTGTCGCGCCTCACCGCCAGGCTGGTACGTATGGGAACCCGGAGGCAATCCGCCGACGAGCTGGACCGGCGCATCGAGGAGCTGGGAGCACACCTGGTCGTACGCTGCGCTCCCAGCTACGTCCACTTCGCTAGCGTGGTACTGGAGCGAAACCTGGAGCCTTTCGTAGAGCTGCTCGGCTGCATGCTCGGCCGTCCCGCCCTGCGCGCATCAGACCTGCGTTACCTGAAGCGCGAGACCGTGGCCGAGATCACGGAGGCCTGCGACAACGACAGCGCGCTGGCCGCCCGCCATTTCCGCAGGTTCGCGCTGGCCGGACATCCCTACGGACGGCCGGTAATCGGCGCAAAGTCGAGTATAAATTATATACAGCTAGAAAACGTAAGGGAGCACCACCGGCGCCACTTCCGGGCGGACAATTTCATCGTGTCTGCGGCGGGAGCGGTCGGCGGGATCAGGCTGCGAGAGATCGTCCACCGGTATCTAGGAGATCTGCCCCGCGGAGCGCCCCCGCCGCCGCGCGTACCGCCGCCGCGCTTCGCGCGGGGGCGGCGCATGCTGCTGGTGGACAAGCCGGAACGGACCCAGGCGCAGATCCTGATCGGTACCCTGGGCGCGCGCGCGAGCGATCCGGATCTGGTCCCGCTGCTGGTCGGCAACACGGTCTTCGGAGGCACGTTTACCGCTCGCCTGATGAAAGAGGTACGTTCGCGCAGGGGATGGAGCTACGGCACGGGCAGCCGATTCTCCAGGGATCGGCAACGCGACCTCTGGTCGATGTGGTCCTTTCCCGCTGCTCGTGACGCGGCCGCCTGTATCGAGCTGCAGCTCTCCATGCTCGAACGGCTCGTCGATTGCGGTATCACGCGGGGCGAGCTCGCCTTCGCCAAACGCTATTTGACCAAGAGTTACGCGTTCGAGATCGATACGCCCGCCAAGCGCGTCGGCCAGCGGCTGGAGATCGAGCTGTTCGGTCTGCGGCGCGACTTCTATTCCGAATTCGTGGAACGTATTCGCGCCGTCACTCGGGACCAGGTCAACGCGGCTCTTCGAGCCCGACTGTCCAAGCGCGATCTGGCCATCGTGCTGGTCGCCACCGCGGACGAGCTTCTGGATCGCCTGGCCACCATACCCGGGATCGGCACCGTCGAGACGGTCCCCTACAACCGGATCTGAACCTTGCGGACGCCGCACACCATCGGCACGGGATCGCCGGGCCAACCGATCGGGGTCGCCGCCGCGGTCGTCGTCGCCTTGGGCCTTTCCCTACCCGCGCGGGCCTCCGATTTCTGGGACGAGGTGCGCACGCCCGGTCTGCGCCACTACCGGGTTCTGGTCGAGCAATCGCAGTCCGCCCTGCGCACCGGAAGACACCAGGAGGCGCTCCAGAAGGCCGATAGAGCCGTCGCGCGCATGAGCGGCCGTGCCCCGGCCCACGTGTTACGGGCGCTGGCCCTCGGCGCCATGAAGCGGTACGGCGACGCGCTCGAGCCGCTAGAACGCGCCCTGGAGCTGGACGACCGGGCCCTGGACGACGTCGAACAGGGGGAAGCAGCCGTTCGCATCGCCATGCGCACGGCCGCCTATGAGCTGGCCGAACGGATCCTCTCCCGGCTTACGGGGACGATGGCGTCGGGCGGCCGGCGCGGCTCGCTCTACGCCCTGCAAGGGGATCTCCTGCAGCTTCTCGGTCCGGAGCGGCTTTCGGCCGCGATCCTCGCCTATCGACTGGCGCTGCGAGAGGGAGACCGACCGGAGAGACCCGCGCTCTTGCTGGGACTGGCGCTGGCCCTTCACCGCGAGGGAAAGCCCGAGCAAGCGATGGAGCTCGGCCCTCAGGCCGGGGACCGCGCGGCCGCCGAGCGCGCGCTCCGCTCGTTGCCGCTTCCGCCGGGCGAACGCGCCGCTCGCCTCGCCGTCATGCTCGAATCGCTCGGCGATCGTGACGGTGCTCGGCAGCGCTGGTCGATCGCCGCACAAGCTGGTACCTGGAGGGAGCACGCCCGACGCTCGCTGGCGAGCCTGCAGGAGGCGAAGGGCGACGCGAAGGAGAAGCGATGAACCGGCGACTGGCAGGGCTGGGCCTGCTGCTGTTCTGCCTGGGCGTCGCCTCGACGGCCCGCGCCCAGCGACCGGAACGGGTGACCGCTCCCTTCTGGCGAGCCGTGCGAGATCCGGGTGCGGCCCGATCCCGCGCTCTGCGCGAACAGGCCGCGTTACAGCTAAAACGGGCCTCGCGACTTCTGCCCGCGAGCTGGGAGACCGTTTGCAGGAGGATCATCACCCTCCCTCTCTCTGCCGACAACCAGCAGGTGCGCGCCGGACGCCTGCGCGCGCTAGAGCAGCTATTGCCCCACGCGCGGCAGAAGCTCTCGCACCTGGACCGCGCGCTGGTTCTACTGCAAGAGGCCGCCCGCCTCGCGCCCGAGGATGCGGAGACGCTGTACGCGCTGGCGCGCGCCCAGGCCGCCTGGGAACGGCCGGTGGAAGCGACAGCAGCGAAGGAAGGCTCTCCCTGCCGCGTCGAGCGCCGGAACGACCGGGCCATCGAAACGCTGCAACGGCTGCGCCGCATCGACCCCGGTTACCACGCCGGCCCGGTGGCCTTCAATCTGGGTATCCTGCATACCCGGAACCGGAGCTACCGTGAAGCATCCGAGGAATACCGGAAGGCCATCGCGCTTTCCCTGGATCAGCAGGATACCGCGATCACATACGCGAATCTAGGCGAGGTCACCATGCTGGCCGGGGACCTCGAGGGCGCGGTCGAATCCTACCGGCGCTCGCTGGAGGCGTCGGGCGACGGCGGTCAACCGCTTGCCCTCTGGGGCCTGGCGGTCTCGCTGGATAGGCTCGGCGAGCACGAGACCGCTCTCAGAACCACGGCCAGTGCGTTGGACGCCGCGGGCGGCAGCATGCAGATCCTGCGCTCGGACGGCGTCTTCTTCGAGCCGGAATACGAGGTGTACTACTACGAGGCTCTCGGCCACGAGGCGATTTCGCGGCGTCCAGACGCTATCAGGAAAAACGCGCTCGCGGCTGCCGCGCGATCCTGGCGGCTTTTTCTGCAGCAGGCCGACCCCTCCTGCCGCTGGTCTTCGCAAGCGGCCGCCAACCTCACGCGGGTGGAAGCGCTGCTAGCGTCGATCTCGCGCGAGAAGGCAAAGAAGCGGGCCGGGAAGAAGCGGCGAAAGCCGCAGCGATAGCGCCGCCGGGTCGTTAGGAGGCACCGCAAAATAGAAGGTGTCAGATTCGGTCTAGAGGCGGTTCAAGCTGGCAGCAATCCCCTCGTGATCAGATTCTCGACGATCTCGGTCACGCACTGCTCGACCGACATCTCGTCGGTCTGTACGCGGATCTCGGGGCTTTCCGGCCTCTCATAGGGAGCCGATACCCCGGTAAAATCCTTGATGAGCCCCTCGCGGGCCTTGCGGTACATCCCCTTGGGATCGCGCCGTTCGCATACCTCGAGCGGACAGTCCACGAAGACCTCGAGGAAATCGTCAGCACCCGCCAGAGAGCGAGCGAAGCTCCTCTCGCGCTTGTAAGGGGAGATGAAGGCCGTCATGGTGATGAGCCCGGCATCCCGGAAAAGACTGGCCAGCTCGGCCAGACGCCTGACGTTCTCCTGCCTGTCCGCGGGCGAAAACCCGAGGTCGCCGTTCAGCCCGTGCCGCACGTTGTCCCCGTCGAGGGTAAAGGTGAGGCACCCCCTCTGGTGCAACCGCCTTTCGGTCGCTGCCGCCAGCGTCGACTTGCCCGAGGCGGGCAGACCGGTGAACCAGAGGGTGAACGACCGATGCCTAAGCAGCCCGGCTCTATCCGCGCGACTCACCGTGGTGCGTTGATAGACGACGTTGGTCGCCTTTCGGTTTGCCATACCCTTCCCTTTCTAGCCGTCCGGCGGTACGCCCCCGTTCTTCTTCGGAGGCGGTAACAGCAACGCGGCGGCCTCTTTCAACGCGCGCAGAACCTTGGGCGAGGTGCTGATGCTATCCAGCTCCAAGTCCGGCTGGCGCTGCAGGGCCTCGGCAAACGCCCTGGCCGCCAGCTCCTGCTCACCTAGTGCGACAAAGGCGACGGCCAGTTCCTTCTGGATGGTTACGATCTGGTTGCCGGTGAGATGACCCCCTCCCAACAGACCGCTGCCGAGCGCTACCGCCTCCGCGTACCGTCCCCGAGATACGAGGCTGCGGAGGCGGGGCAGCTCCGAATCGATGTGCGCCTGGCGGTCCCGAACCTCGCCGCCGACCTGCCGACCGGCCGATTGCTGCTTGGCCAGCTCCCGCCCCTGCTCCGACAGCACCAGGTCCTCCAGCGGCACCAGAAGGATCTGGCCCCGCTGCAGTCGCACACGACGGATACGACCGCGATTGAAACGAGATATTCTCCGCGTTCCTTCCGTTACTTTCTTCCTGCCGTAGAACTCGGCCGCCACCTCGCGCAGAGTCTCGTTCTGCTTGGCCATGTGCCTCAGGGGATAGGGAATGAGAAGCTCGGCCCCCGGGTCTGGCTGGGCTCCCGGTGCGCCGTTGTTCGCCTCCAGCAGCACGAACGCCCGTCGGGCATCGCCATAGAAGCGCTTGGCCAGCTCGGCCCAGGTCTCGCCTTCCTGGACCGTGTGGTAGGCGACCGAGGGGATGACCAGCCGCAGCCCGGCCACGATGGCCGAACCGCCCTCGCTGGCCAGACCGTTTTCCTCCACCAGCACGCTCTCCCGCCTGGGGTCGCCGTAGTACCGCTCCGCGATGGACGCCAGCGTATCGCCGGGCCTGACCACGTGCAAAAGGACCGGATCGGCGTGCGCCGAGACGGCCACGAAAAGAACGAACAATAGAACTGGGGACGCGGTTAGCTTTTTCACTTTTCGCGTTTCCAAGGCGAATAACCGCAGAACGGTAACTCCATGACTCGCGCAGGATAACAACCCTGAACGAAAAGTGAAAAAGCTAACCGCGTCCCTTTGGCTTCAGGCATCCCTTCGGTTTTCGAGGTTCACTCGGACGCCTCGGCCGCGCGGCCATGCACCTGCGGGTCCGGCTGCATGCGGACGTCGACGGTCGAGGTCTTCTTCGGACGGATGGTCACCTCGGTCTTCTGCTCGAGGTAGTAGGGGTTCTTCAGATTGACGTAGTGCTTGCCGGGCGAAAGCGGAATGGGATTCGCCGTCGGGGTGGTGACCACGAACTGGCCGTCGATATATACGTCGGCCCAGGGGTCGACCACAACCTTGAGGAACCCGGCGTCCGCCGGCACGACCGGATTCCCCGACGCGGCGTTGAAGTCGTCCGGCTTGCCGGAAAACCGGCCATTCGAGGCCTGGATGACCCCGCCGCTGGCAAACACGGCCAGGAAGAGCAGCCCGTAGATGATGAGCGCGGCGCGCAACAACGACCGGTCTCCCTGTGAACGGTGAGCGCTGCGCGGCACCGACGCGGCCAGGATCAGCTCCGCTTCCTTTTGCTCTATCAACCCCGCATCGCTCAGGTACATCACTAGGCGCGCGTTGTGGTTTATGGGAACGCGCGACGCCAGGTACTCCATCAGGTCGTCGATCAGCGCCTGGGTTGCCGGATAGCGATTGATGGGGGCTTTCTCCATGCAGCGTTCCAGGATGCGTTCCAGGCGGCCGGGGATCTGCGGCACCAGCTTGCTGGGAGGCGTATACCGCTCCAGGCGTATCTTCTGCATCACGCTGCGCGTTTCGTCCTCCACGAAGGGCTTGCACCCAGTCATGCACTGGTAGAGCACGATGCCCAGCGAGAACATATCGCTGCGAAAATCCAGCTTGTCGCCCAGGATCTGCTCCGGGCTCATGTAGCTCGGGGTGCCCACCCCGGTACCGGTCTCGGTGAGATCGCCGCCGACGGCTTCGTCGCGCGCGATGCCGAAATCCATCAGCTTCACCTCGCCCTGGTAAGAGACGATGATGTTGGCGGGCTTGATATCGCGATGAACCAGCCCTCGAAAATGGGCGTAGTCCAGCGCGCGCGCCACCTGTAACCCGATGATGGCGGCTATCTCCGGCGGCACGTAACCGACCTTCTCGAGCAGGTCGTAGAGATCGATCCCGCGAACGTACTCCATGATGATGTACATGGTGTCGCTCGCCTTGACGAAGTCATAGACGTGGATGATGTTCTCGTGCTGAAGCGAGGCCATGAAGCGCGCCTCGCGCTCGAAGCGCAGCGCGAAATGGCTATCCATGGCGATGGACGGCTTGAGCGCCTTGACCGCGACGATACGTTCCAGCGGTTCCTGCACCGCCTTGTATATCACGGCCATTCCGCCGCTGCCGATCTCACCGATGATGCGGCAGTCGCCGATGCGATCCAGCATCCGTTACTCCTCTGGTGATTGTGTAACACAAAGCGTGCGCTCCGTGGAGTCGAAACCGCCGCGCTGGTCGCGCACTGCGAAGAAGAAACGCGCCAGCATCCCCGCTTCGCCCACCTCGCCCGGGGTCTCCCACTGCAGGTCGAAGGCCAGCGGATCGTCCTGGGCCCGCACCACCGAACGGTCGCGTTCGAGCTTGCCCTCGGTCGAGTAGACCGCGAAGCGAAGCTCCTCGCGGAGTTGCTCGCCGTCCTCCTCGAACGCTTCGAAATCGGCGAACGACACCTCGACTCGCAGCGTCCGGGTTCCCTTCGCTACGAGAAGGATCAGACCGTCGTCCGCTGCGGCCCGGCAGTCGAAGGATTGCTCGCCCTGCACGCCGGCGATCTGGTAGCCGAGCAGCTGCTCTCCGGTCGCAACCGGCCACTCGACGCCGTCTACGGCGATCGAAGCGCCCGCGAGCGACGGATGGCGATTGGACTGTTCGCCGGTCTGGATGGGCACGGTCATCGCAAACGGAATCTCCTCCCCGCCCTGCTGCAGGTCGCATCCGAACAGCGCCTGCGATGACGGGTCGAGGAAGGGCTCTCCCCTGTCGCAGAGCACTCCTCGCACCAGCCGCTCCGCGGCGGTCGCCTCCGCTGGTACGGTAAGCTCAAAACGCGGCTCGCCCACGACGCACCCGAGCTCCATGCCCAGCAACGACAGCAAGCCGGAAAGCTCGGCCCCGGCCTGCTCTATCTGCGAACAGGAGATCCGATCCAGCGGCTCAATCGCCCCCGGGCCCGTAACCTCGCCACCGGCGGCGCCGAAACTCTCGGTCAGCTGCAACAGCTCCAGGCAGAGCGGAGGCCCGATACCCACCGGAAGCGGCGTGCACCCGAGCAACATCATCTTCGTCTCGTCGGAGGTATGGGACAGATCGGGATTGACCACCAGCAAGGAGACCTCCGCGGTCTCTCCCGGTACGACCCAGGCCCTGCCCGGGTCGTCCGGCACATCGATCCGCACGCCCAGGATGCGGGTGTCCTCGACCTTGGAGATCGCCGGTAACTCCTCGATGCAGCCCGTCAGTACTGCCGAGGCGAAGAACGGAAGCAGCAAGCAGATGGTCGCGCGCTTCATAGCTCACCCCTCAGTCCCAGTACCGGCAGGATGGGCAGCCCGTTCAGCTCGGCGCTCTGTCGGTAGCGGTAATCGTAGACCAGCCCCTCCTGGTTCGATGCGTTGTAGGCGTTCTGTACGTCCAGGTACAGCGCCAGCTTCCAGTCGGTGAAAGTCCACAGCTTCTCGATGCGGACGTCGAGACGGTGGAACATGGCGGAGCGGGCGCTGTTGGGAGGCCCGTTGACCGGCCAGTAATCCCAGGTGTCCAGGTTGAGCACCCCACCCTCGATGGGCGTGATCGGATTGCCGCTCACCAGCCGGAAGGTACCGCCCAGCTCCCAGCCGCGACCCAGGCGATAGGTAGCGCTGGCGGTCAGGATGTGGGGCTGGTCGTAGTCGAACAGGCGCCAGGGGTTGTCCCGGTCGCGCCGCTCGCTGCGCGAAAGCGTATAGGAGAGGTAACCGAAGATCCTTCCTTTCGGCTGTAGCACGGCCGAGATCTCGACGCCGTAAATCCGGCCGATACCATCGTTGAGGTAATAGGGCTCCTGCCCCCGCTCGGTTCCCACCACGCGATGGAAAAGATACTTGAAGTAACCCTCGACGCCGAGCGTCAGCTCTTCGAGGGGGCTGTAGTCCACCCCCGTGCTCAGGTGTAGCGATCGGTTGGGATCCAGATCGGGATTGCCCAGCTCCCGCGAGAGCTCGAAGCCCTCGGGCGGCTGGGAGAACATCCCCACGCCCGCCTTGAGCTCAACCTGATCGGTCAGGGAGTAGTGCGAGGCCACCCGCGGGTCGAAGGCCCATTTCTGGATCATGTTGAAGTAGTCCAGCCGCGAGCCCAGCACCACCCGCAGCTTGCCCAGGGTGAGGTCGCTCTCCAGGTAGCAGGCCGGGTAGTAGAGGCTGTACTCCTGCGCGGCCTCCGCCATCTGCTGGTTGTTGAGCGAGCCGCGCTCCTGGTTGCCCTCGGTCTGCAGCGGGGGCGGCCCCATGTAGGTCACCTTGCCCGGGCCGCCCAGCATGTCCAGGCCGCCGATCAGGCGTACCTTGGGCGAGAGCCGAAGCCGCCACTCGGCGCGCCCTATCAGCCAGAGCTGCTCCAGTCGAAAATCGATCTCCTCGCCGAATCCGAAGTGCAGGTCCAGTGTTCCTACCGCGAAGTCCAGCTCCTGGTCGAGCCGGTCGCTCATCCGCCGCTCCCAGGTGCCGTGGAAGCGGTGCGACTTCAGGCTCAGATCCAGCTGTCCGGTCACCTCCGAGGACCCGGCGGGCTGGTCGAAGAGGATGGCAAAGCTGTCCTCGCTGCCGTACCCCATCAAGCGGAGGTCGTCTCGGTCGGAAAGGCGCGCGCTGCCGACCAGCTGGTAGTCCCAGTAGACCGGGGCGGCTACCAGGTCGAAGGTGTCGTCCTCGAAAGCGCTGCCGGCCGACTCCAGTATCAGGTCGACATAAGAACGGCGTATGGCCGCGGTAATGCCCGCCCTCTGCTCCACCACCGGGACCTCGATCAGCAGCGAGGAGTCGATCAGGTTCACGTCCGCCACCCCGTGCACCCGATCATAGGCCGGATCTGCCGCGCGTACCTCGATGATGCCACCCATACCGCGGCCGTAGCGGGCCGAAAAGTTGCCCGGGAAGAACTCGATGCTGTCCAGCAGCCGCGGATGCACGAAGCTGGTCAATCCGCCGAAGTGGTAGAGCAGGTCGATGGGGATGCCCTCGAACAGCGCCTGGGTGTCCCGCGGAGAGCTGCCCCGCACGATGAGCTGTCCGCCGCTGAAGGGCGGCCTCGATACCCCGGGCATGATCTCGACCGTGCGCAAGGGGTCGCCTCGCGTGCCGGCCACGCGGGTCAACTGCTGCTTTTCGATCACCCGGCGGGTCACCTCGCGCGGCGGAGGCGGTACGCGGGCCACGGCGCTGAACGCCTCCACGTCGCCGCTGAGCTCCAGGCGGTAGACCACCTCGGTGACCTGGTCGGCCACCAACTGCTCCTGCGCGTCGATGCTCTCGAAGCCCTCGGCAAAGACCGTAACCGTATAGCTCCCCGGGGGTAGCTCCTCGAACAGGAAAGCGCCCTTCTCGTCGGTCGCCTCGCTCAGCGAGATCTCGCGCTCGGATGAGGAGAGCACCACCTGCGCACCGGATATCGGCTGCTCGTCATCGCGCCCCAGTAAGCGACCCGCCAGCTGCGAGACCGGAGGGCGATCGGGCTCGGGTTGCACCAGCTGCTCGCGGATCTCGAAGACATAGGGATAGCGGATGCGCGAGGGCACGGCCTCGCCGTCGCGGGTGGCCGGCTCGAAGACGAAGCGGCGTACGGCCTCCAGAGCGGCTTCATCAAAGCCGTGGCCGACCGGTTCTACCACCCGCGCCTCGCTCACCTTTCCCTGGGAGTCGATCACGACCTCTAGCTCGACAGTCGCCTCGAGCCCCTGCTCGCCCGCCGGCTCTGGATAGGGCGCCTCCGCGAACTGGACCAGCCGGGGCGGTTTCAGCACCGGCTTTCCGTCCTCGTCCGGCTTTGCCGCGGCCTCCGACCCGGCACCGGGCGCGGTTTCAGCCCCGCCCTCTTCGCCCGAGCTCTCTTCCTGCCCGCCTGTCTCCGAGGGCTGGGCTCGCGCCGGCAGCGCGGCTGCCAGAAGCAGAACGGTCAACAAGAGAACGGCCGTTTTCCCGTGCATGTCGGTACCGGGATACGACAAACGCCCTCCAAATCAAGGGGCGGTCCGCTCCCTATAGTAAAAAGCGGTCTTCCAGTCGCAGAACGGTGAGATTGTTCCCCTTCAATCGGCCCAGCTCGCGCTCCACCTCTCGCTCGAAGACCGGCTTGATATGGAAGAGGAGCACCGGCAGGTCGCGCTTGTCGCCGATCTTCTGCAGGGACTGTTCCAACATGTTCGGCGTGTGATGCCCGGCGACGCGCGCCAGCTTTTCCTGTGAGTTCGGGAAAGCGACCTCCATCAGAAAAGCGCTCAGGTTCTTCTGCGCGCTGATGGCCTCGAACAATCCGTCCGTCGCCCCGGTGTCACCGCTGTAGGCGATCGACGTCTTCCCGTTGTCGATGATGTACCCCACGGCCTCCACGGTATGGTTGACCCGCACCGGTTTGACCGTGAAACCGCAAACATCCACCTTCCGTCCGGGCCTGACTGTCCTGAATACGATGGTGGGAGTGTCGCTGGCGGGAATCACCGTGTAGTCCGGCCAGATCTTGTCGTTGAAGTAGTGCCGCCTGAGGTTGCGAATGGTGCCGCCGGTGGAGATGATCTCCAGCGGCGGACCGCCGCCGCTCTGCGCACGGGCGTCCGCCAGAACGGCCAGGTCTTTCACGTGGTCCAGATGGGCATGGCTCAGGATCACGGCCCGGATCGCGCGTTGCTCTTCGAGCTCGAGCATACCGGTAATGGCCCCGGCATCGACCGCCAGTCGGCCATCGAGGAGAAAAGCGGGGGAACGATGCCTGGGAGACTCGCCGCCGTGACAACCTAGGGTTTTCAGCTCCATGCGCGATTCCTATCGTACGGCAGGTGGCCCGATCGGTCAAAAACCTCCCATTTTGGGCCCCCGCGGCAATGGCCGTATACGAACCAGGGTCTTCAAAGGAGGCCGGATCCGGACCTGCCGGACCGTCCGACCGCGGACGCGGTCGCGAAATTGAAACCATTGACGCCCCCCATTTGCGGCACTATTTAAGGGCGTCCAAACGAGCCGCGTGTGCTCGACAACGGCCTGGCAGTTCCAGGAGAAGGTACGATGGCGACGATAATCACCGATGAATGCATAAGCTGCGGCGCTTGCGAGCCGGAATGCCCCAATAACGCGATCACCGAGGGGGACGAACTCTACCAGATCGACCCCGAGAAGTGCTGCGAGTGCGTGGGATTTTTCGAGGATGAGGCCTGCCAAGCGGTCTGCCCGGTCGAGTGCTGCGAGACCGATCCGGACCGGACCGAGACCGAGGACGTCCTTATCAAGCGCGCCCTGGCGCTCAATCCGGACAACGCGGAGCTCAAGCAAAAGGCCGAGGCAAACGACTTTCCCTCGCACTTTCGCAAGTAGCCGAGGAGCGGACGCGGCGATCGGAGGACCCGGCCGATCCGCCTGGAGCGATCCGCGACGCGCGGTTCGCCGTTTCCCGGCCGGTGGAGCTGGGCTCGGCTTAGAGGCAGGATCCGCCTTTGCGGTTTTGCTGATGTGCGCCTGCACCCCGGCGCTGCCCGCCCTGAGCGGAGGCGGGACCACACCGACCGGAAGGGTGGATATGGCCGCGGGTGCAGCTGCGCGTGTCCCGCTGGGGAATCTGCGATCGCCGGAACGAGCGGTCGATGGCACGGCGGAACAGGCGATCGACCTGCGGGGATTTACCCGACGCGGCGGCCTGGCGCCGCTTGCATGGGTGTCGCTTCCGCTGGCGGAGCGGACCGACCTCGGCGTTCGGGCGGTCGGGGGCGCGCTGGCGCTGGCGCTGCGACACGCCTTTCTCCTGGGGGAAAACACCCGGCTGATAGGGGGGCTCACCCCCTACGGCGGCGCGGTGTTTCTCGACGACGGGCAGGACAACCGGAGCGCGGTCGGTCCGCGGCTGGGCGTCGATACAGTCTGGGTGCTCGCGCTCGACGTAAACGGGATAATCGAGGCCTCGGCAGGAGCCCGGGCCGGCGTCGAGCACGCGCGCTGTCGGTTCGAGGCAGACCCTTTCGAGGTCACGTTACGCGGCACCCTGCTGCGCCTGGGTCCACTGGTGGGGCTGGGCGTGGGTTTCCGGCGATTACACGTACTGATGGAGTTAGGGGCGGACCGGGAGTGGTGGTGGATGGGCGGTAGCATCGAGCCCGAGGAACGGGCCGGTTTCTCGCTCACGCCGGCGCTGGCCCTGCGCCTGCGCTTCTGACCCCCGCGCGGCTCGAGCTCAGCCCTTGGCTTTATCTTCTCTGGTCATCTGGATCTTCTCGCCCACGAAGGCGCCGAGCAGGGCGAGCATCACGCCCAGCAACGCCCCGACGATGTAGGCGAGAATCGTGGGTTGAAAGCCCGAGGGGGTTCTGAAAGCGATGAAGGCGATGGTCGGCAGGACCGCCAGCGAGGCTCCCGCCGCGGGCTCGACAAAGGTCTTGCCCGGTGAGATGACGCCCACCACGACACCCCCGCAGAACCATACCGCCATGGAGACCAACAGCGCTTCGCCCCCTTGCGGGTCGAACGGGAAGATCACGAGCGGGAGCAGTCCCAGCACCAACGCCTGCGCGGCCAGGTAGACGCCGAAAGCGACCAGCGCCCACTTCCACTCGAAGTCCTCCTGCTGGTAGCGTTTCTTCTGTTCCTCTTCCGCGGTGTACAGCGCGGAAAGCGCCTCGACCTTCGCGCCGCAGGAACGGCAGCGGCCGGCATCGGCGCGGTTCTTGAAACCGCACATCGGACAGGTGATCTCTTGCGTCGCCATGGCCTTTCCTTATAACAGGGGCCGCGCGCCCCTGACACGCGATTTCAACTCTCCAGGGGGGTATTTTCGCCCTAGACTGCAAAAAAAGGCAACCTTTCCCCAGCCCGCGCACCGACGGCGTCCCCCGATTCCCCCGATTTCCGGCTCGAATTGCCCTGCCTGGCGCAAAGGTGCCCGGGACTGCGGGACCGGACGCGCTACCCGGGTGGCAGGTGCGGGGCAGAGCGGCGCCCTGCCCGGCGGCGAGCGGACCGCGTCCGCCGGAAAACCTGCTTGACGCCACACGCGAGGCGGTACTTAAAGTGGTTGCGAAACGGGTACCTGCAAAGCGAGGAAACGTGGCCAGATTCATCGACGAGCTGAAGCGCACCCACATGTGCGGAGCGCTGCGCGAGGAGCACATCGGACAGCAGGTCGTGCTGTTCGGGTGGGTACAGAGCCGGAGGGATCACGGTGGATGCATTTTCATCGATCTCAGGGACCGCGAGGGCATCGTACAGGTGATGTTCGATCCCTCGGTAGACAGGGCCTCCTTCGATCTAGCCGACCGCGCCCGCCCGGAATGGGTGCTGGGCGGGCGGGGCCTGGTGCGCGACCGCGGCGAGATGCGCAATCCCCGACTTCCCACCGGTGCCATCGAGGTGGTGATCGAGCAAGCCACCATCTTCAACCGCAGCGAGACCCCGCCGTTCCTGATCGAGGACGGTATCGACACCAACGAGAACAAGCGCCTGGAGTACCGCTACCTCGATCTCAGGCGTCCCCTGCTGCAGCGGGCGCTTCGTGCCCGTGCCGGCCTCTACCGGGCCACCCGCGAGTACTTCTACGCCAAGGACTTCACGGAGGTGGAGACGCCCTTCATGATTCGCAACACTCCGGGCGGGGCACGCAACTTCCTGGTGCCCTGCCGGCTGAACCCGGGCACCTTCTACGCGATGGCCGAGAGCCCGCAGCTGTATAAGCAGCTGTTGATGGTGGCCGGATTCGACCGCTACTTCCAGGTGGTGCGCTGCTTTCGCGACGAGGACCTCCGGCTCGACCGGCAGCCCGAGTTCACCCAGATCGACGTGGAGATGAGCTTCATCAACGAGGACGACCTGTTCTCGGTGATCGAGGGCCTGGTGTTCAAGGTGTGGAAGGACGTACTGGGCATCGATCTGAAGGAGCTCTACCCCGAGGGCTGCTTCCCCCGCATGACCTTCGACGAGTCCATGACCCGCTACGGCAATGACAAGCCCGACGTCCGCTTCGGGATCGAGCACACTGATCTGACGGGGTTGGCCATCGATCACGACGGCGGCGGCGTGGAGCTGTTCAAGCCCATCACCGACAAGTTCAAGAGCGGCCAGTACCGGCGCGATCTTCCCTCGGAGATCATCAAGGCGCTGGTCATTCCGGCCGAGCACGCACCATCGCGAACCGAGCTGGACAAGCTGGAGAAGTTCGTACGCGACATGGGCTCGGGCGGCCTGGGCCGGGCCAGGGTGGGCGATACCGGCGCCTGGACGCAGAGCCCCTTCGCCAAGCAAGTCACCGACGATTTCCGCCAGGCGGTCAACCGGGCCACCGGCGCCAAGACGGGCGACGTCATCTGCTTCCAGTTCGGACCGGTCTGGAAGGTGCACACGGTGATGGCAAACCTGCGCGTGCATCTCGGCAAGAAGCTCGGCTTCATCCCCGAGTTCGGCCACGGCGATCGGTGGCGCTTCCTCTGGATCGTGGACCCGCCGCTTTTCGAATACGACGAGGATAGCAAACGCTACGTGGCCGCCCACCACGCCTTCACCCGGCCGCACGACGCCAGCCTGGAGCTTCTGGAGAAGGACCCGGGAAAGGTGCTCTGCCACCGCTACGACCTGGTGCTGAACGGCTTCGAGATCGGCGGCGGCTCCATCCGTCTGCACGACCCCGACGTACAGAAGCGGGTCTTCAAGGCCATCAACCTGAGCGAGCAGGAGGCCGAGGCCAAGTTCGGCTTCCTGCTGCGCGCGCTCCGGCACGGAGCGCCACCGCACGGCGGGATCGCGCTGGGGCTGGACCGACTGGCCATGCTGCTGGCCGGTTCGGAGTCCATCCGCGACGTGATCGCCTTCCCCAAGACGCAGCAGGGCAACGAGATCATGAGCGGCTGCCCGGACGCGGCGTCGCCCGAACAGCTGCTGGAGTTACATTTGGCCACGACGGCGACGAAGGGTTGACGTAACCGGGGTGGGGCTGGTTACCCGGGAGCAGAGCAGTTCCGCGGCGCGCTGGACGGGCGTAGCGTTGGCGTCGGGTGTGCCCTTCTTGGGCTATATGCTGACCGCCTCGGCCCACGGGTACTGGCTCGACGCGGGTGAGTTCATCGCTGCCTCGGTGAACCTGGGCATCGCACATCCTCCGGGGCAGCCGCTGGCGGCCCTGCTGGGAAGGCTCTTCGCCATGCTACCGCTGGGACCGCTCGGGCTGCGGGTAGCGCTGGCCTCGGCCGCGCTGGCGGCCTGTGCCGCCGCCGCCCTCTTCTGCGCGATTCACACCACGGTGGCGGCCATGGGCGAGAGACGACGGTGGGTGAGCATACCGCTGTCGGTGGGCGCCACCTGGTACGTGGCCGGCGCTTACAGCTGGTGGTTCCAGGCCGTGCGTCCCGAGGTCTACGCGCTGCAAGCCGCCTTGATCTGCCTGGCGGTGGAGCGAACCGTCGCCCTGGAGGCTGCCTGGCCCACCCGGGACGCCCGTCCGCTGGTCACCGCCGGACTGGCGCTAGGCCTGAGCCTGGCCAACCACCATTTCCTGGCCGTGCTGGCGCTGCCTGCGCTGCTTCCCGTTACCGCCCGGGTCCTGCGCAGCCGCGGCCCGAAACCGATCGTTCAAGCGTGCGCGGCCGGGTTGCTGGGCCTGGCGCTGTACCTTTACCTGCCGGTGCGCACCACCGCCGATCCTCTTCCCAACCTGGGAGCGCCCGGGGACTGGTCGCGGATCTTCTGGGTCATCTCCGCACAGGCGTTTCAGAAGAACGTGGGCAGCGGTGCTCCGCAACCCATGAGCGAGCGATACGCGGACGTGGCCGTGGTGCTCTGGAACGATCTGTTTTTCTGCCTGATCATCGCCCTGGGAGGCGCCTACGTGGTGCTGCGGACGGCAGGTGCTCGCCGCATCGGGCTCTGCTGGATCCTGTTGCTGGGCAGCAACGCCATCGCGCGGGCCTGGCTGGGGTTCATCCGGTCCAATCCGGATGCCATGGGGTATCTGCTTCCCTCCTTCGCCGCGCTGGCCGCGCTGCTGGCTGCCTTTGTGACCGCGCTGCTCGCCCCGCTGGGCGGGCGCGAGGCGCCCGGCGCCTTGCTGCTGTCCGAGGAGCCCGGCTCGCTGGATCGTTTCGTGGGTATCCTTTCCACGCCGGCACGGCGCCGCTCGGCAGCGGCCTTTATGGTCGCGCTTCTGGTCGCAACCCTGGGCCTGGCGCAGATCCACCACAACAGCAGCCAGGCCTCGTTGAACGGATTCCACGCCCGCGACGACCTGGACGACTTGAGGCGACGCGAGCTACCGCCGCGGGCGGTCGTACTGGCCCATGATCCGGGCACCATCTTCTCCCACTGGGGCGGCCAGGGCGAAGACGGCCTCAGGCCGGACGTCACCCTGGTCCCGATCCCTTTCCTCACCTATCCCGGAATGGTGGATAATTTGATTAAAAAGAATCCGGAGCTATCGGATCTGCTTCGCGAGCACCTGCTCCACGGCGAGCTGAAGCTGGACCCCTTGCAGACACTGGCCGCCCTACGTCCCCTGCTGGTGGAGATGGACGTACGGTTGCCGCAGGAGCTGTACCGGACCATGGTGCCGGCAGGGCTCTTCTACCTGGTACTGTCCGGCGGGATCACCAGCGTGGACGAACGCGCCGGGGCGCGGGCCCAGCGTGCCGCCTACTGGCGGCTGTACGGGAGGATCGGTCGCGAGCGAACCGAAGCGATCACCCGCAAGCGGCTCATCTGGCACCACTTCACCGACGCTCTCTACTACCTGGGCATCGGCGATCTGGACTCGGCCCGTGTCGCGTTGCGCATGGCCCGCAAGATCGAGCCCTCCGATCGGGTACTGAACGCCATGGCCGAGGCAGCGGCGGACGCCGAGGGCAAGGGATCGGTGGATATCGGGCCGTTCATACGACAGCTGCACGAGTGATCCGGACGCGGTTGGGTTTTTTCGCGGCGCGAGTACTATCCCCCAGCATGCTTGTTAAATCGCGCCCTACTTTTATCCTGGCCTGCCCGCTGCTGCTGGCCGCTGCCGGCTGCGCTCCGTCGCCCCCGGTCGAGTCGCCCCCCACGCGGTTGCAGAAGGTGGACGGCAACACCACCGTGACCGTCGAGCGGGACGAAAACGTCGCGGTCCCCCGACCAACCCGCAAGAAGCCCCCCGAGGATCCGCGGAGGTTGCCGCAGGATGCCGACTTCGCCCGGCTGGTGGAAGCCGCGAACCAAGCCGAGCAGTACGACCTGCAAGGCTCCGAAGCCGGGTGCCTGCTCGCCGGAGGCCGCAGCGGGGATAGGAGCTGGACGCTCGCGGCCGATCTGGCCGGCGCGGTGCGCCCCCTGCCCCCCGCGCCGGTAGATCTGGAGAAGCGTTTGCGACAAGAGCCCGGACGCGCGCACGTATTGACGCGCTGGGGCCGGGTGGGCGAGGAGCCCTACGACATCGCGCTGGTGGCCATCACCACCACCACGCCCGCCAGCGTTCGGATGCCGGCGGTCGTTTTGCTGCAGACCGAGGCCGGGGTCTTCGTGCGCGAAAGCGCGGAGGTATCGGAACGCTATGCCGAGCCGTTCAGCCTGGACGGGTTGGGTCCGCTGCTGGCCGAACGCGCCGCGCGGGGCCCCTTCGTCATCTACGTATCGGCCGCGGCCAACGTCGGGCTGAACCGAGTGCGCGAATTGCTCTCCTACCTGCCGGAACGCGACAGCGAGGTCGCGCTGGCCGTACCGCTCGCGGCCGGAACCCGCCTGCCGACACCCGCGAAGCCACCCAGGGATCCCTCCCTTTGGTGCCCGGACGGCCTCCCGGCACCCTCCGCCGGGTCTGCCGAGGGAGATATCGACCCGCGGGCCGTCCGCGAGGCGCTTGTACCGCTCGAAACGGGAGCGCAGAAGTGTATGGCTTCGGTCAGCGGCGAGGCGGCGACGGGCGGCAAGGTTATGCTGGCGGTGCGCATCGGTGCCAGGGGCAAGGTCGAGGAGATCTGCCTGACGCGGGACGAGATCGGCAGCGCCTTGCTGGCCCGCTGCCTGGCGGAAACGGTCCGCGGTATCGCCTTTCCGTCGCCACAGCCGGCGGGCTCGGTCGACATCCACTTGCCGCTCAGGCTCGCCCCCACCGGGTTCGAGGCACAGAGAGCCCTCTGCCGGTGAGCTCGATACTTTCCGCGGAATTCATCCATCCCCGTAGGGGCGGGCCTTGCGCCCGCCCGCACACCCCCTCCTCGCTGGCGGGAGGGGGCGAGCCCTACACGATCGAGATACGCCTCCCCAATAGCGGGAGGGGGCAAGCCCAGCCCCTACGCGTTCGAACCGACGCTACTCCAGCTTTTCCTTGAGCGTATTGTTCAGCGAGGCGTGAGCCTTCTTGAACTCGTACCAGCCGCGGGCGACCTCCTTGAGCTTGTCGCGGGCCTCCCCGTCGTCGTAGCTGTCCTTAGAATCGGTCAGGTACACGAGATAGCCGCTCCAGGCGCCGCGCAGCTGGCTCGCCGCGTCCTTCATACCGGTGGCGTTGGTCTGCAGCTCCTGCGGTACGGTCAGCACGTCGAGCTTGGTCTGCATGTCGGATAGCTTCTCGATGCAGCTTGCCTCTACATACTTGGCATATCTCGCCCGCCCGTCAGCTCCACGCATGTTGATCTGCGAGATGAGGTCCTCGGCGTTTTTCAGATCCCGGAGATCGACGTTGCGCAACGCGCATCCCCAGAACTTGTCGAAGTTGCCCTTGATGCCGGCGCCGTTCACCAACTTGCCGGCCTCGCGGAACTCCTCGTGCGACTCGCCCTGCACGAGTAAGAGGACGGCCCCCACCACCACGACCACGCAGGTCCCGATAATGGCGATCAGCATCCGTCCCTTGCCCGACTTCATCGCCGCTTCTTCGTCGGCCAGCGTTCCTCCCACCTGTGGCGCTCCGCCCCCGACACCCGGAAGTTCTTCCATGCCTGCCATTTTCTTCCTCCGCTCTCGGCTTTCAGCTCCTACCTGGAGTCCGAATCCCCTGCCGGCAGTTTCTTCGGGTCCTGCAAAAGAAGCAAGGGGCGCCGGGATTTTGTTCCGCCGAGCCCCATCTTTCCTGTGTCGGTCAGCGGCACCTTCACGCCCGGCGCCTGATCGTCGTCGAGCAGGCGCAGCCCCTTGCCGAGCTCGAGCTTCCCGGGCTCCGGAAGCTGTAGCTGTAGCGACCCGATCTGCTCCTCGGCCTCTGGCTGCTCTTCGTCCGGATCGTCCAGAGCGGTCGGGCCGAGCAGGCCATGGATGAGCTTCTTCATCTCTTCGGCCCGCGACCCGGGCACCAGCTCGAGCGCCGCTCGGGCCTGCTCCCGCATCTCCGGGTAGCGCCCCGCCTCGCGGTAGATCCGTCCCAGCATCAGGCGGGCCTGCGCGTCGTTGGGACGCATCTCGACCCCCTGGCGCGCTCTACCGACGGCCTCGTCCCACTCCCCGCGACCGGCGTGGTACTGCGCCCAGACCATGTGGATCAGCGGCATCCCGGAATCGAGCCGCTCGGCCGTTTCCAGCTCGGCCCTCACCTGCTCCTGCTCCATCCGCGCCATGTGCACGCTGGCCAGCGTCACGTGCGCCGCGGCGTAATCCGGGTACTGCTGCAGGGCGAGCGAAACCTGTTGCGCGGCGCCGTCTACGTCGCCCATAACCAGCATCAATCCGGCCAGGTTGTTGCGCTGGCTGGCGTCCGGGCGGATCTGGGAAGCCGCCTCCAGCTCGGATTGCGCCTGCGCTCCGCTCGCGCTGCCCAGCATCACCAGCGCCCGCACGCCGCGCACCGAGGGCGAGCGCGGGGCCAGCTTTAACGCCGCATCCGCGTCGGCCATGGCGCCCTCCAGATCCTGGTCGCGGTGTAACAGGTGGATCGCCCGCAGGTTCAGCGCCAGGCCCACGGCCTGCAGGTCGGTCAACAGCTCGATCTCGGCTGAGGCCAACTTACCGCTTCGACCGCCGTAGGGATCCAGCAGCGCAGCCTTCTCCGGCGCGACCTCGCTTAGGACCGGGACGAAGTACCCCAGCCGTCCCGACGGATCGGGCGGCGACCGATCGCCCTCGAAGGCAAAGGCCTCGGCCAGCATGGCCTCGACCCCCACCGACCGGAGGGCGGCCACGGTCAGGGCCGCCACCTCCAGAGGATAGAGCTGGTTGGCCGCGCCGTCCTTCTCGATCAGCTTAATTACCCGTTCAGGGGTCACCGGTGGCTTGTCACGCGGATCGATGCGCGACCATTCGACAAAAGCGCGGGCATTGGCGCGGCCGCGGATGGCCTCGACGATCGCCCGGGCCTTCTGCTCGGGCGTCGATTTGCCGGCGGCGGCAGCCCGGGCGAACGCCTCGACCTCGCCGTCGCCTTGCAGGATCTTCTCCATGCCGCGCGCCTTCACCGCCTCACGCTGCAGGTAGACGGCGAGATCGTCCGGGTCGAGGGGAGCCGAGGGCGCGGTCTCCGGCAGGGTCTTCTCCGACCGCTGGTACCAGAAAAACAGGCCCGCCGCGGTCAACACCACCAGCGCCAGCGCCAGCCAGGGGCGCATGGGATGTGCAGCCGGACCCGCTGTCTCCTGTACCTGCCGGATATCGTGGACCCGCATGCACTTCGGGCAACGCGGGCGGCCCTCGCCTTCGAAATCAAAGGCGTGATCACAGTGAACGCATTGGTATTGCATGGCTTCTCGGTTTCGAGCGCTATCTGGATACAGCCCAGCTACAGATAAGGCAACCCTTTGGGTCGTGCCCGCGCGCGGGGCAGTGCTGCCGGCCGAACCAGACCATCTGCAGGTGTAGCTTGCCCCACTGTTCCTCGGGGAAGAGGCGCTTCAGGTCCCGCTCGGTCTGCGCGACGTTCTTACCCGAGGTGAGCCCCCAGCGGGTGGCCAGCCGGTGCACGTGGGTATCGACCGGAAAGGCCGCAAGCCCGAAGGCCTGGGAGAGCACCACCGAGGCGGTCTTGTGCCCGACCCCGGGCAGCGCCTGCAGGGACGCCGCGTCGCGCGGCACCCTTCCCCCGTGCCCGTCGACCAGCATCCGGCTCAGAGCCTTGAGATGCCGCGCCTTGGTCGGAGCCAGTCCCAGCGTGCGGATCGCTCTCTCGATCCGCCGGACCGGGAGCCGGGCCATCTGCTCGGCCGTGCCGGCCAGGGCGAACAGGCCGGGAGCGACCCGCGCGACCATCTTGTCAGTGGTCTGAGCGCTGAGAACGGTGCAAACCAGCGTTTGGAAGGGATCGCGCCGGCCGAAGGCGGGTGTGACCTCAGGGTAGAGCCGGTCTAGCGTGGCGGCGATGCGCCGTACCTTTTCGCTTTGTTTCACGGGCGGACGGACGATAGACCGCCGCGCGCACGGGCTCAAGGAGCGCAAGAGGGATTGGCGCTCGCCGGCGTTCCCCGGTCGCCGCCGCCATAGACCGGCTCGACGACGCACCACGAGGATGGGTCGTCGTTGTCGTCGGCCCGAGCCAGCGAGGGATCGAGCGAGAGGCTGCGACCGGGCTGGCTCGTCGCATAGGCCGCGCGGTCGATCACCACGCCGTTACAGCGAAGCACGACTTGATCGCCTCCGGTATTCCTCAGGCTGAGCCCGGGACAAACCCCGTCCGGCGCGAACCCGGGATCGGCGCTGCGCGCGATGGTGACGAACACGCCGGGCGCGACCGCCAGATTGCCCTCGATCACATCCTCGACCCCGTCGTCGTCGCCGAGCTCGCATCCGCCCAGGTCGAAGCTCTCGGCGTTGCCCGGGTTGAACAGCTCGATCCACTCGCCCGACGCGTCGGTGGTGGCCGACGGGTCGGCCATGAACTCGGTGATGACCAGGTCGCCTGGCGCCCCGGGAGCGGCCGGGGCCGGTGCCTCCGGGTCATCGCCGATGGTCGCGCCGTCTACCGGCGCCGAGGCGTCGTCGAGCGGCCCGACGCCATCGGCGGCCGCACCGCCGCCCGCCGCCGCTACGACACCCGAGATCGTTACCGTCTCCCCGCCGTCCATGGGCAGGGCGAATGGATCGGCGCCCGGTGCGCACCCGGGCACGACCGGGCAGAGGCAGCCCGCGTCGAGCGGGGCAAAGGGGGGCCGAAAGCTCTGCTCGCGCTCGGCAGCGGCGAGCGTACCGCCGTCCGTGCCGCTCGCGTTGCATTCCCGGCCAGCCGCGACCGCGGGATCGTCCAGGCAGCCGGTCGAGCCGGCTGCGCAGAGCAGCTGCAAGCAGACCAGAAGGGCGAATCGACGCATGATGCTGGCTCCTCTCGGCCGCCCGCCGCGATCGAGGCGCGGGCAGCTACCGAGCTTATCGGCCGCTGCGCCCGCCGGTTGCTCGCAAAACGCCGTTTCTCTCCCTCCGGCCGGTCGGGATCAGGGGTGCGACCGCATCGGCTCCATGTACCAGGTGCCGGTGGTCAACAAGCGGCTGGCGCTCTCCCCGCTGAGCCTGCTGCTCGAGGGCCACGGGCTGTGGGCTGTTCGCCAGCAGCTCGTGCGGCGGCCTGAGCGGGGCTTCTGTCCCCGTATCCGAGGACGCCCAGCTGGCCCGCGCCGCACGCGAGGGAGCCCTGAGCCTGGAGAAGCTCGAAGCGATGACCAGCGTCTGCAGCCCGGGCATCGATATAGTGCTGTTGCCGGGGGATACGCCGCCGGAAACCCTCAGCGGCATCATCGCCGACGAGCTGTCCATCGGCGTGGTCAACAGCAAGACCACCGCCGTGCGCGTCATCCCCGTGCCCGGCAAGCGAGCGGGCGAGGAGGTCTCCTTCGGCGGGCTGTTCGGCGGAGGCCCGGCGATGCCGGTGCGCGGCAGCGGCGAGAACGCCGCGTTCGTCCGCCAGGGTGGCCAGATCCCGGCTCCGTTGTACAGCTTGCGGAACTGAGGCTGGGCGCTGTTTCCGCCCGCTCTGCCCCGGCCGAGCGAAAACCCGCAACGCTCCGCTTCTTCGTCCGATAAGGGAGTGAAACCGACGGGTCGCAACCACGAAAGCACACCGAGGCAATCGATGCTTTGATGCTAATTGAAATGATGCTATTATGCATATATGAGGACGACCTTGACCATCGATGACCATCTGCTGCGCCAGCTGAGGCAGGTCGCGCAGGAGGCCCGGATTCCGCTCAAGCGAGCGGTCAATATGGCGCTGAGCCTCGGCTTGGAGCAGATGCAGCGCCCCCGAGCGGGACGCCGCTACCGGACGAAGACCTTTGCCATGGGCCGGCCGGAAACACGGATCGACAAGGCGCTGGCCATCTCCACGGCGCTCGAGGACGAGGAGCTCGCCCGAAAGCTCGCGCTACGGAAATGAAACTGATCGATCTCAATATTCTGATCTACGCGGTCAATTCGGATGCCTCGCACCACCAGCGGGCGCGGCGTTTCTGGGAAGAGAGCCTCGCCGAGGACGAAGCGGTAGGGCTAGCGTGGGTGGTGTTGCTGGGCTTCCTGCGCATCACCACCAGCGCCCGTATCCTGCCCAGACCGTTGGCTCCCGAGCAAGCGTTCTCGCTACTGGACGAGTGGCTACGTCAGCCACCGGTGCGGATCGCCGAGCCGACGGAACGCCACTGGGGTATTCTTAAAGATCTGGGAGAGTCACACGGCACGGCCGGAAACCTCACCACCGACGCGCACCTGGCCGCGCTGGCCATCGAGAACGGCGCCACGCTCTACTCTTCCGACAACGACTTCGCCCGCTTCTCCGGGCTTCGCTGGAAGAACCCGCTCAAGCGATAGCGCCTACTGGCTGTAATCCCACAAGGAGAGAACGCAGACGTCCTTCTCGTCGAAGACCAGGGTGAGCTCGGGGCCGCCGCCCAGGCGGCGGGGGGGAAGATAATAAAAGGAGTACTGCCACACGCTGGCCTGCTCGCACGATTCGCCGTCCAGCACGCCTCCGTCGCCTCCCCAGCAGAGCCCGGTCGGCGGACCCAGGGCGGCGGAGACACGGCCCTTGCTCAGGCCGGTGAGGTTTTCCACGTTGGGTAGCCTATCGACTGGGGGCTTGCCGGCAGCCGGGAGCGTATCGCGCTCCCCCATCTCCTTCTCGATCTCCCACTTGCACCAGTCCGTGACCCGCGCCGGCTTGTCGGAACCCTCGAATTTCCCGAGCCAGTCGAGGATGCGGCGCAGCCGCCGGAGCAGCGGTTTCGGCTGCAGATGCTTGCTCGGCCTTGCTTTTTTCCAGCACTGCTCCTGCGCGCGCTCGAAGACGATCTCTTCGGTAGAACGGGGGAGCTTACGACCGAGAACGAAACCGATGCCGACGCCGGCCAGCAGCAGCAGGACGACCGGCATCAGGTAGGCACGCAACCTCTCCACGGCTGGAGATTATCATAGGTATCATAGGGGTCGGACTTAACTAATTAACAATTCCTTCGAAGACGAAACGGCAACCCCTACGAATATCGCGAAATCGTCCAGTTCGAAGAGCGACGGGCGAGAATTGTTAATTAGTTAAGTCCGACCCCTCGCCTCGCCGCCCCTCGCCGCCTCGCCGCCTCGCCGTCCCTCGCCTTCGCCTGCCTCGCCTCTCGCCTAACGCCGCCATTCGGCGCCGAAGACCGCCGCAAACCGGTCGAAATCTACTGGTCGCGGTACTAGCTGAACAGATCCTGGATGTCCGCCTTGGTCAGCCCCTTCATGCCGGCGTTCGAGGTCAACACGTTGGTCACCAGCGCCCGCTTCTTGGCCGAGAGCTCCAGGATCTTCTCCTCGACCGTCCCGGTAGCGATCAGGCGGTAAACCGTTACCGTGCGCGCTTGACCGATGCGATGGGCGCGGTCGGTCGCCTGGTCCTCGACCGCCGGGTTCCACCAGGGATCGTAGTGGATGACGGTGTCCGCGCCTACCAGGTTCACCCCCGTACCCCCCGCCTTGAGCGAGACCAGGAAGACCTGTACCGATTCGTCGTTGTTGAAACGATCGATACGCGGGGTGCGCTCCTTGGTCGAGCCGTCCAGGTACTCGTAGGTGACCCCCTCCTCGTCCAGCATGGAGCGGATCAGCTTGAGCATCTCCACGAACTGGCTGAAGATCAGCGTGCGGTGGCCGCCGGCCACCGCTTCCTGCACGATCTCCTTGAGCGCGTTCAGCTTGCCGCTGCTCTCGTCGTCCCAGTCGCCCTCCAGCTTCATCAGCCGCGGGTCGCAGGCGACCTGCCGCAGGCGGGTGAGCGCGGCCAGGATCTGGATCTGGCTGCGGGCGATGCCCTGCTTCTCCACCTCGCTGAGCACGCTGGCGCGGATGGCCCGGAGGATCTGCTGGTAGAGCTTGTTCTGCTCCTCGCCCAGCGGGACCAGGATGTCCTGCTCGATCTTGGGCGGCAGATCCTTTTCCACCTCGCCCTTGGTGCGGCGCATGACAAAGGGATGAATGACCGCACGCAGCTTGCTCGCGGCCTCCGCATCGCCGCGATCGATGGGCCTGGCGTACTTCTCCTCGAACCGGTTCAGGTCGCCGAGCAGCCCGGGTGAGACGAAATCCAGTATGGACCAGATCTCGCTCAGTCGGTTCTCGATGGGCGTTCCGGTGAGCGCCAGGCGGCGCTCGGCGTTGAGCTTCTTGGCCGCCCGGGCGGTGGCGCTGAGCGGGTTCTTGATATGCTGCGCCTCGTCCAGGATGGCGTAACGCAGGTCGAGCTTGTGCAGGAACTCCTCGTCCCGGCGCAGCAGCGCATAGCTGGTGATGAGCACGTCGACCCCCTCCATCTGGTCGGCCTTGGCGTGCCGGTCGGGCCCCTGCCAGGTCATGGCGCGCAGGTTGGGGCCGAAGCGCTCGATCTCGCGCAGCCAGTTGGGCACCACCGAGGTCGGCGCCACCACCAGGCTCATCTTTTTGTCCTTGATCTTCTGTTTCAACCAGAGCAGAAGCGCGATGGCCTGGATGGTCTTGCCCAGCCCCATGTCGTCGGCGAGGATGCCCCCGGTGGCCAGCCCGTGCAGAAAGACCAGCCAGGAGAAGCCCTCCTTCTGGTAGGGGCGCAGCGTTCCCTTGAAACCGCGCGGCTTGGCCACCGATTCGATCTCGCCGATGTCCTCCAGCCTGCCGAAGAGCTGCTCGGCGGTGTTGCTCACGGCGCGCTCGGATACAAGCTTCAATAGATCCTGTACGCGGCCCGCCTGCGAGAGCGGAAGTTTCTCACGGGTGCCGGCGCCGGCCGTGATCTCCGCCAGCCGACCCAGGATCTCGGAGACCTGCTCGGCTTTGACCGGCGCGTAGCTGCCATCCCGAAGCCGGACCAGGTGGCGCCCATTTTCCAGGCAGGTGCGCAACTCGTCCTCGTCGACCGCCACGCCCTCGGTATCGAATACGATGTTCAGGCTCAACCAGTCGATTCCGCTCGACACGCGCGCGCGCGGTACCACGGCCTTGTCGCGGATGCGGACGTCCACTAGGTCATCGGGGATGAAGCGCTGCCACTCGCCGGGCAGGGTGGCCATTCCCTCGGTCCAGAAGGCAATGGCCTTGTTGCCGTTGACCACCAGCTCCTCGCCGGTCGGTCCCACCTCGAAGCCCAGGTCGAGCAACATCTGCACCGCGGCCATCTCCGCGCCCACGTCGCGTCGCACCACCCGCGGGCGGCTGGCGCCGCGCAGCGGAGCCTGGAAGGCCAGCGGTGAGGGCAGACCGTCGAGCGGGATGCCGTACTCGACGTCGTTGTAGACCACCCGCAGGCGTACGATCGCCTCCACGATGTCCCCGTCCGCCCGCAGCCGGAAGCGGGGGGGCACGTCGACAACGTCCGCGACCGGCGACAGGTCGGGCAGCCCCGTGCCCAGGGAAGCCGCCACGCGCGGGATGTACTCCACCAGCAACCGGGGCAGATCGTTCAGCGGATGCACCAGCGCCGGGGAGCGGTAGAGACGTTGCAGCCAGGCGGGGGTGACCGCTTCCACCACCGGCCGCGCCACGCCCTCGGTGGTGTCCACTTGCCAGCCGGGCGTACCCTCGAACCAGGCGCCGCTGGAAAGCGGGAACCGTCGGCTGCCCGACTCGAAGACCACCCGGACGCGGACCGAGGAGTTGTTGACCAGATCGAGCTCGATCTTCGGCTTCAGCGGCTCGTCCGCGAAGCGCAGCTCCTTGGAAGCCGGCTCCAGCAGGACCCGCCGCCCCTTCATCATGCGCAGCACCTCGGCCGCGTCCTCCCCGCGCAGCTCGGCATTGGCCGGTATTCCGCGCGGCGCGTGACGGGCCAGGGCGCGAAACAGCGAGCGCTCGGCATAGGGTACGGAATTGAAGCTGTTCAGCGCCTCGCCGATGGGAACCGCGGATCGCGTACCCATCAGCACGGGCGTCACGGTGATGGAGGCCGGGCGTACCACCATGCGAAACTCGAACTCGTGCGGTCGGCCGAGCTCGCCCTCGGGCAGCCAGGCGTCCAGCCCCCCGCGTGCGCTGCCGGTCCGCCGCTGGGTCACGATCCCCAGCTGCCGCGCGGAGATCACGTCTACCTTGCCGGGCACCGCCCCGTTGCCGGAAACCGCCGGAGTCGCGGCGTTCCGGCGCTTGCGCCGCGAGCGGTGCCTCTTTCCGCCTCCGGCTAAGGCCGGCGAAGCGACGGCATGCTCGGACGCCTTGGTCGCCGGCTGCTGCGGTACCGCTTCCTTGGGACGGGTGGGGCGCTCGCGATCGCGAAGCGCTACCAGCAGGGCTGCCACGTGCTTGCAGTGCTGGGTGGGTCCGCGCCAGGCTTGGCAGTTGCAGAACGATGTGAGATCGCCCCTAGCAGTGGCGTCGACCTTCACGTCAATCTGCTCGTCATTGCGGACCACGACCCGGCAGGTGGCTTGAAGCCCTGACGTCTGTAGATCCGAGACGGCATTGCGCCTGGCGTAGATGCGTCCGCGCAGAAAGGCGTTGCCACCTACTAGCCGTTGAATGGCACGGTCCGACATCCGGCCGACATGTTGGGCGATATCAAGTACTTCGTGAGAAGTTTCGATTAATTGGCTCTCGGCCATCTTCTTTTACGCGCTATGAACGCAACTCCGCGTAGTTCGACCTGCGGGTCCCGTCCCTATCGTCCGGCGCCTTCGGGCACGACTCCGTGCGCTGCGTCTGCCCGTTGGGTTACTCGCGCCTACCTGCGCGCCTTCTTGACAACCACTCTCTCACCCCACTGGCGAACAACGTTAGTCCCAGTGAGTGGTTAGAAGCGGACGATAAAAACTAGTAATAAGAATCTTACACGGAAACGGGACAACTGCAACAATGAAGAGTAAAAAAAACGCAGTCACATAGCCCGACATCGTTCGCTGGTTTTCCAGGTTTTCTGACGTTTTTCCCTTAGAACGGATCCCCTAAATTCCCATCGCTCGGAATCGTTCGCAGCGCTGGACCACCTCGCGAGCCCCCGTACCTGAACCGGCCACCCTGAGACCCGAAATGGCAAGGTCGGGATCCAGCAGTATTCGACACGGTTTGCAGCCCGCAAGTCGCGAGCGGGGTCTCCGCCCTTGTACCCCCGGCTGGCAGCAACGCCCTCGCCGCTCCCTGTAGCTTTGCCCCCCGGAATACGTTAGAAACCAACATCGCGAACAGCGCGACCGGAGGGAGAAGCCAGGCCGTGGATGACGAAATAAACGGGCGGATCGAACCAAAGGACAAGCCGATCAAGCGGCTGGTGACCCGAATGAACTTGTTCTTCCTGGGCATGGGATTCCAGACCGCGTACCGGATCGATCCGGTGATCACGGCCGAGATCGACTCCTGGCCGGAGACCTTTACCTTCGTACTGTCGGTAGTCGATGGCCCCCGTATGGTGGTCCAGAAACGCAACCGGGGCGTACAGTACCTCGGCGAGAAGGAGATCTTCTATGCGGACCTGGAGCTCGCCTTCAAGCACATCGAGTACGCCTTCATGGCCGTATCCGGAAAGATGTCGGTGCAGGAAGCCACCTGTCACAACCGGGTATTCGTCAAGGGAGACCTGAGCGTGATGATGTCGACCGCCAGGGTCATGAACCGGATCCAGGCGCTACTGCTGCCCAAGCGGGAGAGCCCGCTAAAAGACGAGCCCTTCTGGCAGGTCAACCGTGTCCGCGCGCTTCTCTACTACAACGCCACCTACGGAACGATAAAGTAAACCAGCGAGGTTTGAGATGATACCCGGCTACTACGAGTTTCTAAACACCGTAAAGATCGTTTCCGGCAACAAGGCGCTGGAGAACATCCCCTACGAGCTCGAACAGATGGGGGCGCGCAATCCGGTGGTGATAACGGACAAGGGCGTGGTGGACGCGGGTCTGATCAAGGTACTGCTCGACGCCTTTGGCGGCACCAAGACGGCCGTGGGCGCGCTGTTCGACGAGACCCCCATCGACTCCTCGGACAAGGTCATCAGCGAGATAGCCGCCCTGTATAGAAAGAACAACTGCGACTCCATCATCGCCGTCGGAGGGGGCTCGGTCATCGACACGGCCAAGGGGGTGAACATCCTGGTCACCGAGGAATCGGACGACCTGTTGAAATTCATGGGCGCCAATCGCCTGACCAAGCCCATGAAACCCTTCGTCGTCATCCCCACCACGGCGGGAACCGGCTCCGAGGTGACCACGGCGGCGGTGATCCTCAACGTTACCAAAGGCAAGAAGATGCAGTTCGTCTCCCCGCTGCTGCTGCCCCGCCTGGCGATTCTGGACCCCCGCATGACCATGACCATGCCGGCCAAGATCACCGCGGCCACGGCGCTCGACGCCCTCACCCACGCGGTGGAGGCCTTCATCGGACCGCAGAAGAACCCGCTCTCGGACGCCTTCGCCACCGCCGCCATCACCCTGATCCGCGAGAACGTCGTCCGGGCGGTCGAGCGCGGCAAGGACGAGCAGGCCCGGCTGGCCATGGCCAACGCGGCGCTGCTGGCCGGCGTGGCCTTCTCCAACTCCATGGTCGGAATCGTGCACGCGGCCGCGCACGCGCTGGGCGGCGTCTGCCACCTGCCCCACGGGGTCGCCAACGGGATCATGCTTCCCCACGGCATGGAGTACAACATGGACGTGGTGGGCGATCGCATCGCGGCGCTGCTGCTACCGCTGGCCGGCGAGCAGGTATACGCCAGCGTGGCCGGGGCGCAGCGTGCGACCGAGTCGGTAGCCGCCGTCCGGCGACTGACCGCGGACCTGAACCGCCTCGCCAGCGTTCCCGTCAGCCTAAAGGAGGCGGGTGTGAACGAGGAAGTCCTGCCCCGGGTGGCCGAGGTGACCATCAACGACGGCGCCATCGCCTACAACCCCAAGCCGGTCACCCTGGACGATGCGCTCGCCCTGTTGAAGGCGGCTTACTAGAGCACCGGACGGATGGCGAGATCATGAAAGAGATCATCGGTACCAGCAACAGGGTCCTGGAAGTAGACCTCGGGGCGAAGAGCTTCGAGGTCTATACCGTCAGCGAGAGCGAGCGACAGATGTACCTGGGCGGCAAGGGCCTGGGATTGAAGCTCGTATACGATCGGCTCTCTCCTGGCGCCGATCCGCTGGGACCGGACAATATCCTGGCCTTCATGCCCGGCGTGTTGATGGGCACGGGCGCTCCCTGCTCCGGGCGGTTCGCGGCGGTGACCAAGTCGCCGCTGACCGGCTTGATCGGTACCGCCAGCTGCGGCGGCCCCTTCGGCATGCAGCTCAAGACCGCCGGCTGGGACGGGCTGCTGATCCGGGGCTCGTCAGAGACGCCGCTGCAGCTGATCATCACGGCCGAGGGGGTCGAGTTCAAGGAGGCCTCCGCGCTCTGGGGCAAGGGGACGACCGAGACCCAGCAGCTGCTGGGCAAGAAGCCGGCCGCGCTGGTCATCGGGCCGGCCGGCGAGAACCTGGTCCGCTTCGCCAACGTGGCCTCGGGCCACCGCTTCCTAGGACGGACCGGCATGGGCGCGGTGATGGGCGCGAAAAAGCTCAAGGCCGTACTGGCGATGGGCAAGGAATACAAAATCGTCCCCGCCCGCAAGGAACAATTCGACCGACTGAAGAAGAAGGCGCAGGAGAGGATCAAGGCCAACCCAGTCACCTCCTACGGGCTCAGGAACTTCGGCACCGCCTCGCTGGTGAACTACACCAACGTGAGCGGCATCTTGCCGGTGAGGAATTTCACCAACAGCGTATCGGATAACGCCTACAAGATCACCGGCGAGTACATGAGCGAGAAGCACGAGCTCAAGAACGACACCTGTCAGCCCTGCTCCATTCTCTGCGGCAAGAAGGGCACTTTCAACGGCCGCAGCATGAAGGCCCCAGAGTACGAGACCCTGGGCCTCTTGGGATCGAATCTCGACGTCTTCGACGCGGAGATCATCGCTCGCTGGAACGAGGTCTGCGGCGAGCTGGGCATGGACACCATCTCCGCCGGCGGGACCATCGCCTGGGTGATGGAGGCGGCGGAAAAGGGCCTGGTGAAGTCCGACCTCAGGTTCGGCTCGCCCGAGGGGGTGGAGGAGGCGCTGAACGACATCGCCCACGGTCGGGGTCTGGGCCGGGAGATGGCCCTGGGCAGCCGGGAGCTGAGCCGGAAGCACGGCGGGCAACAGTTCGCCATGCAGGTCAAGGGGCTGGAGCTGTCGGCCTATGATCCGCGCGGCAGCTGGGGGCTGGGGCTGGGGTACGCCACGGCCAACCGCGGCGCCTGCCATCTCTCCTCCACCCTGATGGCCAACGAGATCTTCCTGAGCTTCCTCGATCCGCATAGTGCCCGGTCCAAGGCCGACTGGGTCAAGTTCCAGGAGGATCTCTTCTGCTGCATCAACTCCATCAAGACCTGTCTCTTCACCACCTTCGCCTATATCTTCGAGCACCCGCTGATGAAGTACAACTCCTGGGTGGCGCTGAAGTTCTCCCAGCAGAACTTCCCCGTGCTATCCATCGCCATGGCCGACATCAGCCTCTACAACGGGCTCTGGTCCTCCATCACCGGCCTGAAGATGTCCCGCTCCCAGTTCCTCCGGGCCGGCGAGCGGATCCACGTGCTGGAGCGCTACATGAACACGCGCGAGGGCGTGAGCGCGGACGACGACACCCTGCCCGACAGGTTGCTGCACGAGGGACGCGGTTGCGACCCCGAAGCGCGAACCGTCCCCCTGGAGGAGATGAAAGCCGCGTACTACAAATTGCGCGGATACGACGGACAGGGTAAGCCCACGCCCGAGCTGATGAAGAAGCTCGAGATCGAGATGCGCTGAGCTTTTCTCGACAGTCCCTGTCATTTCGACCGAAGCGAGAAATCTCTCCGAAGAGATCTCTCGCTGCGCTCGAGATGACATACGGAATAGCGTTGTCATCATGACGATAAAGAACCCGGTCGCGCACGTCATCTTCGACATGGACGGCGTGCTGCTGGACACCGAGAAGTTCTACACCGAGGTAACCCAGCAGATCGTCGGCCGTTTCGGCAAGCGGTTCACCTGGGAGCTGAAGAGCCAGATGATGGGACGCTCGCCCCTGGTCTCCGCCCGCCTGCTGGTCGAGGCGCTCGAGCTCCCGCTGAGCGCCGAGCAGTACCTGCAGGAGCGGGAGGGCCTGTTGGAAGAGCTGGCTCCGAGCGCGGAGCCCATGCCCGGGGCGGTGACCCTGGTGCGGTCGCTTCACGCGGCCGGTATACCGCTCGCGCTGGCCACCAGTAGCCACCGCCGGCTCTTCGAGCTCAAGACCCGGCGCCACGGCGAGTGGTTCTCTCTGTTCTCGGCGGTGGTAGTCGGCGACGATCCCCGCCTCGGGGCGCTCAAGCCGGCGCCGGACATCTTCCTGCTGGCCGCGCGGGAGCTCGGAGCCGAGCCCTCGGATTGCCTGGTGGTTGAGGATTCGCCGGCCGGCGTGCAGGCGGCTCGCGCAGCCGGCATGCAGGTACTGGCCGTGCCCTACCCCGGCCTGGATCCGGAGGCGCTAGGCGATGCAAACCTGCTGGTCCCCTCGCTGGAGCAGGTCACGCCGGCAAGGCTGAATGTCGTCGCGTAGCGGAGGGGCCTGCCCCTTCCAGATAACGGGCCGGCGCTAGGCCCGCCCCTACGGGATGATCACAGGTCGAAATCCGGCATATCCCGCGATACCCGCAGCTTCCACCTCGGTTCCCGCTTTTCCAGGAAGGCCACCACGCCTTCCTGCGAGTCGGCCTGAGAGGCGGCCCAGCCGAACAGCAGCGCTTCCTGCGTTCCGAGCTCCCCGAGCGACAGGTTTAACCCCCGCCAGAGCAACCGCTTGGAGATGGCTACCGACACGGGCGCGGACTTGATGACCTTGCGCGCGCGCTCGATGGCGGCGGGCAACACCTCGTCAGCCGGCAGAGCGGCCGAGGCCAGCCCCATGCGGCAAAACTCCTTACCGCGCACCACCCGGGCGGTGAGCAAGAGGTCGGCCGCGTTGGAAAGCCCTGCCACCCGCGCCACGATCAGGTGCGACCAGAGCTCGGGAAGCACGCCGCGGCGCGCAAAGGCGAACTGGATCTTGGCCTCCTCGGCCACGAAACGGATATCGCAGGTCATGGGGTAGGTGATGCCCACCCCGATAGCGTGCCCGTTGATGGCCGCCAGCACCGGCTTGCGGATGTGAAAGGGAAAGGGGCCCGGGTAACCGTCGTACCTCTGGGCCGCCTCCAGGGTCGCCTCCAGCCGCTCCCGATCGCTCGCGTAGGCGCTGAAGGAATCGCTCCCGCTGGTCAGGTCCTGTCCCGCGCAGAACGCCCTGCCCTTGCCGGTGATGACCACCGCGCGGATCTCGTCGTCCTCGTCGCAGCGCCTGAGCGCCTGCCCGAGCTCCCGGTTCATCTCCTCGTTCCAGGCGTTCAGCCGCTCCGGACGGTTCAACGTCACCACGGCGATATGGTCGTCGACCTCGAACAGAATCGTCTCGTAATCCATGCCCCTGGCTCCTCCCTGCGTTCCGTATAGATAACACCGCTAGGCGGCAAACGGTAGCCCCAGCCCCTTGACCGCCCTGGCCTCCGTGGATAAGCAGGGGGGCGTGAATTCCCTGCGGGCACTGCTGATCTCGTCCTTCTTCTGGACCTACGTGATCCTGAGCAGCATCGTACTGTTCGGGCTGGCGCTGCTCGTCTTTGCCGCGACGGTCGCCTTCGATCGCCGGCGTCGCTTGCAGCATCTATTCAGCAGCGCCTGGGCCTACCACTACGTGATGCTGATGCCCCTCTGGAAGGTAACCTTCCAGGGGCGAGCGCACATCGATCCCGGGCGCACCTACGTGCTGGTGGCCAACCACCAGTCGCTGCTGGACATCCTGGTGCTCTTCGGCCTTTTCCGTCCCTTCAAGTGGGTTTCCAAGCAGGAGGTTTTCCGGGTCCCCATCATCGGCTGGAACATGGCCCTGGCCGGATACGTGAGCCTGCGGCGCGGCAAGAAGGGGAGCATCACCCGGATGATGCGGGACTGCCGGGAGCAGCTCGGGCGCGGCTCCTCCATCCTGGTGTTTCCCGAGGGCACCCGCTCGCCCGACGGCCGTATGCGGAAGTTCCGCCAGGGCGCCTTCACCCTGGCCCAAGACGCCGGGCTGCAAGTGGTGCCGATCGTGGTCGACGGCACGCACGAGGCGCTGCCCAAGCGGGGGGCGATATTCCGGCAGAGCCGACCGGTGCCCATCACCGTCCGCGTGCTGGAGCCGGTGCCGCACGATGCGGCGGCCGACGCGGAGGAGCTCACCCGGATGGTCGAGGAGAAGATCCGGGGTGAGCTGGAAACCATCCGAACGCAACGCGGCGCCGACTGACCGGCGGCGGATTCGCGGGGTATGGAAAAAGCGCGTCCGCATCTGTAGAATCTCCAGGCATGGAGGAGCGGAGGGAGCACGAGCGGTTCCCGGTGGTGGTGGGATCGGATATCGACATGCCGGGGGTCGAGGTCCGCTTCGGGCTCACCCAGGACCTGAGCCGGGGCGGGGCTCGGTTGCTGACGCAGGCGAAGTACGCAGAGGGGAGCCGGCTGAAGCTGCGCATCCAGGTCGACAAGAACAACGCGACCGAGCTGACCGCCTCGGTGGTGCGGGGCAGCAGCGTCTCCGACCGCGGGATGTGGCAGTACGAGGTCGGCGTGAAGTTCGACGAGCTGATCTCCGAAGAGATGGTCGAGACCCTGCGCGAGCTATCGGCCAAGCTGGGATTGTAGAGCGACGTGCGGTTTCCGCTACCCCTGAGCCCGGCGATGAATATCGTGCTGGTGGGCATGGCGGGCGCCGGCAAGAGCACGGTGGGGGTCGTACTGGCCAAGCAGGCGGCGCGCGGTTTCGTAGATACCGATCTGCTGATCGAGCTCCGGGAGGGCAAGCTCCTGCAGGCGATACTAGATGAGAGCGACTACCGGAACCTGCGGCGCATCGAGCAGGAGGTCCTGCTCGGCCTCGGGCTGGAAAACCACGTCATCGCCACCGGCGGCAGCGCGGCCTACAGCGAGGCGGCCATGAGGCACCTGCGGGAAACGGGCGCGGTGGTCTTCCTGGACGTGGAGCTCGAAGAGGTCATCCGGCGGGTGCGCAACCTAGACACCCGCGGCATCGCCTGCCGGCCGGGCTTGACCTTGCGGGATATCTACCACGAGCGCCGTCCGCTCTATCTGCGGTGGGCCGACCTGCGTATCGAGTGCGGCCGGCTGGGGCACGAGGCGGTGGCAGAGCGGATCCTGCGGGAGCTGGGGTTGTCAGAGCGGGAATAGGAGAATACAGATACCGCATGGACTCCGCTCTGCTCGAAAAGCCACTAGAGGTCTTTCTGCAGCCCGGCTGGAGCGGAGCGGCGGCGGTGCTCGGCGCCTCCGTCCTGGCCGCCTTTGTCGTCGAGCTGCTGACCGCGCGCGTCGTGCTGCGACTGGTGGGCAAGACCCAGACCGATCTCGACGACCGCATCGTAGCCGCGACCAGACGACCCCTGTTCGCCACCGTGGTGCTGCTCGGCGCGGGAGTGGCCCTGCAGCGCCTCGGGGTAGAGCCGAAGCAGCGGTTCGTCACCGACGGCATCCTAGTCACTACCGGCGTATTGTTCTGGACCGCGGCCGGCGTCCGCATCGGCCACGCGGTGCTGGAGAAGCTTTCGCAGCGCATGGGCGAGCACAACCTGGTACAGCCGCGAACCCTTCCGGTGTTCGACATCGCGCTCAAGGCGCTGGTGCTGGGCGGCGCCGCTTACGGATTGCTGCTGGCCTGGCAGATCGACGTGACCGCCTGGCTGGCCTCGGCCGGCATCCTGGGCATCGCCCTGGGTTTCGCGGCCAAGGATACGCTGGCCAACCTGTTCTCCGGCATCTTCATTCTGGCCGACGCCCCCTATAAGCTCGGCGATTACGTGGTGCTGGACTCGGGCGAGCGCGGAAGGGTGACCGACATCGGCATCCGCTCCACCCGGCTGCTGACCCGCGACGACATCCAGATCATCATCCCCAACGCGGCCATCGCCAGCGCCAAGATCGTCAATGAGACGGGGGGCCCCTACGACATGGAACGAGTGCGGGTCACCGTCGGGGTGGCCTACGGCAGCGACATCGACCAGGTCCGACGGGTCCTGCTGGAGGTAGCCGCCGCATCCGAGCACCTGGCCGAGAGCCCGGAGCCCCGGGTGAGGTTCCGGGAGTTCGGCGACTCGGCGCTGATCTTTCAGCTGCTGGGCTGGATCCGGGAGCCGGCGCTGCGCGGTCTGGTCCTGGACGCGCTCAACACGGCCGTCTACAAGCGCTTCGCCGAGGAGAACATCAAGATACCGTTCCCGCAGCGCGACGTGCACCTATTCAAAGAGGGGTAATACGAGCCGGACCTATCATCTCGACCGCGGGCAGAGTTCTCGTCAAGCCAGCGACGGATAGGAGATTTCTCGCTTCGCTCGAAATGTCACTCAAGGAAGCACCGCGCCGACCGCCTTCACTACCGCTTTATGAATGGTACCGCCGGTAGCGACGACGCCCCGGTTGAGCGCCAGCGTGCGCCCGGCCGAGAAATCCAGGGGCTTGCCGTCCACATCGGTCACCGTGCCGCCGGCCTCCTGCACCACCAGCATCCCGGCGGCGTGGTCCCAGATCTTCTCCTGGTAGTCCTGGCGCGTGGGAAGCCGCAAGTAGATGGAGGCCTCGCCGCGCGCCAGCAACGCGTACTTGGCCTGGCTATCCACCCGTACCGGCGGCAGTGTGATACCGAGCCGCGTGGCCACCAGGGCCGACGACTGCTGGTCGCTGTGCCCGGACTCGAACGACTCGCAGAAACGGGCCTGAGACGTGTCGTCGATATCGCTGACCCGGACCGGAAGGGGAGCCGATCGCTCGCCCTGCAGAGCTTGCTGGACCGCTCCCCGGCCCCGGATGGCCGACAGGAGGACCCCGTCGGATCCTTCCGGCGCCGGCAGGTTGGGACAGCCCAGCACGCCCAGCACGACCTGCCCGCGCTCGATCAGCGCCAGCGCGATGGCGTACTGTCCGGCCCGCAGAAATCCTTTGGTGCCGTCGATGGGATCCAGGGTCCAGTAGCGCTCGGCCCGCTCGGCCCCGGGCGCCCCGCCCAGGTCTATCCAGCCATAAACCTGCTCGAGCGTCACTCCATCGCCCCGCGCCTGGCGCAGGAAGCCCAGCACCCTCTCCCGCTGCTCCGCCGCCTCGGATGCGCGCAGCTGATCGGCGCGCTCCTCGGCCACCATGGCCGGCACGGCCGACCGCTCGGCGAGCCGGGCGCAGACCACCGCCTGCGAGGCGAAGTCCGCCACCGTGACCGGGCTGCGGTCCTTCTTCTCCAGGGTGGCGGCGGTGACCAGGTCGGACTGCACCTGACGGCAAACCACCGCGGCCTCGCGCACCGCCTCCAACGCGACGTCCAGCTCCACCGTGAGATCCATCTCCGTCATTTCTGTCTCCTATTCGATGTCCGGAAGCGACCGTTTGGCCTTACGCACCCAGGCGACCCCCGGGCGAGGCCACCTGCCCGCGAAGGATTTTCCCGATGTGCTCTGCTATCCTGCTGTCGTGTATCAAGACAGAGCGCAACTGGCCACGGCGGTTGTGGCGATAATGTTACCGGCGGTGACATGGAGCGTCGCCGGCTGTTCGGCAACCGCTCCCGGCAAGAGCGCGCCCCGGACCGCCGCGCCCGGTCCCGCCAAGGTGGAGGTTGCGGCAAAAACGGCTGCACCTCCCCCAGCGCGGCGGGCAAAACCAGCCGTCGAGGAACAAGCCGTCGGACATCCGAAATCGGACACGGTCGAGCAGCTCGCCGCGCAAATCGAGCGCCGCGTGCGCGAGGCGCTCGCAGAATCGGTCGCGGCGGACAGGGCGTGGAAACCCATCGATGTCATCGGCTGGAGCGGGCGCCCCGGAGCCGGAGCTCTACAATTGACCTTCAGCGGCCAGCAGGAGCGGGAGCCGGTCGCGGTCTACTACCTGGTCCCCTGGCAACCGCTGTTCGCGCCGGCCGCGAACGGCCCGGGAGAGATGCTGCCCGGCCCGCCGCTGCTTACGGTGACCGAGCGGGCGCTGGTGTTCGCCTACCCCCCTTCCGGCGCCGGCGACTCCGGACCTGGGCCAGCGCTGCACGCGGCGGTCTCCGAGGCGCTACAGCTCGACCGGAACCAACGCGATATCGCGGACGCGAAACACTGGCCCCTGCCGGAGAAGCTCCGGGCGATTTCGCTCCACGTCTACCCGCACTACGCGGTCGTACTGGCAGCGCTGCCGGGCAGCGGCCTGCCCCACCCGGGGGGACTGTCCCGAGCGTTTCCCCATCGCATGGTGCGCCTGTCCCTGATTCCGGACAGAGGCCGGGTGATACGGCAATGGATCGCGCCCGAGCCGGGCGCAAAAGGACGGCCGGAGGGTTGCCCCTGCCGGGGGAACGAGACAAGATGAAGTCTGGCGATGAGAGTTCGGGATAGGCGGCGGCCCTGGCTCGCAGGGCTGTTAATATATTTTGCATTTTCTATCCTTTTCGGCTGCAGCGTATACGACCCCGACATCTTGCCTTCCGGGGGTACGGGCGGGCCCGGGGGAAGCGAGGGTGGCTCCCCGGGCGCCGGAACCGGCGGGGACGGCGCCGGGTCGGGCGGCGACAGCGCCGGATCGGGCGGCGACAGCGCCGGGTCGGGCGGCGACAGCGCCGGGTCGGGAGGGGGCTCCTCGGGTGCCAGCGGCCACGACGGTGCCGGGTCCGGCGGAGAAGCCGCGGGGTCGGGAGGGGGAACGGGAGGCTCGGCCGGTCTGGACGGCGGTCTGGACGGCGGCGACGGCGCCTCCCCGGAAAGCGACGGGGGTCCCGGGGAGGGCTGCGACGGCGGCGATTGCGACGGCGGCATGGCCGTCGGTTTTCCGTATACACCGAGCAACTTCGATCCCGGACCGATCGACTGGGGCGAAGCGCCGAGCGCCACCCTCGACTGCGGCACCGTCACCATCGATACCACCGATCCGGACGGCTCGGGCCCCCTGGTGGCCACGATCGGCAACTGGTGCGGACAGGCGCCCCAGCCTGTCGCGCAGACCCAGGCCGCCGGCCCGGAGATCGTGGTCGTTCCCTTGCGCGGCCTGACCGTCAGCTCCGGCAATACGCTGCGGCTCACCGGTGATCGACCGCTGATCCTGGCGGTGGCTGGCAACGTGGCGGTAGCCGGCATCATCGACGCCAGCGCCGCGGGGGAGACGCCGGGCGCCGGCGGCAACGGGTCGTGCGGGTCGAGCCAGGGAGGAGACGGCGACGGTACCTGGGGCGTGACCGAGGGCGCCAGCGGCGGAGGCGGAGGCGGCTTCGGAACCATGGGCGGAGAGGGTCAGCTGTCTGATTCCGACTACGACTATCTCGTTCCCACCTTCAACGACGGCAACTGGTACCCGGGAGGCGGCGGCGGCCAGCAGCGCGGCGACCCCACTCTGGTACCGTTGCTGGGCGGCTGCGGCGGCGGCAAGGCCGGCGGCTGCGCCACGGCCGGCGGTGCGGGCGGTGGTGCGGTACAGATCTCGTCCGCCGGCAGCCTGAGCGTGAACGGCACCGTCCGTGCGAACGGCGGGAACGGAGCAGTCCCCTGCGGCGCCAGCGAGGAGGGCGGCGGCACCGGGGGAGGCTCGGGCGGCGGCATTTTACTCGAAGGTACGACCGTGAATACGACCGGCGCGACGCTCGAGGCCAGCGGCGGCAACGGCGGCGGTAACGGCTCTGACTGCGGTATATACCCGGCCCACTGCTGTGCCGATCAACACTATCCCTATCTGGGCAGCACCGACCCCGGCAGCGACGGGGAGAGCGGGCCGAGCGATTTTGACGCATGCAACGCCATCGTGTGCTCTGGTGGAGATGACATCTGCAACGGCGGAGGCCCGGGAGGTGGGGGCGGATACGGGCGTATACATACGGTAGCGCGCTGAAGCCTGCTCTCCCGGATCTCGGGGACGTAAGGAGGCACCGCAAAATAAACGCTCCGAGACCGGGCGCGCCGACGGAGCGCAATCGCGAGCGCGCCCGGAGGAAAAAACGCAGGAATAGCAGCGCTATTTCGAGGTTTTTCCGAGGACGAAAGCCGCGAGTGCGCCCGTCCGCGCGGCCGCAACCGGATCGTTTATTTTGCGGTGCCTCCTAAATAGCGGCTGGGGCCCGCTCGCCAGATCCCGCCCTCCTTCTTCAGGGTGATGGCTATCAACATAACCGCCGTTGCCGGCGAGCCGGGCCTCTGGATGATAATCACCTCGCCGGTCTCCTCCCGACGACGGGAGGGGTTTTGAAACCACTTCTAACCCCGACGACTACGCGTTACCGTCGCTTGCTCGAGGTATTCGCCCATCTTTTTCCTGATGGCTATCTTGTCGAACTTACCCACGCTGGTCTTGGGGATATCGTCGGTTATCACCACGTAGTCGGGCAACATCCAGCGGGTGATCTTCCCCCGCTCCACCCCCTGCTCCCCGAGCCATTCCATGACATCGGTCGCCGTCCGCTTCGCGCCCGGCACCAGGGTGACGACGGCCATGGGCCTTTGTCCCCAGACCGGGTCGGGCACGCCGACATAGGCCGCCTCCAGCACGAAGTCGGCCATCGCGGTCAAGTTCTCCAACAGGACGGTGGGCACCATCTCGGCTCCGCTGCGGATCATGTCCTTCATACGGTCGGCGATGATGATGTAGCCATCCCCGTCCACCCGGGCCATGTCGCCGGTATGAAACCAGCCGCCCCGCCAGACCTCCGCCGTCTTCTCCGGATCCCGGTAGTATTCCATCATCACCCAAGGGCCGCGCATCACGATCTCGCCGATGGCCTGGTTGTCGCGGGGCACCGGCTTCATGTCTGTATCTACGACCTGTACTTCCAGGCCGGGGACCGGCAAGCCGGTCTTGACCCGCACCGCATCCAGCTCCTCGTCGGATAGATGCCACAAGTTCTTCTTCACGAAAGCGTAGATGGTGACCGGCGCCGTCTCGGTCATACCGTAGCCCGAGGCGGCCTTAAAAGAGGGAAGCGCCTTCTCGGCCTTGCGCTTCAACCCTAACGAGAGCGCCCCTCCCCCCACGCTGAGAAATTTCAGACTGCTCATGTCGTAGCGCTGCAAGGCGTCGGACTCGACCAGCATGGCCAGCACGGTGGGCACCACGCCCGCCTGAGTGACCCGCTCGGTCTGCACCAGCTCGCAGAAGCCCTCCACGGTGAAACGACCGGGCAGCACCACCTTGTTGGCGCCGAACACCTGCCGGAATGGCGCGCCCCAGGCGTGGATGTGAAAGAGCGGCGTGATGATCATGGGCACGGCGTTCTCCCCCAGGCGCGGCACCGATGGATCGGTGTAGAAATTGACCAGCAGCTCCAGGTGCACGGTCATCAAGTACAGCGCGCGGTGGGTGAACATCACCCCCTTGGGAACGCCGGTGGTTCCGGTGGTGTAACAGAGCGTGGCGCGGGTATCCTCGTGCAGGCGGGGCCAGGCGAAGTCCGCCGGTTGCTCCGCGATCAGCTCCTGGTAATGGACCAGGGGCTTCACCCGGGTATCGGGCAGGCCCGGCCGGTCCGACATATAGACGTATTTCTTCACCGTATCCTTGATCTGGTCGTAGATCCGCTCCAGCAGGGGAAGGAACAGATCGTCGACGAAGAGGATGCGGTCCTCGGCGTGGTTGATGGTGTAGGCGATGTGCTCGGACGAGAGCCGCACGTTGATGGGATGCAGCACCGACCCGGTACAGGGCACGGCGTAGTAGAGCTCCAGGTGGCGGTGATGGTTGAGCGCCATAGTGGCCACCCGATCCCCGGGCCGGTCCGGGCTGCCGGGAGTAGCGCCCAGCGGGCCGCGCAGCGCGTTGGCCAGACGGCAGGTGCGCCGGTACCACTCGGCCCAGGTGAAGCGGAAGTACTCGCCGCTGTCCGGGTTGCGGTAGACCACACCGATCTCCTCCGGGTAGAGGTCGACCGGCCGCTTCATGAAGGTGGTCAGCAGCAACGGGTAGTTGGTGCTGAATTCCGGGTAGGTCTGTCTCCCCATCTGGATTCCTCCCCGCGAGGTCATCGCAAAGAACGAAGCAGGGTGCAAGCCCGAACAGCAGGGGGCAAGCCCGAACAGCAGGGGGCAAGCCCGAACAGCAGGGGGCAAGCCCGAACGGCAGGGGGCAAG
>CAYVFC010000049.1:0-50300 GCA_964450715.1 uncultured Sandaracinaceae bacterium | reverse complement strand
TGCCTGCCGGACGGCACCTTCCCCGGAAGCGACTGCGGGCCCTCGGACTGGTGCGTTCAGGATTTCGGTGGAAATCCAGCCGTAGACCTGATCTGCGTCACCACCACCTGCCTTGTCGACTGCGACGTCGGCGGTCAGCCACTCTGCGATGCGTTCGGGTTGACCTGCACCAACACGGGCGGTCCTGTTGTCTGCATGTAGTTGCCGGGGGGGGTCGATGGGGACGGATCGAAAGACCGAAAAACCATCGGGCCGAAATCGCGATGCAGAGGTCAGATCCGCCCCCGCAGCTCCTCGGGCAGGCCGAGGATTGTAGACATAATGTTTTTGAAAGCTGCTCGGCAGCCGCCTGGCGGCCGGCGGTCCGCCTGACTCTGTCGGGCGGGCCAATGCAAGCCGCGCGTCCCCCGCCGACCGGCCCCGGCCTACCCGCGTCCCCCCGAACCGGTTGCTACCAAAGGCGGTCGAGTTGTACCAGGAATCGCACGCGGCGGGTCGAGCCAGCGCTGCAAGCGCAGCCCCACCGCGTTGCCGGTGAAGCCGAAGACCAGCCAGAGCCATCCGTGCAGGCTACCCGAGGCGATACCCGAGAACAGCGCGCCGATGTTGCAGCCGAAAGCGAGCCGGGCGCCATACCCCAGCAGCAGCCCGCCGACGATCGCGGACAGGACATCCGAGCCCCGGAGCGCCAGCGAGGGTTTGAAGCGGCCCAGCAGCGCGGCGGCGAGCATGGCGCCGATGAGGATGCCGAAGTCCATCACCGAGGTCTCGTCGGCCCAGACGCTGCCGGCGATCCTTTCGGTTTGAAAGTGCCAGTAGGCGGACTGCGACAGGTCGACGCCGAGCGCGCCGAGCCCCTTGGCTCCCCAGAGCATGAAACCCGAGGTGATCCCCCAGGGGTGGCCGGATATGGCCAGCGTCGCGTAGTTGAGAAGCGCCAGCCCGACCGCCCCGGACAGCAGCGGCCACGGCCCCCTCAGCCAGTCGAAGGCGACCGCCTGCTCCATCGGTCTATGATTGCGCCGCCGCTCGATTTCGAGCGAGCCCAGGAAGATGGCTGCGAACAGCGAGAGATTCATCACTAGCGCCGGCCCCAGGCCCCAGCGCTGGATGAACGAGTAGGCGCCGAACGACGGCAAGCCCAGCCACCAGGAGGGATCGAAGATAGTGCCCAGCGCGGCGCCCAGCACGAAGAAGGCCAGGGTGAGCACCATCTTGACGTTCCCGCCGCCCACCGTGAACAGGGTGCCCGAGGCGCAGCCTCCGGCCAGCTGCATGCCGATCCCGAAGAGGAAGGAACCGATGACGATGTTCATCCCGGCCGGCATGACGAAACCTTCGGCCGGATGGCCCAGCAGCTGCCCGTCGGCCAGCGCCGGATAGAAGAGGCAAACCGCTACGGCCAGCATCACCATCTGCGCGCGCAGCCCGGCGCCTTCGCCCTGCAGCAGGAATTTACGCCAGGCCCCGGTAAAGCCGAAGCTCGTGCGGTACAGCACCAGTCCCATGGCGATGCCGATGCAAAAGAGCAGCGCCTGCCTGCCTCCCACCACGGCCGCGGAGCGGGCCATGCCCATCACGGCCAGCACCAGCGCTACCATCAGCGCGCGTCCGTCCATCTCGCTGGCGGCCGGCGGCGGTTTCTCGCTGGTCTTTGGGCCGAGACAGATCATCCGGAAACGCGCGCGAGGAGCTTTTCCCGCAGACCCTGCTCCTGCAGGATCTCCGCCATGTCGACGTAGGCATACTCCGCTTCGGCACCGAACATGGACCGGTAGATGAAGGGCAGCGCCGGCAGCAGCGACTCCCGGAACGCCGCGCTCGACACTCTCTGCAGCTCTCCCGTCCCCAGCCCGCCCGCCAGGATGAGGTCTGCGCCGTCCGGCAGGTAGGCTTCGCCGTCTCGCTCGAACAGCAAGGGCGCCAGCCCGGTGACAAAGCCGGTGACCGGCACCGTCTGCACCAGCTTGGCCTGCTCGATCAGTCCGAAGCGGGCCAGCAGCGAAAGCCATCCGCGCTTGATCTTTTCCAAATACCAGACTTGCATGAATCCGCCGAAACAGCAGAGACCGCACTCGAAGGCCAGCACGCAGAAGACCAAAAAGATGTTGGGCACGATGCGTCCTTTCGACAGCCCGGCCAGCAAGGATTGCCGGTTGAGCTCGATGCGGAACCCGTCCTTTCCTCTCAGCTCGCCGGCTTCTTCCCGCAGGCGCACGGCCCTGCCCGCGGCGTCGATGCCCCAGAAGAGAAAGGTACCGGAGCGGAGCCGACCGTCGCCGTCGAAATCCCAGCAGCTCGGGTTGATCCCGTTGAACCGCTCCAGGGCGTATCCTCGCCAGCCCGGATCGAGCAGCAGCCGCACCGTCGGGCTGTTCGTGTCGCGCCTGGCGAGCTGCTCGCGCAGCCACTCCGCAGCCACCCGCTCGAGCTGGAAGCTGAGCAGGTGCAGCTCGGCCGCTTCCGGCAGGTAGCGCCGGAACAGCAGCCGGTTGATCAGCGCCGCTTGCTCGATCAGCGTCGGCCGCCGCTGGATTTCCGGCGCCTTGACCAGCGTATCCAGCAGCTCGCGCAGCACCGCGGCCTTGCGCGGGCCGATGATCTTCCGGTTCAGGAACGAAGTGATCCTGCCCGGCGCGGCCTCGAGCTTTTGATGGTCGTATCCCGGAGCACCGCACGCGTAGCAGTGCCGCGTCCTTCGCTTGGTGTAGAGAAATAGATTCGCGTTGACCTTCCTGCCGACCGGATCGCTGCCGTCCCGCCGCGAATTTTCCGGGGTATAGGTCTCCGAGAGGAAGATCCCCCCGGGAATCGAGGCCGTGTCCAGGGGCACCAGCCCGCTGAAGAAGTTGATGATGATACCCCGTTGCTCTAGGATCTCCCTCAGCCCGAAGATGATGTTGCCCTGGATATACACCGGGTACATCAGCATTCCGGCGTGGTCCGCCGTCAGCACTACCGGCCGCCGGACCAGCTTCTCGACCGCCCGGTCGACCAGGTCAGCGCCCCAGAGCGGTGCGTACAGGCCCCGCACCAGCTCGCCCAGCCTCTGGATACGGGGCAGATAGACGGGGTGAACCCGGTAGTCGGAGAGCCGGTCGATGTAGTCGACGAGGGAGAGGTCACCGTGGGCCTGAAGGGTCTCCCGCAGGATGGGCCGTCGAGCGAAGATCGCCTCGCCCAGCCGCTGGCCGGCGTAGGCGGCCGGGCGGGCTTCATGTGCGGCAGACATGGACATGATGCGCACCCCGTGTCTTCAGGGCAGCCGGTTCGGCCGGCGTTCGACCCGGTCCGCGACCGCCCCGCAGCGGAGACAGGACCAGATCCGTTTTTTGGAGAGCAGCACGACCAGCCCGAAGGGCACCACGATGATTCCCAGCAGGCCCCCCACGTGGATGAACATGAGCAGCAAGGTGCCGATGATGACCAGGGCGATGCCGTGAGGCACGCTGTACTTGGGCACCTCGATGGTCGCCATCTCTCCGCTGCAATAGCAACATCTCACCCGTTTGTTAGCCACAGCACGCTGCTTTTTCTTCGTAGAATACGTACTGCAAGACGTCATCCACGTGCACCTGGATGCTGTCGACCAGGGGTACGCCGTTGCGCTTGCCGTCAGCCAGCAAGGGCAACTCCGTGCATCCCAGGATCACCGCGTCGACCCCACGAGCCCTAAGCTTGTGGATGCATTCGCAGAGCGTGCGAGACGAGCTTCTGCGGAATACGTTGTTGATGAGCTCCTGGTAGATGATTCGGTTGATCTCCTCTCCGTCGCGTCGCTCCGGCACCACGACCTGCAGCCCCCGTTCGTGGAGCACCGTCCGGAAGAACTCCCCATACATGGTCCGCTGGGTTCCCAGCAGCCCGACCCGTGCGAAACCGCGCACCCGCACGTGTTCGGCGATGCTCTCCACTATGTTCACCAGCGGCACGTCGATACAGCGCCGGATCGACTCCACCAGCATGCTGGTGGTGCAGGAGCAGATGCAGATGACATCGGCGCCGGCCCTTTGCAGGGTGGCGGCGCACTCGACCAGGATCTTCTTCTCGGCCTTCTCGTCGCCCGAAAGCTGATGGGGCAGGATGTCCTCGAAGTTGAAGCTGTCGAGCAGGATGCGGGCCGAGGCCGCTCCGCCCTTGGCCCGGTTCACCTGGGTATTGATGCGCCTATAGTACTCGAGGGTGGAAACCCAGCTCACGCCTCCGATGAGTCCTATGGTCTTCATCGTGTTTCGCTCCCGGCGCCCGGACGCTCATGAGTCCGGTAGCCTTCGCAAGGGATTGGTACGACCGGGCGCCCGGGGCTGCGCCGCTGTTTCCAGAACCGTTCGGCCGAGGCGTCGAAGGTCTCGCGATCGACGCCCAGAAGCGCCAGCACCTGCTCGATGTTCTCCGGAACCTCGAGCACCTCCTCGCTGGCGAGAAGCCCGAGCCCCCGCTCGAGCGGGAACTCCGCGCTCGCCAGGTGGTTGCTGATGATGAGCTGTTTCTCGCTGTAGCCGTGCTTGCAGCTCTCCAGGTAGCAGAGAGTGGGATTGACCCGGCAGTCGCAGTGAAAGAACTGCTTGGGGGGATGGATCCAGTCGAGATCGGTATCGAGCACCTGCTGCACCCGCCCATAATTCCAGTCGAGCAGGTCGGGCAGGTCGATGGTGCGCACGTCCCTTTCTTTCCACCGCTCTAGATGCAACAGATCTCGGTGCGCTTCGAGCTCCTGCTCGCTGATGCCGAAGTCGGATCCGAAGGCATCGATCTTGCGGTTGAGCTCCAGCTCGCTCCGGCAGAAGTGGTCGAAATGGCCGGGGTTCATTCGATTCAGATCGATCTTGGAGGATATCCCGCGGATGATGAGCTTGATGCCGTGCTCGGCAGCCGCGCGAGCCAGGGTGTAGTGGTGCCCCTTGTGGCAGGGAGAGCAGAACTCGCCGTGCCGCTCGAAGAAGCCGCGCACCAGCTTGCCGAAGAAGGCGTCGTCCGGGCTGTAGGTGTAAAGCTCCACGCCGAGTCGGCTGGTGGCGTCCTCGATGTTGTGCCTGGCCTCGTCGGTCTGCAAGCGCGTCCTGAAGTTGGCGGCCAGAGGATTCAGGCCCAGCACCTTCTTGGCGTAGTAGAGCAGGAACACGCTGTCCCTGCCGCCCGACAGGCCCACCACGCAGTCGTAGGGCCCGGTCGAGGCCGCGGCCAGCCCGGGGATGTCCTCGAGGGAGACGCCCTGGTTGTCGTTCGCGATCAGGTCTCGGCCAACGTCGACCTCGGTCCGTACCGTCCGGGGGCGGCAGTAGTCGCATCCTTCGTCGTGCAGCCGGACCGCGTGCTCGGGCATGAGACAGATCCCGCACCTGCCTTCAAGAATGTGTTTCGCTCTTTCGGTAGTGATCGAGGCCGCTCGCATGGTTCCTCGTACGCTCAACCGCCCATCTTGTCGGCGATGGTCGAGCAGCAGGGGCAGTGCCAGACCCGCTTCTTGGAGAAGGCGACCACGGCCCCGAACGGTATCAGGGCGTATCCCAGGATCGCCTCGGCCGGGATGGCGGCTAGAAAGAGCAAACCGGCAGCCATCAGGGCGATTCCGTGCGGCTTGTTGAACCGGTCTATTTCGATGACTTCCATGTCCGAGCTGCAGAGCAGGCACCTGGCTTCGTGCATTGGGTCACCTTCCAAGGCGAGGGCCGTGGAACGCCGGACCGGTCGACCCGGCCCAGAGCCCGCGGGTTCACCGACCGCGGACGGGCTCCGACGGCTCCGGGGGCGCTCCGCGTGATCATCGGAGCAACAAGCGTGCCCGGGGGGCGGGGGCTTTGGCGGTTCGCGCGCTACGAACGGTTGCAGCGTTGATCCGGCGGTCACGAAGAGCGCGGGCGCAGCGGTTTGGTTCGTCTCCTGGTCCGTGAGCGCGACTGTGTTTCAACTGTTTCAGCAAACCGACCGCCGGAACGCCCGCAATTGTTTCAACCGTTTCATCAACTTAGCTGTTGGAGGGCCCGTGGTTGTTTCGAGCTTTTCGGGGCTTTAGGGAACAATTCCGAGTGCTCAGGAATAAATCCCCGACCAGGGGCGTGCTTTGGCGACGACCGCCGTTTGTACGAGCACCAGGTCGCTTTCCCCGTCATCCCGAACGACATGTCATCTCGAACGAAGTGAGAGATCGCCAGAACAGAGATTTCTCCTGCGGTCGAAATGACATGGGGTCACCCCGTTCGGGGGAGGGGTACGTTTGTTGCTACCGTCATTCCCCGGACACCTGCGTCCGAAGGCGAACCGTAGACCGATGCCCCCGATCGAAGCGGACCGTAAAGACTCGCGGCTGGACGAGCGACGTCAGCGCGATCTACGCCGGATCACCGCAGGCGGGGCCGTGGGCAATGTTCTGGAGTGGTACGACTTCGCCCTTTTCGGGTACTTCGCCCCCATCATCGGCGCGCAGTTCTTCGGCACGGACAACCGGCTGGTGTCGCTGCTGAGCGCCTTTGGCGTGTTCGCCTCGGCTTACTTCATGCGGCCGGTGGGCGGCGTGCTGTTCGGCCACATCGGCGACCGGCACGGCCGCAAGCGAGCGCTGCAACTTTCGGTGCTGATGATGGCCGCTCCCACCACCCTGATGGCGCTGTTGCCGACCTACGCACAGATCGGTGGGGCGGCAACGCTGCTGCTGGTGCTGCTGCGCCTGGTACAGGGCGTTTCGGTAGGAGGGGAGCTGGTGGGCTCCATCTCCCACATCACCGAGCTAGCCCCGGCCGATCGCCGCGGCTTCTTCGGCAGCTTCGCCCTGTGCAGCTCTACCGCCGGGGTCATGCTGGGCTCGCTCACCGCCTATGCCGTGCAGAGCCTGCTGGAGCCGCTACAGCTGCAGGCCTGGGGGTGGCGAATGCCCTTTCTGCTCGGCTACTGGATCGGCGCCTTTGCCCTGTGGATGCGCAGCGCTCTTCCCGAGACGCCCGAGTTCGAACGGATGCAGCGCGACAACGCCATCGGTGACCTCCCGGTGGCCGAGGTCATCCGCACCCAGAGCGGCCGGGTGGCGCAGATAACCGCGCTCATCATGATGGGCGGCGGCGGCTTCTATATGCTCTTCGTCTGGTGGCCCTTTCTTCTCAGCCGGCTCGTACACCCGCCCGTTCACCACGCTCTTCTCATCAACACCATCGCCATGCTGGTGCTGATGGCGGCGCTGCCCGCGGCCGGATGGCTGTCCGACGCCGTGGGCCGCAAGCCCGTGTTGGTCGCCTCGACCCTGGGCACCATGGTCCTGGCCTACCCGCTGTTCCTCGCCGTGCAGTCGGGGAGCTTCGGCTCGGCCCTGGCGGTCCAGATCGTCTTCGCGCTTCTCATGGGCGGATTTTCCGGTCCGATTCCCGCCACCATGATCGAGGTATTTCCCGCCCGCACTCGCTTCAGCGGCATCGGCCTGGGTTACAATCTCTCGCTCTCTCTTTTCGGGGGAACCGCCCCGTTGGTCTGCACCTGGCTGGTGGTCTCCACCGGCCGTGTCACCGCCCCGGCTTACTACCTGGCGCTCTTGGCAGTCTGCAGCCTGGTGGCGGCCCTGTTCCTGCGGCCGTACGACGCCGCCGAAACGCGAGGGGACGTTGTTTAGCGAAACGCGAGGGGACGTTGTTTAGTAGTTAAGTATTGGACGCGCGAAAGGCGATGGGACGTTGCGTAGCGAGGGGAAGTTGTTTAGTAAGTAATGCAAACCTCGTAGACGCAGACGCACAAGTAACTCAATTATCGACGTCCCCAACCTGCAATGCCGGTGTCCTTTACAATCGATCGGACAAATGACGTCGTCCTGCGGACGGCTCGGGGAGAGATCACGGCCGAGCAGCTGGCGCAAAACTTCGAAGAGGTCCTGGCCCACCCCGACTTCCATGCGGGTATCAAGAGTCTCACCGATGCGCGAGAGCTGGACCACCACCTGGAAGTGGAAGATATGCGGGATATCGCCAAGACCATCGCGCGGTACCGGGACCGGATCGCGGGCGGTCGGGCGGCCGTGGTGGTATCGATCGCGGTCTCCTACGGTCTCATGCGCGCGCTGCAGGCATACGCCGACCAGAGCCCGATCGATATCCGCATTTTCTACGACGTGGACGAGGCCCGTCGCTGGCTGGGGATCGAAGCGCTCTGAACATGGACGGTACGGCCTAACAGAATCTGCGTATCATAAGCATCGATTCCAGGCGCGGACCGCTCAGCGCCTGGATCAATCCGCCAAGCGGCCGACGCGTTAGCGCCGGACCAGGCAGAGCACGGCTTGCCCGCCGTCTCTTTCGCCGCCGTTTCCCTTCCACGCCTTCAACTCGGATTCGGGTATGCCCTGCATGGCTTCGATAAAGGCACCCTCGGCCTCCAGGATCTCCAACATGAGGCGGGCCTGCTGCATCCATCGCCGGCGGGTCCCCATCAGCCCCTGCTGCTTTTCGGTCTGCAGCATGGCGAGCGTGGGAAGCCGGAAGGCCGGCCCGGGCGTGTCGCGCAACCGGCCGAATACCAGCTTCCATAGTTCCCGGTGCGCCTCGAGCGAGGCGATACGCCTTTCGAAGCTGCTGTCCGCCAGCGCCATGGCCTGCATCTCCCCGGAAGCGCACAGCGCGGCCACCCGCAACAGGTGCCGCGTGCGGAAGGCGTTTTCCAGCATCTGCTCGCCGCTCGTGGTCTGTAGCACCGTCTTGATGTCGGCGATTCCCTCTTCCAACCGCTCGGCCGCGCGTACGAAGTACTCCCGGTCACCCGAGGTTACACCCCGCTGCAGCAGCTCGACGCCCCGCCCCACCTCGGTGGTAAAGCCCACGACCTGCAGATCCCCCAGGTCCCGTAACGCGGCGAGCGACTGTCCTACCAGCTCGAGCGTGGCCGATACTCCGCGTTGCAACAGCTGCAGATGCCCGTCGATACGGGCCAGGGCGAGCCCGAAGAGCATGTCGCCGATCACGTCGACTGCCGCGATCGAGCCAGGGCCGATCTCGGATACGTATAGGTCGACCGCGCCGGCGATCTGGGCAACCGTGTCCGTCACCTCGGCTCGCCGCTCGGCATCAGCCGTTCCGGCCGGCCTCGGCAGCGGGACGCGAGCTTCGATCGGGTCTGTCACCGCGCCGAACGGGTGACCCGGCCGGTCGATTTTCAGCGGAGAGCCGTTCGTCGAGGGCGAGCGTATGATGGCGGTGACCCTATCTTTATTGATACCGAAAGCGTGCCGTATCACGCCGCCCGTTCCCTTGCGCAGCGAGCCGTCTTCGAGGCCTCGTTCGATCCACGCTGGTACCTGGCGGTGAATCTCGTATTCCGGCACGCTTACCGCTCCGGCGGGCAGGGGGGTAGCTCGGGCAGCATCGTCTCATCGGCAAACTCGAGCCTGAGTAGCGCCACCTCCAGTACGGTCGGTACGGTTTTCCGAAAAGCCGGCCCGGCGATGTCGGCCACGGTCCAGCCCACGAACACCACGTTGAGGAAGGGCACGCCCCAGCCCGCGATCTGGGTGGCGCGCCGCGCGGCCTCGGAGGCGACTTTCTGTGCGGCATTGCGCAGCACCACCTGGCGCACGATCTCGGCCGCGGCGTGCTGGCCGATGCGCTTGACCATCATGGCCATGGTACCCACGGCCAGCGATCCCCTGGCGATCTCGCCCACCCGGATGCGGTGCTCCTTTCCAGCCTGCTCGAGATAGCGCTGTACCTGCTCCCGCTCCCCGGGCGACGCGTTTTGCAGATAGCGCCGTATCATCTCCTCCAGCAGCTTGAGCTCGATGCTGAAGACCGGTTCGTCCGGCTCGGTCTTGACGTTCATCTTGCCCGCCACGTCCCGGACCACGGCGGCATAGGGCACGCCGTTCCACTTGCGCAGCGCCGACATGATGGTGCTGCCGCCGTCCAGGCAGATCTTCCGGATGAGCTCGTCGACGCCCGCGTCGGCGTCCAAGCGATGCCGCTGGTAGATCGGGGCGAGCCTGTCTGGCGGCACGCGGCCGAAAAGCGCCGCCAGCTCCGAATCCGAAGGGTGCGTCTGCCGGGTCGATGACATGGCTCGTTCTGTTCGGACAGCCCCTTGACAGGGAAATCCGACCAAGAACTTGCAAGTTGCGTGCCTCGTCCGGGGAAGCGGCTGTACAGCGCTCAATAGGCGTTTTAAGGCAGAAACGGACAGCCGGGCGCCGCGCGGCTGGGGAAATCGACCCCGTGCCGGGCGGGATTCCCGTGACCCGGGTGGCTCGGTCGTCGAGCGTATCGTCACGCCGGCCAGCGTTCGCTCGTTTCCAGCCCGTAGCTTGCGCTACGGCAGCGGCAAGTCTAGATTGGGCGGCACGATCGGCCGATCATCGAGACCGGCGAGATCGCTCTGTCGAGATCGGCGGCGGCATGCTCCAGACCATCGTAAAGAAAATCATCGGCACCAAGCACGAGCGCGAGATCAAGCGCATGCAACCGCTGCTGGAGGCGATCAACCAGCAGGAGCGCTACGTCAAGGGGCTCGACGACGCGGCGCTCAAGGGCAAGACGGCCGAGTTTCGCCAGAAGCTCGACCAGGGCGCTGAGCTCGACGATCTGCTGGTAGAGGCTTTTGCCGTCTGCCGCGAGGCCTCGGTGCGCTCGACCGGGATGCGCCACTTCGACGTGCAGCTGATCGGCGGCATCGTGCTTCACCGCGGCAAGATCGCCGAGATGAAGACCGGCGAGGGCAAGACCCTGGTGGCCACCCTGCCGGTCTACCTCAACGCGCTGACCGGCAAGGGCGTGCACGTGGTCACGGTCAACGACTACCTGGCCCGGCGCGATGCCGAGTGGATGGGGCAGATCTACGGCTTTTTGGGCATGAGCACCGGCGTGATCGTCAGCCAGCAGGGCGACACGGCCAAGAGTCGCGCCTACCGCAGCGACGTCACCTACGGGCAGAACAACGAGTTCGGCTTCGACTACCTGCGCGACAACATGAAGTTCAGCATCTACGACTACGCGCAGCGGGAGCTCAACTTCGCCATCGTGGACGAGGTGGACAGCATCCTGGTCGACGAGGCGCGCACCCCGCTCATCATCAGCGGCCGCGGCCAGACCGCCAGCGGCAAGTACGTCAAGATCAACGAGATCATCCCCCGTCTACGCAAGGACGAGCACTACGTCGTTGACGAGAAGAACCACTCGGTGACGCTTACCGAGGAGGGCGTGGAGGTGGCGCAGCAGCAACTGCTCAACCGGGGCCTGACCGAGGTGGAGAACCTCTACGACCCGATCAACCTGGAGTCGCTGCACATCCTGCAGCAGCTGCTCAGGGCGCACACCCTGTACAAGCGCGACCAGCAGTACATGGTCTCCGAAGAGGGCAAGGTGATGATCATCGACGAGTTCACCGGGCGCGTGCTGCCCGGGCGTCGCTGGTCGGACGGGCTACACCAGGCGGTGGAAGCCAAGGAGAACGTGCCCATCCAGGAAGAAAACGCCACCCTGGCCACCATCAGCTTCCAGAACCTCTTTCGCCTCTATAACAAGCTGGCGGGCATGACCGGCACGGCGGACACCGAGGCCGCGGAGTTCAACAAGATCTATAGCCTGGACGTGGTGGTCATCCCCACCAACGAGCCCTGTATCAGGGACGACGCCGACGATCTCATCTACAAGACCGAGCGCGAGAAGTTCAAGGCGCTGGCCGACGAGATCACCGATTGCCACGAGCGCGGCCAGCCCGTGCTGGTGGGCACCACCAGCGTGGAGAAGTCCGACGCCATCGCCAAGATCCTCAAGCGGCGCAAGATTCCCCACAACGTGCTTAACGCCAAGCAGCACGAGCGCGAGGCCTATGTGGTGGCGCAAGCCGGCCGCAAGGGCGGCGTGACCGTGGCCACCAACATGGCCGGCCGCGGCACCGACATCGTGCTGGGCGGTAATCCGGAGATGATCGCGCGCTGGGAGGTGCTGCAGGGCGCGTCGGACGAGGTCAGGCAAGATCCCAAGGCATTGCAGAGGGCGGTGGACGAGGCCATGGGGCAGTACCGCGCGCGCTGCGAAGCCGAGCGGCACGAGGTGCTGCGGGCCGGGGGGCTGCACATCCTGGGCACCGAGCGGCACGAGAGCCGGAGGGTGGACAACCAGCTGCGCGGCCGCGGCGGCCGGCAGGGTGACCCGGGCAGCAGCCGCTTCTACCTCTCGCTGGAAGACGACCTGATGCGCATCTTCGCCGGCGAGCGCATCCAGAACCTGATGGACAAGCTGGGCATGGAAGAGGGCGTGCCCATCGAGCACAAGTGGGTGACCAAGGCGGTAGAGAACGCGCAGACCAAGGTGGAGATGCGCAACTTCGACATCCGCAAGAACCTGCTGGAATACGACGACGTAATGAACCAGCAGCGCAAGAGCGTCTATGCGCTGCGCCGCCAGGTGCTGCAGGGCCAGTACCGGACCGAGCCCACCGCCGAGGAGCGGAAGAAAGGGGTACAGTCCCAGCCGCTGGTCAAGCAGACCGACCCCGAGCTGGAAAAAGAGGCGCTGCCCATGCTCGAGGAGATGATCAAGATCTACTCCTCCGAGCCCCCGCCTCGCGAGGCCTCCGGGGAGGAGATCGCGGCCTGGCGCGACCGGGCGCTCGGCCGCGAGATCGCCGAGCTGACCTCGCTGGCCGCCGAGCCGCTCGAGCAACGCATCTACGAGTTCTTCGGCTGCCGCACCGAGCTGCGCCGCTTCGAGAAGAAGCCGTCCGAAGCCTTCGAGCTGCTCTGCAAAGAGGTGCCGCTGTCGCTGACCGAGCAGCGCGAGCGCTTGCTCGACCTGATCGACGAGATCATCGGGGTGATGATCGAGCACGCCTGCCCGGCCAAGAAGCACTTCGAGGACTGGGATCTGGACGGGCTGAAGGGTGCTTTTCACGAACAGTTCGGCATCGAGGCCACGGGGATCGAGAAGCTCACCGACCCCGGATCCATGGCCGAGAAGCTCTATCGCGACGCCTCGGGCGTGCTCGCCAAGCGGGAGCAGGAGATCGGGCGGCTGCTCTATCTCAGACTGTTCCGTAACTTCTACCTGCAGGACATCGACGGGCAGTGGCTCGAGCACCTGCAGGACATGGACAGTTTAAGGGAGGGTATCGGGCTTCGCGGCTACGGCCAACGCGACCCCAAGAAGGAGTACCAGAAAGAGGGCTTCGCCCTGTTCCTCGATCTCATGCAGAACATCAAGGCCAGCGTGGTGCACAAGATGTACCACTTTGTGGTCGAGCGGGAGGACGAGGTCGAGCGGCTCGAGCAGCAGCGCCGCAAGCGGGCCGAGGCGCAGCAACAGCGCATTCGCATGAGCCACGCGGCCGCGGATGGCGAGGCCTACGAGCCGGAGCCGGGCAAGAAGGGCAGGCGGCGGGCCCCGGGAGCCGAGGTGCAGCGGACGGTCAAGCGCGACCGGCCCAAGGTGGGGCGCAACGACCCCTGCTGGTGCGGCAGCGGCAAGAAGTACAAACACTGCCACTATCGGTCCGACCAGGCCGGCACCGGCACCACGGGCTGACGCGTGCCGGGCGGCGGCGACCAGGGCGGGGAGAGCATGGAACGGGTGGAACGCTACCTGCAGGAGAACGCCGAGCGCTTCGAGCAAGAGCTCTGCGAGCTATTGCGTATTCCCAGTATCAGCGCCGATAACAGCCGGGCGCGGGACGTGCGCCGCGCGGCCGAATGGCTGCGCGACCATCTGCAGGGGCTGGGGCTCGACAGCGAGCTCATCGAGACCGCGGGCCAACCGGTGGTCTACGCCGAGTCCGAGTCGGTCGCTGGCGCTCCCACGCTACTGGTGTACGGCCACTATGACGTGCAGCCGCCCGAGCCGCTGGACGAGTGGATAACGCCGCCCTTCGAGCCCTCGGTGCGCGACGGAAGCGTCTATGCCAGGGGCGCTACCGACGATAAGGGGCAAATGCTCACCCACATCAAGAGCGCCGAGGCCTGGCTGCGCGCCGCAGGAAGACTGCCCGTACAGCTCAAGTTCTTCCTGGAGGGCGAGGAGGAGATCGGCAGCGAGAACGCCCTGCGCGTGCTCGAACAGAGAGCCCGGCGGCTCGGCTGCGATGCGGTGATCATCAGCGACTCGTCGATGCTGGGCCCGGACCGGCCTGCCATCACCTATGCGCTCAGGGGTATCGCTTACTACGAGCTATTGTTGACCGGGCCGGCGCGCGATCTGCATTCCGGCATGTTCGGCGGCGCGGTGACCAACCCGGCCAATACCCTGGCGCGGCTTCTGGCCGCCATGGTCGACACCGACGGAAGGATCCAGCTGCCCGGCTTCTACGACGACGTACTGGAGCTCAGCGCCGAGGAGCGCCGGAGATTCGCCGAGACGGGGTTTGACGAGCAGGCCTTCATGGAGCGGATCGGCGTCACCGGGCTGAGCGGAGAGGTCGGGTACACCACGCTGGAGCGGCGCTGGGCGCGTCCCACCTTTGACGTCAACGGGCTGTGGGGCGGCTACCAGGCAGAGGGCTCCAAGACGGTTCTGCCCGCCCGAGCGGGCGCCAAGCTGAGCTTCCGCCTGGTGCCCGACCAGAAACCCGAGCAGATCTCGCGTGCGCTCGCCACTTTTGTCGTGGAGCGGTTGCCGCCGGGCATCGGCTGGGAGCTCAGCGAGCACAACCTGGCGCCCGCCGTGCTGGTGCCCCTGGACAGCGCCTTTCTGTCGGCCGCGGCGCGTTCCATCGAGACGGCCTTTGGCACCGCTCCCGTCTTCATCCGGGAGGGCGGATCGATTCCCATCGTGGCCGCCTTCAAACACGGGTTGAAGGCCGACACGCTATTGCTGGGCTGGGGGCTAGACGACGACAACGCGCACTCGCCCAATGAAAAGCTGAGCCTGCGCGACTACCACCGAGGGATCAGGGCCAGCGCCCACCTCTGGCAGCAGGCGAGTTTGGTCGCAAAGCAATAGGGGCGGGCCTTGCGCCCGCCCGTTGAAATGGAAATAATACGCATTATAAACCTCCCTCTCGAGCTGAATACGGACGTTCGACCGCCGCTCGCGGCGGGCGGCGGTTGTCGGTTCATCGGCTCGACCGGGGAAGCATTTTCGCCTCGACGGTGCAGGCCGACGGTCAATCGGGAAACCGCTACCGCGACTCACTGCGAGACATCTTCACGAACAGATGGAGTCGGCTATCCGCGAATTGTTAGGGGGGCGGATCCGTTCGTCCGTACCGTCAAGCCGTTCGCTGCCGCTTGGCGGAAGCCCGGCGGGTGCCGCGGGCCGGCGTCTTGGCGGCGACGAGCTTGGGCGCGGTCTTGGGCGCGGTCTTGGCAGCGGGCTTGGCAGCGGTCTGGGCAGCGGTCTGGGCAGCGGGCCTGGCAGCGGTCTGGGCAGCGGTCTGGGCAGCGGGCCTGGCAGCGGGCTTGGCAGCGGTCTGGGCAGCGGTCTGGGCAGCGGGCCTGGCAGCGGGCTGGGCAGCCGGCTGGGCAGCGGTCTGGGCAGCGACCGTGGCCGCCTTGACACCGGAGCGCTCGTTCAGCCAGCCGGCGATGCAAGGAGCCAGCTCCTTCTGGGCCTTGCTGCTCACGTAGATGCCGATGTGGCCCACCGCGAAGCTCTTGGTGGTGACGTCCTTGGAGGAGACGTGCTCGGACAGCGCCTTGGAGCTCACCGGCGGAACCAGGTGGTCCTTCTCGGCGAAGATGTTGAGCAGCGGCATGTTGATGTTCTCGAGCTTGACCTGGCGACCGCCGATCTCCAGCTTGCCCTTGATCAGGTTGTTGCCCTTGTAGAACTCCTTGACGAAGCGCCGGAAGGCCTCGCCCGACTGGTCGGGGCTGTCGAAGATCCACTTCTCCATGCGCAGGAAGTTGGCCACCACGCTGGTATCCCGGGCCGACTCCACCAGCCCGATGTACTTGTCGATCATGAGCTGGAAGGGCTTGAGCATGAGGTAGGCCGCGTTCATTAGGTCGCCCGGTATATTGCCCAAAGTATCGACCATCAGGTCCACGTTCATGTCGCGCGACCAGACGTTGAGCAGCCCGCCGTCGGTGTCGAAATCGATGGGGGCCACCATGGTCACCAGGTTCTTGATCTTCTCGGGATACAGGGCCGCGTAGATGCTGGCAAAGGTGCCGCCCTGGCAGACGCCCATCAGGTTGATCTTGTTCGCGCCGGTCTGCTTGCGGACGAACTCCACGCAGTCGTCCATGTAGACGTCGATGTAGTCGTCCAGCTCGATGTAGCGGTCCACCCGCGAGGGATACCCCCACTGGATGATATAGATATCCAGCCCCTGCGCTAGCAGGTTGGCGATAAGGCTCCGCCCCTGCTCGAGATCCATCATGGTCTCGCGGTTGACCAGGGCATAGGTGATGAGCAGCGGGACCGGGTTGGTCCGTTTGTCCGACCGGAAGCGGTAGAGGGTCATCCGGTCCTCCCGGAAGACCAGGTCCTTGGGCGAGCTCGCCAGCTCGATGTCCTCGGTCTCCAGCAGGGTTTGGGTGATCCTGAGCAGGTTGTTGCTGTACCTCTCCATCTCCTGGAGAAAGATCTTGGCGGTCTTTTCGTCTTGTAGTGCCATGTCTAGCCTCCGGTTACCTGTTGTTGGAGAGGTTCTCTTTCAGCTCATCTATGGCCTTCTGCTGCAGACGAACCTTTCGCCTCAGCTCGTGTACCACCTGCGCCATCTCGTCGAATTCCTTGTTGGAGGGGATGTCGATCGCCTTGCACAGCTCGGCGGTCAGCTTGTCCACCCGCTGCTTGGCCCGGAACCCCTGTGCCGCCACGTCGTTCATGGTGCGGACGAAATCGGGGCTCTTGAACAGCTCGAAAAACCGGTTCTCGTTGGCCGACCACCATATCTTGTAGAACTCGCGCACGGTCTCCGGGGTCACCTCGTCGACCTTGAGCGCCTGCACCCGGTCGAAGACGTCTTTCAGCGCCTTGAGCCCGGTCTCGTAGAAGTATTCGTAGAAACCGGGAAGCGAGAGGTGGAAGCGCTGCACCGCGTCGGTCGCCTTGCGCACCGACTCGTTCTGCGCTTTGGTCAGGCCGAAGCCGGGCGTGCGGAACATGCGGCCCAGCGTCTCGTCATAGGCCTCGCGAAAGGTCGCGTGTAGCTTCTTGGCCGCCTCCCAGTCCCCCTTCATCATGGCGCGCTCGGCCTGCTCCTGCATGCGGGGGATGGCCTGCTTCCAGGGGTTGACCATCATGCCCGAGGCCTGCTGGTTCTTCTCCACCACGTTCAGCCAGGTGTCGACGTTTTCTTTCGAGCTGTCGGACACCGATACGCCGAAGAGCTTCTCGAAAGAATCGTAGTAGAGCCTCGCCCAGCGCTCGAAGATCTCCCTGGATTTGGCCTCGTCGCCGGAGGCCTCTACCACGGCCGGTAGCTGCTGCGATATGTTCATCAAGAAGGCGTTTATAGCCATGAACGCATCGCTGGCCCGAGAGAGCCGGAACAGCACGTCGGCCCCCAGCGCGTTGGGATCGGTGCTGGCCGTCATGGCCGAGAAGCGATCGAACAGCTGTTTCCACCCGGCCGCGAAGTCCACTGCCGAGAGGGGTAAGGCGGCGTCCTGCAGCGACTTGAGCGGATCCATGACGGAGGGCATCGACTGGCCGTACAGGGTCCGCCACTGCTCGAAGAGCTCCTTCTGGGCTTCGCTCCACTTCATGAAGATATCCGTGCTGTTGATCTCGCTCATGACATCACTCCTGGTTCTCGCTTGAAGGATCGACGGTGAACATCCGGCCGAACTCCTCCAGGAATTTCTGGTTCATCTCTGCGTATTTCTTGGCTACATCCATCCACTGGTTCATCAGGTCCCCGGTGGCCGCCTGTTTGGCCGCGCCCTCGGGGGCAGTTCCGCCGGCGTCCAGGCGATTTCTCAAATCGTCGAGCTTGTCTTCCATCTCCCGGACCCGTTTCCGGAGCCGGTCGTACTCTTCCTTGAGGTCGCTGTACTGCTTGCGGGGAACGACGCCGACGTTCCGGTAAAAGTCGTGCATCACGGTATTGAAGGTATCTATTCCGTCCTTTCCGAAGGCGTCCCGGCAGAGCTCGGCGAATCGCTTGTAGGCCGGGCTGGCCCGGTCGGCCTTTTCGGCGTAGCCGTTCTGGAAGATGTCGAAGAAGGCCTGCGAGCCCTTGGAAGCCCTGGCCGCTTCCAGAAGCGTTTCGCCCCAGAGCTCGAGAAGCTTCGTGTTCGTCATGGATTCGGCACGCTCGTATAAAAAGCGGACACCGACTTGTCTCCCGGCCGATTCTTCGCCCGCTCGTCTGCTGGCACGATCCTGAAAGCCCGTTTATGTGGCGAATCGGAACACATGTGGATCCCCCTTCGACGATCTGTTTTTCACCTCGGCGAAAAACTATCGAACGAGCTTTTAAGTCGGCTTTTAAAGGCCATTTAGACTCGGCGGCCCGCTCTGCAGGCCGGTACGGAGAAGAGCCATTAAACAGCTGAACCTGACGCCATGCAATCGGCGTCAGGCCCGGATCGTGAAAAACCGCGATAAAAAAGTCGACGGCATGAACCGGTCGGGTCTCCAGGGCGGTCCCCAGCGCTCATCAGGTGGGCGGAGCTAGGCTTATTTCTGGCTTATCATATCTTCGAACTTCTTCAGATTATCCTCTACCGCCTTGATGTAAGCGACCTGCGCTTCCTGGGCGTTCTTGAGCCCGTCCTTTAACACCTTTTGCGCCTCGGCCTGGGCGTTGTCGGTCTGGGAGAAGTAGAGCTCGAGCATCTTCTGGCCCTGCTCCTGCATGTTGGTCAGTGTTTTCACGTAGTTGGCCCAGGTCGACTTCCAGGTCTTGAGCATCTCGGAACGGATATCTTCCATTTTTAGCCCCCTTCGCGGGTTCCCCCACGAGAGTGATTTTGGCCCGTTTTCGCGGGCAATTCTTGCCTAAGAGGATCAGGATGTTCTTGTATTTTTCTACCGCTGTCAAGAAAGGATAGACCGGATCAACCGATCGGTAGCTCGATTCCGGACGATTTCACGCAACCGTGACGGATCGGGTAATAGATCGTGCAGATCGTGCGGTGCGCCCCCTCCTCTCGCGCTCGCTCCGTGTGGCGAACAGGGTCTCGTTCGCGCGCCTGAAAGGGCGATCCGCGGTGTCTGGACGGCGGCGCGGTACCGCCACGGCTGCAACCCGCACCCACGCGCGGCGGTCTCGGAGACCGCGGTTGGCCTAAAACAAGCGAACGCATCTACTGAAAGAGCCTGCAGCACGCCATTTCGGGCCGTACTCGCTCGTCGTTCCTCGACGTACGGGTCAGTACGCCTGCGCCGCTCCTCGCTCCGTGCCCGTACGATCCGAGCTGACGCACTGTGAGCGCTCTCGCTACGATGCGTTCGCTTGTTTTCGGCCTAGCGACCCGGGTCCTTGCCCTTCGCGTGCCGGTCCTCAGCTTTCGGCCTAGCGACCCGGGTCCTTGCCCTTCGCGTGCCGGTCCTCAGCTTTCGGCCTAGCGACCCGGGTCCTTGCCCTTCGCGTGCCGGTCCTCTGAATGATACTCAGTAGACCGGACCTACAACAGGTCCCCCGTCCCCGGTGCCCGGTCCCGGTCCGGGAATCGGTCCGCCGTCTCCAAAGCCGTTACCGCCGTCGCCGTAGCCGCCGGTCGGCGGTTGGTACTCGCACATGGTCACGTCGAAGAAGCAGGCCGGCCCGCACCTGAGCCTGCCCGGGCCCTCGCGCAGCGAGCTGCAGGTCGCGCCGCCTAGGTCCGTGCCATCGCACTGTTCCCCATACTCCGGCTCGATGATCCCGTTTCCGCAGTGGCTGGCCGCGTCCACACCTGAATCCAGGTCGCCTTCGCCACCCGACCCGGCGGTACCGTCATCTTCCAGGGGCAATTCCTCGGGTTCGCCCACGGGCAGCGAGCTCTTCATACCGCACCCCGTCGTCATCAGGGCCACGGTGGCAACCGCTATTGCGGTCCAGCTGGTCGTCGGGCGATGCCGAAATACGAACATGACGTCCTCCGCTATCGGTGGCGTATGCTACATTGGAAACGGCCTACGACCAAGTAGTGGCACATTTTTGTTCTACTGGATGGAAATTTTTTCAGGAGCCAGCGGATGACACGTTCCAGGGTCGCCATTCTCACCACCTCCCCGGCCACCGTGCGCTCGGACTACCGCGAGCTCATGAACCTGGCTGGCTACCAGGACGTGCTCGACCGGCAGGCCGACACCGCCCTCAAGATCAATATCAGCTGGCACTTCTTCTTCCCGGCCAGCAGCACCACCCCTTGGCAGCTGGACGGCGTAATCAACGCCATGAAGCTGGACGGGTACGATCCCGCTCTGATCCACGGCTGCCACAACCGTACCGTGGTCATCGACGCTCACCTGGGAGAGCGGGAAAACAAGCAGATCGACGTGATCCACGCCCATGGCCTGCGCAACATCCACCTGTACGAATCCGGGGACTGGATCCCGATCCGCGAAGCCGTAGGTGACCTGGCCGACCGCTTCCTGGTGCTCAACCAGGTCTATCCGGACGGCTTCAGCATCCCCGCGCGCTTCATTGGCGAGAACATCCTGCACCTTCCCACCATCAAGAACCACATCTTCACCACCATCACCGGCGCCATGAAGAACGCCTTTGGCGGGCTGCTTAACGAGCGCAGGCACTGGACCCACCCGGTCATCCACGAAACGCTCTGCGATCTGCTCATGATCCAGAAGAAGATCCACAAGGGGATCTTCGCCGTGACCGACGGCACCTTTGCGGGTGACGGGCCAGGGCCCCGCTGCATGACCCCCTACGTCAAGAACGTGATCCTGGCCTCGGCCGACCAGGTGGCCATCGACGCCGTTTCCGCCCGCCTGATGGGCTACGACCCCCTGGAGATCAAGTTCATCCGCCTGGCTCACCAGATGGGCCTGGGCTGCGGCGATCCGCGCGAGATCGAGATCGTGGGCGACCAGGCCGCCGCCGAGCAGCGCTGGGGCTTCACCGACCCCCTGCGGGAGCTCACCTTTGCCGCCCGTATGCAGCACCGCATCTACTGGGGCAACCTCAAGAACGCCCTGGAGTGGTCGCTCAAGACCTGGCTGGCTCCCTGGTCCTACCTGGCCTCGGTGCTGTACCACGACCTGTACTGGTACCCGCAGAAGGGCAACCAGCGTGTCTACGAGGCGCTTCAGAGCGACTGGGGCCGGCTCTTCCACAACTGGGAGCACCTCGAGCCCGACGAGCGCGGGTTCCCCGAGCTCGGCGATCCTCCGCTGGATCTACCGCGCCATACCGCCGATCTGCTCCGCATCGGTGCGAGCGTGCTCGGCACCACCATGAAGGAAGCGCCCGAGGTCCGGGCGCGGATGGGCCGGTAGGGGCGCCCCGTACGTACGTGGCAGACAGTGTCATTTCGAAGCGCAGCGAGAAATCTCGACGGAGCATCTCATCGTATCGACAGAGATTTCTCGTCGCCTTCGGCTCCTCGAAATGACAGTTTCCGGTTTTCGAGAAGGCCGGGCCGGTAGCGCTACGCCCCTGGCAGCGAGATGGTGAAGGTGGTGCCGATGCCCTCTTCGCTCTGCACGGATATCTCGCCGCTGTGCGCCTCGACGATGCGCTTGCTCACCGAGAGCCCCAGCCCGGTTCCCTTGCCCTTGGGCTTGGTGGTGACGAAGGGGCGAAAGATGTTCTCCCGGATTGCTTCCGGTATACCGTTGCCCGTGTCGGCCACGCTTATGACCGCCCCGCCGTTCTCGCGCGGCGAGGTGGACACGGTTAGCACTCCGCCCTCTTCCACCATGGCGTCCCCCGCGTTGAGGACCATGTTGAGCACCACTTGCTGGATCTGGTTGGCGTAGCCGTGGAAGGTGGGCTCGTCATGGCTTAGGTTGATGTGGAGCGCCACGCGCTTCATGTGCAGCTGATGCCCCACCAGTCGTAGCGTTTCCCGTACTACGTGGTTGGCGTTTACCCGAGAGAACTCGACTTTCTGCTGTCGGGTAAAACCGAGCACGTTCTGCAGCGTATCGGTGGCGCGCGCCGTCTCCTTTTCGATGATCTCGAAGTACTCCAGGCACTCCTGCAGGTCGTCCGCGCTCTTGCCGAGCTGCGCGAATCCGCGGATGCCGGCCAGCGGGTTTTTTACCTCGTGCGAGATGGCCGCGCTCAGCTCCCCCACCGCGGCCAGCTTCTCGGACTGCATCAGTTGCTGGTTGGCATCCTCTAGCTGGCGATCGCGCTGCAGCAGCTCCTCGGCCATGCGGTTGAAGGCCCGGGCCAGGCTGCCCACCTCGTCGCGGCTCTTGACCTGTACGTTGGTGGCAAGGTCGCCGCGGGCCACCGAGCGGGTGGCGGCTTCCAGCTCGCGCAGCGGCGCCGACAGCCGTCGTGAGAAGAAGATGCTCAGCAACAGCGCCGTCAGCACGATGCCGATGGCGAACAACTGCGAGCGTTTGGCCAGCAGCCGGCCGGCTCGCAGCGCCTCGTCCTTGGGGATCTCGGTCAGCACCGAGACGCGGGAATCGTCCAGCCGGAAGAAGCCGCCGATCAGCTCGCGGCTCTGGTCATCCCGGTAGCTCAGCACACCGCGGTGCGGCTGGCCCTGCAGCGCGGCGCGCACCAGATCCAGCTTGCGCAGGTCGCTGCGGCCGATGACCGACGTGGGATTGGGGTGCGCCAGCACTTGGCCGTTGGCGTCTACCAGGAAGACCTTGTAGATCTCGCTACCGGCAAAGATGCGCAGGAAGCGGTCGGGCCTGATCTCGGCCACCGCGATGCGGTCGCTTCCAGGGGGAGAGGCCGCGAACAGCAGGATGGCCATGTCGGGCGGCAGGCTGGCGTTGCGCAGGTATACGCCGTCGGTGACGATGGTGCTCCAGGGCAGGGCCACGCTCTTGCGCGCCTGCTCGAGATCCTCGGGCATCAGATCGGTGGCCTCCAGGTGTTCGGCCGACTCCCAGCGAAAGGCGCGCTCGTACTGCTCCTGCTGTTTTTCCCAGACCTCGACCGCGAGCACGTCCGGGTCGCCGCCGAAGAGCAGCTCGGCGTCCCGCTCGAGCGAGTGGCTGCCGTGCTCCCCGCCTGGTTGGTCCGTATCCGGTTGGTCTTCTCCCGAATGGTCTCCTGGCATCGGTGCCGGGTCTACCTCGGCTCGCGTTTGCTCCTGCTCGCCTTCCTCCCCCGCCTCTTCTGGTAGGGCGCCCCTTTTTTGGTGCGCCAGCGCCAGGAAGTCGAGCTTGTCCTTCAGGCTGCCGATGGCCGAGCGGACCTCCTCGCCCACGGTCTTGGCCAGGGTCGAGTTCAGGTCGTAGACATAGGCCAGCTTGTCCTCGTTAAACAGATCGATGGCGAGCCAGAGATAGGTGCCCATGGCGGCGATCAGCACGGCGCCCATTAGCGCGAGGATCTTGTAGCGGATGGAGATGGTGAGCCGGCCGCTTTTCTCGGCCGATTTGGTAGTCGTATCGTTCATGTCACCGAATGATGTCGAGTCGATACCCGAGGGCCGCGCCCAGCCCGCCCGGATCGGTCGCGCCGATTCCCTCGTCAGAGGGCGAGTTGAGCTGATAGTTGACTTGCAGGAAGAACCGCCCCGGACCGAGCCGACTTTCGGCTCCCAGCAGCGCCACCGGGCCTACCTGCACGCGGCTCTCCTCCAACAGCGGCTGGGTAGGTACCTGTACGCTGACCACTACCAGGTCCACCGCTACGCCCGCGCCGACGTATAGATCGATCGACGAATTTGGGAAGAAGGAGAAGAGGGCCGTCGCCTCTATGGGCACCACCTTCAGCCGCGACTCGAAGGAGAGCTCCGCGTCCGGCCCCTCGGTGGTAACGGTGTAGTAACCTCCCGATACGATCAGCCCCAAGCGCCGGTCGATCAGCGGCAGCCGGCCGCCGATCTCACCCTCAAATCTGGGCGCTACCACCTCGCCCAGATTGTAGACGAAACCAATCCGGGGCGCGATGTGGAGATAGGCCGGCATTGGCTCCGGCTCCTCGGGCTCCTCGTCGACCAGCACGGGCTCCTTGCGCACGACCGGCTCTGGCTCGGGCTCGTCCTCGACCGGCGGGACCTCTACCGCGGGCTCGGGGAGCGCCGGTGCGGTGATCTCAAAGACGCGCGGCTCTGAAGGAGCCGAGGACGCCGCCCGCCGGTGAAGCGCGCGTACGCTCCAGCTGAAACGCCCGGCTCCCAGCTCGGCCATGGTGGAGGTCTCGCCCTCGACCCTCTGCACCACGGTCTCGCCCTCGGCCGGCTCGCCTTCGGCCGGCTCCGCTCGCAGCGTCACCTCGTAGCCGGTGGCGTGTGGCACCTCCTGCCAACCGAGCGCGACCGCGGCCTTTTGCTCCTGCTCGGCCAGCTGGAACGCGGCGCCGTCCTGCGGCCGGTCCGGAACCGGCGCAGCCGGAACCACCCTGAACGACCCGATCGCGCTCCATTCGCTCTTGGGCTGCGCGCACCGCACCCGCCAGAAGAACGGCCCCATGCGCGACGGGCGAAAGGTCTTCTGGGTCTCCCGGACGGCGTAGCGCACCACACCGCGATCGAAACCCCGGTCCGAGGCAACCTGCACCTGGTACGACGAGACCTCCGGCCGCTCGTTCCAGGAGAGCCTGACGCGCGGCTTGGCCCGCGACTGCCAGGCCACGCTCTCGCCCCCTGTAGGATGCACCAGCTCCGGCGGATCGGGCGGCGGTTTCTCCTCGACCGGTTCGGGTTTGGGCTTTACAGGCTCCGGAAGCTTGACCGCAGCGATCTCCTTGGGCCGGCTCCACTCCCCCTTTCTCCCCTCGGCGTCGATGCTGCGCACCCGGAAGTAGTGCGCGCTCTTGGGTGCGGCTCTCCAGCGATAGCCGTTCAGCGGCACTGTCTCGGACACCACTACCTGTTCGAACTCGCGGTCTGCCGCGATCTCGAGCTCGTACTTCTTGGCCTCGGCCACCGCGGTCCAGCGAAGCACGATGCGGGGCGTTTTCGCCTGGCCCCGCGCCGCGGCCGGCGCGAGCAGCGCCGCTGCTATCAGGCCGATAAAGGCCACCGTTGTACACGCGCGCATCAAAATCGATACTCCACTTCCAGGAGCTCCGGAGCGGCTGGCAGCGGTCGGGTGATGAGCCGGAACCTGCCCGTCCGGGAAAAGGGAGCGTTTTCGCGCTCCGGGTCATCCGCGCGCACCCGCCAATAGTAGACGCCCTCGGTGAGATCTCCGCTCCACCAGTACTGCTCGCCCTCGGCGCGGAAGCGCGAGGGGGTCTTCGCGAGCGCGGGATCGGTGCTCAGCTCTACGAGGTAGCCGGCAACGCCCGTCACCTCGGTCCAGGCCAGCCGTACCGGTTGGCTGCCGGTCGCGCTCACCACCTCGCCCTCGCCCGGGCTGGAGAGAACGGGCGGGGTATCCCTGATCAGCACGTAGAAGCTCGTATCGCTTACCGGCTTGCCGCCGGCATCGACCACCCTCCAGTAGGTGTTGCCTTCGGCGGCGAGCGGTAGATGGGCGCGCTCGCCCTCGACCGCCACGCTCGACCTGCGCTCGGTAAAGTCCCGGTCGGCCGCCCGTTGAAGAGCGGCGGCCGACCCGTCAGGATCGCGCCAGGAAAAGCTCACGGTCGGGGCCTGTTCGTAGAAGTAGATGCGAGCCCCGTAGGCGGGCTGCGTGAGCTGCACGCGAAAACCGGAGCCTTCGACCGTTCGGCCCTGGGTGTCGATAAGCGCCGAGGCACCGGATCCGAGCTGCCTGTCACCGGCCCGCGTTCGCAGCGAGGCCGATCCGGAGACCCCGTCGATCTGCATCCGTTTTTTCCGGTCCAGTCTCAACCGCGCCCCGGCGCCCGCGGACAGCTCGGCCGAGCCGCCGGCGGTGGTGACCGTCATGCCCTTCGTCCCCGCCTTTCCCGAGATACCGCCGTGTTGCAGCGTCACGTTGACCGGGACGGCTCCCTTTTCCGAGTCCTCCTCGGGAGCTTCGATCACGATGAGCGAGTCCTGCTCCAGCTGCAGGACCGAACCATCGCGAAACCGCAGCACGGCGCTGGAGCCGGGCGGCACGAACACGGTGTCTCTCTGATACGCTTTCTCTCCGGTGGAGATGTCCTCCCAGATCAGGGTTTTTTCCGCGCGGCGGCGTACCTCGTTACTGGTAAAGGCCATCATGGCCACCGCTTCAGCCCGGGCGACCATGCCGTGCACAGGGCTACCGGCCAGCTCGAATCCCACCACGACCAGGCCCGCCAGGCAGGCTGCCGCCAGGGCCCAGTCCTGAAGAAGCTCGCGTCTCACCGACCGGCGGTCGGACACCAGGGGCTCCGGTACGCCGCCCGCGCCGGGAGGCGCAGCGTTCATGAGGTTCGGTCTCGCTTCGGGCCCAGCGCCTGCCGGGCGTCCTCCAGAGCCTTCTCGGTCTTGGCCTGTGCTCGCGACATCGCGACCGCGTCCATGATCTTGGTCACCACCTTGTCGATGTCGTCGAACGGCTTGACCAGGAAGTCCTTGGCACCCCCGGCATAGGCCCTCTTGACGTTGTTGGCGTCGGCCTCGGCAGTCATGAAGACCACCGGCAAACCCGGGTACTTCTCTTCGATCTGTTTCGCCAGCTCGTGGCCGGAAATTCTGGGCATGTTGATGTCGAGCACGACGATGTCGAAGGTATCGACCGCGAGCATCTGCAGCGCGCTACCACCGTCGTCCGCCACCTCGACCCGGCAGCCGGCCTTGGTGAGCGCCTTGCGCAGCAGCATCCGCAGCGTGACCTCGTCGTCGACGACGAGAACCTTCCCCTGCCCTGCTGTTCGATCCATGAGTGATTTGTAGTTTAAGTCAATCTGGAGTCAGCGGCCAGAGCCAATTCCAAAATATGTACAGGGGCTTGCGGGCCGAGGCCCGGTAGCGGTCAACCGCCTTGCCGGTACCGGGAAGCGCTCCGGGACTCCGGTCGGATAGCGGTGGACACCGATGGATCGATTTGAAAGAATCGCCGCATGAATACCGACGAAAAATATAGAAAAGCAGCCGAGGCCATCAACGCTGCCGGCGGCACACCGTTGCCGGTGACCGACACCCTGATCGAGATCCTGAAGCTGCTGATAGCCGAGGACGAGCTGGATTTCGTCACGGCCTTCCGCGAGAAGCGATCGCAGACCCTGCAGCAATTGCTGCAGAGCACGGGTCTGGGTGAGGCCGAGATCAAGCAGAGAACATCCGCGCTGGCCAGCCGCGGGATCATCTTCGATCAGCCCAACCGCCAGGGGGTGGTGGTCTACCGCCTGCTGCCGCTGGTCAACGTGGGCATCTTCGAATACATGTTCATGAAGAAGCTCGAGCGAAGCGAGCGGGATCGCAAGGTCGCCGACCTGTTCACCCGACTCTTCGACGAGATCCGCGACCTGATCCAGGCCAACTACGACGGGATCCTGGCCTCGCTCGACCAGTGGCTGCCCGTGGACCGCACGGTGCCCGCCCTCGATCAGACCGAGAGCGGCGAGCCGGTCACCATCCAGATCGACCAGAGCATCGAGACACCCGTCGACCGGGTGCTGCCCGCGCAGAAAGTCGAGGAGATCATCGCCAAGTTCGACGAGATCGCGGTCGGCCACTGCTTCTGCCGCCACCACCAGGACATGATGGATAGCCCGTGCAAGCAGACCCGGGAGCGGGAGAACTGCTTCACCTTTGGCAAGTCGGCCCGTTACACCTCCTCGCAGGGCTTCTCCCGCCTGGTGAGCCGGGACGAGGCGTTGAAGATACTGCGGCAGGCCGAGCAGGACGGGCTGGTGCACAAGGCCTATCACCCGAACTTCGACCTGAGCAAGGAGGAGACCAGCATCTGCAACTGCTGCAAGTGCTGCTGCGGCCAGTCGGTGGCCAACCTCATCGCCCCCACCATCAACACCACCAACTACCTGGCCAGGGTCGACCTGGAGCTTTGCGTGGGCTGCGGCACCTGCGTCGAGCACTGTCACACCGACGCCATTACTGTCAACGCGGACAAGCAGGCCGAGCACGTAGACAACCTCTGTATTGGCTGCGGTCTGTGCGCCACCCACTGCCCGCAGAACGCGGTCTTGCTGCTGGCCGGCGAGCGTATCGTGCGTATCCCGCCGCCGCGTAGGCAAGCGGCCGGCTGAGCGCGCGGTCGGCCGGTCTCGTTTAGCGCTTTCGCGGACGGGGCCAGGTCGGAACCGGGCGCAACCCCCCTTTTCCGCGACAGTCGAGGCGAGTCGGCCCCGACGGCGGTTACTACGAAAGAGCGAACATGCCCCTCGATCCCCAGGCACAGATGGTTCTCGACTACCTCGAGCACGTGGGCGTGCCCGACCTGAGCGAGCTCGATCCCGAGGCCGCCCGTATGGTCGCCAACGAGCGGCCGCTTCCCTCCGGCCCGGAGGTGGGCGCGGTGCGCGATCTCGCCATACTCGGGCCGGACGGTGAGATCCCGGTCCGGGTCTACTGGCCAAAGGGAGCGGGACCTTTCGGCTGCCTGGTCTTCTTCCACGGCGGCGGCTTCGTGATCGGAGACCTGGATTCCCATGATGCGCTCTGCCGCCAGATCGCCCGGGACGCCGGATGCTGCGTGGTCGCCGTGCACTACCGGCTGGCGCCCGAGCACAGGTTCCCGGCCGCGCCCGACGACTGCTACGCCGCCCTGTGCTGGGTGGCCTCGAACGCATCCGACCTTCGGATCGATCCGAAACGGCTGGCGGTGGGCGGAGACAGCGCCGGAGGCAACCTGGCCACCGTGGTCGCGGCGCGCGCGCGGGATCGCGGCGGCCCCGAGCTGCTCTTACAGGTCATGGCCTATCCCGTGACCGATCTGCGCGCTATGGATACGGAGAGCTACCTCGAGTTTGCCGGCGGTCATTTTCTCACCCGGGCAGAGATGGAGTGGTTCCGGGATCACTATGTCGTCGACCCGGCCGGGAGAGCCGACCCGGAGGTCTCTCCGCTCGCCTGCTCTAGCCTTCAGGACCTTCCGCCAGCGCTGGTCATCACAGCCGAGTGCGATCCGCTGCGCGACGAGGGCGAAGCCTATGCCAAGGCGCTCGAGCGGGCGGGCGTGCCGGTTCGGCTCTCCCGCTACGAGGGCATGATCCACGGCTTCGTCAGCCTGTACGCCGTGTTGAACCGGGGTGAGCAGGCGGTCGGGGAGATCTGCACCGCGCTGAGCGAGGCGCTGCAGACGCGGCCGGTCGGTTGAGTTCCGTTCCGTCCCGGTACCCCCTTCGTTCCTCACCCCTCTGTCATTCCAGACCGTTCTGTCGTTTCGACCGTTCTGTCGTTTCGACCGGAGGGAGAAATCTCCGTTCCCTACCGCACAGCGTTGACACGGCGCCGGGCGCCGATACCTTTTATACGCACGGCAACGCCTGTGCCGGAGGAGTGGCCGAGTGGTCTAAGGCGGCGGACTTGAAATCCGTTGAACCGCTTGCGGTTCCGGGGGTTCGAATCCCTCCTCCTCCGCCAGGTGTTTGAAAACATAGATGATTTTCGCGTATCGCCGTTGGCTTGCCCGGGCGGGGGAAGGTGCCTGGTGTCAGATGTGCTAGAAATGTGCTAGCCTGGAGCACACTCCAGCACAACCAGGGGGCCGGATGACCACGAGAGAGAAGAACACAACCGCCGAGCCGGGCGTGTACAAGCGCGGGGGCCGCTACTGGATCCGTTTCAGCCTGGGCGGTCTCCAGTACCGCGAGTCGGCCAAGACCACGCAGAAACGGGAAGCCGTGGCGCTGCTCGCGAAGCGCAGGCAGGAGTTGTTCGAAGGCCGGTTCTTTCCGGAGAAGCGGAAGGCCGACCTGACGATGAAGGGCCTGCAGAAGCTCTGGCTCGAACACGCGGCGCAGAAGAAGAGCATCGACGACGATCGCCAGCGCTTCCGGACCATCGTCGACCACTTCAAGGGATCGACGCCCATCGCCGCCCTGAGGCCCGAGGACATCGACCGATTTCGAGCCGCGCTGGTCGCCCGGGAAGTCGGTGAGGGGAAGACCATGGCGCCGGCGACCGTGAACCGGCACCTCGTCCTGCTCCACTCGGCGCTGCGACTGGCGGACCGGAACGGGTACTTCCACCGCCTGCAGTCGAGGAAAGTCTCCGTGCTGCGCGAGAACAACGAGCGCGATCGGATCTGCACCGAAGAAGAGTACGAGAAGCTCACCGGCGCCGCGTCCCCCAAGATCCGCCTGGCGATCATCCTCGGCTACCACACCGGCATGCGACTCGGCGAGATCGCGGAGCTTCAGAGCAAGCAGGTCGACCTCAAGGAGAAGATGATCCGCCTCGAATCCGCGGACACGAAGACGGGGAAACCGCGTCAGATCCCGCTGGCAACGCCGGTGGTGGAGGCGTTGAAGGCCTGGCCGACGCCCATCGACGGCGTCCTGTTCGGCGGTACGTCCCGGGACGCTCTCTCTTCCGGCTTCCGCAAGCTGTGCAAGAAGACCAAGATCACCGGTCTCCGGTTTCACGATCTCCGCCATACGGCGCTCACGAACTTGCGCCGCGCCGGCGTCGACCTGTTTACCCTGCAGGCGATCTCGGGCCACAAGACCCTCAAGGTCCTAGCGCGCTACCAGACGGTTACCGAGCAGGACCTTCGCCGGGCCGTCGAGCGTGTCGAGAAGCAACGGCAGGAAGGTTGACTAGAGCGATCGACGTGCCGACGAATCGAAAACACCAAAGACGTCTAGCGAAGAGAAAGCCCGTTCTTGCCAAAGATGGCCGCGCTGTATCGGACTCCGATCGTGGCTTGAAACGTGTTCGCGACGACGTGAAGCGGGCAGATGAGGAGCTAACGTCGCAACCAAGCGGGGACCGAAGCCGCCTAAAACCCAGCTCCGAAGAGGTCGCCGCTTCCGATTTCCTCCTGTCCGAAGCCTACGCCGATTACCTCGACGGCATCGAAGCCCTGTACAAGACTGGACTTTCTAAGATCAAGGAAGCAAGCAAGACCAAGGACCCGTTCCGGTTCTTGGAAGCGATGGGGACGGCGAATGAAGTCGTCCGGGTCCTTCTATCCAAAGCTCGATTCCTGGCCGAGTACCGGCCGAAGTCCCGGAAGAAGACCCCGAAGGCGCTGGAACGCTGGGAAGTTCTGCAGAAGAGGTCTCGCGGTCCCTTCGACTTGGCGCTTTCGATTGCCGCGCAAGCCTTTTCTGTGAAGGGTACAGACGAAGAAGGGACTCTCCGTCGCATACGTCAAGAGGCGAGTAGGCCGACGGTTCCCAGGGTGTATAAACTCTTCAAGGATATCCTCGACCACAGGCCGGAAGAAGGACACGCTGAAGCAGTGGCGTTGTTTTTTACATACGCCCACTGGCACGGTGATCAACTCTCCGAGCGTGACCTTGCCGATTTCTTCTCCCGTCTATTGAGGGGCGACAACAGCGCTGTGGAACCGCTGACGAATCTCCTTCAATGCAAAGACGAGAAAGCTCTCCAAGCTGCAACCGAAGCTGCCCTCGCCCGCAACGTCGAAGACGCCCGGAAGAATAAGAAGAGCAGGCCACTCGCCATCGCACTCACTGCCGCTCTTCTCGACCGAACCCCCGGTTATGTAGAAAACTTGCTCAAGCCTGGCCGCCAGAAAGCGGACAAATGATTCTACGAAATGTCCGTAGGAAACCAGTCGTACGTAGACCACAGTGGCCCAAGGTATTGAACCTAGTCATACCGGAGGTCACGAAATGTCGAAGAAGTACCCAAGGAAGCCTGAAGGGCACAACAACCGAACACACCTTTCCGTAACCGAACTCGCCAACCGCTGGGGGCTATCGACGGCTTTCGTACGGCGAGTGATCTGGTCGGGAGACCTGAACGCAATACGATTCGGGCGAGCCATACGAATCCCCGTGGAGGAAGCGGAGAACTTCGTGCGAGCCCTTACGGTAAATCGGCATCGATAAACCAGTCGAACCGAGTCGTAACGGGCATTCGGCAACAAACGTAACGCCGATGAGCGTTCAGAAACCGCGTGAGATGACGGCTGCGGGAAGGCAAGCGCCGGTAAAGACAGATCAATCGGATGGAATAAGCGTACAACGAGTCGCAGGAGAAGAAGACCGTCGCTTCGTTCTTGATAGAGGGGTAAAGGGCAGTGAAGACCAGGACAGCGCGAGAGAGCAGGGACAGACCGGGAGGGTACGCAGACGGTCAGCCAGTCGACTTTCTTCTTTGTTCGGGAGCGAGCTGTGGCGGTATCTGATTTCGGCCGAGAAAGAAGACAGAGAGTTGTTCACGCTGTCTCTGACCTATCCCGAAGGTATCGATCCGGCATACCAGTGTGTGTCGGCGCACGAGTTTTTCACCGGGATCGCTGTCGGGGCGGGCGAAGGTGCCTGGTTGGTTGGCGAGTTACACGGACGCCTGCATTGGTACGGCATAGCGCTCACCCCGCGTCAGAATGAGATCATCAGGCTTTGGTGTAGCCTCACAGGGGGCTCACCCCGCGCTCAGAAGCTTGGGCGCGTTACCGGCCAAGGAAAACCGTGGTCGGACTCCAATGCCAGTTTGCGCTGCAACCTCGTGCGGATCATCGACTATCCTATCCTGAAGTACCCGTCAGACGAGGCCGTTCTTCGCCGCGTTGTCGTTTCTGGCTCCCTACGCCCCCTCTGGGCGAAGGCGTGCTCGCGGCTACCTACCGGGTCGCCGAACATTTTCCCCGCCTACGAGGCGTCACCTCGCATCGCTAACGCGTCAACTTGCCTCCACTGCTCGCGGCCGATACCCCGGGGCAAGCGTCGAGATGCGAGATACTGCTCGGCGTCGTGTAGACAGGGGGGCTACCGTCGAAGGAAAGACGAACAAAGCGGATCGTAGTATCCTGAACAACGTGAGCTTCCGCCCGGAAACCGGTGACGTACCAATCGGCATCCCGCAAGCCTACGCCGAGCTGTCTCGAGGGGCTTTCTCGGTGTGGATCCGGATGTCGCATATCGCGGATGAGGACATGGCCAAGGGCCGGCGTGCGATCGCCGAGATATGTGGCTACTCCCAGGCCCAGATGAACCGGATTCTGACGGAGTTACGACGGAAGAAGTACATCGCGATCGAACCACCAGAAAGGGTAGGTATCCCCACCCGGCTCAGCACGCCGAAGCGGCCTATGCTCATTTCATACGGGAACCGGTTTTTCCGGTTCTAGCCGATGCCCCGTATTCCAAGGGCTGCGCGGCTCCTTTCTGAGCCGCGGGCGTGGACGCGACGTCTGGAGTCGCACCTGAGTTAAATGTTCCAGATTTCGCGCGGTGGACCGGGAGTTCCCGCGTTCTACGTGTGCGCGAGAGCGACAGAGACCAAGCTTCGAACCGTTTTCGGAGTACGCCATACCGTCCTGTCGCCGTTTCCCCTTCCCAAGTACCGAAACTCCCGCCTGACCGCGCGAACATCAGGCGGATTGGCACGCGCCGCCGCCGACGCGGGCGCGGTCCACGACTGACCCCCGGTAACCTCGGTTCTTATCCGTGGACCTCGCGCTTCCGACGTTTCCGGGGCCGTCCGGTCTTGGGCTTCGGCAGGTCCGCGGGCCTGAACATCGTCGACACCGGGGTATCCAGCGCGTCTGCCAGGGCGACCACCGTGGCGATGCTCGGCACGGTCGTCGCCCTTTCGATCCGCTGAAGGAACCGCACATCGACGTCGATCGCTTCCGCCAGTTCCGCCTGGGTCCAGTCCTTCCGCATCCGTTTGCGACGCACGTTCGCGCCCACGTGTCGAAGCACTTCCCTGTGCCGGTCCTTTCCCACGGGACCTTTGGATACAGGGCCGGAACTATGGTAAACACGGTTTGTATGGCCGTCTTTTATTCAGGCGGTTTTCGAGAGGAGGAATGGAGAATGGGGGTAACCCAGCTATGGCAAAGGTGTCGGCGGCCCGGTATCGCCGGCGGCTCGATGGCGATCTTCACGGCGACCGTTTTTTGTTGCCTTCTTGCGGTTTGTTCGAGCGAGGAGAAACAGCCGGCGGCGCAGGCCCCCGCGCGAAACCCGGAAGCCGAGTCTCCGCCGAAACCCGTGGTTACGCCGGAGACCGTTGAGCCAGCGAGGAAAGAAGACGAGGAAAAACGTAAGGCCGAGGAATCCGCCCGAAACTGGCAAGCGAACCGCGAAAAGGTCGTTGCGAATATGGGCGACCTCGAGAAGCTCACGAAGCGAAAGAAGTTCAGCGTGGAAAAGGGAGAGGCCTTGCTATCGGCGGTATCGAAGGTTCTGGAACCGTTATCGAAGTCCTCATTGGCGGAGGACAAAGAGGTCCAGGGATTTCTCCAGCGTCTTGGAGAGCAGCGCGCGCTGGTATCGGAACGGCAGGCCGAGACGAAGATCCTTGGTAGCTGGCGGTCGGTCATTACGAATCCGTCTCATCCGAACTCGGTTGCACGGCGGTACATGCGGCATACGTTCACCAAAGACGGCAGGGTCACGGTCGAGGACAAAGAGGATTCTTCGACGAAACGTCGGTGGCGGTACGAAGACGGCGTGTATCTTGTCGAGCTGGAGCCGTACAAGGGCGAGCGCCGGACAGCGCACTACAGACTTGTGACCGACGATGAACTCGAGAACTTCCAATGGGTAGCGAAGAAGGGGGCACAGGAGAAGTCGAGAAAAGAAGACGATCGCTGGATACGGCAGGGATCGGATCTGGAGAAGGGCAAGAAGGTCGTGGACATCTTCGATAAGGCGCGGTCTGACGAACTGTTCGTTGATCCGAACCTCCTCAAGAAGAACAGAACGTACAAGCTATCGAATCGAACCCCGCTCATGCCGCACCACTCGCCGGCCGATCCTTCGGCGGCAATCCAGGGGATCCAGTATTTCGGCCCCGGTTCGAAGATGCGGATTTTGTCGACGGCGAGACCGAACGGTCGTCTCTGGTATGAGGTCTCGATGGACGACGGCGACCGGAAAGCAAGGGGCTGGGTCAACGTCTCCGCCTTGGTGGGACAGAACCTGGGGGCGAAGTAGCCGCAGTTCGAGGGCGGCTGCAGGGAAGGCTCGAAACGGACAAGAACCGTCACCGAGCCCGCGTATATCGGGTCGGCCGACCCGGGGGAGAATCCAGGGCGGATACCCATGGGTTCGTCGCGAGCCCAAGTGGCTCCCGGTGTCGGGGGTAATCCCGATCGAGCCCGCCGGCTACTTCGCGTCGACGCTCCCTCCGTAGCGTGCGCATTATTCTGCACTCGGCTAGATCGCGCGACGTTCCCCTGTAACGCCGCCAAGCGGAAAGCGGCACCCTTGCCGGGTCGGTTCTGCGTCAGGCGCTCCCGAGGCGTCTGGGCGCTCCGAGGGGCCGTTTTCGGGCAGCCACCGGGGACCGCCTTCCGTGCGCGGAAACCGGGCTCCGGGAGTAACAAAGGGGACCCACTGTTACATTCCGGTTTACATTGGGACACGCTGTACTACACTAGGGGTATGGGGAACGAGAAGAAAAGGACCAGGGCGGTCGCCTACATCCGGGTGAGCACCGAGGAACAGGCCCAGGAGGGCGTGAGCCTAGACGCCCAGCGCCAGGCACTTCATGCCTACGCCGCGATGCGCGACCTGGAGATCGTTGAAGTGGTACAGGACGCGGGGGTGAGCGCCGGCAAGCCGCTGTCGTCACGTGCGGGCGGCCAGCGGGTGCTGAGCGCGGTCGGGCGCCGCAAGGTCGCGGCCGTGTTGACCTACAAGCTGGACCGCCTGTTCCGCGACTGCGCCGATTGCCTGACCGTGACCCGGGAGTGGGATCAGGCCGGAGTCGCCCTCCACCTCGTGGACCTTGGCGGTCAGGCGGTCGACACCTCCTCCGCGATGGGCCGGTTCTTTCTCACGGTCATGGCCGGGGCCGCGGAGATGGAGCGGAACCTCGTCCGCGAGAGGACCACCGCAGCGATGGCGTACAAGGCGGCCAACGGCGAGTACGTGGGCGGCAAGGTACCGTACGGATTCGAACTGGCCGAGGACGGCGTGAAGCTGGTCCCGGTCGAGCAGGAGCAGAGAGCGCTCTCCAAGGCGCGCAAGCTATCGAAAGCGGGGTTATCACTTCGCGCGATCGCAGCGAGACTCCACGAAGACGGTGTCCGGTCGAGAACGGGGCGTCCTTTCGCGCCAATCCAGATCAGACGGATGCTGGCCGCATAACGAGCAGGAGGTTCTTAGATGGCTCGGACAAAGCAGATGGGGCTGCGTCTTCCGGAAGAGCTTGTCGTTCGGCTGGACCGGTACCTGGATAAGCTCCGCGAGGATCTTCCTGGAGTCGAGCTTACGCGGACCGACGCGATCCGAACACTTCTCGAAAAGGGCCTGCAGCAGGCTGGCATACCATCGAAAGCAGAACGAAAGAGAAAGCGGTAGGTCGGAGTCGATCGCCTCGTGTCATACGCGAGCAACCGGTCGTCACCGGTCCCTGGCAGTTCATCATCAAACCATCGGGGCGGTTACCGAGGAAATGGGGACGACTCGTATCCGAAACCGCGAATATGGAACCCGGTATCGATCGGGTGAGAGCCGCCTACGACCTTGGTTACGAACGAACGGAAACCAGAGCGTGGCCGGTCAGGATCACGCTGCGGCGGTCGGGGCATACCTGGGAGTTCCGCGGTCGGCGGGTTTCGGAAGAAGGGGAACAGTATCGGATTATCGTCTGCCGGTCGTGCGGGAATGGACACACCCTTGAAGACGAGAGATCCGGAGACCGGGCTGCGGTTCTCCAGATGACAAGCACGCTGCTCGAGGACTACGACGACGCCGTCCGCCACACCGCCGTCGCTGCCGAGGGGTACGGTCGCCGAGCGGTCTACGCTGTCCTCGACGGAAACATTGACGCCGCGCTCGGCGATGCTCTGAGGACAGTCGAAACGGAGCGGCGCTTGCTCGGCGACTGCCGGGTGTGGGCTCCGCTAAGGGAAGCGATCGAGGAACTGGCGGGCCGGCATCTGGTCAAGTCGAAGCCGTAGCGAAGCCGGCCCCCCCACTACCCTGAGAACTAGCTCCAGCCTTCAATCGGAGCCGTGACTGGACCGCGCGCGATACAGGACTCATCTCTGGGATTTCTTGACTTTTGGTGACGCAAAACTGACGATGCCCGTTGGGAACCGAGCCCGAACGTGGCGAAGCGACGAACAAACCCAGGCCGGGGGGACCGACCTCCGCGTACACGCCTGCTCGTAGAGGCGCTGAAGCTAGCGGAAGCCCTGCGCACGGGGTCGGCCACGGTTGCCGAGCTGTCGGAAGCATTCGACCTCTCGCCCCGAAAGGTTTACCGCATTATCGATGACCTGGCCGAAGCCGGCTACCCGGTGCGGATCGAGAAAGCCGCCAGCTCTGCCGGTCGAGGGCGTCCAGGAAGGCGCTACCGGCTCGTTTCCCCGACAGACGCAACCACTCAGGAGGCGGGATGAGGGCGGGCGATACCGAGCAAGAGAGCGAGTGGTTGACGCGCAAGCGTCGCATTGACCCTCGCCTCGATGCGCGCGGCTGGCTTCTACCAAAGGGTGGAGCGACACCTCTCCGCGATCCCTACCGTACCGAAGAGGAGGAGACCGACAACGGCCCCGCCGACTACGCGCTCTGGCTCGACAACCACGTCGCCGCCATCATCGAAGCGAAGAAGCTCTCCATCGGGCCGCAGAACGTATTGGTACAGGCGGAACGGTACGCCCGTGGCCTTCGGGCCAGCCACTACAACTTCGGCGGCCTACGCGCACCGTTCCTCTATGCGACGAACGGCGAGGTCATCTGGTTTCACGACGTACGGCATCCGCTCAACCGCTCGCGGCGCATCGCCGACTTCCACACGCCGAACGCCCTGTGCGAGTTGTTGGACCGCGACGTCGACGCTGCGAGCGCTGAACTGATCGCAACGCCGAACGAGCACTCGATGCTTCGCCCCTATCAGCGAGAGGCGAACAGCGCCGTTGAGCGAGCCATCGCCGAGCGTAAGCGCCATATGCTCGTGGCTATGGCGACCGGAACCGGTAAGACGTTCACACTGGTCAACCAAATCTACCGCATGATGAGGTCGGGCGTCGCGCAGCGAGTGTTGTTCCTCGTGGATCGCAGGGCGCTCGCCGCGCAGGCGGTCCGCGCCTTCGCTTCCTTCGAGGCTGAGCCCGGCCAGAAGTTCGACAAGATTTACGAAGTTTACAGCAGCCGCTTCCAGCGCGAGGACTTCGGAGAGGAGGAGAAGTTCGATCCGAAGCTCCTGCCCTCGTCGTACCTCTCCGATCCCAAGCCGGGTCACGCTTTCGTCTACGTCTGCACGATCCAGCGCATGGCGATCAACGTGCTCGGCCGGGGCGCCATCTTCGGCGCCGAAACCATGGACGAAGACGCCGAGCGGCTGGATATTCCCATCCACGCCTTCGATGTCATCATCGCTGACGAGTGCCACCGCGGCTACACTGCGGCCGAGCAGTCGGTCTGGCGCAGCACACTCGACCACTTCGACGCGATCAAGATCGGCCTCACTGCCACGCCGGCCTCGCACACGACGAGCTACTTCCAACACCTTGTCTATCGCTACGACTACGGACGCGCCGTCGAGGACGGCTACCTCGTGGACTACGACGTAGTGAACGTCCGCTCGGATGTTCGGATGAACGGCGTCTTTCTCCAGGAGGGAGAGCAAGTCGAAAAGGTCGATCCAGGGTCGGGCGCGACGCAGCTTGACCTCTTGGAGGATCAGCGGCGCTTCGAGAGCACCGAGATCGAGGCGAAGGTCACGGCGCCTGACTCGAACCGGAAGATCGTCGAGGAGGTCAAGCGATACGCGCTGGCACACGAGGAGAGCACGGGCCGGTTCCCGAAGACGCTCATCTTCGCGGTCAACGACCTGCCGCACACGTCGCACGCCGACCAGCTTGTAAACATCTGCCGCGATGTGTTCGGTCGCGGCGACGCCTTCGTCCAGAAGATCACCGGCAGCAAGGACGTGGACCGACCGCTTCAGCGCATCCGTGAGTTTCGCAACCGACCGAAGCCCGGCATTGCCGTCACAGTGGATCTCCTCTCGACCGGAGTGGACATCCCCGACCTCGAGTTCATCGTGTTCCTGCGCCCGGTGAAGTCGCGCATCCTGTTCGAGCAGATGATCGGCCGCGGTACACGTAAGGGAGAGCGGTTCCCGGACAAGTCGCACTTCACCGTCTTCGACTGCTTCGACGGCACACTGCTCGCCTATTTCAGGCAGGCCACGGGCATCACCGCCGAGGCGCCGGCACCCCCGACCCGAACCATCGCGGAGATCATTGAGGACGTCTGGAACAACCGCGACCGTGAGTACAACATCGGTTGCCTGGTCAAGCGCCTGCACCGCATCGACAAGCAGATGGCGGGTGAGGCACGGACCGACTTCGCGGCCTTCGTTCCGGACGGCGACCTCGCGCGGTTCGCCCGCGGACTTCCCGCGGCCCTGCGCACGAACCTCGTCGAGGCGATGAAGACGCTGCGCGACCCAGGGTTCCTGGACTTGCTCGTCACGTACAAGCGTTCGCAGCGGGTCTTCTACGTGGCGTACGACGCGGAGGATACGGTGCAATCGGTGCTCGTATTCCGCGAGGACGGCCAGGAGTACAAGCCTGAGGAGTACCTCGAGGCGTTCGCGCGCTTCGTGCGCGAGAACCGTGCGCAGATCGAAGCTTTCCGTATCCTCCTCGACCGGCCGAAGGACTGGTCGGCGGAAGCGCTCACCGAGCTGCGGCAGAAGCTCGCACAGACCCGGCGCTTCCGCGTCGAGACGCTTCAGAAAGCGCACGAGATCCGCTACCGCCGCGCGCTCGTGGACATCATCTCAATGGTCAAGCACGCGGCAGACGAGCAGCAGCCGCTCCTCACCGCCGCCGAGCGCGTCGAGCGCGCACTCCAGAAACTCGCGGCGGGCGAGTCATTCACGCCTGACCAGCAGAAGTGGCTCGACCGCATTCGCATTCACCTGGTAGAGAACCTATCCATCGACCGCGAGGACTTCGACCTCGTACCCGTGTTCACGCGCGAGGGTGGCTGGACCGCCGCCCGGCGCGCGTTCGCTGGCCGTCTCGAAGACCTCATCCACCAACTCAACGAGGCCATCGCTGCATGAGCGACGTTGTTCAGAAACTGTGGGGCTTCTGCCACACCCTTCGCCACGACGGTATCGACTACGGCGACTACATCGAACAGATCACGTACCTGCTCTTCCTCAAGATGGCGGACGAGAAGGGCATCAATCTGCCCAAGGGCTGCGCCTGGCCCGCGCTCCGCGACAAGAGCGGCACCGTCCTCACCGACCACTACGTGGACGTGCTCCGAACCCTCGGTAAGAGCGGCGGCATCCTTGGCGACATCTACGCCGGGGCGCAGTCGCGCTTCTCGAACCCGGTGAACCTCAAGCGTCTGGTCTCCCTAATCGACGATGTAGAGTGGACAAGCCTTGGCGTGGACATCAAGGCCGCCGCCTACGAGGGTTTGCTGGAGAAGGCTGCGAGTGAGGGCAAGAAGGGCGCGGGGCAGTACTTCACACCGCGGGTCCTCATCCAGTCCGTCGTCCGCTGTATCCAACCCGACCCGCGTCCTCGGCCCGACTTTAAAATCTGCGACCCCGCGTGCGGCACCGGCGGCTTCATGGTTGCGGCCTACGAGTGGTTGATAGAGAAGACCAAGGGCGCACTCGACCGCAACATCGCGAAACGTCTGCGCCGAGGCACCTACTATGGGCAGGAGCTTGTACCGCGTCCTCGCCGGCTCTCTCTTATGAACCTGTACCTCCACGGTATCGAACCGACTATTAAGTTCGGCGACTCCATTTACGAGCCCCCGTCGAGCGAACGCTTCGACGTGGTGCTGACGAACCCGCCCTTTGGCACGAAGGGCGCGAACCAGGCACCCGAGCGCGAGGACTTCACGGTCGCGACCTCGAATAAGCAGCTCAACTTCGTGCAACACATCATGACGGTGCTGAAGCAAGGCGGTCGCGCCGCGGTCGTCCTGCCTGATAACTGCCTATTCGCTGACCAGGCCGGCGAGGTTTTCAAGCTGCTCACCGAGGACTGCGACCTTCACACCGTGCTGCGTCTGCCCCGTGGCACCTTTACTCCCTACAGCCAGGGCGTGAAGGCAAACGTCGTCTTCTTCACTAAGGGCTACCCGACCGAGACTGTCTGGATCTACGACGCGCGCACGAACGTCCCCGGCATCACCAAGAAGGACAGACCGCTGACGGCCGAGCACTTCACCGAGTTCGAGCGGTGCTACGGCAAGAACCCGAACGGAAAGTCCAAGCGCAAGCCCGCCGACTCGAAGCAGGACCGCTGGCGTAGCTATCACATCAGCGAGGTCAAGGAGCGCGACTTCAAGCTCGACGGCTTTAAGTGGCTCAAGGAGGAGTCCCTGGAGGACGCCGGCGAACTGCCAGAGCCCGAGGAGCTTGTCACCGACGCCATCGAGGAGCTGGAAGAGGCCGTCGGCGAGCTGAACCGGGTGCTGCGGCTGCTGGAGAACGGCGGTGCGGAGCTGGGAACGACGACATGAGCGATGTGCTGCCCGAGGGGTGGGCGATAACGAAGCTCGCTGAGTTGCTGGAACCTGCTGGGCTCTTCGATGGTCCATTTGGCTCCAACCTGAAGACCAGCGACTACACCAATACAGGCGTTCGCGTGGTTCGCCTTGAAAATATTGCGAGCCTTCGCTTCGTTGAGGAAAAACGTACGTTCATCTCAATGTCGAAGTACGCGAGCCTGAAGAAGCACACCCTTTTCGAAGGCGACCTAATCGTCGGGTCGTTCGTTGACGGAGCCGTGCGGGTTTGCGTCCTGCCCTCGCTGCCGACCACGGCCATCGCCAAGGCCGACTGTTTTTGTGTGCGAACTCGTCCGGAGTTGGATCGAAAGTTCCTTGCCTTCCAACTCGGAGCTGACCGAACTCGGGACGCCCTCATCGAAGAGATTCACGGGGCCACGAGACCTCGCATCACCACGCGCCAGCTCCGCAACTTCGAAATCCTTGCGGCGCCCCTCCCCGAGCAACGCCGCATCGTCGAGAGGGTCGAGGCGCTGCTCGTTCGTGTGAACGTCGCTCGCGACCGCCTGGTAAAGGTGCCCGCGATCCTCAAGCAGTTCCGCCAGTCGGTCCTCGACGCCGCGTGTTCGCGGCGCTTAACGGCCGACTGGCGAGCCGCCCGCAGGACGAGTGAGGAGTGGCGCGACCTTGGCCTCGGACAGGTTCTGCGCGAGCCCCTCCGGAATGGTCATTCAGCCAAGAAGTCCCCGGACGGGAAGGGGGTACCTACGTTCACCCTGTCGGCGTTCACCGATGGCGACTTCTCTCACGCAAACATCAAGATGACAGTCGCGGATCCGAAGAAGGTTCAAGACCTCTGGGCAGAGCCGAACGATATCTACGTCGAGCGGTCCAATACGCCCCAACTCGTTGGCACGGCCCGTCTCTACAACGGGTCGCCTCGTCGAGCCATCGTTCCTGACCTGGTGATTCGCGTGCGGGTTCGTACCGAAGATGCTGTGCCACGGTTTATCGAGCATTGCTTGCGGTCAGAGTCGGGGCGGAAGTACTTCATTGATCGTGCACAAGGTACAGCGGGCAGCATGCCGAAGATCGACCAAAGTGTTGTCGCCGCCTTCCCGATCTCGCTGCCGCCTCGCGACGAGCAAGAGGAGATCGTGCGTCGCGTTGAAGCACTTTTCGTCGTCGCTGACGCCATCGAGCGCCGCGTCGGAGCCGCGACAGCGCGCGCCGACAAGATGACACAGGCCATCCTCGCGAAGGCGTTCAAGGGTGAGCTGGTGCCCACCGAAGCCGAGCTGGCCCGCCAGGAGGGGCGCGACTACGAGCCTGCCGCGGCTCTGCTTGAGCGTGTAAAGAGCGAGGGCGAAGGGGCATCGCGGCCGTCCGTGGGAAAGCGACGACGTACTCGGAAGGTAGATCGAGAGACACGAAGACATGCCAAGTCGAAGACGCCCGCCTGAACCACTACCCGTCGAAGTCCCGCAGCTCACACCAGAGGCTATCGAGCGCGGCGTCGTCGGCGCGATCCTGGAGATATGTGGCCCGAACTCGCCGCATTCCCGCGACAACCAGTACCACCAGGTCTGGCACGGGCCGATACCGATCAACGCCGGCGACCAACAATGCCGGCAACGCTTTACGGCGGGCATCCCTCAGACTACAGCCCTCGTCGAGGGTCTGATCGCTAACATTGAAGAGCGGATGAGCGAGCACCGTGACGATCCGAACGCGAGGGTACGCGCCGCGCTCCAGGATCTCGATCTCCACGCGCGCATTATCGGCGTCGTCGCTGACCCATACCGCGACGGCCACTTCCGCGACGCCATGCCGGACGCATCGCCGGTCTTGGTGAGCCATGTGAAGGAACAGTCGCGCCGTTGCGACCTCGACGAATGAAGTTTCTCATTGACACCAATGTGTTCATCCCTCTGGAACCCGATGTTGGGCTCACGGTGGACACGTGGACTTCCGCTGCTGTCGCTTTCTCGCGCGCAGCGACGGGCACGGGACAACAGCTCTTTGTTCACCCGGCAGCTCGCAAGGACATCGAACGCATCCGTAGCGCGGATCTGAAGGCCACGCGATGCATCCAGTTCGATAAGTACGCGGAGCTGCCCGACCCGCCCGGTGGTGACGCTGCAACGCGCGCAGCGCTGGGAGCCGCGCCGGAGGGGAGCAATGACTGGGTCGATGACCAACTCGTCATCGCCCTCCGTGGTGATGCCACGGACTACCTGGTAAGCGAAGACGACGGTGTGCACCATAAAGCAGCGCGATTCGGTTTGTCGGATCGAACCCTTCGTTTACGCGACGCTGTTGAACTACTGAACCGCCTCATTACTCGCCGTGCTGAGCCGGTTCCGATCGTGGTCGCGACTAAAGTTCACGCGCTCACGCGCTCAGATGCGATCTTCACGACTCTAAGAATCGACTATCCGGAGTTCGACGATTGGTTCTCTCGTGCCGCTCGCGCGCATCGTGACGCTTGGTACATTATCGACGACGTCGGCGCCTACACGGCGGTTGTGATCGGGAAGTTCAGCGATGCGCGTCCGCCAGAGCGCCACCTGAAGTTGTGCTGCTTCAAGATCGCGGAATCGGCGCAGGGTAAGAAGTACGGCGAGCTGATGCTGCGACAGGTCTTTGAGCACTGTTACGCTAACGAGGTTGCCAGGTGCTACATCACGGTGCTGCCGAAGTACGCAGCACTCATCGCGCTTCTTGAGCAGTTCGGATTCCAGCAGCAGCCTGAACAAACTGAAGTGGGGGAAAGCATCTACGCGAAGCAGATGGTGCCGCGTGACGAGGGACTTGATCCGCTGACGTTTCACGTCGCGTTCGGACCCAGGCACGTCGTCCGCGATGTTCCAACACACATCGTGCCGATCCTGCCGAAGTACGAGACCATGCTCTTCCCGGAGCAGCAGCGTCAGTTGCAGCTCATCCCCCAAGACCTTCCGTTCGGCAACGCTATCCTGAAGGCGTACCTGTGCCGCGCGGGAACGCGGCAGCTACAGGAGGGCCACCTCCTCTTCTTTTATCGCTCTCGGGATGAGCAGGCGATTCGGCACGTGGGCGTTATAGAAGCGACTCTGGTGTCGCGCTGTCCAAGCGAGATTGCTCGTTTCGTCGGCTTGCGAACGGTCTATAGCTTGGAAGACATCGGGAAGCAGTGCGAGAGAGGCGACGTGCTTGCGATTAAGTTCCGACATGCTCGCACGTTCGATCGGATCACCCTTGAGACGCTAATTCGCTGTAAGATCTTAGGGAGAGCGCCGCAGTCCATCCAGCAGGTAAGCGACGCTTCGCGCGATCTCTTGTGGACACTCGTTGACGAAGGCGTTGAGCGGCGTTGACTCTGAGCACGAACATCGGTTGTTTGCGAAGGCGACTATGAGAGAGCTTCTGATGTCCATTCGGCCCGAGTACAGCTCGAGGATCTTCGCGGGTGAAAAACGATTCGAGCTGCGCCGGATGCGCGTTCGAGCAAACCGGGGGGACATCGTGTGGGTTTACGAGTCTGCCCCAACGATGGCGCTCGTTGGCGCTTTCGCGGTCGGAAGCGTCTTCTTTGAACATCTCGACGTGATCTGGAAGAGGCATAGAGCGTCCCTCGGAGTCACCGAGTGCGAGTACGCGTCCTACTTCCACAACTGCGAGTTTGGTTGTGCGATCGAAGTGACGGCGTTCCGGCAGTTTGACGCCATTTCGCTGAGCATTCTGCGCAAGCGTGTCGATGGCTTTCGTCCGCCGCAAAGCTATCTCTGGTGCGGGCCGGATCTCGCCCGAGTGCTACCAAGGCAAGCGGTTCAAGGTCTGGCTGGAACTACTCTACGAGCCCTCGGTCACGACGTTCGGAACTTCAGTCGGTGACGAGACTAGGGGGCTGACGCCCAGGGGGACTACCTTGCCTCGCCCACCTTCCTGGGTCTCACGTGCCCGAACAGCTCGATTCCTCGTTGCTCCATCTCGGGTGTCGACATAATGTTTTCGACGCGGCCGAGCGTAGACCAGACACTGTCGTCCCCGACCTCATTCGCGACAAGCAGGACGCCCGTGTGCCTCCGGTGAAAGACGCATGCGGCGATCAATGCTTCCAATGCTAGGACAAGTAACTCGTCTGGCGACAGCTTCCAACCAACGACCACCAGGTAGACTTTGTCCGGATGTCGGTCGAATCGCACGGATCCATATAGTGGGTCAGGCCCTTGTTCCTGCGCTGCACTGGCACATTGATATCCGATCTGCTCGCCGAGGGCGGCTCGTTCCTGCAACGATAGATTGCAGAGGTCGTCACGGATGACTTCGGCAGCCGATCCGGCCAGTGGGTTAAGAAGCCCCTGGAGATCGTCTGGGAACTGCGTCGGCGCGAAACCCGGTAGGGCTGTGAGCAGGTCCTCAAGGATCGAGGCGAGCGCCCACTCCCGTGCCCGCGCAGTACGAGCGTCTGTCCCCCTGCCTGAAGCTTTGACCGCGAGGCGAGCATCGGCGAGACCGACGCAGCCGTCGAAGCTGTCCCCTTGCATGACGTAGTAGGTGAAAAGTTCAAGCTCTGATCCTACGACGCAGCGATCAGGGTGGCGGATGACGTGATTGCGAGCATCCAAGTATTCGCGGAGGTCCCGCCACGTCCGTAGCCCTTTGATGGTGTCCGAAAAATCGGCAATCGTCATGAGTGTGACAGGGGCGATTCCACCGAGCCGCTCCATCTCGTGGCGGGAAACTGCAACCGGTGCCTCGAATGATGAGTCCAAGAGGGCGAGCCCGTGGACAGGGTGCACCGAGCCCGGCTCAAAGTCCCTCCGCCCAGTCACTGGATGCATGGACCAGAACGCACGGTTCCTGAGCGTTCGATACGCACCCGCAAGCTGAGATACTGCCTTTGGCCCGTGCTTGTTGAGCCAGCGTACGGTGCTCTCCCGATCGCGTGCTCGGTTCTGTGCTTTAACGGAGATCACGATCGCCTCGCCCCGATGGACGAGAAGCACGTCGCAGAGTTCCTTTTCTACCGCGCCATCAAGGAAGCGTGCGGAGTGAAAGACGTTCTCCCGCATCAAGGGGACAGATGCCAACTCGGCGACTAGTCTCTCCATCTCGTCTGAACGCTGCGATGCGGTCCGCACCATCCGGATCATCCCAGCTCTACTGCCCGAAGGTACCGCTCCCGCAGTTCCCCCACCCAGTCACCGTCGCACTCGGCTTCCAGGGTTTCGACGAACGCTTCCAGCGTCCAGGTCGCGAACGTACGGCTGTCGGTGAGGCAGTCGCGATAGAGCGTCACGGCGGTGCCCACGCAATCGTTCTGACTCGGGTAGAGTACGACGAACCGGCCCCCCCGCCACGCGGCCGCCGAGTCGAGCAACATGCTGCCGGTGAGCAGGTGGTCCCGCCAGAGCTGATTCAGCGGCACAGCTCGAAGGCGTCGTCGCTCCTCAGCCCGGAAGCATCCCATCCCGTCGGCGACCTCATCGTAACGCTTACGGTGGCGTGCAGGCTTGTCTTCCATGTCCTCGACGTACTTGACCTCGATTCCAAGGAACCCGGCATCGCCCGCTGTACTGATGTACTCGACGTAGACGTCGAAGGCAGAGTGGTCCCCCGTGTAGCGATCGTCACCGCGCCCAGGGGACCACTCGAACTCGACCCGAGTGACCCGCTCGATGTCATGAGGGTCAAGCCTATGCAGGACCCGGGACGCCAGGTCGAGGTCCATCGCCAGCTCGCCGAACAGGTTGAAACTCATGGGCTGCGAAGAAAGCAGGTCGTCATAGATGCGCGGCGCCTTGATCAACTTCTCGGTGTCCGCGACGGCCGCTCGGACGACGTCCCTTATGCCATCGGTGAGGTAGTTCCATAGGTGTCGCTCGGCATCCGGCATCTTGAGGCGTGAGCCCAACGGCCGATCGCGGTGCAACCCGATCGGGAAGCCGTGCTTCTCCCTCCAGAAAGCCTGCCGAAGCCGACCGAGCCGCTTGAACAGATGGCTGTCCGACGCGACGTAGGCGTAGTGGGCCCGTAGGAGGTCTTCGCTGGGTGTCGCCGGCATTCCCCGATCGTAGCAGAGTGAGAAGCACGGCGCGTGCCCAAGTCCGCTCTTCTCGATGCCGTCGACTGACATTCGCGCCCGGAAGCGACCGTAGTCTCTCTTAGGTGGCTTCGTACGTCTCTACAAACCATGAGCCTACCGACGTATCAGCGGCGGCCGCCTTGGCCTCTACGTGGGCCAATCCCTCCTCCAACTCGGCGATCGGCGCGTCCTCGTCCGGACGGAGAGCTGCTACGAACTCCCGAAGCGCGCCTCATCTTGGCGATCCGGGTTTGGGATGGTTCAGTCATCGGCGCTTCCGTTCGTACACCGTTCAGACGCGCTCTGCCGGCGCTGGATAGCACCCTTGCCGCTCAACACGGCGCACTCGAAGAGGATTCAATAAGCCCGATCACAGTCTATCGAACAGCGACCGAACTCACCGGCGGGATTCCCATCATCGTAGAGTGCTCTGATGTCCTCGCATTCGCCCTCGGGCTCGTTGAGAATGCAGTCAGCGATGCACGCCTCGAGGTCCGAATGGCACTCCTCCAGTTCGTCGAGGCCGTCCAGATAGTCGGTGCACTCGCGCAGCCGGCTGTCAGCATCGATGCACTTGTCGTCGTCGCTCTCGCCGCAGCCTACCCCCATCGCGGAGACCAGGAGCAAAATCGTCGTATATCGCAGAGCGTTCATTCTCGGCTCCTTGTGAACGTTTCCCCTTTTATCGGCCATTGCCGCCGGAAGTTGCGCCCCGATTACCACGAGACCCAAAAAAAATCAGCAACTCACTGCCGCTATAGGCCGATAAGTAGGTTGTTGCTACGAAACAGACAACCGAGTAATAGGGAACAACCATGGCAAGACGACTCGCTTTCGCAACGGTTACTGCCCTCCTTTTCGCGACTGCCTGTGTCGAGACGGCATACGATCCTGGCCTCTGTTATCTCTGTGCACCGTATGACGCGGACGCCGCGATCAGTGACGTGGACGGCGGCAGCGGTGCGGGGGGAGCTTCGGGCGGTACCGCGGGCGGGACGGCGGGCGAGCCGTCCTTCGACGCGGGCCCGGACGGCACGGTCGAGGCCGGCTGCGGGGCCCTCGACGCGTGCGTGCCGTGCGACGGGAACTGGGGCTGCCCCGACCAGGCGTGCGACGCGGAACGCGGCGTATGCGTGCCCTGCGTAGCAGACGGTACCGGGTGCGCGGACGACCTGGGCAGGCCGGTTTGCAGGAAGAGCAGCGAGGACTCGAGCGACAACGCGTGCGTACAGTGCACGCAGAGCATTGGGCAGTGCGACGGAGCCACCCCGGCCTGCGATACCGCCTCCGGTACCTGCGTGCCGTGCCTGACCGGCACCGACGAGGGCTGCTCGGGTGCCGAGCCGGTATGCAAGGCTGGAGACGCCAGCTCGGACAACGAGTGCGTGCAGTGTACGCCGACAGACGACGATGCGTGTACCGACGACACCCCGTACTGCGACGACGACAACACCTGCACGGGATGCCTGGAGAACGCGCATTGCACCGAGTATGACCGTGCTCGCTGTAACACCCTGACCGGCCAGTGCGCCCCCTGTCAGAGCAGCAGCCCCGACTGCAACGGCATCGAGGGCGCTCCGGTCTGCAAGCTCCCGGCGGGCGCGTGCGTGCAGTGCACCGCGGCCGAAGACGACGCCTGTTCCGACACCACGCCCCACTGTGACACCGGCAGCAACAGCTGCGTGGCCTGCACCCAGAACAGCCACTGCCCGGATATCGCGGCTGCGCACTGCGGCACGGGCCACACCTGCGTCGGCTGCACCGGGGACGCCGACTGCACGCGATTCTTGGACACGCCGTACTGCGACGAGTCCAGGGGCGTGTGCGTGGAGTGCACCCTGGACACCGAAGCGACGGTCTGCGGCGCCAAGTCCTGCCGGCTTTCGGACGGGACGTGTACGGATACCGACCGGGGTTCGGTTCTCCCGTGCAGAGAATGCGAGGCGGATAGCGAGTGCTTGACCGGCGCGTACTGCGTCGACCAGGGCGGGCAGTTCTGTTTTTGGGATGGGGCGAGCGGTTGTGCTGACACGGACGGAGCGCGTCGCCCGTACAGCACGACCTCAAGCACGATCACCTCGATCGACGGATACGAGAGCACCTTTTGTCTGCCGAAGGCTGGTGTGTCGTGCGCTGCGGTTGTTAGTACTGAGATCGAAAAGTCATGTAGCGTGAACGCCGACTGTGCCCCGACCGGCCAGGGAGGTTACTGCCCGGAAACCGCCGAGCCGCGGGGGGACGTGTGCAGCTACGGATGCACCGAGAACTACGACTGCAAGATCGGGCTCAGTTGCCCAGACGCCGGTTTGCAGTACTGCCAGTAGGTAAGGCGGCTCACGTCGCGGCGGTGGACGAACAGACTGCCTCCTTCAAACCAGGTCAGGAGCGTCGGGATCCCGATCTAATCACTTGTCGATATTCCTGAACGGAAAAGTCGATTCGGCAGAGTGCTTCCAACTACAACATATCCGTCGGGCCCGATACGAAATCGTGAGCGCGTTCTTCCACGGATAAGTACGTGATAGTCAGGTCTGCTACGCTACAGAGTTCGCTTCCGAAATGTGCTAGAAATGTGCTAGCTCCGGGCGCAAACCAGGCTACTCCAGCTCATCAAAAGGGCGCGGCGCAAGCCGGCAACCATCGGAGATTGTTGATCTATTCTATCCTGCCGCGATCTGGCGTGGACTGCCGTTTCGGTCCGGGATCGGACTTGAAATCCGTTGAACCGCTTTGCGGTTCCGGGGGTTCGAATCCCTCCTCCTCCGCTAGATGGTTCCCCTACCTCCGTAGGGGCGTGCCTAGCGCCTCACCATTAGTCACATTTTTCGCCGATCTTCTCGCCGACTTTTTA
>CAYVFC010000048.1:0-51782 GCA_964450715.1 uncultured Sandaracinaceae bacterium | reverse complement strand
GCTCGGTTTTTCGGGCGCCTTGGCCGCCGTATGGTCCCGGGCCTGAACGCTTACGGTCAGAACGACCGGGGTACGCGATTCGCTACGCCGGCGTTTTATGTGGCGTCAGCCTCGGTAGAAGCACCGGATTCCGGCCGGCAGTAACCAGGCGAATCGCATACCCAACACGAGTGGGGTTAGTCCCAAGGGTCGAGCACCTCGGTGCGCCCTGCCCGCTCGCCGGCTCCCGGCCAGCTCGGGCCCGAGGAACCGCTCCGCTTCTTCGGCCTCTTGGCCGTGCTCGTGCTTCGGCTCGACCGCGAGCTGCGCGACGATTCCTTGGCCAGGGTGACTTGCATCTTCTTCGAGGTGTACGAAGAAATCTTGACCTTCTTATCCTTGAAACCGGCCTTGCGGAACTCCAGCTCCAGCACCTCTTTCCGCTCGGGCTTGTCGAGCGCGTACGGGGTATTGCCGACCAGCGCGCCGGCCAGGTAGACCTCGGCCCCTTCCGGTACGCTGGTGATCTGGATCGTCGGCTTTTCGACGGCCGGCGGAGCGCTCTTCTCTTTTGCTTCTTCGGGCTTTTTCTCGGCCGTCTCGGCAGCCGCGGCCGGTTGCCCGACCGGAGCCGGAGCGATCACGTTCTGCTCGGCATCCTCATCGGTCGCGGCGTTGGTATCCGACCCACCCAGCATGAAGGCCGCCCCGACGCCGATCAACAGCACCGCCCCCACGGCTACGTAGATGGGCGCCTGCGACTTCTTGATCCGGATCTCCTGCGCGGGAACTCCTACCGTGACCCCGGCCTTTTCCCCCACCGACGCGGTCGCGCTTCCCGAGCCCCTGTCGACCGCCTCCACCACCGCTCGCGGGGTGGCCCCGGTCTCGGCCGCCTGCAGGTCGGCGGACATCTCGCTCATGTTCTGGTAGCGGCCTTCGGCCTTCTTGGCCAGAGCCTTCATGATCACCGCTTCCAACGCCGGGGGCACTTCGGTCGGCGGATCGAAATCCCTGGGCGGGATCGGGTTCTCGTACATGTGCTTGGTGAGAATGCCCATCAGGTTGTCGGCGTCGAACGGCACTTGCCCGGTGGCCATCTCGTACATCATCACGCCCAGGGCATAGATATCGGTGCGGTCGTCCACCGCGCTTCCAGCGCACTGCTCGGGCGACATGTAGTGGGGCGTGCCGAATACCTGCCCGGCCTGGGTCAGCTTGCTGCTGGCGCCTCCCACCTTGGCGATGCCGAAATCGAGCACCTTGACGAAATCCGCGGTGCCATCCCTAGGCACCAGCTGCACGTTGTCCGGTTTGAGGTCGCGATGCACCACCCCGATCTCGTGCGCTGCCCCCAGGGCGTTACATAGCTGCTTGGCGATGTGTATGGTGCGGGCGGTCTCGAACTTGCCGTCGTGCAGCGCCTGGGTGAGCGACTGCCCCCCGAGGAACTCCATAACGAAGTAGGTGGAGCCGTCCGGGAGGACCCCGAAGTCGCTGATATCGATGATGTGCTGGTTACCAACGGCGGACGCGCTTCGCGCTTCTTGCTTGAAGCGAGCCAGTATCTCTTCTTTCTTGGAAACCTCTGGACGCAGAACCTTGATCGCCAGCTGCTTGCCCAGGGTGGTATGGACCGCGCGGTAGACGATTCCCATTCCCCCTTCGCCCAGCACGCTTTCGATCTGGTACCGGCCGTCCAGCACCGTGCCGATCAAGGGATCGTCGATTCTCTTCTCCTCCTCGTCCCGCACGGCAACGATCTGCGAGCGCGTGGTTACGGCACTGTTCCTGACCTTTCCGCCCTCTTCTGCCATTGCCCAACACCCTCGGTCGTAGAATGTTGATTATACCTTCCCGCTGCAAAAGACGCACGTTCACGGGCGCTTATTCCGACCGGACGACGGATCTATGGGCCGGCGTCGTCCGTTTTCTCTCCTCCGGCGCCTTCTGATCCGTCCCCTTCTGATACTTCCCGGTCCCCGCGGGACAACTCCGGGTCTCGTCCGCCCGCGTCATCCGGGTCAGCTCCGTCACCGTCCGGGGCGTCTGGCTCCGCCGCCTCTGCTTCGGCTTCGGGACGGTCGCCGGCGCTCACGGCGCCCTCCATCTGCGCTTCGCCCACCCCCTCCTGTTCCGGCGAATTGCCCATCTTTCTCGCGTACAGGTCCCGACTCTCCTCGGAAAGCTCGCTGAATTCTCGGAGAGTGGGCAGGTCCTTCAAGCTCCTGAGCCCGAAAAACTCCAGAAAATACGGCGTGGTCCCGTAAAGCAGAGGTCGACCCGGCTCGTCCTTACGCCCCAGTATCTTCAGCAGCCCCCGTTCCAGCAGCACGTGCAACGCCGATCCGGTGTCGACCCCCCGGATCTCCTCGATCTCGGGTCGGGTGGCGGGCTGCCGGTAGGAAACGATGGCCAGCGTTTCCAGTTGCGCCCTGGTCAAGCGAACCGGCCGCTGAGCCAGAAATTCCTTCACATAGGGCGCGCTTTCCGAGGCGGATCGAAACAGATACCCCCCTCCGACCTGGGCCAGCTCTATCCCCCGTTCCCGGTAGTCGGAAACGAGCTCTTCGAGCGCACTCCTGACCACGGCGGCAGGGGTCCGCACGACCTTGGCCAGCTGGGCGGGCGCGACCGGTTTGTCGGAGACGAAAACCAGGCTTTCCAATGCGGCCTTGAGCCGGTCCGGGGGGAGCCCGCGCGAAGCACGCCCGCCGGCCGGAGCGCCTTGCTCACCGGCGACCTCCTGTTCGCTCTGCGCGCTCTGCTCCGGTTCCTCGGCCGCCGTGGCGCTCGTCTCCGGGGAGACAGCGCGCAAACCGGCTTCATTCCTCTTTTTCGAACCGGCTCTGCTCATCGCTCATCTCGCTCCTTTACCTCGGTTCCCTGCCCGTTCTCCTCGGCGGGTTGCGGAGGTATGGTCGGCGATTCCGCTTCGAGCAACGCGAACCTCAGGTAGATCGTCGATCCATAGTCGGCTTGATAGACGCGCGCGATGTGCCGTTTGACCATCTCCAGGGTGGCGAGGAAGGTAACGATCACGTCGTAGCGACTGTACAACTCGTCGAAGAGCTCCTCGAACCGGCAGAGGCGCCGGTCCCGGAGCATATCGGTCAGCTGGCTGATACGGGCGCTGATGGTGATCCGCTCGGTGGTCACCTCGAAGGTCGTGCGGCCTTCCAGCCTCTTCAGCACAGCCTCGAAGGCGTCGAGCAGCTTGAAAAGACCGATCTCGGCCAGCGGCGCTGGTCCCTCGTTCTCCGGTACGGCCGCGCCGCGGACGAATACGTCGCGCCCCTGGATGGGCATTCCACCCAGGTTTTCCGCGGCTTCCTTGTATTTTTGGTACTCGAGCAGCCTACGGATCAGCTCCGCCCGGGGGTCTTCCTGCTCGGCTCCCTCCTCGTCCTGGTCCTGCGGAGGCGTGGGGAGGAGCATCTTGGACTTGATGTGGGCCAGCGTGGCCGCCATCAGCAGGTATTCGCTGGCCACGTCCAGATCGAGCTCCCTCATCAGCGCCAGGTAGTCGAGGTAGCGCTCGGTCACGAAAGCGACCGGCAGGTCCATAATATCGAGCTCGTGCTTACGTATCAGGTGAAGCAGCAGGTCGAGCGGCCCCTCGAACGACGGTAGCTCGATGCGGAAAGTAGTCTGCTCGACCATTCGGAACCTGTTCCTGGGAAAAGGAGGGGCGGCCGCGACCGCTCGTCCGATTACTGGACACCAGAATAGGCCCACTTTTACTGCGAAGAAAGGGCCAGGCGCTCTTCCGGTCGATTTTTGCCGTTCAACCCGGGGAAACCGGCAGCGCCGTGGGGCCGAGCACGGACCAGGGAAGGTCTTCGCTCGATCGCAGGGGCTCGGCGCGGCGCGTCAGGACCTCGCAACCGCGACGCGTCACCAGCACGGTATGCTCGAACTGGGCGGAAAGGGAACGGTCGCGGGTGACCACGGTCCATCCGTCATCGAGGACCTCGCATTCGTACCCGCCCGCGTTGATCATCGGCTCGATGGTGAAGACCATGCCTTCCCGGATACGCCTTCCCGTCCCCGGTTTGCCGAAATGGGGCACCTGAGGCGCGGTGTGAAACTCCCGACCGGTTCCATGCCCCACGTAATCCCGGACCACCGAGCAGCCCCGGGACTCGGCAAATGCCTGTATCGCGGCCCCGATATCCCCGATGCGGGCGCCGTCTCGCACCTGCTCGATTCCCACTTCCAAGCACTGGCGAGCGACCTCGACCACGTGTCGGGCCTCTTCCGAGGGCTCACCGACGTAAAAAGTAGCGCTGGTATCCCCGTGACAACCGCCGTCCGCCGGGTAGCGCGAGGTGACGTCCACGTTCACGATGTCGCCCGGCTCCAGCACCCGAGGCTCGGGAATACCGTGACAGACCACCTCGTTGACGCTGGTGCAGACGCTCTTGGGAAAGCCGTGGTAGTTGAGTGGCGAGGGCCAGGCACCTTGGGCCACGGTGTAGTCGTGAACCAGGCGGTTGATCTCCTCGGTGGTGATGCCGGGCCCGATATGGCGTCCGACCATGATCAGCGTTTCCGCGGCCAGACGACACGCCTCGCGTACCCGCTCCAATACGCGGGGGCTCATGATCTCGACCGCGGTCACTGCTCGCTCCTGGATCTAGACTCGAGTGTGGCGGTTTTTGCGTAGCTAGAACGAGGACAAAACGCGGATAGCACAGAAGGCGAGCCGTTTTTGCGCAGGCGTAGTGGAGCTACGTCGAGCATAAAAACGGCTCGCCTGACGCAGCTAGGCGCGTTTTGGACCGCTCGTAGTAGTAAAAAATCCGCCAAACTCGAGTCTAGACGGTGGCTACTCGAATTCGAGCTCCCGTAGCTCGTCGTCCGCCGGGTAGTCCCGCTCCCTAAAGTTAGCCTCGTTTTCCAGGTCATCCAGGGAAAAACCGATCCTGAAAAGGGGACGGATCTCCTCCCGTTCGAAGTCCTGGTACGAATCGTAGTTCTTGGGTGCGTTGTAACGGTTCATGGAACCATTCCTTCCACGGTCACCTGCCCAAGGAACCGCTGGTCAGCACACCTACCGCCAGCGGAACAGGTAGTCTGTGTGACCACCTTATCCTACCTTAGGCGACACGGTACTACTGACACTTACATCGCGCAAAAAACCGACCTACTCCCCCCTCCCCGTGTTGGTGGTAGACTCCGCGCATGGCTCTGGTCGTGGCAGTCGCGAATCAGAAGGGCGGCGTGGGAAAGACCACCACGGCCGTCAACCTGTCGGCGAGCCTGGCCGTGGCCGAGCAACGGGTGTTGCTCGTCGATGCTGATCCGCAGGGAAACGCTTCTAGCGGTCTGGGCTACGACCGCAAGATCGACGGCAAGGAGCTGTATACCGCTCTGCTCGGCGACGCGGCTCTGCAGGAGAGCATCACGAAGACCGAGCTTCCGCGGCTGCAGCTGGTCGCCTCCAGCACGAACCTGGCCGGCGCCGAGATCGAGCTTATAGACGAGAGCGATCGCGCGCTGAGGTTACGCCGCTCGCTTCAGCCGGTCCGCAAGCATTACGACTACATCTTCATCGATTGCCCACCCTCGCTGGGAATCCTCACCATAAACGCCCTGGTCGCCGCCGACGCGGTAATGGTCCCCATGCAGGCCGAGTACTACTCCCTGGAAGGGCTGGGTAGCTTGATGAACACGATCAACCGGGTACGCAGCACGCTCAATCCACCCCTGCGCCTGGACGGGGTGCTGCTGACCATGTTCGACCCGCGAAACAACCTCTCGAATCAGGTAGCGGCGGAGGTCGCCAAGCATTTCCGCGTCTACCAGACGGTCATCCCGCGAAACGTTCGGCTGGCGGAGGCTCCCTCCTACGGCAAACCGATAGTGCTCTACGATCCCAGCAGCAGGGGCTCGCACGGATACCTGAATTTGGCGAGCGAGATCCTCGACCGTCATGTTACTGTGGTAAACGACGAGCAGGATGGCCGATCCGAGTAAAAGACGGGCGCTGGGACGCGGGCTGGACGCGCTGCTACCTGCCGGTCCGGCGGGCGCCACCCCGGGGCAGAGCCATTTCATGGCCCGGATCGAGGAGCTTCATCCCAGCCGCCAGCCGCGAACCCGCTTCGACGACGCGTCGCTGGATGCCCTGGCCGAGTCGCTTAAGGACAAGGGGCTGCTGGCGCCGTTGCTGGTCCGGCGGCGTGCCCGCGGCGGATACGAAATCATCGCCGGCGAGAGGCGGTGGCGGGCCGCGCAGCGAGCCGGCGTGTTCGAGGTTCCGGTCATCGTCCGCGAGATGCAGGACGGCGAGGCCTTCGAGGCGGCGCTGGTGGAGAACCTGCAGCGGGAAGACCTGAACCCGCTCGAGGTGGCCAGGGCCTTTCAACGCCTGATGGAAGAGCACGGGCACAGCCAGGACTCGATCGCCGCGTTGACCGGAAGGGATAGATCCACTGTTTCCAACGCGCTCAGGTTGCTGAACCTGCCCGAGTCAATCCTGGACCGCATCGCCAACGGCCAGCTCAGCGAGGGCCACGGCCGCGCGCTGCTGACCGCCGGCGACCGGTCGCTGATGGAAAGGCTGGCCCGCAAGGCCGTGGAGAGGGGCTGGAGCGTACGGGAGACCGAGCGGCAGGCGCGCGCCGCCGCCCCGCGCACCACGGCCGGCGGCGAAGAAAAGGCCGGTCGCACCAGCAAGAGCGCGAACGTACGGGATCTGGAGCACCGCCTCACCCGAGCCCTGGGCACACGGGTCACGGTGGCCGACCGCAACGGCAAGGGTCACCTGACCGTCCCTTTTTCCAGTTACGACGAGCTGGATCGTTTACTCGATATATTCTTAAAACATTAGTCGTATAATTTACTCGATATATACTTCAAATCGTGACCTGGCAGGCCCGCAGGGGCGCGCTTCAAACCCTGTAGGGGCGGGCCTTGCGCCCGCCCGTGGACTTCTGCTCCGAACCTCGCGCCTACCGATAGGCTGAAGGTCACAGGCCGGCCGGTCAATCGGCGGCGGTTCCGGCCAGGATTCGCTCGGCGCGGCGAGCCAGCAATACCCAGAGCCAACCGGCGGCGGCGACGGCGGCGAGCCCTATGAGCTGGGAGGTGGACAGGCCCAGCAGGCCTCCGCGGTCGTCGGCCCGGAAAAACTCCAGCAGGAAGCGGAGCGCGGCGTAGGCGATGAGAAAGAGGCAGAAGACCTGGCCGTCGAAACGCTTGCGCGGGTGAACCCAGAGGGCGAGAACGGCGGCGATGAGCAGACAGCCCCCGGCCTCGTACAGCTGCGTGGGGTGCACCGGGAGCGATGGCAGGCTCTTGCTGGCGAGCAGCTCCTGCTCGAACTGCTTGACGCTGGCCGGAGAATGCGGGGGAAAGGAGACCCCGATGGCATATTCCGTCGTCCGGCCGAAGCAACAACCGCCGAAGAAGCAGCCGAGCCTGCCGAAAAAGAGCCCGATGGGGATGACCATCCCGGCCATATCCACGCCCTTGCCGAGCGGGAAGCGCTCGCGCCTCAAAAACCAGATACCGACCGCCGCGGCGAAGAGCAGGCCGCCGTAGTAGGTGAGCCCCCCGCTCCAAAACTTCGCCCAGGCTAGACAATCGCGCTCGGCGGCTCGGCAGACGGCTTCGCCTACGTCCCAGGCTCCCTTCAGGCGTACGCACTCCGCCTGCGAGGCGACGGTGGTCCAGACGACTCGAGAGGGATCGGTGCACAGGTGCACGTAGTCCCAGAAGTATCCGTCGGCCAACACATGCAGGATGCGTCCCCCCCCTACCCCGGCCAGTACCGCTATCAATCCCAGATCGATCACCACGTCGTGGTCCAGACCCGAGCGTTTGGCCCAACGCGCGCCGAAAAAAGTGGCCAGGATGAAGCCGGTCGTCAACAGCGTGAAGTAGGCGGGTAAGCTCTCGCCGAGCAGCCTGGCGAAGGTCGGGAACACCGTTACCCGGCTGTATCGTCCGACGCGGGCTCGGGCTGGCGACGAAAACCGTCTATCAACAACAGAACGACCCCCACGGTGATGGTCGAGTCGGCCACGTTGAAGGTGGGCCACTCGAATACGTCGTGGATATGGAAACGGATGAAGTCGACCACGTAGACGCGCTGAACGCGGTCCACCAGGTTGCCCAGCGCCCCCGAGGCGATAAAGGGCACGCTGAAGGCGAACAACGGTCCGCCGCTACCCTGCACGAACATCCATATCAGCGCGATAACGGCCACCGCGGCCGCGGTCATGAACAGCCCGTAGCGGAGCCAGCGAGGAGCATCGTTGAGCATACCGAAGGCCGCCCCGCAGTTCTCGGTGTACCTGAGCTCGAGGTAGCCCTCCACCAACACCACCTCGTCGGAGCGCGCCCGTTGCATGGAGAGCCTGCCCCGCTCGTCGGGCTCGCAGGCCGCCTGGGAGAGGCCGGGGATCTCACGCGAGAGATAGCGCTCGGCCAGATGTTTGGTCCAGAGGTCCAGCGCCGTCATCAGGGCCAGCGCCGACAGACAGAGGAGAATCGCTCGAGGGGTTCGCTTCACCATCGTAACCCGTATCAGCCCGCCCCAACACCTAGAACCGCAGCGCACCGCTCGCACAGCTCGGGATGAGACGGGTCGGTACCCACGTCGGCGCGGTGGCGCCAGCAGCGGGGGCAGCGGGCGGCGGTGCTGACCACGACCTCGACGCCAGCCTCGTCTCCCTCGCACACTTCAACCGCCGAGACGGCGAAGGCCTCGGCCAGGTCGTCGGTGACCACCCGCAGCAGGCGCAGGCGCTCCGGCGGCAGCGTGATGCGCGCCTCCACCTCGCGGCGGTGCCCCATCTGCTTGGCCTTTACCTTCTCCTCGATGGCCAGGTTGAGCAGGTCCCGCGTCTCCAGCAGCGCGCGGCCGGCTTCCAGCAGCTCGGCGTCGCCGCTCCCGAACGACGGTGCGGCGATGGTTCCGCGCAGAAAAACGGAGTTGTCCCGCTCGCCGGGCAGATGCCGCCAGGCCTCCTCGGCGGTAAAGGAGAGCATGGGCGCCAGCACGGCGATGGTTCCGCGCGCGATGGCGTACACCACGCTCTGCGCGGACCTGCGCCTGCAGGAGTCGGCCGCGTCGCAGTAGAGCCGGTCCTTCAGCACGTCCAGATAGAAGGCGGACCACTCGCCCACGCACAACTCCACGGTCCGGTGGAATACGGTACGGAAGTCGTACCGCTCGTAGGCGCTCACCACCTGGTCGAGGTACTTGCGCAGACGCGCCATGGCCCAGGCGTCCAGCGGCTCGAGCTTCTCCGGCGCGCGGCCGGCGTCGAAGTCGTGCAGGTTGCCGAGCAGGAAGCGGATGGTGTTCCTGATCTTGAAATACGCGTCGGATACCTGATTGAGATGCTCCTTCGAGTAGCCCACATCGTAACGGAAATCCTCGTAAGCCGCCCAGAGGCGCAACAGCTCGGCACCCTGTTGCTTAACCACGGTCGCCGGCTCTATGTACTGTACCTTCTCGCCCGCTTCCTGGCGCCGTCGCAGCTCGCTCTTGGAGTAGGGGCGGCCCTGCTCGTCGCAGACGAAACCGTGGGTCAGAACCCGCCGGTAGGGCGCGCGTCCCAGCACGGCTGCCCCCACCAGCAAGGCGCTGTGGAACCAGCCGCGGTGCTGATCCGAGCCCTCCAGGTAGAGGTCCGCCGGAAGCCCCAATCCTTCGCCCTCGTCGCGCATGACGCTCCAAAAGGAGGCGCCCGACTCGAACCAAACGTCCAGGATATTGGCGTCCTTATCGAAATCCGCGCTGCCGCACTGCTGGCAGCGAAATCCGTCCGGGACAAAGGCGCCGGTATCTTTTTCGTACCAGCTATCCGCGCCCTCGCGGCCGAAGATATCGGCCACGTGCAGCACGACCTGTTCGCTCAGGTGCACCTGCCCGCAGGCGCGGCAGTGCAGCGCCGGTATGGGAACGCCCCAGGCCCTCTGGCGGGAGATGCACCAGTCGGGGCGATCGGAGAGCATGCCGTGGATGCGGTCGCGCCCGAAGGCCGGTATCCAGCCGCTGGGCGGCTTGCCCGTCTCATCTGGCTCGAGCTCCCGGCCACCGGCAATGGCGTCGATCTCGGCTAACGCCAGCTGGCGCAGCGTCTGTCCGGACTCCCGGCCGGCCATGGGCCGGTCCAGGGCGATGAACCACTGAGTGGTGGCCCGGAAGACAATGGGGTTCTTGCAGCGCCAGCAGTGGGGGTAGTCGTGCTTGAGCACCTCGCCCGCTCTGTTGGCCAGCCGCCCCGTTTCGGCCAGAAACGCCACGATGTCGGGGTTGGCCTCGAACACCTGCCGGCCGCGCCACTCGGGTCGAACCTCGTCGGTAAAGCGCCCGTCATCGTCCACCGGGGCATAGGGTTGCAGCCCGTGCTGCTGCCCCAGCAGGTAGTCGTCCCGCCCGTGCCCGGGCGCGATATGCACCAGCCCGGTGCCCGTATCCAGGGTGACGAAATCCGCGGTCAGAAGCGGTGAGGCCCGGTCCTCGAAGGGATGTCGGGCCGAGACGCCGCTGAGCTGCCTGCCCTCCAGGTCCCCGCTGTTCGATAGCGCCTCGCGGCCCGCAGCTTCCAGGACAAAGGGTTGCAGTCCGCGGGCCATCAGCCAGATCTCGTCACCCAGGTCCGCCAGCCGGTACTGGTACTCGGGGTGCACGGCGATGGCCAGGTTGGCGGCGAGCGTCCAGGGCGTGGTAGTCCAGATCAGGGCGTACACCGGTTTGGCGGCGGCGCTCTCCGGCATCGCGAAGCGGCGCAACAGCTCGGCCGCATCCGGGGCGGCCAGCGGGAACTTGACGTAGATGCTGGGCGACTCGTGCTGGTGATACTCGATCTCGGCTTCGGCCAGCGCGGTGCGGCAGCTGGCGCACCAGAAGACCGGCTTCTTCCCGCGGTAGACCAGCTGATGCCGGACAAAGGCGGCCAGCGCCTCGACGATCCCGCGTTCGTAATCCGGATTCATGGTGAGGTACGGCTGCTCCCAGGTACCGAAGACCCCCAGGCGCTTGAACTGGTCGCGCTGAACGTTCAACCACTTCTCCGCCTCGCGGCGGCAGGCGGCGCGTATCTGGCTGGCGCCCATGGCCGCCCGTTTCTCGCGGCCGACCGAGCGCTCCACGTTGATCTCGATGGGCAGGCCGTGGCAGTCCCAGCCGTGGACGAACTTGGTCATCCGCCCCGCCAGGCACTGGTATTTCACCACGATATCCTTCAGCACCTTGTTCAGGACATGGCCGTAATGGATGTTGCCGTTTGCATAGGGCGGGCCGTCGTGAAACCGGAAGCGGTCCGCTCCCGCCCGCTGCTCGAGCAAGCGCCGGTAGGTTTCTTCCTTCTCCCAACGCTCGCAGATCGACGGCTCGCGCTGCGCCAGATTCGCCCGCATGGGAAAATCGGTGCGCGGAAGAAGAATCGTCTTCTTGTAGTCGCTCTTCTCGGCCACTTCGCCGCCCTCTATCAGCTACTCAGTCCCAGCGAATATCGGAAATCTCGTAGGCCCGCACCCCTCCCGGGACTTGAACGCGAACCTCGTCGCCCACCTGGTGGTTCATCAGCCCCCGCGCCATGGGCGAGGTATAGGAGATGGTGCCCTTGGCGATATCCGCCTCCCCTACCCCGACGATGCGATATTCGGCGACCTTACCGGTATCGATATCCTCCAGGGTAACGCGAGCGCCGAACTTCACCCTGTCGCCGCCCAGCGTGGAGGTATCCACGATCTCGGCGTTGGACAGCATGTCCTCAAGCTTGCGTATCTGGGCCTCGATTTGCCCCTGCTTCTCCTTGGCCGCGTGGTACTCGGCGTTCTCGCTCAGGTCACCGTGCTCCCGGGCCGCCTCGATCTCGGCCGCGATCTTGACCCGTTCCGGTCCCTTGAGCTGATCGAGCTCCGCCTTCAGGGTCTCGTAACCTTGCATTGTGATGGGGTCTCGCGCCATGGGGCTGACTTTAGCCGCTCACCCCGGTTTTGCCACGATTTTCTCGTACCAGCCGCGCGCTTAGCCGTGCCAGCAGCGCCTCTCCCCCTGGCCCACGTCCCTCGAGCCGGACGCGACGGACGTCCCTTTCCGGCAGCAGCAGGAAAATCCACAATCCCTGTCCGCCGAGGGCCTCGGCGAAACGGTCTCCCCACTCCACCAGCACCACGGCGTCGAACCCGATCCTCTCTTGCAGCCCCAGCTCCGCCAACTGGTCCGCGGATCCCAGGCGGTACAGGTCCACGTGCAGCAATGGCAGCCTGCCAGCCAGCTCGTGCACCAGCTCGAAGGTGGGGCTGGTAACCGGCACCGAGGTCGGCACGCCCATGGCGCGAGCCACGGCCCGGACCAGGAAGGTCTTGCCCGCGGCCAGGTCCCCCTCCAGCACCACCAGATCTCCGGCGGCAAGCACGTCTGCCAACGCGTAGCCCAGGCGCCGCGTGTCGCGCCGGTTGCTGAGCTCGAGCTCGAGGGGTTCGACCATATCGCCCAGTATATGCTCGCCTCTTCTGTCGTGCATGGTATCCTAGCCAGTCGTGAAGGATCAGCCGGTTTTTCCCTTTTCCGCCATCGTCGGGCAACCGAACATGAAGATGGCGCTGGTGCTCAATGCCATCAATCCCAGGCTGGGCGGCGTACTGATCCGGGGGGAGAAGGGAACGGCCAAGTCTACCGCCGCCAGAGCGCTGGCGTCGCTCTTGCCCGAAATGGACCTCTCCAGCGGCTGCCGCTTCCGCTGCGACCCGGGACAGCCGGAGAAGCTCTGCCCCGGGTGCCGGGAGAAGCTGGCGGCGGCCGGAAAACTCGAGATCGTCCGGGAGAGGATGCCGGTGGTGGACCTGCCCATCAACGCTACCGAGGACCGCGTGGTGGGAACCCTGGACTTGGAACACGCCCTGCGCCAGGGCGAGAAGCGCTTTGACCCGGGTATTCTGGCCCAGGCCAACCGGGCAATCCTCTACGTGGACGAGGTCAACCTGCTCGACGACCACATCGTGGACGTCTTGCTCGACGCGGCGGCCATGGGCGTGAACTTCGTCGAGCGCGAGGGGGTCAGCTACAGCCACCCGGCGGAGTTCATCCTGGTGGGCACCATGAATCCCGAGGAGGGGGAGCTGCGGCCGCAGCTGCTGGATCGCTTCGGCCTCTGCGTGAACATCGAGTCCATCGCCGACCCCGGGCAAAGGGTGGAGATCGTCAAGCGCTGGGCGCTGTTCGAGAGCGATCCTTTACAGATGATATCCTCCCACGCACCGGCCGAGCAGGAGCTGGCCGAAAAGATCGTACGGGCGCGCGAGCTTCTGCCCGCGGTCGAGATATCGGACAAGCTTCTTCTGCGTATCGCCGGTATCGGGATCGCGCTTCAGGTGGACGGACACCGGTCCGATCTGGTGATGATGAAGGCGGCCAAGACGGTCGCCAGCTTCCACGGAAGGACGCAGGTGCAGGACGACGATATCGACGCCGTCATCGAGCTCGCCCTCACCCATCGCATGCGCCGCCGCCCCTTCGAGAACAGAACCATCGATCGAAAGCTGATCGACGATCTGGCGCCGCGAGGAGATGGCAAGACCGGGTGTTGAGTTGACCGCTCCCCGCGAAAGGTACCGCGCGACGCTCTTCCCCTTCGCGGCACTGGTCGGGCAGGAACAGCTCAAGCTGGGGTTGCTGCTCAACGCGGTCAATCCCTTCATCGGCGGCATACTAATCAGCGGCCAAAAAGGAACGGCCAAGTCCACGGCGGTACGGGCGCTGGCGGACTTGCTCCCCGAGATCGAGGTGGTGCCCGGGTGTCCCTTCCGCTGCGATCCCTCCCGGCCGTCCGACCTGTGCGACGGGTGCCGGAGACGGATGCGCTCCGAGGGGAAGCTGCCGGCGGAAAGGGTTCCGGTCGAAGTGGTGCCCCTGCCGCTCAATGCCAGCGAGGACCGCCTGGCCGGCAGTCTGGACTTCGAGCTGGCGCTGAGAAGCGGCCGCGCCGCCTTCCGCCCGGGGCTGCTGGCGGAAGCTAACCGGAACATCCTCTATATAGATGAGGTCAACCTGCTGGAGGACTACCTGGTCGACATCCTGCTCGACGCGGCGGCTACCGGGGTCAACGTCGTCAAGCGAGAAGCGGTCAGTTGCGTTCATCCCGCCCGTTTCGTGCTGGCGGCGACCATGAATCCGGAGGAAGGCGAGCTCCGGCCCCAGCTCCTGGACCGTTTCGGCCTGGCGGTGACCGTGAGCGGTATTGCCGACGCGGAACAGAGAAAGGATATCATCCGCAGGCGCGAACGGTTCGAAACCGATCCGGAGGGCTTCGCGGATTGCTGGCGGGCGGAGCAGGAACGGCTCGAAAAGGCCATCGTCGCCGCGCGCGCGCTGCTACCGGCGGTGACCCTCTCCGACCAGCTGCTCGGCACCATTTCCGACATCTGCAGGCAGAACCGCGTGGCCGGCCACCGGGCCGACATCCTCATGGAGAAGAGCGCCCGTACCCTGGCCGCGCTATACGGCCGCACCGCGGTCGAGCCCTGCGACCTGAGCGCAGCGGCTCGACTGGTCCTTCCGCACCGAAAACGCGAGCCGCATCGCGTCCGCGCGTCGAGGGGCGAACAGGCTTCCTCGACCCAGACGCCTCAGGCCCCGGATGAGTCGGTATCGGACCGGCTACAGGAGCAGACCGGCGAATCTTCCGCCAATCCGGAGGGCCAACCCGGCGAGAAGGAGCAATCCGGGCAGAGGCCCGAGGGGCAGCCGTCGTCCGATCCGGCCAGCGACAGCGGTAACGAACGGGCGATGCCTTCGGGTAGCAGCCGCGGCGAGGACCGTATCTTCGAGGTGGGCCGCGAGGTGCTGCTGTCCACCCGGGATATGCGGTTCGAACGGGAGAAGCTCTCCCGGCGTAGCGGCCGGCGCAGACAGACGCGAACGGCCGGTGACCGCAGGGGGCGCTACGTACGGGCGACCTCTCAACGCCAGAACGACGACCTGGCCTTCGACGCGACCTTGCGGGCGGCGGCTCCGCACCAGAAGCGGCGTGCCCCGACCGATCTGGCCGTGGCCATCGAGCCCGAGGACATCCGGGAGAAGATACGCAAGAAGAACAGCTCCGCCCTGCTTCTGTTTGTGGTCGATGCCAGCGGTTCCATGGGCACCCGGCTGATGACCGAGACCAAGAGCGCCATCCTTTCCCTGCTCGTCGAGGCCTATCAGAAGCGGGACCGGGTGGCGCTGGTGGCCTTCAAGGACGACAGCGCGGAGGTCCTGCTACCGCCGACCAACTCGGTCGAGCTGGCCAAGAAGCTGCTGGAAGAGCTGCCGACCGGGGGCCGGACACCGCTCGGTCACGGTCTGCTGGTATCGTATCAGCTAATCCGGAGCCAGCTGCGTAGCAATCCCGCCACATTTCCCCTCATGGTCCTGATCACGGACGGCCGGGCCAATGTCGGCATGGACCGGAACCGGATCTACGAGGGGCCCGCCTTCGGGGAAATTTCCCGGGAAATTTTCGCCATCTGCGACCTACTCAGAAAGGAAAAGAAGTTGAAAACGGTCGTGATCGATACCGAGGAGAAACATCTCGGCAGCTTCGACCGCGCGCAACAGCTGGCCGAGGCCCTCGACGCCAGCTATACCGTACTGGAGGATGCGTTGAGCCGCGGTATGGTGCGAGCGGTGGGCGACGCGACCGAACGAAACCGAGGTACAGGACGATAGAAATGAAACAGGCCGTCGGACACAAACCGCGAGTGCTTTTGACCTCCAGCTATGGGCCCAATGATCTGGCCTGGGGCGAGGACATGTACGACATCATGACCTCCCGGCTGGGCCGGGGTCATGGACCGTTCCAGATGACCTCCCACTGCCATTACTTCGGGCTCTATCTCATCGCCGAGAACATCTCCAGTCCCACCACCGTGCTGGAGAACCCCCACTGGGACGAGTTCGATCGCGAGCTGGATGAGGGGTACGAGGTAGTCGGCTTCCAGCTCAAGAGCCTGCACACCGCCAAGATCGCCCGCATGATGAAGCGGATCCGCGAGAAGCTGCCGCGCACCAAGATCGTGATCGGCGGATACGGGGTCAGCGCCCTGGCCACTCCGGTGCCGGGGGACACGAACGGCGATGCGGTATACATAAGAGAAAACGCCGACTACCTCTGCCGGGAGGAAGGGGTCGGCTTCATGCGCCGCATCCTGGACGACACCCCGCTGGACCGGGAGATCACCCAGTACACCCTGCCCATGACCGGCATGTCCATGGCGGGGCTCGAGGTGCAGGCGCGCATCCCCACCATCCTGGTCAGCCTGGGCTGCCCCAACGCCTGCGACTTCTGCAACACCAGCGCCTTCTTCCACCACAAGAAGCACTACGTGGCCGAGCCCGCTCAGGTCTACCGCTTCATGAAGAACTACCAGACGCGGCTCAGGACCGACAACCTGATCGTGAACCTCTTCGACGAGGACTTCTTCCTCAACAAGGAGTACGTGCGCGAGCTCGGCCGTCTGCTGAGAAGCGACCGCAAGACCTGGGGGATCGGCTACTTCACCTTCGGCGGCGTGCGCTCGCTATCGCAGTTCGAGCCCGAAGAGCTGCGCGATAGCGGCCTGAGCATGGTCTGGATCGGAGTGGAGAGCTTCCTCAGCGGCGCCGATCTCACCGACGACCACTACGGCAAACGAAAGGGCAAAGAGGTCAAGGAGCTTTTTGACAACCTGCACCGGAACGGCATCGGCACCGTGGCCTCCCTGGTGCTGGGCTTCGACTTCCACGACCGGGAGAATCTCAAGCAGGACATCGACCAGTTCGTGGCGCTCAAACCCGAGGCCTACCAGATCTCGCCGCTCACCCCCTGCCCCGGCACGCCGCTCTACGACCGGATGCTGGAAGAGGGCCGTATCCTCGACTCCTACCGCTGGGAGGACTTCCACCTCTGGAAGGACGACGTCTTTGTCCTGAAGAACCTGAAGCAGGGCGAGGTCCAGGCCTTCTTCGACTACGCCCACCAGCAGCTCAGGGACGTCAACGGTCCGCAGGCGCTCATGCTGCTCGAAATCTCCCTGGACTACATCGATCAACTGAAAGAGAAACGGGACGAGTACCACGCCTACAAGGCCGAGCTCGCCCGCACCCGAGCAGCGGCGCTGGCGGCCTACCTGCCCGCTGTGATCCGCCACCACCAGAGCGAGACGGTCCGCGAGCGCGCCCGCCTGCTCGAAGGTCGCGTCCGCGAGCAGCTCGGCTCCCTGCCCTGGTATACGAGGATCGCCGCTCCCTACCTCAACAGGCGCATCGGCCAGAACATCAAGACTCCGCCCGCACCGGTGGTATCCGATCCGCCGCCGCGCTGGAGCTATTACCGCACCTTTGACGATCGAGTCTGGGTGAGGAAGGGCCGCAAGGCACGACCCGTCCCCTACCGCGACCGCCTCTCGCCCGCGGAGGAGATCGCGCGGGTCTTCCGCGGGCAGGCCTGATCTATCCAACCTGGATCTGGATACCCATCGCCTCTCGCAGCCGGAAGTACTGCTCCGAGATGCTGAACAGGACCAGTTCCTTGACCTTCTCCTTGGGGGGAAGGTCCACCGTTCCCATCGGCGCCTCACTCTGGATCATGCGGGAAGCGATGCCGAGGTCGTTGCACATCAGCAAACCGGCTCGGCATCCCGTGATCTCCACGGTCTGCATCCAGCGCTTGACGTCGGTGCGGGCTCCGGCTTCGACGAACCGCTTGCGTACCGAGTTGAGCAGTTCCATGTCCGCCGGTTCCATGTTGGCCTGTATCTCGGCCGCCCACTTGTCCACGTTCGGATCTTTCAGGTCCACGCCCGCGATCTTCATGGCCGCCAGTAGCACCAGCTTGACCTCGTCCTTGGTCTGAAACATCGTCCGCAGGTAGTGCTCGCCGCGGTAGTAGCTGAGGTGCTTGGCCACGATGAACATCAGGTCGTTGGGGCTCAGGCCCGACAGCAAGGCGCTGCCGCAGATCGAGGCCGGGGGATGGGTCGCCGCAAAGGCCAGCCCGCCCTGTCGATCCGGGCAGACGAAGAGCCGCGGGGTGAAGGGCAGGTTCAGCACCTGTGCCACAAACCCGAAGGTCCGGGCAAAGGTCACCGTGGTGTTGCTCAGATCCTGGATCAGCTGTTTCTTGTTCAGCTGCCAGAACTTGTCCGGTTTGCCCCGGATGCGCAGCACCGCAGGCGTGATCGCCTCGAACACCTTGCCGACCAGGAAATCCTCGTCGTCGTGGAAGAGGTCCTTAACCCAGCGCTCGTTGTTCAGGCGCGCCTGCGGCCGGATGGGGCCGCGCTGCCGATACTGCTCGAAGAACTGCTGCTGCTCGGTATCGGCCTTGTTGAGAAAAGCGAGCGCCGCTGCCAGGCACCAGGCCTTGTCGTAGGCCCTGGCGTCGAAGTAGAGCTTGTACAGAGAGCGATACGAATCCACCCGGTAGGGATCGAATCCGATCAGCGCCTGGTGCTCCTTGATGGCGTCGTCCAGCCGGTTGGGCAGGGTGGCGTATATCTCGGCCAGGATCTGGTGCTCCTGTAAATTGTTGGGCTGCATCCTGGAAGCCATGGCAAAGGCCTCGGCGGCGTGCTCGAAGCTCCGCTGCCTGTCCCGGTAGATGACACCGAGGTTGTGCCAGAGATTGAACTCCAACGCCTCGTCTCCCTTACCGGCTATACGATGTAACATCTTACGGAAAGCTCGCTCGAGTCCTTTCCAGTCCTTCTTCTGGGTCAGGATCTTGTTGATCGATTCGAAGGACTTGAGCAGCGACTGGTCGAGATCCAGCGCCTCGTCGAACTTCTCCAGCGCGCTATCGGGATCCTTGAGCTCGTCCCTCAGGATAACCCCGATGGTATAGGCGTACTTGGCCTTGGCCTCCGACCTTTCATCCAGTTCGGCGATTCGCGAAATGACCTCGATGGCCGCCGCCCACTGCCGGGTCTGCTGATAAAGGGTCAGCAGCTTGTGCAACATTCGGTGGTTGTCAGGCTGCAGATCCGAAGCCTCGGCAAACGCCTCGATCGCCTTGGCCGGATTCTTCAGCTTCTCCAGCCAGAGATCACCGACCTCCTCCAGCAGCATGAAGCGCTCCTGGTCGTTCTCGGCGATCCCCAGGATGAGCTTCTTGAAGTGGATGACCTGCTCGAAATCGGCCTCCCCGGTGTAGAGCGCCACCAGCGCTTCCATGGTCGGCCGGTGGTCGGGATCCTCCTCCAGCGCCTTGTCGAACATGTTGAGAGCCTTGCGGTTCTCGCCCTGTTCTTTCTTGATGATACCGAGGCGGTAGAGCGTCTCCGTGGTCTGCTCGCGGCCCAACTCGTCCCGATGATGGACCAGCACCATCTGGTGGTACTTGAAGGCCTTTTCCCAGTCCTTGACCCGGTAATAAGCCAGCGCCAGCCCCACCAGGGAGGGCAGATCTTGCGAATCCAGGCTGAACGCCTGGTTGTAGGCCTTGACCGCGGTCTCGTCGTCTTGCAGGTTGTCCGCGCATTGACCGAGCAGGAACCACAACCGGTGCTGCTCGCTCGTTTCACGGTCGCCAGCGCGCTTGACCAACATTTGCAGCAGCGGCTCCGCCTCCTGCCATCTTTCCCTGGCGGCGTACTCGTCCACCAGCGGCATGGCCGCGTCCTCGTTGTCCGCGTCCTGCTTGAACGCGTCCTCGAAACACTCGATGGCCCGCTCGTGCTCGTCCAGCCGTTCTTCGTATATGCGACCCAGCTCGACCCGCAGCTCGGCGTTGTGCCGCGCGTTCTGCTCCACCTCGGTGGCCAGCTCCAGCACCCGCGCCGCAGCGTGCCAGTCGCCTTCCTCCACGTGGATGTCCCGTATCGCCTCCAGTGACGGCAGGTTCGTCCGGTCGATATCGACCGCTTTCTGGAAGTACTCCACTGCGGTGACGCGGTCGCCGAGCTGCTCGTTGAACAGTGTGCCCATGCGGAAGAAGATATCGACCAGCCGTTCGGGCTCCTGGATCAACTTTGACAGTTTCTCCATGGAATCCAGCGCGGAGCTGTGCTCGCCTCGCTTCTCGTATAGACGCGTCAAAGCGTCCAGCGCCTTGGCGTTATCCTCGTCGATAGAGGTGACGTTGAGGAAGGCATCGATCGCCTGATCGACGTCCTGCATCTCGTCCCGGTAGACCTCGCCCATCAGGAGATACAGGTCGACCTTTTCCCGCCGGTCAACCGTGACGTCGATGTGGCGATAGTAAGTCTGTATCAAGTCGTCCCAGCGCTGTAGCTGCCGGTAGAGCCGCTCCAGACCTTGTAGCGCCCCGGTGTGATCCGCGTCGATCTCCACGACGCGCTCCAAGCGCTCGACCGAGTTCTCTGGCTTGAGAAACTCCTCCTCCCACATGCTCGCGATGCGCAACAGCAGCGTGATCTGCTCCTTCTCGGAGGTCACGACCCGGAGCTGTCCCTCGAGCACATCCAGCAAATCCTGCCAGCGCTCGGTCTGCGCGTAGAGCCGCTCCAGACCCTTCAAGGCGTCGAGATTGATCTCGTCGTCCTCCAGCACGCGCTTGTACTGTTCGATCGCCTTGTTCTTGTCGGCGACCCGGTCCTCGTAGACCTCCGCCAGTTGCAGCTTCACCTCCACCGCCTGCTCGGTATCGGCGTAGACGACGACCTTCTTCTGCAGGATATCTACCAGCTCCAGCCACTGCTCCCTACCGCGGTAGATCCGCTCCAACGCCTGCAGCGCCTCCAGGTTCTCCGACACATTCTCCAGTGCCCGCTTGTAGTCCTCGATCGCCCTGTCCACGGCAGCGAACTGGGTCTCGTTGAGCTCCCCCATCTTGAAGTAGACGTCGGCCCTCTCCGCCGGGTCCTCAGTCATCTCCACCATGCGGAAAAGGGTCTTGGAATAGGCGTCCCACTGCTCGGTCTGCCGGTATAGATCGGCCATCTGCCTCATGGCCGGCAGGTTGACAGGATCGATGGCGAGCACCTGCTGCAGGTACGGGATCGCGTACTCGGGATGCCCCTCGCGCCCGTACCAGCGAGCGCACTTGAGGCAGATGGCTATCTTGACGTTGACCTCGTCCGGCGGAAGCTGCTGCAGGGACTCGTTGGCGACCGTCAACACCTCGTTCCATCTCTGGGTCAGCCCGGCGATCCGCTCCAACTCCATCGCCGAATCCTCGTTCTCGAAATCCTGGGTCCAGGCCAGCTGCAGGGCGTCAAAGGCTTGGTTGCGGTCCCCCAGATCCTCCTCGCTCACCTTGGCGACCTTCCGCAACAGGACCACGCGTTCGTCGTTATCGTCTATCGACTCCACCCGCCCGAGGTAGAGACCGATCAGCTCCTCGTGACGCGAGGCCTCTCGGTGCAGCGCCTCGAGCTGCTGGAAAGCCACCTCGTGTACCGCGTCCAGCTCGATGATCCGATTATAGGCGCTGACCCCGCGGTCCTTTTCCTCCGCCTGCTCGTCCCATATCCGGGCGATCTCGAGCAGTACCGCGATCTTGTCCTCGGCGGCTTCCAGCGCGGTGACCCGCTTCTCCTTCACCGTGATACAGTCCTCCCACTGGCTCTCGCGCGTATGGATCTTTTCGAGCTCGTCCATCGCCTTGAAAGAGCTCGGATTGACGTCCAGGGCGTGGTTGTAGGACTCGACGGCATCGAAGGGTTGCTGAAGCTTCTCGTCGTAGAGCGCGCCCAGCTCCAAATAGACGTTTTCCAAAACGGTGTTCTCGAGCGTGGCGCTACCCACGTCGATGACGCGATGAAGGGTATCGACCAGCTCGGAGTGGGACTCCGCGTTCCGGTGGATCGCCGCCATCGCGAAGAGCGCATCGGTGTAGCTCGGATCGAGGTCCAGTACGCGCTCCCAGCTCTCCAGGGCGTTGCGATCGCGCCGGAGCTTTTCGTACCAGACGCGCCCCAGGTCCGCGAAGATATGCAAGCGCATCCCGTCATCGTCGGTGACCGCCACCTCGCGCTCGAGAACGTCGACCAGGTCGGTCCAGTTCTCCTGCCGGGCGTAGATGTTACCCAGGGCGTTAAGCGCCACCGGGTCCTCTCCGGTGAGATCGAGCACCCGGCGCAACAAGCCGACGGCTCTGTCCATGTCGTCCAGCTTGTCGGAAGCGACCGAGGCCATACGCCCCAATATTTCCGCCTGCACGGAATCTCCCACGGCGAGGTCGAACTCTTTCTCCAGCGCCCAGGAGAGATTCTCCCAGTCCTCTCTACGCGTATAGACGTCCTGGAGCGACTTGACGGTGTCCTCGTGCTGGGAATCCAGGTCGTCCAGAATGTGTCGATAGACCGTGATGGCCTCGTCCACGCGTCCCAGATCCCGGTTCAATACCGTGGCCAGCCGGTAGTTGAGCTCGATCTCGTCGGTGGAGTCGTCCGTCGCGGCTATCCTCTTACGCAGCGCTTCCGCCAGCGCGGTGTAGGCCCCGTTTTCCGTGTAGATGCGGTCCAGCGCCTGAAGCGCCTCTTCGTTCTGCGTATCTACCCCGATAATGAACCGGTAGGTCTCCTCGGCGCGCTGAACGTCTCCCAGCTCGTCCTCGTAGATCCGCGCCAGCCTCCTTCCCAGCTCCACCCGGGCTTCGCCTGCCACGAGCGTCTCCAGTACCCCGGCATAGGTATTGGCCAGTACGGCCCAGCCGTTGACCATGCCGCAGAGGCGCTCAGATTCCTCGATAGAGTGATCATGAGTCGGATCCTCCATCAAGGCTCGCTGCATCCATGCCGAGGCGGAGCTCGGATCCCCGATCTTGTCTTCCGCTATCTCCGCCATTCTGTGCATCATGGAGACGCGCTCCTCGGCGTTATCCTGGTAGCGAAGCTGAACCTCCTGTAGACCGATCAAGCGATCCCAGGCCTCCTGCATGCGGAAGAGCGGCTCCAGGATCTCGCCGATCACGATGGGCTGCACCTCTTCCGCGAAGAGCATCTCCAGCGCCGACATGGCCTGGGCATGCTCTGGTTCCGCGGCGAGTATCTCGCGGTACTGCTCGATGGCCCGGTCCAGATCTCCCAGGTACCCCTGGTATACCTGGCCCAACCGGAACTGCAGGTTGAGCACCTCGTCCGGGCTTCCCGCCACCTCGATTTCCTTGCCGAGGATTTCCGCCAGCTCGTTCCAACGCTCGGTTGCCTCGTAGAGCCTGTCCAGAGACTCGATGCTCTGTATGTGCCCGGAATCCGCCTCGTAGACCAGGCGGTACCGGGCGATGGCTTGATCAATGTCGCCGATCTGCACCTCGAAGATCTGGGCCAGCCGCAACGCCATATCGATCGCCGAATCCGGCGATTGCTCTCTCAGCTTTTCGATCTCGACATCGTAGAGCCTAGCCACCTCGTTCCAGACCGACAGCTGTTCGGCCAGCCTCTCCAGGGAACCGAGGGTCACGTCGCTCTCGCAATCAAAGGGCAACGAGCGCGCGTAGGCATCGAATGCCTCCCGGGCCTGGTTGAGATGGATCTCGTGCAGCTCGGCGATCCGGTGCAATAGCTCCACCTTGCGGATCGGATCGCCGTCGTGCTTGACCTGAACCTCCAAAGCGCCGATCAGCTTCAGCGATTCACCGGTGGCCTGATAGACCGATTCCAGCACCGCGGAGACGGCCACCGCTTCGCGCTCCTCGGCCATCATGGTCTCCAGCGCCCCGAGCGTGGCCTCGTGATCCGGCGCGATGCCCAGGATATCCCGGTAGACCTCTACCGCCCGTTCGGTATCGTTGAGTTTCTTTTCCCACAGCTCGCCGATCCGGTAGCGGTAGGAGATCACCTCCGACGGGTCTTCCGCCAGATCGGACTCCCTCTCCAGAACCGAGAGCAGCTCCTCCCAGTTCTCGGTGGCCAGGTAAAGGGCGTCGAGCCGACCGATGGCGATCATGTCGTCCGGGTCGATCTCGAGGATCCGCTGATAGGTGTCGATCGCCTTGTCCTTCTGCTCGAGCTCGCGCTCGTAGACGGCGCCCACCTCGGCGTACAGCGATTTCTTCTCGTCCGGATCGGCTACGATATCCGCCTTCTGGTTGTAGACGGCCAGAAGCTGTTCCCAGCTCTCGAGCCTCAGGTGTAGCTCGATCAACTTGTCCAGGGCGGCTATGTCGTCTGGTTCGACCTCCAGCGACTGCTTGTATACCTCGATGGCGTCTACGGGCCTTTCCAGGATCTCCTCGTAGATGGCCGCGGCGCGGAAGTAGTACCCCTTGCGCTCCTCGGGAATTTCCAGGATCGAGGCCTTCTTCAGGTAGATACCGGCTAGGTCCTCGTAACGCTCGGACATCTGGTAAAGCCGCTCCAGCGCCTCGGCCGCTTCCAGATTGATCTCGTCGAGCTCCAGCGCGGTGACATAGTGCTTGATGGCGCCCTCGATATCCCCCAGGCGCTCCTCGCGCACCCGCGCAACCTTCATGTGGAAAGAGGTTGCCAGAATCGTGTCGTCTATGATCCCGATCTGGCCCTCGTATACCTGCGCCAGCTCCTGCCACATCCCGGCGGTCTCCGCGATGCCGTCCAATTGATCCTGGGTGTCGATGGAAGACGGTTCCTCGGCCAGCGCCCGGGCAAAACACTTGAAGCTGTTCTCCAGGTCGTTGAGGATATCCCCGTAAAGCTCCGCCATCCGGTGCAGTAGCGCCACCCGCTGGTCGGAAGAGTCGCTGTGCAGCGCCTGGATCTCGTGTACGCCGATCAGCTTCTGGATCTCCCCCTTGTCGCGGTAGAGCGGTTCCAGTATCTCGGCGATTGAAATCTGGTATTCCGGCTGCTCGATCAGCCGTTCCAGCGCGGACAGCGCCTCCTCGTTATCCGGATCCCGATCGAGAACATCGTGGTAGATCTCGATGGCGGCCTCCACCGCGTTCATGCGCTTCTCGTGAAGCTCGCCCAGCTTGAGCATCAGGGCGATCTGCTGCGCTTCCTCGTCGGCCAGCGAGAGCTGGCGCCTGACGTTGTCCGCCAGATCGCTCCACATCTGCTGCCGTTCGAAGAGCTGGTCCAGCGCGCTCAGCGCCACCTTACTGTCGGGATCCAGCTCGAGGATCTCGCCGAAGGTGCGGATGGCCTCCTCGGGCTCGGAGAGCATCTCGTCGTGGATGAAGGCCATCTGGGCGAGAAGCTGTTCCTTGTCCTCGATCTCGGGGGCCAGCTCGACGCGCCGTCGCAATACCCCGAGCAGGTCGCGCCAGCGTTCGATACGCCGGAACAGCTCCTCCATGGCGCCGAGGATCTCCAGGTCCTCGGGTGCGCGTTCGAACGCCTTGGAATAGGCGCGTACGGCGGAGTCCGTATCCTCGAGCTGCGCATCGTGGATCCGGGCCGCCTTGATCCAGAGCCCCCTGGCCGTGAGCGCGTCCTCGGATTGATCCCCCATCTCTTCCAGCAAACCGACTAGCGCCGGAAAACGCCCCTGATCGGCCGCCAGGCCCTCCAGGCGAGCGTAAATCCCGGGATTGTCGGGCGCCTCGGTCAGCGCGCGGCAATAGGCCTGGAACGCCCCCTCGGGCTGCTGGAGCTGATCGCCGTATACCTCTCCTATCTTGGTGATGCGGTCCAGGCGTTGATCGAGGTCGTCGCTGAACTTCAGCAGCACCTCGAGCGCCCCTACCAGCTTCTCCCACTGCGCCCCGCTCTCGTAGAGCGGCTCCAGGATCAAGGCGGCTTCCCCTCCCAGCTGCTCGTCCTGCATGAGGCGCTCGAGCGCGGTGACCGCCCCCTCGTGGTCCGGCATGAGCAACAGTACTTCCCGGTACAGGTCGAGTGCCCTGACCTTGTCCTCGAGCTTCGTATCCAGCACGTCCGCCAGGCGAAAACGCAGTGATGCCAGCTCCTCGTCCGTCTCCGGGCCGAGGTCGATGCGCCGTTCGAGCGCCTGGGACAGCTCATCCCAGCGCTCGCGCTGTTCGTACAAGATATCCAGGGCGCTGTAGGCTTCGCGCTCCGCGTCGCCGTATTCGCCGATGATATCGTTGTAAACCTCGATGGCCTTGTCCGGATCGCCGACCCGTTCGACCAGCAGTTGAGCGATCTCGTATATCAGCCCCTTGCGCACGTCCGGATCGCTCTCGATCTCTGCCCGGCGCTGCAGGATCCCCAACAGCCGCTCGTGCGCCTCGGTCTTCCGGTAGAGATCCTCCAGGGCCGCCAGCGCGCCCTCGTGGTCGGGGTTGTCCTGATGGACGGCGTCGTACTGGACGATGGCCTCCTCGATCTTGCCCGTATTGGACAGAGCGCGACCGTAGTCGATCCGCAAGCGGGTGGCCTGATCCGGATCCGCCGCCCCCTCGATCGCTTGCTCGTAGACCGCGAACACCCGCTCCCAGCCCTCGACCTTGGGGGCCACCCGCTCGATGTCCTCGCGCAGGACCTCCTGTACCGGATCGAGCGCGAAAGCTTCCAGGAACTTGTCGAAGGCATTCTGCGGATTGCGCAGCTTCTCCTCGTAGAGCAGGCCCGCTTCGCGCAACAGTATCAACCGCTGCTCGGGCTCCCGGTAGTGCAGGAGCCTGACCTCGTAGACCTCGGCCAGCTTCCGGCCATCCGACGCCTGCTCGTAGATCGGCGTCAACGCCTCGGCGGCTTCCAGGTTCTGCTTGTCGATACCGAAGACCTTCTCGTAAGCGCGAGCCGCGCGGTCGGGCTTCTCCTTCTTTTCCTGCCAGAGCCGTGCCACGCGGAAATGCATGGCGATGCGCTCCTCCGGCTCCATTTTCGGATCCTCGGCTTCCCGTTCCAGGACGCGGATCAGTTCATCCCACTTGTCGGTACCGGCGTAGAACTCCTCTAAATCGTCCCACGCCTTGAGCGCCGCGTAGCGCTTCTTGAGCTGCTCCTGCGCCCGCCGATCGGTGGGCTCTATCTCCAACAGTCGCTTGAACGCCTTGACCGCGCCGTCATCGTCGCTGAGCTTGTCGGCGTAGATCATACCGAGCTTCTGCAGCAACGCGACCAACTCGCTGTCTCCCGAGAGCTGATAGCTGCGTCTCTCCAGCACCTCGGCTAGGGGCTGCCATTCACGCGCGCGCTCGTACAGGCTCGAAAGCGCTTCCAGGGCTTCCGGGTTCTCGGCGTCGGATTCGAGGACCTTTTGCCAGAGACCGATGCAGACGTCGGGCTTGCGCAGCCGCTCGGTCGCCAGCTTGGCGATCTCCAGACGCCGCATGGCCTGGTCTTCCGGCGGTAGAAGCTCAGCCTCGGCTCCCATTACCTCGATCAGGTGCGCCCAGTCGCGCCTCTTGTCGTACATCTCCTTGAGAAGCGTGAGCGCCTCGACGTTGTACCGGTCGATCTCCATCACCCGCTGGAAGCACTTGATGGCCTCGGCCTGGTTGGATGACTTGTCCAGGTACATGCGCCCCGCCTCGCTGAACAAGGCGACCTTCTCGGCGGGATCGATCACGATCTCGGCCTTGGCGACGATGGTACGGATGACGTCGGACCAGCGTTTCTGCGCCTCGAACTTAGCAAGCGCTTCGTCCAGCTCCGCGAGCTTGGCCTTTTCTTCTTCGGTCAGCTCGCGCAACGTACCGGCCGGCGGTTCGTCCGCCGCAGCCGCGGCCGCCGCGGCTTCATCGAGCTGTTCTTCGCTAGCGGGTTGTTCTTCCTGCTGTAATTCGTTGTTCGAAACCGGATTGTCGTTGTCCGACACCAGCGCCTCCCGGGATTATCCCTAGTTCGATGCTCTACCCTCTACGCGGAACGGCGAATCAGAATCCCTCTGCCATCTTGTTCAGGGTGTCGCGAGCCGCCTTGACGTAGTGAGCCGGGGTGTTGTTGTCGGCGACCTCGACGAACTTGGAGAGGAAGCGCCTGGCTTCTTCTTTCTCTCCCTTGACCAGGTAGGCCCAGCCCAGGGAGAAGAGCGCGTCCCTCATGCCCGGAACCACGTCGAGCGCGGTGCGGAACTCCTTGATCGCCTCGTCGTACTTCTTCTGCTGCTGATAGACGGTGCCGAGCAGGTAGTGCACCAGCGCCTCTTCCTCGGTCCCCTTCAAGGCGACCTTGAGCGCTTCCTGCAGCACCTGGGTGGCATGGTCGAGATAACCGAGATCCGCATAGACGCGACCGAGCGCGCTGTACCCCTCGAGGAACCTCGGGCCCTTCTGGACCGACTCCGTGTATCGCTGCAGCGCGCCCTGTTGATCGTCCAGGTGCTCCAGTACCTGCCCCAGCTTATAGTAGGCCTTGAACAGCCCCGGCTCGTTCTGGATGGCTTCCTCGAAGGCTCTCTTCGCCCCTTCCCAGTCCTTGAGCTCCATCAGCACCGTACCGAGCTTCTCCTGGTATCCGGCAGAGGTGGGCTTGATGGCTACGGCCTTCTGCAGGTCGTCCCGGGCCCTTTCGAACTTGCGCATCTCCATGTGCACGATGGCCTGGTTCCAGTAGACTTGATCGTTTTGACCATCGATAGCGGCGGCGCTCTCGAATGCCTTGATGGCCTCCATGTAGCGCTTCTGCTGGGCGGCTATCACCCCCTCGTTCATCTTGTTCATCGACTCCACGCGCGCGCGGGAGCAATTGCCGCCGTAGGATACGCACGCGGTAAAAACGCCTAACAATACGATTTGAAACCGCTTCATGGATCCGTCTCCTATTGTAGAGGTAGCGTTGATAGTACGGGAGTTTTGGGGGTTACCTCAACCGCAATTTCGTGCTTTTCCGGCGCTCCCCCCCCCACCCGGGCATCCCGCCAGGGGCAGGGCGTCCCCGCCTCGTTTTCGAGCCGGAGACGCCCTGCCCCTGGCGGGATGCCCTTCGGCTAAAACTGCTCGATATCCGCCAGCGGCCCTCGGGACCTCCTTGCCGCGCTCGGCCGCGCTGCCGGGAGGGCTGGACGGCGGGTTACCCTCGAAATTCAGGACTACGCCCGTTGCTCTCGATACCGCGGAAGGGTCGTACGCAGGGTCACCGGAACCGCGCGCGCCGGTTACACCCGGGTAACCGGTACTGCGCGAAACGCACGGGATACCCGAGCGCGCGCGGTTCCGGTGACCCGGAGGGGGTACGGGGGGTGTCAGCCTCCCGCCTGCTGCAACACGAACGGATAGGTGACCACTACGATGCCGCCTCCCTCGGGCGCCGGGAAGGTCCAGCGCCGGACGGCCTTGGCGATGCAGCCCTCTACCCTGGCGTTACGCATGGTGCTGGAAGCGATCCCGGCTGTCTGCACGGCCCCGGTGGGCGAGATGATGAACTTGACCGCCACCCGGCCCTGCAGGTCTGGCCGTTGGTTCAGCTCTTGCTCGTAGCAGAACCGCACCTCGTTGATGTGGCGACGGATGATGCGCCGGATGACCTCCTTGGAAAGAGATCCGCGTACATCCGCCGTCCCCGTCCGGATTCGCGGTACCAGCGCCTGCCTGCCGCGGAAACGGCCGGCGCCCCTACCGTAACCAGAGCCATCGCCGCCGCCGGCGCCGTGACCGATGGTGCCGATATTGCCGAGACCGATGGTGCCCTCGCCGGTTCCGCCGCCGCCGCGCCCCGTGCCCCTCAGGCCCAGGCCGCCGAACCCGAAGTTCGAGCCGATCTGGTCGCCCATCAACGCGCCGAGCGCGCTCATGGGATCGTTGCCCAGGGCGGAGTCGCGGCCATAGGGCGATGTAGGCGAGTTCCAGGCGCCTACGCTCTGCTTGAGCAGACCGACGATACCCGCGGTAGCAGCCTCGTCCTTCATCTGCTCGCGCGCCATGTGCGGGTCCTCGTTCTCCTCCGGGCCCTCGATGCCGAACTTGTTATTGGTCTTCTTGGCCTTCTGGTCGCCCATCTGGCCTTCCTCGCCCTTGTGGCGCTTGCCCTTGCCGCTGTCCTTGTCGTCCTCCAGCAGCCATTCCGGGGTCTCCTCCTCCAGGGTTTCCGGAGGCTCGATCAGGTACTTGACCAGCCGGGAATCGGCGTTGAGCAGCTCGAGCGAAAGCGAGGCAGGGGTGGGAGGCAGGAAGTAGAACATGAGCAGCATCAGGCCCATTACCCCGGCCGAGACCATCGTCCATACCTGGTCGGCCCAGTTCAGGCCCGAGAAGCCCACGATGCCCACGCGCCTGGCCGCCGATCCGGGTCTGACCACGAAGGTGAAATCCCGGTAGGCGATCCGAGCGGTAGCGTCCGCGGGCAGCGGATACATCATGGCGCCGGCCAGCTCGGAGCAGGGTTGCAGCTGGTTGCTAGCCGCCAGCTCCTCGATGCTCATCTGCTGTCCGCCGACCGTGACGTCTCCGGTGGCGCCGTTGGGGATGACCACCGCCACGCCAGCGCCGGCCTCCACCGCGATCGGCAACCTGTCCGTGCCCAGGCTCTCGCTGCCCACAAGGAAATCCGTTGCCAGCTTGCCCTTCGGGTCGGTCGCCTCACCGATGTAGAACGAGCGAGGGGGCGAGAGGTGTGCCACGTGCAGCACGCTGTAATCGCCCCACATGACCACGACCTCTACCGCCGGCTCGCCGCTGTCGACCTCGACCGCATTCACGGGCGGACCGCTGGGGACCAGCTGGTACTGGACGTTCTGCTCATTGAAGAGCAAATCCCCCTGGGGCTCAGCCGGCGCCGCCTCAGGCTGAGGAGCTCCGAACGGGCCGGGTACCGGTGCGCCGGGAACGCCGAAGGGGCTCGGTACCGGAGCACCGGCGCCAGGCGCTCCGAACGGGCTGGGAGGGGGCGCCGCCGCGCCGGCAGGAGCGCCAAACGGGCTGGGAGGGGGCGCCGCTGCCGCACCAGCGGGCGCTCCGAACGGGCTCGGCGGGGGTGCGGCAGCCGGCTGTTCGGGCGCCGCCTGAGGATAGGGTGCCGGAGCCGGAGGCTGCGAACCGATAGGCTGCTGCATGGCCTCTTGAGGCGGAACCGAAGGCGGCGCCTCGACCGGCGGCTGCGGCACGGCAGCCGGAACCGCTGCTGCTGCCTGCTCGTCGGACACGGGCTCCCCGATCTGCACCATCACGCGTGTGTTCCCGAACACGACCTCGTCGCCGTTCTGTAGCTTGATCTTGTTGATCTTCTGGCCGTTGACGATGGTACCGGCGGTAGAACCCAGATCGATGATGTGGATCTCATCCGGCCCGTTTACCTCGATGACCGAATGCATTCGCGACACGTTCTCGTCTTCCAGGCGGAGCTGGCTCGATTCCAGCTTGCCCACCTTGATGACATTCTCCGCGAGAGTCACCGAGCTAACGACCTGGTCACCCTCCATGATGTTGAACACGATGGGGATCTTCACTCTTGTCCTCCGTTACCTCTGACGAACCTTCCGTGTTTCCCTGATCGCCCGCAACGCTATCCTAATACGCCTCAACCGAAAGCGAGCTCACCCGCAACGCGGTTACCAGATAAATACTTGAATTCCGCTCGATCTAAAGGTCTTCAACCGATTTGAGCATCTCGGGAACGAAGTGCTCCCGGATCCGGATCAACGACTGGTGAGCCCCTTTTCTACGCACGATCAGGTTCTCACCGTCGGGACGTACGAGATCACCTTGAACCAGGTCATCCTCGAAATCGTAGGTGGTCGAGTCGGCGGCTTCCTGCGCGAAAACCGACGACGCAGTCACCGCGAACAGTCCGAGAATCAAGACTGCGAACAGCTTCCTCATGATGCGACCTCCGAACCGATCAGCAGACAGCAATTGTCTATTCTAACGCTACGATTTTTGCTCAGCAACGCGTGTATTACCAGGTTTTCAGGTATTACACGTTTTTAATGTACGCAACGTACACACCCTAGCATAGAACCGCCGCGCCAACATCAATAAAATGGGGCGCTCCGCGCCGAGAGACTATTTCGCCTTTTTACCCTTGCCTTTGTCTTTCTCGGCATCGTCCTTCTTGCCCTTATCGGCGCCCTTGTCCTTTTTCGCCTTTTCCGCGGCTTCCTTCTCGGCCGCGGCCTTGGCGGCCGCTTCTTCCTCGGCCTTCTTCTTGGCCTCGGCCTCCTGCCGCTCCAGCGCAGCCTGCTCCTTCTCCATCTGCTCCTGCAGGCGCTGGGCCTCGGCCATCTCTTTCTCCATCTGCTCCATCTCGCGAAGCGCCTCGCCGTACTCCTTGATATTCTGCTTCCGACCCGCGATGCACTTGCCGTGGCGCCGCTCGAAGCGCTTCTTGGCCTTAACGCTCTTGAACGTTCTGCGTTTACAGGCGCGGGTAACCTCCTTGACGGGCTCCTCGTAGGCCTTGTTAGAACCGGCTGCCGACAAGAAGCGGTCATAGAGCTTGTCGGCCTTCTGCATATCGGCCTCGCCGCTAGCCTTGAAGTCCTGGTAGAGCACGCCGAGGTTGTAATAGGTTTCCGGGCGGTTCGGCGCGAGCTTGCGCCCCTTGGCATAGGCCTCTTCTGCCTTGTCGTACTGCTCCAGCCCCCGGTAGGCGATGGCCAGCATGTTCCAGGCCTCGAAACTCTTCGGCTTGAGCTTGAGCGCCTTGTCCAGCGCCTCCTTGGCATCCTTGTAGCCGCGGAAGCCCAGGGTGATCTGGGCGAAGTTGATCAGCGCCTCGTACATCTTGGGATCCAGCGCCAGCGCCCGCTCGAACTTGGCCGCCGCCTCGATGATCTTGTTGCGCTTTAGATCGATGAGCCCCCAGGTGTTGTAGACGGGCGCGTAGTTGGCGTCGATCTTCTGTGCCTGGCTGCAGACCACCTCGGCCAGGTCGAGCTTCTTCTCGTTGCGCTCGGCCTGGCTCACGTATAGCAGCGCCATCTCGTTGAAAGCAGGCAGGTACTGGGCATCGATGGCCAGCGCTCTGCGTAGATTGTTCAGGGCCTCCTTGGCATCGCCCCTACTGCGCTGGAGGATGGCCAGGTTGGTGTAGGCCTCGGTGCACTGGGGATCCTTGCGGATGGCGGTCTGGAACTCCCGCATGGCCTGGGACTCCTGGCCGGCCTTCATCATCCTGACCCCGATGGCCGCGCGCGCCTTGCAGAGCTTGTCGTTCTTGCTCAGCGCCTTCTGGTAGAACCGCGCCGCCTCTTTTTCCTTTCCGCAGCGGTCGTTGACCAGCCCGATCATGTACACGGCCTCGGCGAAACCGCCCTTCTGCGACCCATCGGCCTCCTCGAACTTGTCGATGGCCTGGTCACAGCGCGCCTCGTTCCAGCCCTGCTTCTCGGACCGGTTGAAGAGCTTGAGCCCCTCCTTCCAGTAGCTGTGCGCGATCTGGGTGACGGTCTTGCCGCTGGCCGTGCGGATGGTCCTGCCGCCCTCCCCCACGGCCGGGGCGGTCTCCGGGCTCGCGCCCTTAGAGGCGCCGCCGCAGCCGATCCCGAACGCGATGGATACCGCGAGCAGAACCCGAACGTATTGCTGATACCTATTCGATCGGTTGCCCATCACTTATCTCCTTCGTCGATATCGGGCTCTTCTATGCCGCCCAGATCCACCGCTCTCGGCGCCGCCGGCACGCTGTAGACCAGGGGCTCGGTGGGATACAGCTCGGCCGCACGCGGGTAGGCGCGCGGATCGAGCTTGAACAGCTCCTCCTCGCAGTGGGTCAGGTACTCGTTGAACCAGCGCACGCGCGTGGCCGTGATCAGACAGTACTCGTAACCGCCCTTGGCCTTCTGCACCCAGGGCTTGGAGGCCTCATCCAATCCCTGGAAGTAGATGTCGACCAGCTCGTCGTCGCCCTCCAGCATGGGAGGCACGGGCGCGCTGCGGAAGTCGTCCACGAAGGATCGGTACATGTCTCCCACGCGGGCGGCCGAGGCGATCTCCCATTGCGGGACCTTCATCTCCACGATGACGCCGTAGGAGTCCTCGGCGGTTTTCAGTGCTTTGGCCTTCTGGTCCATCCACTTGGTGAAGTCGTCCTTCATCCAGCCGTCGAACTCCTCCTTCATCTTCTTGCGCTTCTCGATCACGGCCCGGGTGTAGAGCTTCTTCTCCTTGTCGGAAAGCTTGGTCTTGCCCTTGAAGGTCGGGAACTTGATGGCCCGGAACTTGTCGAAGAGCACGTCGGAGACGTGGAACTGGGCCTCGGCCGCGGCGATCTTGGCCAGCGCCGTGAAGCGCGCCTTCTTGTCATCGGGCAGATCCGAGCTCTGGATCTCCTTGGTGGCGCCCTCCCAGGCCTTGAGCGCTTTCTTGAAGAAGGGCTGCGCCTTGGGCTTGTTCCCCTTCCTACCCATTTCCTCCAGCGCCAGATGAGCGCGGCCGATGATGACGTTGGCCTGGATCACCTCGTGGGGCATGGCCGACCTGCGGTAGGCGCCCAGGTACTTCTTGTAGTAGACGATGACCTTGTTCCAGTCCTTCTCCCGCTCGTAGATGGAGCCCACCGAGAAGTTCACCTGAGAGCTCTCGCGCGGGTACTTGCGCTTGTAGTTCTTCTCGAAGAGCTTGGCGTCCGAAAGCGCCTTTTCCTCGTCGCCCAGGCCCAGGCGGAAGAAGGTGGCGTTCTGCAGAGCCTCGTGGGCGATGGCGCAGGTGCCCGCCTTCTTGTCTTCCTCGCTGCACCCGGAGCCGTCCTCACCCGGGAACTTGTCGGCGAAGCGCTCGTAGTAATTGGCAGCCTGCTCGTACAGGGCCAGAGCGTGGAAGTTGGCGCCTATCAGATAGACGGCCCGCTTGGCCCAGGGGCTCTCCGGGTACTTGTCCATCAGCACCGTGCGCACCTTGATGGCGCGGCCCAGCAGCCGGGCGGCCTCGAAGTTGATGGCCGCGTTGTACAGCACCTCGTCGAGCTTCCCGCACTCCTGGTAGCGGCGGAAGATGGTGACGTAGACCCGCGCCGCCTTCTTGAACTGCTCCTGCTCCTGCAGCGTCTCGGCCTTCTTCCGCAAGAGATCGCAGCGCAACTGCTCGAGCACGGTACAGAGCTCCTCGTGTTCGGACTTCTGGTCCTCGCTCGCGCAGTACAGCTTGTAGAGCGGCTCGATGGAGTCGTTCATCTCGTCGAAGCAGGCCGGTCGCTTGGGCTTGCGGAAGCTCGCCAGCACGTTGAGCGAATCCAGGTAGAGGTTGGCCGCGTAGACCGCCAGCTCGCTCTTGGGGTGGTTGAAGGCGATGTCCTTGAACAGGACGCCGGCTTCCTCGAAGTGGTTGGACTCGTAGTAGATGCGCGCGCGGCGGTACTTGATCTGCGGAAGATCGTCGCTATCCGGCACGAAGCAGACGTAGCGCTGGAAGGCGTTGAGCATGCCGGATTCCAGCTTGGAGAAATCGCGCATCTCGTACTTCGCGGCCAGCTCTGCTTCTTCCTCCTCCTTGCTCTTCTTCTTGCCCTTGCGCTTCTTCTTGCCGCGGTCTGCCCGGGTCTTGGTCTCGTCCTCTTGATAGGTCAGCTGGTAGGACTTGTTGTAGCAGAGCACCGCGGCGTAGGCCGCGTCCGAGGTGTACTCACCCTTGGGATCGATCTCGACCACCTTGTCAAAGGCAGGACCGCACTTGTTCCAATCCTCCATCTTCCAGAGAAGCTCCGCGTAGTAGTAGCTGACCTTGTACTCGGTGGGCCAATCCCGCTTGTCGATGGAGGGGAACTGCATGGTCTCCATGTCGGGGAACTTCTGCAGCACAATGCGGTAGAGCTCGGTGGCCAGCTCCATGGTCCCGCGGTCGTTGGTGCCGGGCTGGGTGTCGGTGCCGATGGCCTCGCGGTGCCAGGCGGTGGCCAAATCGATGAGCACCGAGGCGGCCTCCTGCTTGCACGCCTTGCGCGCCTCCTCGGGCTTGCCGCTCTCGTTGTAGACCTCCCAGAGGTCGATCATGCGCTCGACCTCGGTGACCTGCCGCTTCTTGGCCGAGGAAGAGATCACCGCGTTGGTTACCCGCGTCTGCCAGTAGCAGACCTTCTCGTGCTCTGACTTCTCCGCCATCAGCTTGTGATAGACGGCGATGGTATCGGGCCACTGACCGGTGTCATAATAGAGCTCGGCCAGAGACTCCAGCATGTCGTAGGCCTGCGCGTCGTCCTTGGCGTAGCGCTGGAAGAACTCGAGCGCCCGCTCCGGGTTGCCGATCTGCGCGTAGGGCATGACCAGCTCCCGGCGCGACTGGGAGACCAGGTTTTTGACGTTGTGCGACTTGGGGTTCTGCTCGCCGAATTCGATGGTCTCCACGAAGCTGCGCAGCGAGCCCTTGAAGTCCTCCAGGTTGAAGTAGCACCAGGCCTTCTTGTAGATGGCGTACCCGTAGACGTTGTTGCGCTCGGGCGGGATCTCCGAAACCTTGTCGTAGAAGCGGAGCGCCGCCCCCATGTCGCCCGCCTGGAAGTAGTACTCGGCAAAGGAGAGGTAGGCGTTGGGGATGTACTTGCTCTGCGGGAACCCCTTGATCAAGCGGTGGTAGACCTGCCGCGCCCGGTCGAACTGCTTCATCTCCTCCAGCGAGAAACCGAGCGAGAAGAGCACCTCATCCATGCGCCGGAAGTCGGGATGGTCGCGGACCAGCACGGCGAGCTGCTTGATGTTCATCTCGCGCATCTTGCCCAGCTCTTTTTGCGCCTTCTTCTGCTTGTCCCGCAGCCGGCGGCAAAGGCCCGCGTCCTTCTTCTTGCGGCAGGCTTTGTAGATGGGATCATCCAGCTTGCGGACGGTGGCGTTCTGCTGGGTGATCATCTCGAAGTAGAGCTCGGCCAGCCGCAGCAGGAAATCCGGACGCCGCGGGTCGTTCTTGCGGGTGTTCTGGATGAGCCGCTTGGTGACGCGGACCTCCTGGTCGAGCAGCCGCCTGGCCCGCGCTTGCACCTTCTTGCGCGCCCGCAGGGTGGCCACGTCGATCTGGACGCCGGGCCCCTTGGGTCCGGTATCCACTTTTTCTTCCTTCTTCCGCTTGGCCTCGCGCATCCGCGACTTGGGCGCGGACGCACCCGGCTTGCGCTTGGTCGGCTTGGGAGCGTTGTCCGGGCAGGCGGTCACCCGCGGAGGCACGTCCTTGGGAATACAGATCCCTCCGGAGGATACCGCGTTGGGATCCAGCTCCTTGACCTCCGTGTCCTTCTTGGAGAACTGAGCCGACGCGGTGACGTAAAAGGCGCCGGCGATCAGAACGAGCGTGATTGCTATGGAGAACGTTACGCGTCGCATACCCTTACCTTCCGCACTTGTAGGTCACTTCCTGGCGATAGAAACCGAGCTCGTCACGCCAGTACTCTCCGTCGAACGGCCAGACCACGTGCTCGGAGTCGACCTCGACCCGCCCACCGGTCGACTGCCCGGCGATGGTCTGCTGTTCCTGTAGCTCGGCCGAGAGCTGGCCGCGCATGTAGTTGAGGATCTCGATCTCGACCGTATCGACCTGGTTGGCCAGGTCCTGCATCTCGGCGATCAGCCGGTTGTACCGCCCCTTGGCCAGGTCGCCGGTCTGGTCGATGGCGAACGACTTGGCTACCAGGATGTCCTGCAGGATCCGCCCGCCCAGCGAGGAATCCCGGAACTGTACCGCGCCCTTCTGCAGCTTTTTCTCTTCCTGCTCGAGAAGCGCCACGTACTCGAGGTTGGCGACCACCTGACGGTCCGAGAGCGCGGACTCGACGATGGCCCGGATCTCGGGCGTGAGAGCGGCGGTGCCCTCGCGCACCTTCTTGAGGAAATCGAAAAAGGCCTGGTTGTCCTGGTACTTGGCCAGGATCTCCTCGAGTTGCTTCCGGATGGGGTCGTACTTCTCGTGGAACTGCGCCACCACCGCCGAGGCATTTTCCATCTGGCAATTGGAGAAGAAGACCACCGCCTTCAACACGGTCGCCTCCGGGTAGTAGGCCCCGACGAAGTAGGGCGAGTTCAGGGTGTGGATGTTCCCCAGCGCCCGCGCGTACTCGTCGGCCAGGAAAAAGGCCCAGGAGGCCTCGAAGAGCGAGTCGAGCCAATACTCGCTCTCGGTGTCGATCTGGGTCCAGGCCTCCACCGCGTTGCCGAGCAGCACGCCGTCGACCTGGCGCTCGCCGCTCTCGGTGGTGCGGTTGGCCGCGGTGTAGTAGACGCGCGCGAGCGAGATCCAGGCCAGGTCGCGCATACGATCCTCGTCCTCGATGCCCTCGACCTCGCCCTCCTCGATGGCCTCGAGGATCTCCTTGAAGGCCTGGGCGGCCGGCTGCGCCTTGCGCAATCTTATATGGGATATCCCGTCGAAGAAGCGCGCGTGAATGTAATACTTGGACCTCCGATCCACCTGCTTGAAGAGATCGATCGCCTGATCGAACTCGCCCTGGTTGTACTTCGAACGCCCCATCAGGTAGAGCATCTGGTTGTAGAGCGTCTCATTGTCGGCAGTGTTGAATTGCCCCAGCTGCTCGACGCCGAAACGGCCGACCTTGTCGATGATGCCGGCAGGCTCGGGAAGCTGCGAGGCCAGCTGCGCCAACCACTGCAGGGTCTGGTCGAAATAGAGATGCCCGCGACCCATCTCCGAGACCTCGTCGAACACCGCCAGCGCCGACTGGTAGAACTGCAGGTGGTAGAGCGACTTGCCGAGAAAGAACTGGGCCTTCTGCACGTTGGCCGGCGCATCCTGGGTCTGGCCCTCCACCACGCGCTGAAACTGCACGGCCGCTTCCTCGTAGCTCTCCTGCGTGTAGAGCCTCAGACCGTTGGCGAGTGTTTCCGAGGGCGGGCCCTCGGCCGGCGGACCCACAGGCCCCTCACCGGTCTCCTCCAGGCCGAACTGCATGTCCTGCGCTTGCGCCGGAAGAGCCACCAACAGCAGCAGGAAGAAGGCGATAAACACGCTCAGCGTTCGGTTATTGCACATCGATTCGCTCCGTTGTAATGGCATCGCAGTGATAAAAAAAACGGGACCGCTGCGGGGAATACGGCGTGAAACAGGAAAAGCTCCCCAATGGTCCCATAAAAAAAGCAGCAATCTCAGTAGGTTAGCGCACAGCTCGAACAGGATGATAAGAAGCCTGCGATCGGCTTGTCAAGGGTTAAGGCCCTGCATGCTGCACAATATCTATACAAGACACGGCGCTCGGCCCCATTTACCCAGGGGAGTTCCTTGACACTACAACCGATACCAACTTAATTAGACCCCGGACTCCGGGTAGCATTGGACCCTGTACGACGACCGAACCTCGTTCCGCCGTAAAAACAGGACAGAACCGAAAGAGGGAACAAGTGGTACTTCCAGGAACCGCCATGCATCAGCCCCACCGTTATCTACTCGGCCTACTGCTGGCCATCTCCGCGGGATGCGCCACGGGCGTAGGCGACCCTTGCCAACCCGAGCAAATCCCGGACGACGGCTTCAAGGAGACCGAGGCTTACATCGAGACCAGCTCGGTTCAGTGCGAAACGAGGGTATGCGGGGTGTTCAAGTACGTCGGAGACCCTCGATACGACGATCCGAAAGTGGTCGAGGATCGGATCTACTGCACCTGCCGCTGCAAGGCCCCGAACGAGGATTTCGCGGTCTGCGATTGTCCCGATGATTTCGAGTGCCAGGAAGTGCTCGACCTGGGCGGAGAAGGTGTCCGGGGCAGCTACTGCGTGCGTCGCGGTCAGTGGTAGCCAGTAGGCCGCCGATAGGGGCGGTCCACCGCTCTGCGCTGGCGCGGAAGGCCGAAACGCGAGTAGCTGAGCATCTCGAAACCCGGGGATACGAGATAGTCGAGCGCAACGCCCGCCTGGGCCGCCTGGAGATCGACATCATCGCCAGGCGAGCAGGCCTGCTGGTTTTCTGCGAGGTGCGGGCGCGCTCGAGCGATCGCTTCATGGCCCCGGTGCAGAGCATCGACGCGGGCAAGGCGGGACGCATCCGGCAGGCGGCCGCCGCCTACCTCGCCTCGAAAGCTCCCCGGGGAACGCGAGAGGTACGGCTCGACGTGGCCTCGGTCGTATACGACGTTCCGGAAGGCCGGCTAGACTACTACGAGGCAGCGCTCTAACGAGTTGATCAGTCGAGCGTCTTGCGCATCCGATCCTTGACCATCTCAACCTGCTGAAGCGCCTCATCTGGTGTTCCCGCCTCCCGTGCTCGAGCGATGGCGGCTTCCAGCTGCTCGACTTCTTTCTCCTGCGCAGCTCGTAAGGAGCTCACCATCTCCTCGAAGGCTTCGAACAGATCCTGCAGCTCGTCGCCGCGGCGCAATTTGCCGTCGACCCTCAGGTGGCCGTCGCGCACGTCCCCCAGCAACCGCTTCATCTTGTAAGCCGGTCCCACGAGCTTGTGGGTTATGACGATCCCGGTTAACCCGAGAGAGAGAACCATGACCGCGATTCCGCCGAGGATCGCCCAGATCACGGCCCGATCAGCTTTCTCGGCCTCGGCCCTGATGAACTCGTAGGTCTGGTTGTCCAGCTCTGCGTACTGGGCCATCTTCGCCATGGTCAGCATCTCGGTCTGCCCTCTGGAATACCCATAGGCGATAAAGCCCAGGACCGCGGCGACCACGACCGTCACACCCACGACCATGGAGACGTACTTAATCTGGAATTTCGGATCTAAAAGATAATTCCGAAGTTGGCGCTGTTTACGCCCGGGGGGCACGGAAACTTTGTCTCTAACGGTCATAGCCGTTCCCATTCGCTCTACCATGATATTGTCGTACCATACGGCCTCTGACCACAAATTTTGGTACCCGGTGCGTCCGGATTCGGGGCCACCACGATCCTTTCGTCTCCCGCGCGGTTGCGCGCCTTACCACAGAACCCTCCATCGCCTCTCCCCCCTACCTACCTGCCGCTCGTCTGCAGTGCTTGTGGCAGCCGCCTCAGCGCTCCCCTGAACGCGCCTTCAACCGCCTGCGTCGCCCCCCGCGAATCCGATCCGATGACCGTGGCGGCTCCCTGCAGGATCATCTTCATGTCGCGATCCGGATAGGTGCCCACGATGACCGATACAACCGCGCGGGTCCCTCCGCCGGGCTGCGTCTCGACGCTGACGATTGAGCTATCGAGGTAGAAGCCGACCAGCTTCCGGCTCGCGAGTACCTTTCGCGCTGCGGACGGGCTCTCGTCCTCCGGGGCGATCAATACACCATCGACCTCGCTTACCCGGCTCTCGATGAAGCGCCGCGCGTTCTCCAGCAACTGCCGGTTCACTGCGTTCGATGCGGTGCCCGGCATACCGACCCCCACGTAATACCGTGCCGTTCCCCCGAGCGCCGGTCGCCCGGCGCCACCGGCCGCCGCGACCGGTTGCGTGGATCCAGCGAGGCGACGCAGCCTGGCGATCGCTTTCTCGACCGCGGCTTTGACCGCTCTCTCCGAATCGTTGCGCGACGCTTCCAGCGCGCCGAGCGCTCCGGGATCTCCGATGCGCTCCAGCGAGGAGGCAGCCGCAGCCCGTACCGCCGGGTGATCGTCCTTCAAGGCGCCGGACAGAGCCTCGACTGCCTCTCGGTTGTTCTTGATGGTACTGAGCGAGATGGCCGCCTGGGCTCTGACCCTGAACTGGGAAGAGCCCTTGAGCAGTCGGATCAAGTAGTCGCTGCGAGCGTCAGCGGCCGCCGAGAGGGTCAGGCCGGATATCAAGACAAAAAGCGACGCTCCGAGCAAGCACAGCCGTGGACCGCGTCGGCGCCCCCTCGTCGTCGCGCGGTCTGCCCCGCGCGTAGCGCTACCGAACAAGGCGCCAAACCGCGTTGGGCATCTGCTCTGCGATCCCGTCATCGAGCTCTCTTCCGCCTCGACCGGCTCCTCGCCGGACGCCGCCTCCGCAACGGCCGGGGCGCGAACGCCTACCTTCGGGTTTTCGACGCTCAAGATGAAATATTGTTCACCACGCATCAGGTGTATGACACCGCCGTACCGCTCCCGGGGGAAGGCGGTTTCGACGCGCGTCGCCGACCCGTGCCTCTCCGGATCACCACTCCTTAAAATAATGCAAACTAGCCGATCGGTCCGCAATAGGAGAACGAGCCCGAGCGCAATATTCCCCGAGAGGGTGTTTCGTCAGCTCCTCCTTCCATCTTTCGGAGCGTGACGACCCGATCTGCTGCGTTGCACCTCCTCGAAATAGCGCTGCTATTCCTCGTCGTCGCGCCTTATATCTGGGGCCGTCGCGCTGCGAAATACTCGGTCGGCGCTGGCGAAACACCCTCTGAGAAGAGTGGAAACGGCGGGCGTTCTTTTTCTTCTTCCCGACTCATCATCGTTGACGCGCGAGTCGTACCGTTTCTATATTAGGGCGGCCTGGACGGGAGAACCCCGTCCCATCCGTTAAAAGGGCCCTGCACAAGCTGACCGGGACATGGACGTCACCACTATCTACATACTCATCGCCCTCGTCGCGGTCGGAATCGCAATCTTTTTCTTTGCGAGACGGGCCAAGGCGCTTCCCAAGGAGACAGAGCCCAAGCCCCGGGCGCCCGAACCCGAGAAGCTTTCCGGGCCGGCCGCAGCCCTTCCCGCGGGCGGCGAAGCCAAGGCTCAGATCGAGAAGGAACCGGCACCGACCTCCGCGGCCGCTCCTTCCCGCGAACCGTCCGCACCGCCCGCGACCGACGCCAAGCCGGCCGCACCGGCAGCCGAGGACGAGGAGACGCCGGCCGCGCCCTCGCTCGAGCCCGCGGCGGCCGAGCCCAAGGCCGACGACGAGCTGGAAGTCGCGTTTGATGCGCCCGCGGAGCCGGTCGCTCGGGCGCCCGAGCCCGCGCGCGATACCGAGAAAGCGCGGATCTCGCGGGAGGAAGATCTCAAAGCACTCTCGAAAGGCCTGGCCACGACCCGAGGCGGTTTCATCTCCCGGCTAGCCAAGCTCTTCTCCGGAAAGAAAGAAGTCGACGAGCAGCTGCTGACTGAGATCGAGGAAATCCTGATCACAGCGGATCTGGGCGTAAAGACGACCGAGGGTATCCTGCAGGCGCTGCGCGCGCGGATGCAGTCCGGGGAGCTGCCGGACGAGACCGCGGTATGGACGGCGCTCCGCACCAGAGCCCGGGAGCTGCTTTCGCCGTCGGTCGGCGCGATGAACCTGAGCCAGCGCCCGGCGGTGATCCTGGTGGTCGGTGTGAACGGTGTGGGCAAGACGACCACCATCGGCAAGCTGGCGAGCCGCTATGAAAAAGAGGGGAAGAAGGTATTGCTGGCCGCAGCGGACACCTTTCGCGCCGCAGCCGTGCTGCAGCTGGAGGTCTGGGGGCGCCGCGTCGGCTGCCCGGTCGTCAAGGGCAAGGAGAACGCCGATCCCGGGTCGGTGGTCTTCGACGCCATCAAAAAGGCATCCGGAGAGGGTATCGATATCGTCATCGCGGACACGGCCGGGAGGCTGCATACCAAGGTCCCTCTCATGGAGGAGCTCAAGAAGCTGAGCCGGACTGCGGCCAAGGCCCTGGATGGACGCGCGCCAGACGAGATCCTGCTGGTGCTCGACTCCACCATCGGCCAGAACGCCGTGCAGCAAGCCCGCATGTTCCGGGAGGCGCTGGAAATCAGCGGATTCGTGCTAACGAAGCTGGACGGAACCGCCAAAGGCGGAGTCATCCTGGCGATCGTGGACGAACACAAGATCCCGGTACGGTACATCGGTCTAGGCGAAAAGGTCGAAGACCTCAGGGAATTTGATGTGGACAACTTTGTCGACGCGCTCTTCGCCAGACCCGACGAGAAAACGCAGGTGGCCTGACGTTGCGCATTTGTTTTTTTCGGTGATATAGTCGCCCCGCTCTCGTGAGCGGATAGTATTTTGATTTCGGAGTGTTGCGATAAATCGAAGGTCTGGATGCGCAGTAATTGTTCAAAAGAAACAGGCAGATACCAATGGATGCAACCATGAACTTCAGATCCAAGGCTGACGCGAGGAAACCGAAAAACAGCGCTGCCGTCTGGACCGGGGCGCTCGTCGGCCTGGCGTTTCTCGCGGTCCCTTTCAGCACCTCCACCGCGCAGGACATGTCCTTCGACCTCGATGAGGCGGAGTCGGGCGAGGTGGCCGCAGAGGCCGAAGCGGAAGGCGAGGTCTCGGCCGAAGCGGGCGCCGGAGCCGAGGGAGACGTGCTTTCCGAGCTGGCGGACGCGCCCGAGGACGACCTGACCGAGGCCGAGCCGGCGCGGGAGAAGCACACCCTGGTCGCCGAGGAGATCTACGCGGTGCAGCGTATATACGCGCTGCGAAACGGACGGCTGGAGCTGGCGCCCTCGTTTTCGTTCACGGTCAACGACCAGTACGTTAGCCACAACGCCCCGGCGATCGCGCTCAACTTCTGGATCACCAACGTGTTGGCCATCGGCGCTAACTTTCTCTGGTACCAGGGATTCGAGGCCGAGTCGGATCTAAATTTCCACATCCGCCGCTCGACCCGGCTGGCGGTGCCCATCACCGAGTACCAGTTGGGTGCGCACCTGAACTTCACCTACGTCCCCATCTACGGGAAGTTCAGCATGTTCAACGAGTACATCTTCCAGTGGGACTCCTACTTGGTAGGTGGTGTAGGAATGATGCGGACGCGCCCGGTGTCGGTGGTCGATCCCAGCATCCGCACCTTTGACTTCGATATCCGCGTGGCTTTCAACGTCGGAATAGGAATCCGCGTCTTCGTCACCCGCTACCTCACCGTTTTCATGGAGTTGCGCGACTACATGTACCTGGAGAAGCTGGAGAACCTCACGGTCGAGCTGGGTCCGGACCGCGAGTCTCCGAACACCTGGATCGACGAGGACGCTACGCTGACCAACAACGTGGCGGCGCACGTGGGGATGACCATCTTCCTCCCCTTCGAGTTCGAGTATCGCTATCCCAAGTAGTGTGACGGCAGGCGGACAAAACATGGAAGCGAGAGCGATGAAAGCAATGAAACCGATATCCATCACGCTGACCGTGGCGATCGTCTTGCTGGCATCCCTGGTCGAGAACGAGGCGCGCGCTCAAGAGGTCAAGATCACGGGACCGCTGGCCGGAGCACCCGCCGTCATGAAGCTGCGCCTCTACCGGGAAATGCGTTTCCAGATCAAGGCGAATGCCTCCTTCACGCTGCAGGACGAGTTCACCCGCACCCTGCTCGCCGGCGGACAGCTCGCCTTTCACCTGACCGACTGGCTGGGTATCGGCGTCTGGGGCGGCTATGCCGTCGCACAGTTCGATACCAACTTGACCGACCAGATCGCCGACAAGGGACAGAACAACGAGAACAACCTGCTGAGCCTACCCACCCGGGGCGGATTCCCCAACCAGATCGGAAAGATCCAGTGGATCGCCGCTCCGCAGGCCATCTTCATCCCGTTGCGGGGCAAGCTGGGGCTTTTCGAGAAGCTCTTCGTGGACACGGACTTCTTCATTTTCGCCGGCGTAGGCTTGATTGGCCTGGAAGAGCGCGATGACGCCAACGCGATCAACGATAACTGCACCACCCCATCGCCCAACCCTGGTTGCACGGCGACCCAGAGCCGCAGTGCCAGCCGCATGGCCATCGCTCCCACCTTTGGCGTGGGACTCTCGCTCTACCTGGCGAAGTTTCTTTCCATGCCCATCGAGTGGCGTGCCCTTCCCTTTGCCTGGAATACCTCGGGCACGGATGAGAGCGGCCACGATCGCGGCGATTTCCCCGACGACAATATCAACAGCGACGACCGCCTCTTCCACTTCAACCACATGGTCAGCGTGGGGCTGGCCTTCTATCTGCCCGTCTCTCCCGGTCTGACCCACCAGGAAGAAGACGAGTAGCGGTGTCATCTCGAACGGAGTGAGAGATCTCCGTCAAGAGAGCGTAGCGGAAGGGGATTTCTCGCTTCGCTCGAAATGACAGTATTCACGGGCCGCGCGGGACGCCCTTCTTGTCCAGGGCGTAGCCCGGGGGCAGCTTGGGCCTGACCTCGTCGACGCGATCGGCAAAATCCCAGCCGCGCTCGATGAATCCCTGCAGGATGCGGTTACGGATGCGCAACGACTCCTCGTTGCAGAGGCACTCCACGATCGCCTCCCGGGCCTGCCGGGCCTCGGACTGAGCCAGCAGCGCCCCCACCGCCGTGAAGCGCACCGTCTCGTTCGCATCCCCCAGAAAGCGCATGACCGCCTCCACGATACGGGAATCGACGCGCTCTTCCAGGGCGGACAGAACCTGGATCTTGCGCTGCGGGTCGCGTTCGTACTCCGTATCCATTTCGGAGAGCATGTCCAGCAGCTTGCCCGTCACCGCCTCCGCGGACGCGAGCTGGTCGAGGATCTTCAACGGCCAGCTGATCGACTCGGCCTTGCGCAAGAAGGCGGTAACCGGCTCCAGGGCCGCGTCCCCGGCGCGAAGCACCCCCTCGAAGGCGGCGTCTTTTTCCTCCTGGTCGGTGATGGTCGGGTCCACGTAAAAGGTGAAGCGCACCAGCAGAGCCTCTACGGCCTCGGCCGTGCCGGCCGCGGCCAGCGCCTGGATGGCCTCCCAGCGATCCAGCGCCTGCGCGCGCTTGTTGGCAGCGCGCTCGGCGTGCTTGCGCAGCGGGGAGGAAGCGGACTTCTTGCCGAACAGGCCGAACATGCCCGATACTTACCACAAGGATGGGGGGGCGCTAGTACCTCGTCCCAGAAGTCTTGACAGACCGAAACGCCGGATGGCGCGGTGCCGCCAGGGCTCCCGCCCACGCGGCCGCAACCGGATCGTTTATTTTGCGGTGCCTCCTAAAGCGGTTCAGCGGATCAGAACCGGGCGCAGCATCACCTGGTTGCCGCCGGACTGCACCTGGAAGCGCACCGCCTTGCACCCGTGCTGCTTGGCCATCGCATCGGCCCGGCCGCTCAATCGCTGCAGAAAGCGATCGACGGTGATGTTCGACACGTTCTCTCCCAGCGCCTTCTTGGCCGCCACGTACTCATTGAACACGCGCGTGCCGTACGCCTTCTCGTCCTCGGCCGCGAGCTTGGCCGCCACCGCCGGATCGTCTATGACCTCCTCGCCGTCGGGTGACCCGCCACCGGCCGCGCCAGCGCCGGCCGCCGGACCGTCGGCAAAGGCGGCGTCCTTCCAGGCGTCGGAGGCCGCGCCCACCGAGACCCGGCCCTCGGCGTCCTCGGTCTGCTCCTCGGTGCCGGTAAACACGTTGAGCAGTTGATTGATCCGGTAGGCGAGCCCTCCCAGATCCGGGTTGTCGGTCTCCAGTCTGAGGTCGGTGCGCCCGTTGATGATCGCGAGCACCCCCTCCTCGATAGCCGCTATGGGGCGCACGATGGCCGTGCCGATCAAGAAGCCGTAGACGACGACCAGGATCGCTCCCAGTACCATCATGATAACGATGACATTCGCCTTTGATGCCAGCGCCATCTTCGCCGTCCGGTTGCCGAGAACGACGTAGGCCACCGGGAGAGAGGCCGAGAGCGGCAGGCGCGTGGATATGCCGATATAGCTGTCCCCGCCGAGCGAGGCCGACCAGGGCTGGCTGCGCTCCATCTCGCCGGCGAGAATGCCGCCGGTGGAGTCCTTGCCCGCGCCGAACAGGTAACCGGTGAGCTCCCGGGGCAGCTCGCCCTGCAGCGACGAGCTGTACACCTTCTCCTTGCCCACGAAGGCCACGTCACGGCCCAGCACCTTGGCTTCGGCCGCGGCCACCGCGGCGGACAGGTCGTACCCCACGATCAGCGCGCCGAATATGGTCCCGGTGTCGCCGCGTATGGGAGCCATGGCCGTTTGCAGCAGCTTCTTCTCGTTCTTCTCCTGCCACACGTCGTGCTTGACCTCGCCCCGCTTCAGCACGTCGTTCAGCGCCGGCAGCTCGGGCAACAACGCCTTGCCCACCATGACATTGCGCGCGCCGTTGCGCGCCAGGGCCGTGCCCGTCTCGTCCACGATCACCACGATGCCCGGCATCCCCCGCCGGCCGCGCGCCGGATCGCCCATCCATTGATAGACCGCCTCGGCCGCCTCGAAGGCGCGCGTCCGCCGGCTGTTATCGTCCAGCCCCGCGAACACGTCGCGTATCTGGCGCGACTCGGCGCGATCGACGACGTTCTTCATGAAGTCGACCGCGGAGAGCCGGAAAGAGCGTTCGAGCAGGACCTGGCTATTGACGATATCGTTGTCGATCTCCTTCGCCAGCTCTGTGCGCAGCCCGTCCCGCACCGCGAAAAAGGCGATCAAGCCCAGCAACACGACCACAGCTAAGTTTCCAGCGATGATCTTCAGCCGCATTTCGGCCTCTCCTCTGTTGGTGGATCCGACGGGCGTTCTCGAACGCCGCCGGGACCTCTCCCCCGCGCGCGCCAGAACCTCGTCATGGTGCTCTTCGAGATGAATTGGATATCATCGCCAAGAGATCACGGTCAAGAGCAGGGACGCGCGAGCAAGCCGTATCCGCCCGCGATCACCGACTAATTCGTTCCCAGAGACCTTCGCGAGTACAATTGGAGCCATGGACGGTCGTATTATCTGCGAAAGCAGCGAGCTGGCGGTCGAGTGCGCCAACGCGGCGCAGCAGATCGGGCTGGCGGTGGAGCCGCTCATCTCCCGCGACCCGTTCCGCGAGGCCGCGCAATCGGTAAAAAAAGGCGAGCCGGTCGCCATCGTCCTGGTCCAGAGCCCTACCATCGAGCAGCTGGTGCAGGTGCGCGTCTCCGCCCAACCCCGCGGCCGCCAAATCAGCGAGATCTGCCTGGCCGTGCTGGAGTCGTCGCCCGAGGCGAGAAGGCTGCTGGAAGCGGCCGGGGACCTGGGAATCACCGCTCTCAGGGAAATCCGCCCGCTGATGGCCGCTCTGGCCCTGCTACGGGCCGGGGCGCCCTCCCCTTGGAGCTGCTCCATCCGGCAGCTCCCGCCCGCCGACCGCGCCCGCCTGCGGCCGGTAACGGTCTCGGGCACCCGGGTTCAGGGACAGCTCACCCGCGAGCAGAACGCCCTGGTCGCCTGGTCGCCCGGCGCCAAGTCGAGCGACCGCGTGCTGTTGGGAGAGAGCCGCGACGCGGCCGAGGCCATCGCAGCCCTGCGCGCCGTTGACCGCGCGGCGGCCGAGGTGACCAGCGCGGTCGAGGGGGTGGACCAGCAAGCGGTCATCGACACCATCTTCGGGCCGGCCCGCGCGCTTTCCGATCCGGCCAGCAAGTCCGTGCTGCTGGCCTACGGCATGGCCATGCCCGAGGAAGAGCTCTGCAACAGCGCCTCGCGCGCCGCGGCCGAGGCCAACCGCATGGGCTACCCGGTGCGCATCGCCCTGGCCTCGCCCGACCTGCGCGTCTGGGACCACCCCGACCTGGCCGTGGACGGCGTGGACAATGCCGCCCGCGTCCGCGAGATCTACGGCCTGCTGCTGGCCTCGGCCGAGTCCCGCTCCCCGGAAGCCCGCATCCTGGGCGTGACCGTGGCCGCGGCCAACCAGGCGGTGGCGCTGCTGGGCGTACGCGCCCGCCCCCTGCCCCAGGGCCGGGTGGCCGTCGAGATCGCCTTTGCCGATCCGCACGGCACGGCCACGGACGACGCCACCCTGGCCGTGCTTCCCGTCCCCCTGCCCTCTCTGCAGCGCGCCCTCAGCCGCCTGCGCGGCAGCTCGCTCATCTTCACCGGCAGCAAACAGCAGCGCCGCGCCGACCTGGAATCGATCGCCGACACCCTGATGCGCGTGGCCGCGCTGGTCAACGATCACCGCCAGCAGATCGACCGCGTCGAGCTGCTCCCGCTGGCGCTACTACTGGGCGGCGGCGTGGAGGTGCGCGAGGCCTGCGTCACGGTCAACGACGCCTTCGAGAGGTCGCTGCAGCAGGGCTCGCGCAAGGCCGGCGGCTCGGGGGGATAGCCCGCCGCTGTCATTTCGAGGAGCCGGAGAGGCCTAGATGCACAACCAGTTCTGGCTCGAGTTGATGTCCAGGCAGTATCCGGTCAAATCGTTTCCGCACCCGCCCAGGGGCAGGCAGTTGTCGCACGAGGATACGTTACCGTTGCTGCAGTCCGGGTCCTGGATGCCGCAACCGCAATCGCAATCGGACCAGTCGTCGTAGTGGTAGGGGTGGCAGGTCCAGCCGCCGCCGATTTCGCACACGGAGTTGTCGAGGGCGTAGATACTCGCGCAGCTACCCAAGCCGCACGAATCGGCTACGCAGACCTCGCAGCTAGCCGCGGTCGCGTCCGCGCAGTCCGGATCCACTACGGTGCAGCCGCAGTGGCAAGTGCCGTCGCCGATCAATCCCGTGTCGCTACAGCTCCAGTCGGTCTCGTAGTCGCACTGCGAGTTATCCAACGCGTCGATGCCCAGCGGGCAGGCCGGCGTCATCGAGCAGGAGTTCTCCAGTCCACAGTAAATGCAGTAAGTGCTATCGGCCCCGTCGCAATCGGCGTCCAAGACCCCGCAGCCGCAATCACAACCGCCGTCGCCGAAATAGGACGGGTTGCAGGTCCACGCGGCCGGAACGGCGCACTGCCAGTTATGGACGGGATCGATGCTACCCGGACAATCGGTGCCCGAGACCCCGTTATAGCAGGAGCCTGTCCAACCGCAGTAGACGCAGGAACGCGCCGTGTAATCGATGCAGTCATAAGTCGAATCCGGTACGCCGCAGCCGCATTCGCACCCGCCGTCGTGGTAGTACGACTCGGTGCAGGTCCATCCGGCCGGAGTGTCGCACCGCTTGTTGTCACCGCTAGTGATGGTGGCGAATCCCGGTGCCCCGCCGCAAGAGCCGGGCCGGTCGGTGGTATCGCAGGCGCCCGCCGTGGCGTCGCCGCCGCAGTCCGAATCCAGCGCGCCGCACCCGCAATCGCAGTAGCCGTCGCCGTAAGCGGCCTTTTCGCAGGTCCAGTTCGTTACCGGGACGCACTGAGAGTTATCGAATCGATCGTAGTGCCATACTGAGCACGATGGTCCCGCGCAATTGGTCAGCGCGCAGTACTCGCATGCAGCAGCACTGGGATTCGCGCAGTCCGGGTCGACCGTGCCGCAGCCGCAGTGGCAGGCATAGCCGTCGTTGTAGTCGAGCGCTTCGCACGTCCAGCTAGCCTGCTCGACGCAGAGCGCGTTGGCCGCGGACTGGATGTCGGCGCAACTGTCGGCGCAGGAGCCGGGCAGGTCGCAGGTATCGCATTCGGACACGGCGTCGCCTAGGCAGTCCGGGTCGGGGATGCCGCAACCGCAGTCGCAGGTGACGCCGTCGCTATGGGCATCGCCGTTACAGGTCCATCCCTCAGGAACGCATCGAGAGATATCGAACCGATCGATGAAGTCCGGACAAGAGGTTCCCGACGCACAGACGCCGCTACCGATATAGCAGGTCTTACAGGAAGCGATGTTGGGCGGATCGCAGTCGATATCCACCGCGCCGCATCCGCAGTGGCAGATGCCATCGCCGTACCAAGTATCGCTGCATATCCACGAGCCCGGAACGTCGCAGGTGTCATTCGAGAGGGAATTGATATTGGCCGGGCAGACACCGGTTCCGCAGGAGCCGGGCCGATCGCAAACGTCGCAGTGGGTACTTGCGATACCCGCACAGTCCGGATCGGTGGCGCCGCAACCGCAGTCGCAGGTCAGCCCGTCGTCGTAATAGTCCCCGCTGCAGGTCCAGCTTTCCGGGACGCACGTGGAGTTATCGAAAGGATCGACCTTCGCATTGGGATATTTCTTGTTGGCGCAGGAACCGACCGTATCCGTCGCCGCCTCGCAGAAATCGACCGTCACGCCGCCGCAATCCACATCCGTGGCGCCGCAACCGCAGTCGCAGCCGTCGCCCGCGCCATAGGTTCCGGCCACGCAAGTCCACTCGGGCGGCGGAGTGCACGCGTCGCCCGCGCCGTCCGAATTGCCGTCGGCCTGGTCGACGTTGGGCAATCCGGGGCAGTTGTCGCAAGCGTTGCCCTTTCCGTCGCCATCGCTGTCCAGCTGGTACGGGTTGACGTCCAGCGGGCAGTTGTCCACGTCGGCGCAGTGTCCGTCGCTGTCCGAGTCATCGGCCGGATCGTAGGGACACGGATCGCAGACGTCGCCCTGGCCGTCGCTGTCCGCATCCTCCTGGAGCGGGTTGGAATCCGACGGGCAGTTGTCGCAAGCATCACCGCGGCCGTCGCTGTCCGCATCCTCCTGGAGCGGGTTGGAATCCGACGGG
>CAYVFC010000047.1:22196-53577 GCA_964450715.1 uncultured Sandaracinaceae bacterium | reverse complement strand
GTATCGGAAAATCTACCCCCAGACGGGATCATAACCTCCCGGTCACGGCACTAGAGCCAGCGGACCAGGCGCGCGCGCACCCGCGGGATGAGAAAGGGAACGCAGAGCAAACCGAGCAGTACGAGCGCCGGCCACGAGGCAAGCAGGCCGACCTCGACCAGGCTGTTACCGAGATAGGCGTACAGACCGGCGCGCACCAGTGCACCCGCTACCAGTGCCGGGGCGTAGAGCAGCAGCGGCATGCTGGTCAGGCCCGCGCCCACCTGAAAGGCGGTCATGGGGCCGACCGGGTAACCGGTTCCGGCGGCCACCAGCAGCGCGCCCCCGCGCTTGCCGGCCGCCTCCAGCGCGCGCCCGAGCCGTCGGGGCGCCCGCTCGCGCAGCGAATCGCCGACCAGGAAACGGGTAACCAAAAAAATGAACAGGCCCGACATGGTGGTACCGATGGCGCCGTAGAGGGTTCCGGCCCCAAAACCGAAACAGGCGCCGCCCACCACCAGCATGACCTGCGAGGGCACGAGAAAAGCCCAGCGAAAGGCGAACAGCACGAGGTAGAGCGCCGGACCCCAGAAACCGAGATCGACCACCATCTGCCGCACCACCGGCACGCTCCACTCGATGTCCAGCGCCGCCCGCAGGTACAGGCCAGCGCCGACCAGCACGCCCAACGCCGCGAGCGCCGCTACCCGTCGCAGCGTGCGCGCGCGGCCGGCCCCGCTCGCCGCATCGCTCATCTCGCCCTCCCCGATCTCGAAAAGCGGGACGGTCCTAGTTTCCTCGATCTCGAAAAGCGGGACGGTCCTCGAAAAGCGGGACGGTCCTAGTTTCCTAGTTAACTCTTCCTCGCTCGCCAGAACGAAAACTAGGAAACTAGGACCGTCCCGGTCTTGTGGGTCTTGATTTTCCAGGTTCTGGTTGGCTAGCGAGAACACGGCGCTATCGCTCCTCGCTCCTCAATATCTTTGACATCCGTTGAACCGCGGCAAAGGCCCGCTCCACCGTGGCCTCGCGGTCGGGGTTGATGAGACAGCAGGTAGCGGGCGAGAGCAGGCTGCGGCTCAACAACAGCTCCCGGTCGATGCCCGCCGAGCAGAGGGGTTTCCAGACGCCCCGCAGCCGCTCCAGCAGCGTGGGGATCTCCTCCTTCTGGAAAGCCTCGAATCCGGTGGGCACGATCCCCCAGACCAACACCCCTCCGCGGTCGAGAAACTTCCGGATGGAGGCGGTATAGCGCGAGAAGATCTCCGCGTTGGTGTAGACGTCGAGCGAGAGCACGTCCAGATCCAGGTTGAGCAGAAAGTCCCAGTCCGGGTTACCGCAAAGATGCACGCCGCGCGGGCGCTCCAGCTGGGCGAAGAACCCGTCCAGATCGCGCTTCGCATTCTGATCACTGTATCCAGACATGGCGGAAAAGACGAACTGCAGCCCGGGCTCATCCACGAACATGAAGGCATTACGGTTGAGCTTCTTCAGCCGGCCGAGCTGGGCGTTGAGCCGCCGGGCCATGAAGTCGATGAGAAAAGGCCGCACGGTATCGTCGAAGATAATGGGGCGGTTGTTCTCGTCCTGCACGTAGAAGCCGAAGCTGACGGGGCCCTCCAGCTGCCCGCGGATGGCCGGCCGGTCGGCCAGGTCCAGCCCGAGGAAGCGGTGGTAGACCTCGGAGTAGCCCGGGCTGATGTCGAGGTACTCGGGGTCGTCGAGCCGCTCCAGCGCGAGCTCGAGCTCAGCCATGAACCGCTCGCTGTCGAAGCGAAGCGTCCGCTTCTCCGTGTCCAGCACCATGCCCGGAAAGTGCTCGGCGGCCTGCACGTACATGTCCTCGTAGTAGCTGTGGTGCGGCAGCTGGGGCCAGAAGGGCACGTCCAGCGACAGCGCCATCTGCAACGCGCGCTCGACGTCGGTGTGCGGCATCACCGCCATGGCCGTAGTCAGCAAGTCTCCCGGAATAACGCCCTGCACCTGTCTCTCCCTCTCGGTCGCGCCGACGCCTTCTCTTTTCCGTTCCTCCCGGCAGAAGACGATCGGAGCAGCCGTTTCTTCGTAACACTCTTCTTGCCCCTGGGCACGCCGAGGCCCGGAAAGCGTTGCATTCATCCCCGGACGGCGGTTAGATGGGGGCAATCGCTATCGGCAAACCTCGGTACCTTATTAATAAAGGAAGCTTTTCATGCACCAATCGCTCTTCCAGTTCTTGACCCTGCCCGCCGCGCTCGGCATCTGCCTGAGCGGCTGCCTCGTCGACACCCACCGCCACCCGCCGCCGGCCACCCCTCCTCCCGCGCCGGCAGAGCCCTCGGCCGGTCCGGCCAAGCCCGCGCAAGCCGAGCCCGCAGTCGCGGCCGAGCAGAAACTGGAGCAGGCCCCGGCCGAGGCCGGGCAGGCGCAGCCCGAACGGGCCGAACAGGCCGGTCCTGCCGAAGACGCGCCCGCTGCCGAGCCAGCCGAGGTCGAAAAGCAAGCCTCGAAACCAGCAGAAGCCGGAGAGCCCAAGGGCAAAGCCGACAAACCGGCGCCCGCCGAAAAGGTCAAGCCCGCCAAGACCAAGAAGGCAAAGCCCGCGCAAAAAGCGAAGTCCACCGAGAAACCAGAGCCAGCTGAAAAGGCTAACCCGGCCGAGAAGGCGACACCGGCAAAGAAAGCTACGCCCGCTACAAAGGCTACGCCCGCTACAAAAGCTACACCCGCTACAAAGGCTACGCCCGCTACAAAAGCTACGCCCGCTACAAAAGCTACGCCCGCTACAAAAGCTACGCCCGCTACAAAAGCTACGCCCGCTAAAAATAGATAGAGGTATCGTGGCGCGGTCTTCGCGCGGTCTGAAGCCGTGAGCCCGCATCTTCGCATCGCCGTGGGGATGAGCGGCGGGGTCGACTCATCGTACACGGCCCATTTGCTACAGAAACAGGGCCACCGAGTGGTCGGCCTGACCATGGCCATCTTCTCGGGTGAGTCCGGGACGGTCCCCGGCGGGAGCCACGGCTGCTACGGCCCGGGCGAGCAGGACGACATCGAGAGCGCCCGCCGGGTTTGCGGGCAGCTCGGCATCGAGCACCATACGGTCGATCTCAAACAACAGTACCGCGAGGCGGTGCTCGACTACTTCAAGGCAGAGTACCTGAGGGGCCGCACCCCCAATCCCTGCACCCGCTGCAACCCCGTGGTCAAGTTCGGCTTTCTGCTGCAAAAGGCGGCCGAGCAGGGGATCGATTTCGACCGCTTCGCCACCGGGCACTACGCCCGCATCTTATACGACGAACAAAACCGTAGATATCGGCTCAGGCGCGGGATCGATAAAAAGAAAGACCAGAGCTATTTCCTCTACGGTTTGACGGAAGAACAGCTCTCGCGGCTGCTATTTCCCCTGGGCGAGCTGGAAAAGAACGAGGTCAAGCGAGCCGCGGCCCGGACCGGCCTGCAGGTTGCCGAGCGGCCCGAGAGCCAGAACTTCGCCGAGGGCGGCCACGCCGGGCTATTCAGCGCCGAGCGCGTACGCCCGGGCCCGATCGTGGATAGCTCGGGCAAACAAATCGGCACCCACCGCGGCATCGTGCACTACACCGTGGGCCAACGCCGCGGCCTGGGCATCGGCGGCGGCGACCCTCTGTACGTGTTACGGATCGACGCCGCGAGTAACCGGCTGGTGGTGGGGCCGCGCCAGGCGCTTTTCTCACGCGAGCTGGTGGCGGAGCGGACCCACTTTCTGGGCATCGATCCGCCGGACCAGCCCTTGCGCGCGCGGGCTCAGATCCGGCACAACCACGCCGCCGCCGACGGCGAGCTCTCTCCGCTGGGGGAGGAAAGGTACAGGTTCGTCTTCGATCAACCGCAGCTGTCCATCACGCCGGGCCAGTCCGCCGTCTTCTACCAGGAGGAAACCCTGCTGGGCGGCGGCGAGATATACCAGGGATAAATCTCTCTCGGGCGGGGCGGCCCCCTCTGCGGCGTTGCGCCCCCTCTATACCACCCTATACCACACTGCCCCCTATCCCCCGCGTCCCTATCCCCCGCGTCGCACACGCCAGCAGGTCACCACGTCCAATCACACGATAAAAGGTCGGGCCGATCGAGCCATAATCGTCTATAATAATTGGTATAGACCGTCTTATTGAGCTTTTCGGTTGGATCTCGAAACGCGACGGTCCCGAATGCTAGAAGCGAAGACAAAGCTATCGCACTGCTGTCACGAGGCGTAGCCGCGACACAGGTGGGGTCGTCCCGACCGAGCTGCGTTCGGAAGGATTGGTGAGACGGGCTACTTCGGGTCCCGGGTGAGGGCGCGTCACCGAGGCGTCGCTCGTCGCCGGGACGTAAAAGTACCATGAAGCTCCCCCACACGGTGCTGACCCTGAAGCCCTGGCCACTGCTGCTGGTAGCGGTGACGACCTGTTTACCGTCCTGTTCCGGAACTCTGACGCGTGACTACCCCGACCACAGGAGCACCTACGTTCGGAGAGTCCCTTTCGCGACTCGATTCAGCCGACCATCGTACGCGCCGATTCCGCCGGCAAGACCGCCGAGCGCCTACCGCCGAACGGTAAACCTCGCCCAGGCGCAATTCGAATCACGTCGCCGTGCGCTACTGCAGCGTTTTGTGGATGATTTCCATCGGCACGGCCTGGGCGATTTCGAAAAAAAGCCCGAGCTCGCCTCGTTTCGGCGCATCGCGGCCGGGCTGTTCGCCCTGAATATGGAGCGGATCCACCGCAAAGCCCACCCCGGTGCACCGCCGCTTTTCAACCCCACCGTACCGCCCGACTTTCCCCAGCGGGTCGAGGCCTTTACCCGAACGATCCGGAAGTTCGCCGTCTCGGGCACCAACAAGGGTCTATGGTCAGAACCTGGTGACTACGATTTCTACATGAAGGAAATGGTGTCGCTACTCTATCTTTTCTCGCGGGACCGCGATCTGCTTTCCGACAATGCCGCTTTCAACATCATCGACCGCGGGCTCAGCCGCGATGCCGTACAGAGCAGGCGTCACCCGATGACTTTTCTGGTGGCGATACCGCTGTTCGCTCCGTTGCTCGAGTATCCCGAGACGGAGAACCACGTCTTCATGATTCTATCTTCGGTCTATCTGGCCAATCAATGGATCGCGCGGAACCCCCGCAATGACAGGCGGCTCACCCAGGGCAAGTACCGCGATCGGAAGCGGTATGCCGAGGCCGGCCGCAAGGTCGAGGACCGCATCCTACAGGCCTGCGGGCGCGTGTTGCATCAAGGCTTCTGGGAGGTCAACGCCAGGCCCTATCAGGCCATGTCCGCGCACGCACTGATGAACCTGCACGCATTCGCAGCAGCGAAACGCGTGCGCGTCGGTGCCCGGAACGCCCTCGATTACCTGGCGGCCAAGTTTGCCTTTCAGTCTCTGGAGATGAAGCGCTTCGCTCCCTTTCGTCGCAACGCGGGGTACGCCGATCGGGTCGATCTGTACGCCAATGACGGAATCGTCTTCATGTTCGGTGTGCTGGCTGGCGGACACTCCTGGCCGACCGGCTTTGGTGGAACCGGCAACGCCCCGGGGCACGCGCTGTGGGCGTCGCTGCTCCCCTATCGGGTGCCGGAGACGATCCACCATTTCATGCTCGACAAGCATACGGGATTCTGGTCGCGTATGCAGACGCGCTACAACAGCGAGAATTATCGCGCGGGCCACCCGGGCGAATACTTTCGCTCGGACGGCCTCCCCTATCGCCGCCCTGAAACGCAGCAATCGGTCCCCGAGCTGTATTTCGTAACACCCCGATTCATGAATGTATCGGGCGGCTCCTTCCAGCGCTATCCCATCTTGGGCGACGCCGTCATCGCCAGACGCGGCGCTCACGATCTCGATTTTCTCTCTCGCCCCCACGCGTTGATTCCCCGGGGTCACGTCGGCAGCTGGAAGAACATCAAAGCCATGGCACGTGAGGTCATGCTCATGCGCGGCGAACGCCGCTTCTGGACCAGCGACAATATCGGCACCTACAAGAGCTTCACCTACGGATATCTCAATGGCGACGACGCAGATCGTCACCTCGACTCTCCGGTCAGCCTGCCCACCAGCTGGCGCAACCATCTGTACCGTCAGGACGGGCGTGATCAGTTCTTCGATAACGGTCGTTCCCGCGCGCGCTATTCGTTTGTCGATCTATCGCAGGTCGAACGATATGGCTTTTACGTGGTCCTCGGTAGGGTCAGCAAGAGCTACAATCGCCCCGGGTACCGCCACTTCGCCCGCGGCTTCTGGGAGATCGTACCGCGAGAGCGGTTTACCACCGTATCGGAACTCAAAGATCACGTGCTGGAGCAAAACCCCGCCCACCGGTTTTCCGATTCCGTCATCGAGCGCTACCGTTACTATCGCTACACCATGACCACGGGAGAGACGGTAGAGCTCGACGACCTGGCTGGTTTTAGAGACGGCCGCTGTCGCAACCCGATCCGGAACGTTTGGCCGCGAGGCGTTTACCCGGACCGCGATGCCCCACTCGACTTGAGCCGCACGGTAGTCGATCGCTGCGACCAGCGCGCCATCGCCCGCATGCCGTTGATGGAAGTGAGCGAGGTGGACGAGAACTACGATTTCACCGGACGCGTCTTCGCCTCGGCGCCCGGCGACGGCCAGGTATGGGTCCACAACCCCTTTTTACGCACCAGCCTGCATCTCGACTCGCGAAACTACCGCCGTCCGCAGCGCCGCGAGAAGTAAGGAGGCACCGCAAAATAAACGATACGAGACCGGGCGCGTCGGCGGAGCGCAATCGCGAGCGCGCCCGGAGGAAAAACCGCAGGAATAGCAGCGCTATTTCGAGGATTTTTCCGAGGACGAAAGCCGCGAGTGCGCCCGCCCACGCGGCCGCAACCGGATCGGTTATTTTGCGGTGCCTCCTAAAATCCCCGATATTGCTCAAAAAAAGACCCCCTGTCGGTCGCGGCGGGATTTGGGTTACCATCCGCCGCATGAGCTACACTTGTTTCGACATCGAGCAAAAGGACGGCATCGCGCACCTGCGCTTCAACCGACCCGATCAACTGAACACCATGACCCGAGCTTTCTGGGGCGAGGTGCCGCGGGCGCTGCGCGAGCTGGACGCCGCGGGAAAGACCCGGGTGGCAGTAATCTCCTCTACCGGCAAGCACTTCAGCGCGGGCATGGACCTGTCGGTTTTCTCGGGCGCCGGGATGGAACCGCCGGCCACCGGGGAGGTCGGCCGGCAGCGCGAGGATCTCAGGCGCATGGTGCTGGAGCTTCAGGGTTACCTCAGCGCCATCGAGCAGGTGCGCATGCCGGTGATCGCCGCCATCCAGGGCGGCTGCATCGGCGGCGCGGTGGACATGATCTGCGCCTGCGACCTGCGCTACTGCACCTCCGAGGCCTTCTTTTGCATCCAGGAGATCAATATCGGCATGGTGGCCGACGTGGGAACGCTGCAGAGGCTGCCCAAGCTGGTCCCGCCGGGAATCGCCCGCGAGCTCGCCTATACCGGCCGGCGGCTGCCCGCCGCCCGCGCCCGGGAGATCGGGCTGGTCAACGAGGTCTACAGCGATCAAGCCGCCATGCTGGAAGCGGTCGAAGAGATCGCTCGCGAGATCGCTGAGCACTCCCCGCTCGCCATCCACGGCAGCAAGGAGATGCTCAACTACACCCGCGACCACAGCGTCGCCGACAGCCTGAACTACATCGCCACCTGGCAGACCGGCATGTTTCAGGCGGCCGACATGCTCGAATGCTTCGCGGCCAAAGGCGAAAAGCGCAAGCCCGTTTTCGAGGACCTGGTCCCTATCAAGCCCTTTTCGAAGTGAGCGGGATCGGTCGCACGGGAACCATGACGCACTTCTTGACCCGACTGATGATCAGCGCGCTGAGCCTGGCCGTGGCCTGCTACCTGGTTCCGGGCATGAGGGTCGACGGGATGATGACGCTGCTGGTGGCCGCCTTTCTCTTCGGGCTGGTCAACGCTATCGTCCGGCCACTGCTGGTGATCCTGACCCTGCCGCTGATCCTGTTCACGCTCGGCCTGTTCCTCCTCGTCGTCAACGGCCTGATGCTGGCGCTGGTCGCCTGGCTGCTTCCGGGCTTTTCCATCGACGGGCTGGGCGCCGCCATCATCGGCTGGCTGATCGTCAGCCTGACCAGCTGGGCCGCCTCGCGCGTCTACCGGGAATCGACGAGCGAACGGGAGAATTGAGAACGACGAATACTGAAGCGATGAACGCGGGGTTGCGAATAAACTCGCGTCCCCTCATGGCTCAGGCGGGTTCCGGGACGAAGACGAGAAAATCGATATCCCGCAATGCAGACACCTGGTCGTCCAGAATTTGATCCACGGCCCCTTTTCGAAGAATTTGTTACCGCAATTCGGACAACCGGTGCGTTCGAGCTTGACGAATGGCACGACGATGATGGCTAGATAAATGAACATCATCGCCGTCTTACCGCTCGGCGTATCGGTCCCCACCGCGTCGAAGATCCAGGTGGCCAGCAGTACGACGAGAATGGAAACAAGCGCGGACAGGTATACCTGCGCCTGCCTTCTCCGCAGAATGGCGAACTCGTCCTTTTCGATCACAGCCGCAGCACCCGTCCGACCGGCCGTTGCGCGCAATATTCGCCGCCGCGCACCGCGTGAGTACCGTTGACGAAAACGTGCTCGATGCCCCGAGGCTTGCCCGCCGGCCGGTCGCCCAGCTGGGGCGTCTCCTCGATCGCATCGGCGTCGAAGACGACCACGTCGGCGGCCATGCCGGGCCTGAGCAGCCCCCGGTCGCGCAGTCCGAAGCGCTCGGCGCTGGCCGCGGTCATGCGCCGGATGGCGTTGGGCAGGGGGGACAGCCCGCGCCGCCGGCAGAAATCGCCGAGAATCTTGGGGAAGGCGCCCAGGGTGGCCGGATTGGGGTAGACGCGGCTTTTGATCACGGCATCGGTCTCGAAGAGGCAGCGGGGATGGGCGAGCACGCGCTTCAACGGCGCCTCGTATCCCGGCTCTCCGCTATAGGTGTGGTAGAGCATGAACGCGACCCCATCGCTCTTTTCGCTCAGAGCCAACATGGCGTCAAAGGGCGAGTTGTTCCAGCGGGCCGCGATGGCGTCGATACGCATCCCGTTGAGCTCCTCCCAGCCGGGTATGCCGACGTCCATCACCTGGAAGTCCCGATAGGTGAAGTGGTCATGTGTTCTCCCGCGTCTCGGTCAGGGTATCACGAATACCGCTTTTACCGCGGGAGCGCGGTCATTACCTTTCCCACTGATACCAAACGGGGACGCATGGCGAGGCGTCCGTTCTCGGCGTGCTTCTCACCCCGGCGGCGAAGTGCTAGAGGTAGAGCGAGCGTTGACCAAACGCAGGAGTGAATCGAGGGCGAGAGGAGCACGAGGTCGCAGGCATGGACGAGACGAGCGATTCCAAACCTCCCAAATCGCTGCTGGACGATCCGCGGTTTGTAGGCGCGGCTATGAAGTCGCTATACAGCTCGTCCTCGGCATCAGTCGAGCGCGGTGACCAGACCCGGGTGGTCAGTTACCCGCCTCCGCCCAATCCAGAGGCAGAGATGGCCGAGCCGGAGCTCGACCCGAACGCGGCGAACCCGAGCGTCGCCGGCCGCGAGCCGGCAGCACCCGCTGGTGTAGCGCCTTCGCTATCGCCGGCCCCATCCGATGCCGCCGCGATGTACGACGGCCCGGGTCTACCCGAGGAAGTGCACGGCTCGGGCATACGCCCCATCCCCTTCGCCACCCCCTCGGAGCCCCCGCCCCCTTTGCGGCCGGCGGCAGCCTGGGAGCTCGCTCCGCAACCCGCTTCGCGAGATCATGCGCCCGCGCCGCTGGCGAACGCGATTCCGTTCCGTCGCCGCGATCCCGAGCCGATGACTCTCGATACGTCCGGCTTCGAGACCTCTGCTCCCTCCTACTCGGGAGCCGTTCTCTTCTGGGCGCTGACGCTGCTCAGCTTCTTTGCCCTGGCCTACCTGTTATCTCCATAGACGGTCAAAGGCGGAACGGGTAGTTGATACCGAAGCTGCTCTTGGTAAACCGGGGGAAGCGCGCGCCCTTGATGGCCCTGCTCATACAGCGTCCGACCTCCGGGTTCACGCCCTTGACGTTCGCGCTGGTTACCTTTCCGGTCGAGCCGGCCACCGAGATGGCGGCGACCGCCTTGCCGCTCGATCCCCTGGCGCAAGCCCTCACGCGCGAGCTCACCTTGCGTAGAGCCGCCAGCACCTGGTCGCGCGAGGGCTGCATCGGCAGGTTCTTTGCGGCCGCCGGCTGCTTTCCGCCGCCCACCGCGCTGTTCAGCAGGTCGTCGATGGATGCCTTCGACTTCTGCGGCGCCCGCGATTTCTCGGTCGGGCGCGAAACCGGGGCCGACGCTACGGCGGCCCTGGCCTTCCGCTTCGCCGCCGCGCGCCTCGCCCGCTTCCCGGCAACAGCTCTGCGCGCCCTCTTCTTCACGGCCGGCTTGACCGCGGCCGCCGGGGCCTCGTCGATAGCCTCTTCAACCTCTTCGACGGCAGCGACTGCCTCTTCCGCGGCAACCGACGCGGCCGGTTCTCTCGCCTCGATGACCTCTTGCTCGGACGGCTGCTGCTCCGGGAGCGCCGGGACGGGTGCAACTTCCGCCGGCGCGACGGCCGCAACGGGCAGGCTCTCGACGGGCGGATCCTGACCGATGATGAGAGCGAAGGCCACCGCGGCTGCGGCGATGATACCGGCGCCACCCATGGCCGCCATGACGACCGGCCGGTTCTGCTGCGCGGCTGTCGCGAGCTCCTGCGGCGCCAGGCTGTCGAACCTGCTCGCGGTATCGGCTAGGCCCGAAGCCGGGATCTGCGCTGCGAGCACTTCTTCTTCCTCGCCAGAGGCGGACGCGCTCGGACCGACCGCTAGCATCTTCAGATCGATCAACCCCGAACCATCGCCTTGTGCGTATCCGCCCTCGGATCCGGTCGCCGCGGTCACCTCGGAAACGGTCCCGGACGCGGCCGCACCTACCAGATTGGCCAGGCTGTAGGGTTCGGCCGCGCGAAGGGTTTCCGGGCTCGGTTCCGGTAAACGGTAGGATACTGCGTTCAACTCCGCCGCCAGCTCCGCTTCCGGTTGCGGGGCACTGCTGGCGACGGGCTCCGGCAACGGCTTGGCGGACTCGTCGCTCTCGGTTGCCGAGGCGTTTCGCTCGGAGCGCTCTTCGCTCTCGACCGCCGCCGTGCTTCGCTCGACGACCTCGTCGTTCGGGACCCGGGGCTCGCTCTCCGCCATCGATCCCGTTTCGTCGAGAGTAGCTGGATCAAACCCGATCGGCGCCTCCCGCGCCGTGGTCGGCCCTTCGAGGCCATCTTCAGAAGCGGACGGCGACAGAGTCGATGGGGTTTGCAGGGTCGGGCTCTCCGCTTCGAGGCTACCGGGTGCAGACGCAAACGAGGTCGCCAGGGGCGGCATCGCTCTATCGACCAGGGTCTGAAGCTCGAGTACCTCGCGTAGCTCTGTCCAGTCCGCCAGGCCCTCGCGCCAGACCAGATCGACCGATAACAACTCCCTGCGTCGAACCATCCCCGACACTTGCTCCATCGACAGCGGGCCGTTCACCTCTCCGTCGATGCACACGAACCACTGCGCCACGGCCGCCGTCTCGCCGCCCTCCTCGTCGGGCTCGAGCTCCGGAGCCTCCGGAAAATGCTCGTCTGACATCGTGCTGCTCCTGTAAAAACCGCTCTTACTATGAAAATACGCGTTACTACACGGGTATTCCCCGTGTCAACGCCTTCCCATCTGGGGATAGTAGCGCGATAGATACGACGCTTCCTCACGATAGAGCTTTTTAGGGCCTAGACCGCGTAGAAGGGAGATCTATCGCGCTCATTTCATTAACCCCCTGAGCCACGCGATCGCCCCCACCCCGGAGGTGATCGGTCGGGTCGCACCGATGCCTCGTCGAGAACTACCGGGAGCCGTCCGGCAGCTCTACCTCGAACAGGCTGCCGCCGCCCTCGCGCGGGCGGTAGCGGACGGTGCCGCCATGGGCCTCGGCGATCTGCTTTACAAGAGATAGCCCTAAGCCCACGCCGCCGTCCCGGGTCTCGCCGTGTCCGGGCGGGCGAAAAAAGGGCTCGAATATTTTTTCGCGTTGTTGCGGGTCGACGCCAGGACCGCGATCGGCCACCGCGATGAGCGCCCCGGGGGGCGACGTCTCGGCGCCCGGCAGCCGTTTCAGCCGGACCTCGATCTCGCTTCCGCCTCCGTGGCGGCTGGCGTTTTCGAGCAGGTTGCGCACCATGCGGCGCAGCATCTTGCCGTCACCGCCGATTTCCAGCGGCCCGCCCTCGCCCTCTACCCGGGCGCCGACCAGAGGCGCCTCCTCGCAGAGCAGGGCGTGCAGATCGACGCACTCGCGCGCCATGGGTTGCGAATCGCTCTGAAGCCGCGTGGCCAACAGCAGGTCTCCGATCAGCTCGTCCAGCTCCCGGATATCCCGCTCCGAGGCTACGTGAAGCTGCTGGCGGCGTTCGGCCGTGATCTGTTCCCCGCCGCCCAGCAGCTCCAGCGCCATGCGCAGCCTGGCCAGCGGCGAGCGCAGCTCGTGCGACACGTGGGCCAACACCCGTTTCTGTTGGCCGAGCAGCGCGTCGATCTTCTCGGCCGCGCTGTTAAAGCTGCTGGCCAGCTCTGCCACCTCGTCGCTTCCCTGTACCGGCACGCGAGCGAGAGGCTCACCCGAGCCCCACTGCTCCACGCCGCGCTGCAGGTTCTCCAGCCGCCGGGTGATGCGCCGCGCCAGCCAGAAGCAGCCCGCCGCGGCGGTGGCCATGAGCAGCGCTACCACCAGCAGCCCGCGACCCGCCAGCCCCTGGTGGCGGTAGTCGCTCAGGCCGACGAAGACCCAGCCCCCGCGCGCGAGCGGGGCCAGAAATCCGTGCTCGCGCCGGACCTTCAGCCAACGCGGACCCTTCCGGGGGAAGGTGCCCACCCGGGGCACGGGCCCGGAAGCGGCCAACAATCCGCCGTCGGCGTCCCACAGCGCCAGCTGCAGGCCAAAGCGGTCAGCGCGGCTTTTCAGCGCCTGCCGCAGCGCCGCCCTGCCCGGCTCGGAACGGGTATCGCCGTCGAGCAGGTCCTCGACCAGGAAGGCTGCCGCCTCCTGCATCAGGGCCACCACCGGCGGCTGCTCGTCGTGCAACAGGTGGGCGGCGACCGAGGCCACGGCGATGCAGAGAAAGGCGATGCCCAGGAAGGCCAGGTAGATCTGCAAGGCGAGGCGGCGGCGCACGCGGTCAGCTCTCTTCGTCCGGGACGGCGAAGACGTAACCCACCGAGCGCACGGTGCGGATACGCCTGGGGTGGCGCGGGTCCTGTTCGATAGCGGCCCGGATACGGGAGATATGTACGTCGATACTTCGGTCAAACGCCTCCAGCGTCTCGCCGCGCACCGCTTCCATCAGCTGCTCGCGGCTCTGCACCCTGCCCGCCCGCTCGGCCAGCGCTACCAGAAGCGCGAACTGGTGGCTGGTCAGATCGCAGCGCTTGCCGTGCAGGGTCGCCTGACGGGCGCCCCGGTCGATAACCAGCGGTCCAAAGCGCATCACGCCGGACGGCCCGGCGGCCGGGGAACGTCGGCGCAGGATGGCCTTCAACCGTGCCAGAAGCTCCCGCGGATTGAAGGGCTTGGGCAGGTAGTCGTCCGCGCCCAGCTCTAGCCCCACGATACGGTCGGTCTCTTCACCGCGCGCGGTCAGCATCAGGATGGGCACCGCGGAGCCGCCGGCCCGTATCTCACGGCAGACCTCGAAGCCGTCCCGGTCGGGCAGCATGACGTCCAATACCACGGCGTCGAACGCCTCGGCGCCTCCCGCCCGCAACGCTCGCAAGCCACCGGTGGCATCGCCGCGGCACTCGACCCGGAAGCCGTGGCCCGAGAGGTACTCGGAGAGCATGGCGGCGAGCCGTTCGTCGTCGTCGACGATGAGCAGGCGATGGGTCATGGCGGGAAGCGTTCGCGCCCGGCGGGCTGCCTCGACCCGCCGGGCGTTTTCCGCGCCGAGTATACCAGGCAACATGCCTTACCGGTGAACCGCCTCGATGAAGTCGTAGATGCGGGCGCGCTGCTCGGGCGTCAGCACCTCCGAGATCTCGGCCAGACGTTCGACCGCGAGCCGGCTGCCCTGGTCGGTAAGCTCCCGTAGCTGCTGCCGGGCCTGCTCCAGCTCCTGGCGGTCCACCTGCTCGCCGAGCAACGCCGCGCCGAAGCGGTCGCGCAACGCGTGGCCCCGCTCGTGCAGCGCCGCCATCTCGTCCAGCGACCGCTCGACGATCGCCTTAATCGCCTGCTGCTGCTGCTCGTTCGCGTCCAGCTGCTCGAGCACGAAGGTCAGCCGCCGCTCGATCCGTTCACGCGCCTCGGGTTGGCTCAGGTCCGGGTGCCCGCCGTGGTGAAACCCGTGGTGAAATCCGCCGCCGGACCACCCGCCCCAGGCCGCCGCCCGCGGCAGCACGACCGCGCTCGCCACCAAGGCCGCGGTCACCGGCACCAGCGCGTACAGCAGCCACCGTCGGGTCCAACGCGGTTTCCGGTTGTCCCCGGTAGCGGCATCAGACCCGGTCGGTGATTGGTACTGGTTTCTTTCCTCGTTCGATCCATTCGTGTCAGCCATCTTGTTCCTCCCGTGTTTCTGGACCTTCAGTAACGGTCCAAGGTTCAAGTCTCGGCGGCCTCGATCGCCGCCTCGACTATCAGGATGGAACCCCCGTTTTTCGGCCGTCTTACCCCCGGGTAAAGTTTTGTTAAGCGGGGCGGGCGCAAGGCCCGCCACTACGACCATCGATGCGCGCAAACGTAGGGGAGGGGCTTGCGCAAGCCTTGACAGCGCCCAGCCGTTATTACATCATGATGTAATAAAATAATGTAAGAGGGCAACGCCTTGGCCTCGACCGAAAAACGCACCCAGATTTATCTCACCGAGGAACAGCACCGGACGGCGACCGATCTGGCGCGACGCAAGGGCGTCTCGCTGGCCGCCGTGGTTCGAGACGCGCTGGTCCGCTACGTCGATAGCGAAACGGCGCAGGGTGAAGCGGACTGGGAAGGCGACCCGGCGTTCGGGTTGATCGGCCGGCTCGGGCTGCCGCCGCTACCCGACGGCGTCGATCTGGACGACGCCATCGACCAGACCGTTTACCAGGAGGGAACCGATCCGTGGTCTTCGCCGACAGCTCCGGATTCATCGCCGCCTTTGACCTACGAGACGCCCGCCACTCGAAAGCAGCGCAAGCGTGGAAAGCGATCGTCCGGGCGCGGGAGAGGCTCGTCACCACCCAGCTCGTCGTCGCGGAAACGGTGACCTTTATCCGCCGTCGGGACGGATGGGCGCTTTCCCGTCAAGCAGGGGAGGCCATACTGAAAAGCGCATCCATCGAGGTCGTCGCCCTCGATCGTTCGCAGTTCGACAGCGCCTGGCGGGAGTTCGTGCGCAATGCCGATCCCAAGCTGTCACTATGCGATGCCGCCTCCTTCATCGTGATGCGCGATCTGGGCATCACCCGCGCCTTGACCTTCGACAACCACTTCGTCGAGGCGGGGTTCGCGCTGGCGGCGAAGTGAACTCTATTCAACAATACCGTTTGACGCCGATATGTTCGTCGTATTGCCTCTTTTCTTCCTCGTCTTCCAGCAACGAGCGCCGGTACCGCAAGGAAAACCCTCCGTAGAGATCCCCTTCCTCGTTCACCATCCAGTCGAGTACTTCTTCCTCCTTCACCTCTATCTCGTCTCCCACCCCGTACTGTTGAAGCGCGGCCGGTATCTCGTGAAACTCCCCGACGAAATCCGGCCCTTGCTTTCTCACGTTGCACAACCACAGGTAGTGCTTTTCACCCTCTCGTGAGAGTTTCATCTTGACCATCGCCCGTTGCCTGGGCGTTCCGTCGGAGGGAAGCATTTGCCTGAACTCATCGAGCCTGCTTCGCGCGTCCTCGATGGTCCGTCGATAATTCGGTTCATTACTGGCGATGGTAGCGAACCTGGGACCCCGATCTTCTTCGGGCTTTTCATCGGGCTCGTTTCTGACCCGCTGCCATTCCTGCCAGATATTCGCGGGGTCGATATCTTTGTATCCTCGTTTCTCTTCTACTTTCTTCGCTTCTTCCTCCGACATCGCCATACAGGTGGCAGTGTCTCTGGTTTCGAGGACTTCTTCGTATGTGAGAGGTCTCCCCTTGGCCTGCTCTTTGTTCGCCAGTACCGCCGAGAGGGAGGGCACGAATACGAACAGCGGGGGGGGTTTTTTCGTCATTGAAGCCAACTTCCTACTGTTTACGCCGCTGACTCGGAGACGAAGCAAGCGGTTCGATGACCAAGATCGAGGATACAACGAGGCCGGGTCGAGACGAAAGGGGGCCGGACGCCCAGAAGGCGAGCGAGAACGGGAGGGGGCAAGCCCCTCCCCTACGGCTACCGCGGCAACCTTTCATTTATCGGGGCGGGCCTGGCACTCAATCCTTGAAGTGGACGTTCACTTCTTTGATGTCCCAAAGGGTCTCGACCTTTTCCTTGATCTCTTCCTTGATAGAATTGGCGAACTGGTGAGTTGCGGGCAAGTCGATATCGATGGTCACCACGCCGTCCTCTAGCTTGACGTCGTTGACGATGTGTGTGCGCTCGATGTCCAGACCCGCCATGGGATTCATCACCTTGCGCAGGCGACGGTGGATCACCTCCAGGGTGGTGGGTTTGTGCTCCTTTACCAGGCCGTGCTTCTCCTCGTAGTTGGTGATGGCGGCCCTTAAACCCTCCACGGCCAGCACCGAGCAGTGGGATTTTATCTTGGGTAGCCCGCCCAGCGCCTCCGAGGCGGTGCGCCAGTCGATCTTCTTGGCCTCCTGCACCGTCTTGCCCTTGGCCAGCTCGGTGATGATGGAACCGGTGGCGATGTTGGAAGCGCAGCCATAGGACTCGAACTTGATGTCGTCGATGACCTGGGTTTCGGGGTTGACGTTGATGGAGACCGCAACCATGTCACCGCAGGCCGGGCTGCCCTCGGTGGCCTTGCCGTCGGGATTCTCCAGCTGGCCCACGTTGCGGGGATTGCGGAAATGCTCCAGGACCTTATCGCTGTACGGTAGCGGCATGGCTAGCCCTCCTTTTCTGTCCGCTTTCCCAGCGGGCTGATCTTTCTCAGCTCGGCGACCACCTCGCCGAGCGCGCCGACGATGGCGTCCACATCCGATTGCTGGTTGTAACGTCCGAAGGTAAAGCGAATGGAGCCGTGCGCTCTCTCGTGGTCGCCGCCGATGCCCATGATGACGTGGCTTCCCTGCAGCGAGCGGCTGAAGCAAGCCGAACCGGTGCTGACGGCGAATCCCCTCATATCCAGGTGCAGGGTGACCGACTCACCCTCCACGTAGTGAAAAGTGATGTTGGCGTTCTGCGGCACCCGCTGCTGGCGCGAGCCGTTGAGGATGGTGTCCGGCACCTCAGCGAGCATGCGGTCGATGAGCCGGTCCCGCATGGCCCCGATCCGCGCGTTCTCCTCGGGCGTGACCAGCTCCGCGGCCCTGGCGAAGCCCACCGCCCCGGGGATGTTCTCCAGACCCGCGCGATGGTCGAACTCCTGGAAGCCCCCGTCCATCCACTTGCCGAGCTCGGTCCCCTCGCGGATATACAGCGCGCCGATCCCCTTGGGGCCGTGGATGGTGTGGGCCGAGATAGTCACCAGGTCGGCGGGGATCTTGCCGACGTCGAGCGGTAAACGCTTGAAGGTGTGGGTGGCGTCGGTGTGGAACAGAGCGCCCTTCTGCCCGGCGATGGCGGCCAGCCGGGCGATGTCCTGCACCGTGCCGATCTCCTGGTTGGAGTGTTGGATGGAGACCAGGATGGTCTTGTCGGTGATGGCCTTTTCCAGATCGCCGGGATCGACCAGACCCTCGCCGTCCACTTTTAGCTGAGTGACCTCGAACCCCTGACGCTCCAGCGCCCGAGCGCTGTTGAGTACGGAGAAGTCCTCGATGGCGGAGACGATTATGTGCTTGCCCTTCTTGTTGCCCAAGGCGAGCGCGGCTCCCTTGATGGCGATGTTGGACGCCTCGGTATCGCCCGAGGTGAAAATGAGCTCCTCGGCCCCGGCTCCGAGCTGCCCGGCCAGGTCGGCGCGGGCGGCATCCAGCGCTTCGCGGGCCTCGATGCCCTGGGTGTAGGCGAACTCGGAGGTGGCCACCGCGTAGTTGTCGAAGTAGATGGGCTTCATGGCCTCCAGCACCCGTTCGTCCAGCCGGGTGGCCGCGGCATTGTCCAGGTATATTCGCTTGGTTTCCATGATCGCACCTAGATAAAGAGAGTAAACTTGGAATTCCTGGCCTCGTCCACGAAGGAGCCGACCGCGCAGTAGTCACCGATCAGGTCTTCCCGGAGGTCCTCTTTACCTATGCCCATGATGTCCATGGTCATGTCGCAGGCCAGGATCTTGCCGCCCATCTCCTTGAAGTCCTGCAGCAGCCGCTCCAGCGAGGCGACGTTCTTCTGCTTCATCTTCCGCTTGATCATCCACCGGCCCAGGCCGAAGAAGTTCATCTTGGACAGCGGCCCCTTCTCCAGCCCTCCCTTCTTCAACCGCTCCAGACCCCAGAAGGTGAAGAAAATGGTGGCGTCCATGCCCATGGCCAGAGCGCCGTTGCCGATGATGAGCGCGCTGTACACCTTGTCCATGTCGCCGCTGTGAAGGACTATAGTCGCCTTGTCCGCCATGTCGTCCTCCTTGCCCCTAGACCCGGAAGCGGATCTTCCACACCTCGTTGTCCTCGCTCACCTCGAGCAGCTCGAGCCCCATGGCCTTGAGCGCCATGGGGATCTCTTTCTTTGAGGCGGGATGGGTCCCGGTAACCTCGATCTCGTCACCCGTCTCCGCCTTGCGGATAGCTTTTCTGGTTTCCACCAGAGGTACCGGGCAGGTCTCCCCGGCGCAGTCGACCTTGATCTCGTTCATGGCTTCATCCGTCCCTTCCGGGCCCAACGCCCTGCAGGGCTGGTTCGAAAACCCTTTTCATTTTCACCGTATGCACGAATTACCGGGCTGCAACGCCGTTCGTAGGGTATTCATGCAAGACGCGTACCCGCCCACCCGCTGCAACCCCGCCCATCCGGATCGCGAATTCAGATTTTCAGCGACATCCCTTCCCGGGAGCCGGTGCAGGCGATACCGCGGCCTCCGCGCGTGCGGATGCTCTGCCGGGTCTCTTCGACCATCCAGTCGACCTTTCGGTCGTCGTGGCCGGGATCATGGTGGAAGATCAAAAGCTTCTTGACCTTGCCCCGCACCGCCAGCTCGGCCGAGTCCTCGTAGGTGGAGTGGCCCCAGCCCCGGGTGTGCGACTGGTACTCGCGGGGCGAATACTGGGTGTCGTGAATGAGCAGATCCGCGCCGCGGACAAATTCCACCGCCCGGTCGCTGCCGATGGCGCCGGACCAGGAAGCGTTGAGCTCGTTGTCGGTCATATAGACCACCGACCGTCTTCCCTCTTGGACCCGGAAGGCGACGGCGCCACCGGGATGGTTGACCTCCTGGGCGGTTACCTTTGCCTTTCCGATTTTGAGAACGTCCTGGTCGCAGTAGACCACCTGGTCCATGCGGGCGGGCAGGCCGTCGTACTCGACCGGGAAGTACATGTCGCCCATCTGTCGGCGGACCATGTCCTTTACTTCCTTGCCGCCGCGGGGGCACCCGCCCAGGGTGATGTGGTAGTGCTTCACGTAGGCCGGACCGAAAAAAGGAAATCCCTGGACGTGGTCCATATGGCCGTGGCTGAGCAGCACGTGGAAGCGTAGCGGCTCTCGTTTCTTCAACAGCTGGCGCCCGAGCAGGCGGATGCCGGTGCCCGCGTCGAAGATGATTAGCTCGCCGTTCGATAGCCTCAACTCCACGCAGGGGCTGTTGCCACCGTACCGGACGGTGCTCGGCCCCGCGACCGGCGTGGAACCGCGCACACCCCAGAATTTCACTTTCATCATAGCTCTGTTCTCTTCGTCATCGCGCCGGGGCAAAGCCGACCGGCCGCGCTCGGGCATTCGTCGCACCGCCCGGAATCTCGGTTTTCCGGTCCTCCGTCAGCCACGAATACTACGGGATATCCCGTTTCGCCCGCGGCTGTCCAGCCCCGGTGTCTGTCTCGCGAGACATCGCCTGTATCATCCACCGCTGCCTTGAGACGCCGCAAACCGGGCGAAAACCGGTGCAAGAGGAGAAAATCCGCCTATAAACGCGGATTGGCATCGCTCTTGCTCGATCGGGGGGAGGAGGGAAATGCGATGAGCCTGGGAATTCTCGCCATGGAAGCGCTGGACTTCGCCATCGACAACGAGCAGCAGTCGGTGCGCTTCTACACAGACCTGGCCGGCAAGGCGCCCAACGCGGAGATGCGGGCGCTGTTCGAGGGCCTGGTACGAGAGGAGCAGGGGCACGAGGCTCGGCTGAAGGCCGTGCTGAAAGGGGGCAAGCTCCCCGAAAGCGGAAAGAAGGCGCTAAAGCTCAACCTGAGCGACTACATCCCGGACGTGCCGAGCTACGACAACCTCGACTACGCGCAATCGCTGGTGGTGGCCATGAAAAAGGAGGCGGCCGCCTACCACCTGTACTCGGATCTGGCGCGCGAGGTGGACGACGAGGAGCTGCAGCAGACCTTTACTTTCCTGGCAGAGGAGGAATCACGGCACCGGCTGCGCTTCGAGCGCGAGTACGCGGTGCTGACCGGCAAGACCCCGGGTCAGGTGCGGGGAGGCGGGCCGAACTGAATGCACGGTTCCGGCGACTGCTGGCGGTCGCGGCGTGTAGCGGCCGATTTCGGCGGTCGGAGCGGTGCTGCGCACACCCTACCCGCGCGGAGCGACCAGGTAGTGCTTCATGGCGGTCACCGAGGGCACGGGAATAGCCCGGAAATAGTCGTGGTTCGGGTCGTACATCAGGCAATAGGAGAACCCGAGGTTGCCCTGCTCGCGCATGGTCGCCCATCCGTTCAGCAGGTATGAGCAGGTCTGATTCAGGCAAACGTAGACGTACTCCGAGTCCCACTCGGTGAACGGGGTCTGCGGGACATCGTACTTGACCAGCTTCTGCTCGCAGTAGGGACAGCGGAGCGTCTCGCGTACCTTCTTCTTGCGCGCCTCGACCGTCGCGCGGTCGATCTCGGTCCGGCTCGGCTCCTGGGGGTGGGGCCGCCGCGGCCGCGCCGGGTCGCCGCCCGCCTTCTCGGCATACACCGCATAAACCGGATCGGACACCGAGGTCAGCGCGGCATACTTGTCGTCGGCCGGCCGAGGCCTGCCCTCGGAGACGAAAAAGCCGGGCGGCTCGAAACCGGCCGCCTGGAAGAAGTCGTTGACCAGAAACAACCGCTCCTCGGGATTGGCCTCCCGCCAGACCTTCACCACCTTCTGCGGGAAGAAGCGGTCGGAAAAGATGACCAGAAACAACCCGCCCGGCTTGAGCACACGCTCGACCTCGCGGAAGACCTCGAAGGGATGGACCAGGTATTCCACCGACACGATGTTGAGCACGACGTCGAAGCTGTCGTCGGCAAAGGGCAGGCGCGGGTCGGCGTTGAGATCGCGGACCACCCGTATATGCGCCTTCGGGTTGGCCACCAGCTCCCGGTCGTTCAGCCCCAGCACCGTCAGCCGGCAGGGCTCGAGCTTGTCGGGCAGATGCGAATTCCAACTCGCCATCAGGTCGAGAATCGCGGGCTGCTGCTCGATCACCAGATCGCCGATGACCTTCTCGACCGTGCGCAGCGCCTCGGCGTCCAGGTGGTCGACCAAGCGGTCGCGGGCGTAGAACAGCGCATCGCTATCCTCGTCCGACCGCGAAAAGGCATCCGCCGTGTAAACGATATCGATCATCTTCTTGTTTCGATTCATCCCGGCTTGATCCATCGTCACCCTCTGTTAAAGACAAGCTGTGTCCCCGTGCGCGCTTGTCAACACCCGCGGGCGCGGTTTACCGGGGGCGTGCGCTCTCTTTGTGTCCCGCCCCCGGCATGTGGTTTGACAGAAAAAACCGAATGAGGAATTGTGCCTGATCCAGGTCATGAGCGAATCCGACCAGAAACCAGGAACCGGCGGCGCTATGGAGGTATCCGAGGCCGAGATTGAGGCCTGTCAGAACCCGAGCGGGACGGATGGCGATAGCTCAGGGAGCGCGTACGGTCCGGCGGCGGACACGGCCGCCTCGGGCGGACCGCAAGCACCGCCCCGGCCCAGCGGAGCGGTGCCGCCGCCGCTGCCTTCGCGCCGCCGCCGTTTGCCGAGGCCCAAGCTCGCGCAGATCGTCGGCTTTCTGGCGATCTGCACGGTGGTGGGTCTGGGCATCGGCCTGCTATGGAACCTGGCCTTCGCCCCCGAGCCCGAGCCGGCCGCTTCGGCCAGCCGAGCCGGACCGGAACAGGGCGAGGCCGAGCCCGCCGTAGATGAGCTCGAAGCGGCCGAGGTCGAGATCCGCCTGGACGAGATGGTAGTCACCTCGGAGGAGCAAGACCAGGGCGACGATCCCGGAGCCGAGAACGGCGACGCGGAGCAGTAGAAGCGGTCGGCTGTACAGGTGCCACAACCTGAGCTAATGAAACAGGCGGTCGTGATCATCGCACAGACCGTTTACTAGACGCCGTGCTCATCCTGGTAGCCATAGTCGGCATCTCCCTGCTCATCGTGGTGCACGAGGCCGGCCACTACGTGACCGCCCGCGCCTTCGGCATGCGGGTGCTTCGCTTCAGCATCGGTTTCGGACCGTCGCTGGTGCGCTATCAGCCCAAGGGAAGCGATACGGTCTTCCAGATCGGGGCCATCCCCTTTTTAGCCTACGTGCTCATCGCCGGCATGAATCCGGCCGAAAAAGTAGACCCGGACGATCCCGGCCTGTACGCCAACAAGGGGATCTTCGCCCGTATCGCCACCATCTTCGCCGGATCGTTCGCCAACTACCTGGCCGCCTCCATCATGATTTTCCTGCTCGGCATCGTCTCCTGGCCTAGCGAGGAGCCGGTGAGCCCGGTGGTGGTGGGCGAAGTGCTGAAGTCCATGCCGGCGGCAAAGGCGGGGATCAAGCCCGGAGACGTTATCGTCGAGGTGAACGGAAAGCGCATCGAGCGTTTCGAGCAGTTACAGGAGGCGACCCGGCCCCGCGTTGGCCAGGGCACGAAGTACGTGGTGCAAAGGCAGGGCGAGATCATCACCATGTCCGTAACGCCGGTCCGCAACGTCGGCGGCCACGGCATGATCGGGGTGGGCCCCCGGGTCAAACGCACATACGTCCGGCTGCCGGTGGGGGACGCGGTGATAAACGCGGCGATCCTCCCGCTGAAGATCTCCCTTCTCAATCTGGCCGGCCTGGCGAAGATGATGAGCAGCGGCTCGACCGAGGGGCTGACCGGTCCGCTGGGCATGGGCAAGCTGGTGGTCGAGCAGGCGGAAAAAGGGGTGGCCGACTTCGTCTGGATCTTGATCGTCATCTCGGTGGCGCTCGGCATGTTGAACCTGCTACCCTTTCCGGCCCTGGACGGGGGGAGGCTGGTTTTTCTGGGTTTCGAGCTGGTGCTGAAAAAGAGGCCCAACGAGAAGGTCGAGGCGCTCATCCACTCCGTGGGCCTGCTCTTCCTGCTCGGCCTGATGGTGATGGTCACCGTCCAGGACTGCGGCAGGTATTTCTAACTCCCCGCGTTACCGGGGTACGGGTTTTGGAAATCCCGCCCGATCTCGGTTGCGAGCGGTGTAGCTCCGCAAACGGTTGCAGCCGGCAATGGCGGGATTTCCAAAACCCGTACCCCAAGGCGCCCGAGCTTTACATGGGCACGCGCGACGGGTAACTATTCGGCTTGTCCAACGGATCCGACCCGGTAACGGAGGAGAGCATCGTGCGTCGACTGTCAATCATCTGCTACCTAACCATCGCCCTGTGCACGACGACTGCAGCCCTAGCGCAATCCGAGGAAGCGGTAGCCGACGAGCAGGCACCCGACCCGGCCGGGTTATCCGCGGATACAAGCGACGCGCCAGAGCAAGGAGACTTCGAGCAAGGATCGCCGCACCCCGAGCCTCCCATCACCTGGTTCGTCGGAGCGCAAGGGCGGATGAACTGGGTTCCGCCGCTGTTTCAGCTGCTGTTCCTGGACGAGGCCCCGGCCGTGTTCTCCCCCGGCTTCAACCTGGTAGCCACCCATCGCCTGTCGAGCGGGATGAGCGTGGTCTTCGGCCTGGGTTACATCAGCTATGCGGCGGAGGGCCCCTACCGCGACAAGGGCGACCCGGACGAGGATACGGAGTACGTGGATGGCAACCTGGGCCTGGCCAAGGTCACCGCCTCGCTGCTCTGGTCCACCCAGCTGGAGAGCTGGATAGCGATCGAGTACGGCTTCGGGCTCGACTTTGGCATCGTCACCGGCGAGCTGAAGCGGACCGAGGCCTATCCCGACGCGAGCGGCGAGTGGCGGCCCTGCAACGGTCGCCTCGACCCGAACCCGCAATACTGCGACCTTACCCGCAGCGGGCTGCCCACCGATCCATACGACGAAAGGGGTGAGCACTATGGGGTGATCGAGGAGCGCGTCCCGGCGGTGATGGGCTTCCCCTCCATCCCGCACCTGGCGCTGCGCTTCGAGCCTGATCCGCACCTGGCGCTGAAGCTGGAGCTGGCCTACGGGATCGTACAGCTCTGGTTCGGGCTGTCGGCCCACGTCGGTTTCGATACCTGAGCCGGAAAGGGAGAAACGCGGGTGAGCACGGCAACGCTTCGGGGGATCTGTAAACGCTGGCCACTGCTGGTCCTGTCGGCGCTGGCGGCCGTAGCTGCCTCGGCCCAACCGGCGAACAAAGAGACGGAGCAGGAGCGTCGACGCCAGGTACTGGCCCGCTTCAGCGACGGCCGGATCACCGTGGGCGAGCTCGAGGACGAGCTGAACCAGCAGAGCCACTACCTGCGCGTGCGCTATGCGCTGCCCCGGCAGCGCGAGGCGGCGCTGGAAAAGCGTCTGAGCTTCGAGCTTCTCGCCCGCGAGGCGCGGCGGCGGGGCTACGACCGCGACCCCGAGGTGGTCGAAGCGGTGAAGAAGAGCGCGGTGCAGGCCATGCTGAAGAAGCAGATCGACGAGAAGGTCACGCCCGACTCCGTCACGCAATCCGAGCTCGAGCAGTACTACAAGGCCAACCTCTCGGAGTTCGAGCGGCCGGAAACGCGCCGGGTCAACCGCATCCTGCTGGAGACGCGCGAGAAAGCGGCAGCGTTGCTAGCGAAGGCCGGAGAGGCCGACATGGCCGGGTTCCGCGAGCTGGCGCGCGAGCACAGCCTCGACCAGGAGACGCGGTTCAGGGGCGGGGATCTGCTCTACTTCGACGAGAAGGGGATACGGCGCGGAGAACGCGAGCCAAGCATCGATCCGGCCATCGTCGAGGCCGCCTTCAAGCTGCGCGAGCTGGGGGAGGTGGCGGCCGAGCCCGTCGAAAGCGAGGGGGGATGGAACGTGATCAAGCTGACCGGGCATCGTCCCGAGTCGAAGCGCCCGCTCAAGGGAGTGGCATCCAAGATCCGCAAGCGGATCTGGCGCGAGAACAGAGAGAAGGCGATCGAGAAGCTGGTAGCCGACCTGAGGAAGAAGTACGAGCCCGAGGTCAAGCCCGAGCTGGTCGAGCCCATCGTCATCGAGACGGGTCGGCCGGGCCAGAACATCCGCCCCGGCTTCCCCCGCGAACGGCCGAAAAGCCCGGCGCCGCCGGCGGGCGACGCCGCGAAGAGGTAAGTTCGCGAAACCGGTAGCGAATATGTCATTTCGAGAGAAGCGAGAAATCTCGCAATAGAGGGTGTTTGAAAAGCGCCGACCGAGTATTTCGGAGCGCGACGGCCCGAGATGCAAGGCGCGACGACGAGAAATAGCGGGGCTATTTCGAGGAGGACCAACGCAGCAGATCGGGCCGTCCCGCGCGAAAGACGACAGGAGGCGTTTTTTAAACACCCTCTTAGAGATTTCTCGTCGCCTACGGATCCTCGAAATGACAGCGCTTGGCGCGCCGCGATCAGTCGTCCGAGCCGGTGCTCTCCACTGCCAGCCGGCGCACCTCGGCCGGCGCCTCGGTCCAGCCTTCCCTGACCTTCACGAACAGCTCTAGATAGACCTTACGTCCCAGAAAGCGCTCGATCTGCCCGCGGGCCGCGGTGCCGATGCTCTTGAGCTTGCGCCCCCCCTTGCCGATCAGGATACCCTTGTGCGCCTGCTTCTCGACCACGATGACCGCCGAGATGCTGGTCAGCCGCTGCTTGTCGCGAAAGCTGTCCACGTAAACCCCGAGACAGTAGGGGATCTCCTGCCCGGTCTGCATCATGGCGGCCTCGCGCACCAGCTCGGCGACGAAGAAGCGCTCGGGCTTGTCCGTGAGCATTTCAGCGTCGTATCTCAGGCCCTCGGGCAACTGCTCGCGGATGGTGCGGACCAGCGCCCGGGTGTTGTCCGCTTTGAGAGCCGAGATGGGCACGATGGCCGCGAAGTCATAGCGCTCCCTACAGGCGTCGATGAGCGGTAGCAGCAGCTGCTTGTCGCGCAGCCGGTCGATCTTGTTGACGGCCAGCACCACCGGTAGCTCGCGGTCGCGCGCGAGCTCGAGCACCCGTTTCTCCTCGCGCGCCAGCACCCCGTCCGCTTCGTCGGGTTGCCGCGGGTCGATCTCGCTGACCAGCAGCACGACCTCCGCCTCCAGCAATCCCTGGCGCGCGCTCTGCATCAGCGCCCGGCCCAGCGCTCCGCGCGGCCGCTGCAGCCCGGGCGTGTCCACGAAGGCGATCTGGGTGGGCGGGCTATCGGAAACGTAGACGCCCAGGATGCGGGTGCGCGTGGTGCCGGGCCGGGGCGTGGCGATGGCCAGCTTGCAGCCCAGCAGCGTGTTCAGCAGAGTGGACTTGCCCGCGTTGGCCCTACCGACGATGGCGCACGGCCCGCTGCGAGGAGAGTCGTCGGATTTTTCGGACAGGGGCATGGGCGGGCATTTTAACAGGGGTCGGAGTTAAGAAGTTAAGAACTTCGTTACGCCGTCGAACGGCTGAAGCAGAGAAGCCAACGATCTCGACAGCTTCGAGATTCGCGAAATTGTTAACTTCTTAACTCCGACCCCTCCAGATGCGCCTCCAGATGAGGTAAAAACGGACCCGATGATCGACCGCAAGCCATACGAGCCCGTGGTGCGCCCCGTGCTTCTGCTCTGCGCCGCGCTGCTCTGCGGGGGCTTGGTCGCGGACCGCTCGCGGGTTGCGGTTGGCGCGGGCGCCGTGGTGGATATCCCGGCCGGCTGGTTCCGCATGGGTAGCGACGACGAGGACATCGCCTACGTGGCCCAGCTCTGTGCCCTGGACCCCCAGCTCGTCGATAGCTGCCAGGGCGAGATGTTCCGCGATGAGCTACCTGCGCATCGGGTATTCGTGGCCGGCTTTCGCATCGACCGCTACGAGGTCTCCAACCGCGCCTACCGTCAGTGCGTGCTGGCCAGCGTGTGTGCGCCCTCGCATATCGCGCCGAGCGACGAACGTCTGGCCGGAGCGCGGCTTCCAGTGGTGGGAGTGACCTGGAACCAGGCCCGGCAATACTGCGAGTTCCGGGGCGGAAGGCTGCCGACCGAGGCCGAGTGGGAACGGGCAGCCAGGGGTCAGCTGCAGAGGCGCTTCCCCTGGGGCATGTTCTACAACAGCCGGATGGCCAACCACGGTACCGGCAAGGGGGAGCCGGACGCGATCGACGGCTACCGGTTCACGGCGCCGGTGGATGCGTTCCCGGATGGTCGCAGCGCCTTCGGTCTCTTCAACATGGCGGGCAACGTATGGGAGCTCACCGCTGACCGCTACGCGGTCGATGCCTACGAAACCTCCGGGCGGGTGGACCCGGTGGGACCGGCCCGGGGTGAGCAGCGCGCGATACGCGGGGGCTGCTGGCGCTCACCCTCCTTCACGCTGCGCGTGACGCAGAGGGCCAGCGTGCGAGAGGACGAGAGCCGACCGGATCTCGGCTTCCGCTGCGCGTACGAAGCTCGCTGAAATCCCTCACCTGGCCTACGCCGATCGTTGCCGCGCGTACGACCGCGCCCGGCCGACAACGAAAACCGCTTTTTCCGTTTTCGGGCGACAATTCCGCGCTTGTTGACGCATAATGCAGCTGGACGTAGCCTCAGGAAATCGCCTTGAGGAGGCAGAGCGGACCGGCTCCGCGAGAGGAGACGAACGTGCGTCGATCGGCAAGAACACTCACCCTGACCATCGTGGCCATCTCCATCACCCTGGCATCCGGGGTGGTGCAGGCGCAGGGCAAGGGCAAAGGCAAGCCCTCCGCGGCGGCGACCGCCCGCGCCAGAGATGCGTACAAGACAGGCCAACAGTACTTCGAGGCCGGCGAGTACCACAGCGCTGAGGCCGCATTCCGGGAGGCGTACGCCGCCGTACCCAATCCGGTGGTACTGCTGAGCGTGGGCGAGTGCCAGAAGCGGGCCGGCAAGCACGCGGAAGCGGTGTCGACCTTCGAGCGCTATCTTACGGAGAAGCCGGACGCCAAGGACCGGGCCGAGGTGGAGGGCAAGATCGAGGAGATCAAGAGCCTGCCGGCCACCCTGGTGGTGTCGACCGATCCCCCGGGCGCCAAGATCAGCATCGACGGCTCGGACAGCGGCAAGGTCTCGCCGGCCGAGATCGAGATAGCGCCCGGCGAGCATACGGTGGAGCTGTCGCTTCAGACCGGCGAGACGGTGACCAAGAACGTGACGGCGGACTTTGGTGCGCGTCACGAGCTGATGGTCGAGATCGGCGCCGAGAACCTGGTCGATCCCTTTGCCACCGGCGGCGGCGAGAGCGTGTACGGCGCCGAGCCGGAAGAACCGGTGGACGAGGACGAGGGCGGCTCCTCGGTAGCACCGTGGATAGTCATGAGCGTGGGCGGCGCGGCGCTGGCCGCCGGTACCATATTGGGAGTGATGGCCCTGTCGGAAGAGAGCGACTTCAACGAGAATCCCACCACGGACTCGGCCGACCACGGGGAGCAGCTGGCGCTGTTCGCCGACGTGGCCTTTGGGGTGGGCGCGGTAGCCGTGGTCACCGGGTTGGTTCTGCTGCTGACCGAGGGTGACCCAGAGACAGATGAGCCGGGCGAACAGGCCGCGGCCAGCAGACCGCGCGTACTGGCAGCGCCCGTACTGCTCAGGCACGGCGGCGGCATGGCCGCGAGGGTGAGGTTCTAAGATGACGAGGCTTACGATGAACGGATACAAAGCGTACCTCTTCGTGGTTTCGGCAATCGTGCTGCTCGGCGGTTGCGAGCTGGTGGTCGAGTTCGACCGCAGCCTGATCGACGCCAGCCAGCCGCCGGGTGATGGCGCGGCCGGAAGCGGCGGAGCAGCGGGCGAGACCGGCGGCCAAGGCGGCGGCGGAAGCGGCGGCGAGGGCATCGACGGCGCGGTCGCCGATGCCGAGGTCGACGGAGCGGTCGAGCCCGGCCTCGACGGCGCGGTGGACGGGGGCGAAGCGGGCGCCGCGGGCGATGCGGCCGAACCCGTGGGCTTCGCGGTGGGCGGCGATGTCAGCGGGCTGGCCTCGGGCAACGAGGTGGTGCTGCGCATCAACGACACCGAGAACGTCAGGATCGGCGAAAACGGCCTGTACGAGTTCCCGACCCTGCTGGCAGATGGAACCGAATACGCGGTGGTGGTCAGGACCCAGCCCACCGATCCCGACCAGACCTGCACCGTGTCCAACGGCGAGGGGACCGTCGACGGCCAGGACGTGACCGATGTCAACGTCGTCTGCGTTACCGACACCTATACCTATACCGTGGGCGGTACCGTGACCGGGCTGGCCTCGGGCAACGAGGTGGTGCTGCGCGTCAACGACACCGAGAACGTCACGGTGAGCGCGAACGACACCTATTCCTTCCCGACCGCGCTGGCCGACGGCTCGACTTACGACGTGGTCGTCCAGACCCAGCCCACCGGGCCCAACCAGACCTGCGTGGTATCCAACCACGACGGCACGGTGGCCGGCGCGGCGGTGACCAACGTCAACGTCTCCTGCACCACCAACACCTATACCGTGGGCGGTACCGTGGCCGGCCTTACCGGCAGCGGGCTGGTGCTGCAGAACAACGGCGGCGACAACCTGACCATCAGCGGCAACGGCAGCTTCACCTTTGCCACGGCCGTGACCGACGGCCTCGAGTACCTCGTCACCGTGCTCACCCATCCCTCCTCGCCCACGCAGACCTGCGGCATATCCAACCCCGGCGGCACCATGGCGGGCGACGCGGTCACCGACGTCACGGTCACCTGCTCGGCCGACACCTTCACCGTGGGCGGCACGGTCAGCGGGCTGGATCCGGGCAACAGCCTGACGCTGCGCATAAACGACAGCGAAAACGAGATCGTGAACGCCGACGGGGCCTACGCCTTCGATACCGCGCTGCCGGATAGCTCCCCCTACGATGTGGTGGTTACCGTGCAGCCGACCACGCCCGACCAGACCTGCGTGATCGAAGACGAGTACCACGACGGGATCATCGACGGCGCCAACGTTACCAACGTCGATGTCACTTGCACCACCGAGCAGTACACCGTGGGCGGCGCGGTCAGCGGACTGCTCGGCACGGGGCTTTTGCTGCACATCGGAGGCGACGGCAACGAGGACGAGGCAGTCACCGACAACGGCGTCTACGCCTTCGACACCCCGCTCGACGACGGATCACACTACCTCGTCACCGTCGACACCCACCCCTCCTCCCCCAACCAGATCTGCACCGTCTACAACGGAGACGACAATCTGGCCGGTGACGCCGCCACCGATGTCGACGTGGACTGCGAGACCGTCGAGTATGCCGTGGGCGGCACGGTCAGCGGACTGCTCGGCACGGGGCTGCTGCTGCACATCGGAGGCGACGGCAACGAGGACGAGGCAGTCACCGACAACGGCGTCTACGCCTTCGACACCCCGCTCGACGACGGATCACACTACCTCGTCACCGTCGACACCCACCCCTCCTCCCCCAACCAGATCTGCACCGTCTACAACGGAGACGACAACCTCTCCGGTGAAGCCGCCACCGATGTCGACATCGTCTGCGGTTTTTCCGTCGGCGGGTCCATCGGTGGGGTCGAATCCGGTAACAGCGTCACCTTACGTATCAACGACACCGAAAACGTAACCCTCGACCACACCGTCTCCTCCTACTTCTTCCCCTCGCCTCTGGCCGACTCCGAGGCTTACGACGTCGTGGTCCAGACCCAGCCCACAGACCAGTACTGCATCGTCGAAAACGAGAGCGGGACTATCTCCAGTGACGCCGTCACCGATGTCGACGTCACCTGCGGCTTCTCCGTCGGCGGGTCCATCGGTGGGGTCGAATCCGGTAACAGCGTCACCTTACGTA
>CAYVFC010000047.1:0-22096 GCA_964450715.1 uncultured Sandaracinaceae bacterium | reverse complement strand
TTACGACGTCGTGGTCCAGACCCAGCCCACAGACCAGTACTGCATCGTCGAAAACCACGACGGAACCGTCTCGAGCCAAAACGTCGATGATGTCGCTGTCACCTGCGGCTTCTCCGTCGGCGGCGAGGTCGACAACTTGTCGGGAACCGGGCTGACGCTCCTGATCAACGGCGAGGACTCTCTGGTGGTCGTCGGCAGCGGCAATAACGTCCCCTTCACCTTCGCCACCCCGCTCGACGACGAGACGGGCTACACGGTCTCCATAGACTCCCATCCGTCGGGGCAGACCTGCTCGTTCGACGGTGGCAGCGAAACCGGGACCATCGCGGGCGCGAACGTCACGAGCGTTCAACTGACCTGTAGCCCCTGATCCCTTTGCCGGTCTTGCAGGGTGACGTAGGGGAGGGACTTGTCCTCTCCCGCCCGTCGGGCGGGCGCAAGGCCCGCCCCTACGCCGTAGGATGGGGCCCGTAACAAAACGTCCGTGTCGTGGCAGAGGGGACGGGAGTGAGCGATCACTTGCTGCGCTTGGCCAGCTTGCGGGTCTTGGAACGTAGCGCCCGCACCAGCATGATGTCGGTGGCCGCGGACAGGCCGTGGCCCATGAAGGGATCCAGCTCGATCAGGGCCTGCAACAGCCAGGTCGAGCTACGCAGGTCAAACCGGGTCCACCCCACCACCAGGGTGGCGTTACGGCCTAGCGGCTGGGCCTCGAAGCGCCACTTGCCGCCTTTCAGCGCCCCCTGTACCGCGTCGACCGCCACCACCGTTCCGGTCCGGGAGAGCTTCATGCGCCCCTCGGCGCCCACCAGCGGCAGATCGACCCCCCACTCGAACTCGGTCCCGTCTTCCTGCTCGGAAACCACCCGGGCGTAGCTTCCCGGTACCAGCGCCGAGCCGAATGCCTCGGTGTCCACCATGACCTGGCGGACCAGGTCGACGTTGTGGTCGATGCGACCCACCACCGAGAGCTGGTCGAGCCGGTCGCCGCTCATGTCGAGCAGGACCACATCACCGCGCGCCAGAAGCGGCAGAAAGACCTTCGGATCGAGCGACGGCTTGCCCAGCGTGCGCACCGCTCCGGCCTTCGGTTTATAGCCGGCTCGCTTCTCCACAGCGCGGCGCAGCGAGAGCAGGGTGGTGGCAGCCAGCGAGATGTTCGCCGAGCGGTTGATACTGCGCGTGGCCTTGGCCATCTGGCGCACGACGTAGTTGGCGCGGCGCATGTCCATGCGGATCGAGAGGACCGCCAGCGTCCTGTGGGCGCTCACCGGGTAGAGGCGAAGCGAAAAGCGGCCCGCGCCCAGATCGCCCGTAATGCTGTCGACGGTGATGCGATAGCCCTGCGAGGGGCGGCCGGGGGGCGGCCTATAAACGGTCATGGCGTGACGTCCCTGCAGGTGAAAGACGGCCAACGACCACTTCCAGTCGTAAACTGTCGTGTTGGCGGTCTTCTGCACCACCTCGACCCGGTCGATGGTGCGCATGAAACCGGGGTAGCCGAGCGGATCGCCCACCACCCGGGCTGCGGTCGCGGCCGGCGCGTTCACGAACGAAGCCACGTTGATGGCGGGCAGCTCGTCCTCGCGCTTGTTGGCGAACTCGACCAGAGCGATGGGCCCCCTCTCCAGATAGGGCGCGAGCCTGAAGAGCTCTTGCCACTTGATGCCGGTCAGCCGGTCGGTGCGCGCGTCGTGCTTGCGGGTTCCGCCCTTTTCGCCCGCGCGGCCGGCCGCATTGCCGTCGGCCAGGGCCGGCACGCACCAACAACAGGCGAGCAGCCGGTACACACATATGGTCACGTATCGACGATTACCCATTTCCGATTTGGACGGCTCGGACCCAATTATAGTCAAAGTGGAGGCTCGGGACCTGGTGCCGGGACCGGTAGATTGTGGGCGGATACCGGCCGGGATTCGGCGCCGAGGGCAAGGAGCAACGACGAGGAAAAGCGAGGCTGTTTCGAGGAGGAGCGGCGCCGCCATTCGGCGCCGAACAGCGCCGCAAACCGATCAAAACCTACTGGTCGCGGCACTAGCGCGAGGCCGCGCTGGTCACGTTTGCGGCCCGCCTTTCCGGGGGTTATAGTGGGCCCGCTTTCCACCCGTATCGGCGTTGCATAACGTGCCAAGCACGAGTCGCTCTCACTCCAGCTCCCGGCCCTTTAGAGCCCACGCTCCGCGGGTGCTGGTGATCTGCAAGAAGTCGACCTACGACAGCTACTTCCAGCAAAGAAAGGGCAAGCGGGCGGGCGCGCTGGTTCGAGGCCGCGACCCGGCGGCGTCCCGCGTGCTGAGCGCGCACCAGCAGCATCTGCGCAGCGTCGAGCAGGCCAGGAAGGTGCTGAAGGACCTGGGGGCCAGGGCAGTTTTCCGCTGCGGCGGAAAGCCTCACTCGACCGAACGATTCGACCTGGTCTTCGCGCTCGGCGGCGATGGCACGCTGCTACAGGCCTCCCACCTGGTGGGGACCGGCACTCCGCTGGTGGGGATCAACACCGCGCCCCTAGCCAGCATCGGCCACTTCTGCGCGGGCACCCGTTGCCAGATGGCCGACCTCATCGAGATGGCCCTGGCCGGTCGGTTGAAGCAGACCCGCCTCTCGCGTATGCGGGTCGAGGTGGACGGCGAGATCGTCTCCTCCCGTGTGCTCAACGACGCGCTCTTCTGCCACCCTTACCCCTCGGTCACCTCGCGCTACCTGCTCGAGCTCGGGAGCCGTCGCGAGGAGCAGAAGTCGAGCGGGGTATGGGTAGGACCGGCGGCCGGCTCCACCGCGGCGCAGCTCTCAGCGGGAGGCAAGGCACTGCCCCTGTCTTCGCGAATGCTTCAGTTCGTGGTCCGCGAGCCCTTCCAGTCCGGAGAGGCGCGCTTGCGCATGCGACGCGGATTGGTCAAGCCGGGCGAGCGGCTGCGGATCCGCAGCCTGATGCGCGCGGGACAGCTCTACCTGGACGGGCCCAAACTGGCCCGCATCGTGGACTTCGGCTCGAAGCTGCAGATGAGCCTTTCCGACCAGCCGCTCACCCTGCTCGGCTTCGTCCCGGCGTAACCGCGGGTGGAGCCCGGATCGCGAACGACTGCGACGATGACCACCGGCGGAAAACGCGCTCTGCAACATCGAATCCATTCGCTAGCCGCCGTAGGCCCCCTGAGCCTGTACCTGGTCTACCACCTCTGGCAGAACTGGGCGGCTCTGCAAGGTCGGGAGGCGTGGCTGAAGCGGACGCTGCAGATCGAGGCGATCGCCGGCTTCGAGCTGCTTTTCCTCTTCTGCTCGTCGCTGGCGCTGCACGCTCTGCTGGGATGGGGCAAGGGCGAGAGCGCCGGCGGATTGCCGGCGGGTACACCGGGCCTCGGGCGGCTGCAGCGGTTGACCGGCCTGGGCGTGCTGCTCTTCCTGTCGCTGCACCTCTACCAGGTCTGGTTCCAGTGCCGTAACGACGGGCTTCTGTGCAGCGGTCCCTACGACGACCTGCGCACCGCGCTCGGCTCCCCGCTATTTGCCGGGCTGTACGCCGCCGGTGTCACGGTTGTCTACTTCCATTTCGCGCACGGTCTCTCCCGCGCGGCGGTATACTGGGGGCTGGCTCGCTCCGAGAGACAGCTCCGTGCGGCGCGCTGGCTGGCGGGCGCGCTCGGCTTCGCGCTGTGGGCGCTGACGCTACACGTTCTGGGGCGTTTTGTGGTAGGTCAGGGACTGTTCGGGTAACAACCGCGGGTAAAAGGACAGATGCATAGAATCGTCGCGGTCGCTATCAACACCTTTCGGGAAGCGGTTCGGGATCGAGTCCTTCTCGGCATGATCGGGGTGGCCCTGCTGGTGCTGATCTTCACCCTGGCTCTGGCCGAGCTGTCCCTGCACCAGGAGCGTCGAATCGTGCTGGACCTGGGGCTGGCCTCGGTCTCGCTGTTCTCGGCCATGGTTTCGGTCTTCCTCGGATCATCGCTGCTGTACAAGGAGATCGAGCGCAAGACGCTCTACGTAATCCTCCCCAAGCCCATACGGCGAACCGAGTTTCTGCTGGGCAAATGCCTCGGCATCGTGCTCACCGTCTCGGTATTCGTCTTCATTATGGGTGCGGTACAGCTGTGGGTGACCGCCGTACAGGCGGGCGGCACCGGCTGGTTGCTGGCCCTGGCGGCGCTCGGTTTGCCGCTGGTATCGGCGCTGGTGGGCTGGAAAGCGCGCGATCGCACGGCCGTGCTGCTTCCGAGCTCGCTGGCGGCCCTGCTGGTATGCGCGGCCCTGGCGGCCGAGGCCGGGGTGCAACTATTGCCTGTCCTCGCCGCGCTCGCCCTGGTGATAGGCGAGGTGCTGCTCATCACCTCGGTAGCACTGCTCTTCTCCTCCTTTTCCACGCCTTTCTTGACAGCCCTGTTCACGCTGGGGATCTGGATCGCGGGAAGGTCGGCGGATTTCATGGCCACCATGAAATCCAGGGCTTTGCCCGAACAGATTCTCAGCGGTCTGAAGTTGCTGGCCGAGATCATCCCCAACTTCAATCTCTTCGTACCGGGCCGCTACACCCTGGAAACCCAGCTCGACGAGGTAGCCGGCCCCCTGAGCTATGTAGGGACCACGCTTCTTTACGCCGCCATCTACTCCGCCATCCTGCTCTTTCTGGCCGCCGTTCTCTTCCGACGGCGCGATTTCCTGTGATGCGGTCCTTTCGGGTAGGTCCGCGCCGCCTCATCCGCGTCGCCGTCATAGCGCTGGCGCTGCTCGGCGTGCTGGCCGGACGCGTCCTGGTCTCGGCTCGGGCCGAGCTCGATCGCGCCCAGGGCCTCGCCTTCGAAGGAGACGTCGAGGGCGCCATCGTGCATTACCGCAGGGCGGCGAGATGGTACGCGCCGCTCAGCCCCTATCACCGCGAAGCGCTCGACAAGCTGATGGCTATCGGCGCCGGGGCGGAACGGCAGGGTGAAACCGAGCGAGCGCTGAGCGCCTATCGCGCGGTGCGGTCGGCCATCATGTCCGCCCGCAGCTTCTATACGCCGGAACGCGAAAAGCTCGACCGGGCCGATCGGCGGATCGCCGCGCTGATGGCCGCGCTTCCCGCGCCGGCCATCGACGCCGGCAAGTCGCGGGCCCGGCTGGAGCAGGAGCACCTGGCGCTGCTGCAGGGCGAGACCGGACCGGATCCGTTCTGGACCTCTCTGCTGCTGCTGGGATTCGTGGCCTGGGTAGGCGGGGCGTTCGCCTTTACCGCGCGCGCCATCGACGAAGAACACCGACTGGTCCCCAGCTCGGCCCTGCGCTGGGGGCTGGTCATCGTCTCGGGTTTCGCGCTATTCGTTCTGGGCATGGCGATGGCCTGAGAAGCGGAACAGAACCGGGACCGATCGATGGACAGCATTCGCATAGCCGGTGGAACCCCCCTGCGGGGGACGGTGAAGATCAGCGGAGCCAAAAACGCCGCGCTACCCATCCTCTGCGCCTCGCTGCTGGCCGACGGCGAGAGCCGGTTTCGCAACGTCCCCGATCTCAGGGATATCGGCACCATGTCCCGGCTGCTCGTTCACCTGGGCCTGAGCGTCAAGGTCGAACCGCCGGTGGTGACCGTGAGCAGCCGCCCCCTGCAGGAGGCCGAGGCGCCCTACAGCCTGGTCAAGCAGATGCGGGCCTCGGTGCTGGTGCTGGGGCCGCTGGTGGCACGCTACGGCAAGGCCCGGGTCTCTCTGCCGGGAGGCTGCGCCATCGGGGCCAGGCCCATCGACCAGCATCTAAAGGGGCTCGCGGCCATGGGGGCAAAGATCGATCTCGACCACGGCTACGTCGACGTCAAGGTTCCCGGCGGCCGGCTGCGGGGAGCCGAGATCTACCTGGATCTGCCCACCGTGACCGGCACCGAGAACCTGATGTGCGCCGCGACGCTGGCCCGCGGAAGGACCACCATCGTCAACGCGGCCCGCGAGCCCGAGGTGGAGGAGCTGGCCCGGGTGCTGAACAAGATGGGCGGACGGGTGCAGGGCGCCGGTACCGACCTCATCGTCATCGACGGCCGCGAGGCGCTCGATCCGGTCGACCACGCCATCATCGCCGATCGCATCGAGGCCGGAACCTACATGGTGGCGGCGGCCGCCACCGGCGGCGAGGTACTGGTGCAGGGCGTGACCCTTGAGCACCTGACCGCGCTGGCTGCCAAGATGCGGCAGGCGGACGTGGTGGTCGAGAGGGAGGGGGACGGCGTGCGCGTCTCCGGCAAGCCGCCCTTCAAGCCCACTCGGGTGAAGACGGCCGGCTACCCCGGCTTCGCTACCGACATGCAGGCCCAATTTATGCTGCTGATGTGCCTGGCCGACGGCAGCAGCGTGATCAGCGAGAACATCTTCGAGAACCGCTTCATGCACGTCAGCGAGCTCAACCGCATGGGGGCGCGCATCTCGGTTTCTGGGCGCGAGGCCACCGTACAGGGCCCCTGCCGGCTGCAGGGCGCCAAGGTGATGGCCACCGACTTGAGGGCGAGCGCCTCGCTGGTGGTAGCCGGCCTGGTAGCCGAGGGCGAGACCGAGGTGCTGCGCGTCTACCACCTGGACCGCGGTTACGAGAAGATCGAGAACAAGCTGGCCGGCCTGGGCGCTCGGGTGCAGCGAATTCGTTTAACGGGGTAGTCGGTGTCTGAGGGGAAAGGGGTCGAACCATGAAGAGCTTCCGCCAAGAGCTGACCTTCAACGTGCCCAGCAGGCGCGCCTTCATCAACATCACCCCTCAGGTGAACGAGTGCCTGCAAAAGAGCGGCATCCGCGAGGGCCTGGTGCTGGTCAACGCCATGCACATCACCGCCTCGGTCTTCATCAACGACGACGAGTCGGGGCTGCACCACGACTACGAGAAATGGCTGGAGAGGCTCGCCCCGCACGAGCCGGTCTCGCAGTATCGCCACAACGTGGGCGAGGACAACGCCGACGCGCACATGAAGCGCCAGGTAATGGGCCGCGAGGTGGTGGTGGCCATCACCGACGGCCGGCTCGACTTCGGCACCTGGGAGCAGATCTTCTACGGCGAGTTCGACGGCCGCAGAAAGAAGCGGGTGCTGATCAAGATCATCGGGGAGTAGCCCGTACGCTGCCGACCGACCTGCCGCTGTTCCGGCGAGCGCTGGCGCTTTCGCGGGACCTCGCGGTCGCCGGCTACGATGCGCTGTACCTGGCCCACGCCGAAAGCCTCGGCCTGCGCTGGCTCACCGCTGACCAGCGAGCGCTTCGGCGGCTTCGCGGAGACGCCCGGGTAATGCCGCTGGCGCCCGCTTCTTGAACGGGCTCGCCTGCAAGGCGGACCGACGAGAACGGGTAGGGTCCTTTTTAACCCGCGCTCGTTGCCGTGGCACGGTTATGATATTGAGCGGGAAGAGCTACCGGATGGACTCGCTTGACACCAAGAACATGAGCCCCAGCCAGAAGATCCTGGCCATGGAAGCTCTTTGGGAATCCATGTGTCAAGAGGAAGAGGAACCCGCGTCTCCGGACTGGCACGGGCAAGCACTGGAAAGCCGCCGAGCACGACTCGCCGCGGGAGACGCTCGATTCATCACACTCGAGCAGTTGCGAGAGCGCCTCGGTAGGTAGATGAGAAGGCGCTCCGTCGACGTTTCCGACGATGCCGTAACGGACATCGAGAATGCCCGGGATTTCTACGAGCGCCTGGAAAGCGGCCTGGGCGAGTACTTCACCGCTTGTCTGATCGCAGACCTCGAGTCGCTCGCCTTTTTCGCCGGAATTCACTCTATCTGGTTTGGCTATCACCGGATGCTTTGCAGGAGGTTTCCTTCTGTCTAATCGCACCTTCCGAACCCTCTTTCCCGGTGCTTTTTGCCGCTTCTGGTACATACGAATCGTGCTAGAGCGAGACGAGTCGAGCGCCGCGGCGCCGGTGCTGTATGGCTGGAAAGTCTATTACCACTGCGTCATCTACTCATAGCTAGCCCCCGGGCTTTCCTTCGTAGAAATTTGGTATGCCCACCGTTCGGAAGTAATGCGTGGTTGCGGCGCGCGAAACACCCGTTGAAGTACAGCCGCTGTCGCGCTTCAAGCCGCGTGTCGCTGTACTCGCCTTTCGATTTCGGCACCGACCTCGCGCTCAGCCACGCGAAGATCGTACTCCGACTGCAGCCCCATCCAGGTTCCGGGGGCGACGCCGAAGTACTTGCCCAAACGCAGGGCGGTGTCGGCCGTGATGGAACGCTTGCCGTTGACGATGGCGCTGATGCGGCCAGGAGGCACGACGATATCGCGGGCAAGCCGGTTTATACTGATACCCATCGGCCTCATGAACTCTTCGAGTAAAACCTCGCCGGGGTGTATGGGGTCCAGTGTCTTTTTTTTCGGGGCCATTATTCTACCTCAATGGTAATCGACGATCTCGACGTCATAGGCATCCCCGTTCTCCCAGCGAAAGCAGATCCGCCATCGATCGTTGACGCGTATGCTGTGCTGTCCCTTTCGGTTTCCCGCTAGCGCCTCGAGCCGGTTCCCCGGAGGGATCCGGAGGTCATTCAAACTCGTGACCTGGTGGAGATAGAGCAATTTCCGCCGGGCCGCCCGCTCGATCGAGCGGAAACGCGGGACGTCCTCGTCATTGAACAGCGCCTCGGTCGATGGATCACGGAAAGAACGTATCACCTGCATCACCCTATTACGTAAAGCGTAATACGTCAAGCGGAATAGCTGGAAACGCTACCGGACGAGACGAGGGCGCGATTCGTTCCGCTCTCTTCGACGGGCCACCGGTTGGCGCCGCTCGGGTCGGTTCCGAAAAGAGCGAAGACGAATCGCGCCCCCCTGGCTTGCGGAGACCGGTTACTTCGCCTGCGCGCCGGCGCCGCGCCTCTTCGCCGACTTCTTCGGCTGAAGCGTGGTCTGGCCCTTGAGGGTGAGCATGGGCCTGAGCTTCTTGAGCGTCTTGCGGCCGATGCCGCGCACCCTGAGCAGGTTCTCGACCCGCTCGAACTTGCCCATGCGCTTTCTGAGCTCGAGGATCTTCTTGGCCTTGCTGGGCCCCACCCCGGGCAGGCGGACCAGCTCGTCCTCGGTGGCGGTGTTGATGTTGACGACCCCCTGCTGCGTCGAGGTGGCGGCCGGCGGCTGCTTGCCGCCGCTCCCCGGCGGTTGCTCGGCCTGTGCCGCGCTCGCGCCGACAAGCAGCGCCGACAGGGCCAGCACCAGCGGAAAGCGGCTCGCGCGGAGGATGGTGTAGCGCTTCGCATCGTGTTTCATGACAGTCTCCTTTCGATTGCGGTGTTGCGGTTCGCCGCTATGCCAAGCACAGTCCGTGCCCGAGAAGGCACTCAATGATCTCGCCGAGTTAGGCGCTGCGATCGGCGTTTTCCGCCAGGAACGACTGGCGGCCGTCACCTGCCCGCGATATACCGGCTCCGCGAATTTCACCGCGTTGCATCCCCTGGGCGCGGTACGGTGAACGGAGGAACATGAAGATATCGCTCTCGAACGACCCTATCGCGTCGGTTCGCGCCGACCTACTCGCCCTGGGCGTCCGCTCGCCTAAGCCGGCACGCGATCCGCGCCTGGCCAGGCTCGACCGCGCCCTGGGAGGCGTGCTGACCCGTTGCATGAAAGAGGAAGACTTCGGCGGTAAGCGGGGAGAGAAGCTGGAGATACCGGTTCACGGACGGGTTCGCGCGCTGCGCCTACTGCTAGTGGGCCTGGGATCCGAGAAGAACCGGAACGACGAGTCGGACGCCCGGCGGGTGGCGATCACGGCCGCGCGCGCGGCCAGGAGCCGTTCGAGCCTGGCACTGGTCGCCACGGCCGACGACGCACGGGCGCTACGCGCCGCTGCCGAGGGAGTGGTGAACGGCTGCTACCAGTTCACGCGCTATTTCACCGGAAAACGCAAGCCGAAGCGCAAGCTGGGCAAGGCCGTTATCGTGATGGAGCGCAAGCCGACCGCGGACGACAACGCGGCGATACGGCAGGGCCAGGCGCTGGGTGAGGCGGTCGAGCTCGCGCGCGATCTGGTCAACATCCCCGCCAATGACATGAGCCCCGCCTTTCTGGCGGAGATGGCGGCCGAGCAGTGCAAGGCCGAGGGTGTCGGCTGCAAGGTTTACGACAAGAAGGGCATCGAAAAGCTCGGAATGCCGCTATTGCTCGCTGTCAACCAGGGCGGCAACCGGGAACCGCGCTTCGTTCACATGACCTACAAGCCCAAAAACGCACCCCAAGGAGCCCCGCGCGTCGTGTTCGTGGGCAAGGGGCTGACTTTTGACTCGGGCGGGCTCTGCCTCAAGCCCCCGAGCTCCATGATGAACATGAAGAGCGACATGGCCGGCGCCGCGGTGACCGTGGGCATCCTGGTAGCGACCGCCAGGCTCGGGCTTCCACTCGAAGTACACGGCCTCATCCCCTCCACCGACAACATGACGGGCGGCAATGCCTATCGCCCGGGCGATGTGTTCCCCTCGCGCGAGGGCAAGACGGTGGAGATCGTCAACACCGACGCGGAGGGGCGCCTGATCTTGGCCGATGCGCTCGCCTATGCGGCCGAGATGAAACCGGACTACATCATCGATCACGCCACGCTCACCGGCGCCTGCGCGGTGGCGCTCGGGGACTACCGCACCGGACTGTTCTGCGACGACGAGCCGCTGGTGGAGAGGTACCTGGGGGCAGCCGAGCTGACCGGAGAGGCGTACTGGCGCCTGCCCCTGGACATGGAGCTCAGGGACCAGCTGAAGAGCAAGATCGCCGACATCAAGCACACCGGATCGCGCATGGGAGGCGCGATCACCGCGGCGCTCTTTCTCAAGGAGTTCGTGGGCAACAGCCGCTGGATGCACCTGGATACGGCCGGGCCCGCCTTCCTGGACAAGCCGCACGGCCTGCTTCCCCAGGGCGGAACCGGCTTCGGAGTTCTGACCGCCGTGCGCTTCCTGGAAAACCTAGAGCCGGTCTCATAAACCCTTTCAGCCGCCTCTCGGGCGGGACGGCCCCATCTGCGTCGCTCCTCCTCCTCGAAATAGCACCACTATTCCTCGTCGTCGCGCCTAGCATCTGGGGCCGTCGCGCTCCGAGATCCGACCAAAAGCGTTTATGAGACCGGCTCTAGTTACAGCTTGAACGGGAACTTGACCGAGAAGGTCGGATCGGAGAAGGCCGGGAACTTGGCCTTGCGCACGGCCCTGGCAATACAGGAGGCGACCGGTCCGGTTACCTGGCTGACGCGAACGCTCTTCACCCGGCCGCTGTTGCCGACTACGATGTCTGCCATGGCCACGCCTCGCTGTCCCTGGGCGCAGGCGGATACCGCGGGCTGAACCCCGCGCAGCGCTCTCAGAACTTGGTCGCGCGACGGGGTACGGGGAAGGTCAGGCTTGGTAGCCGCGGACGCGGAAGCCCTGGCCGGCTTCTTCTTGGAGCCCCCGGCCAGCGCGCCTGCCAGCAGATCGTCGATCGAGTCGCTGGCGTTGGACTTCCTGGGCTTTGCCGGCTCGGCCGCGGGCGCCGGGTTGGACGACTCGCTTTTTTCGCTCGACCCCTTGTCGTCGTCGCTCGACGTGCTTCTCGACCGCCTCCGTGAGCTTCGCGAGGAGCGCCTCTCGCTCTTCTCCTCCTCGGCCTTCTTGGCCGCTTCCCTGGCCGCCTTCTCGCCCTCGGAAAGCTGCGATTCGTCTTTTTCTTCTTCTTCTTGCTCGGCCGCCGACTTGGTCTCTACCGGCGCCACCGGAGCGACGGCGGCTATCGCGGGCGCGGCCGCGGGCGCGGGCGGCTGCGGCTTCATAATGACGGCCACGGCGATCATGGCCACGCCCACCAGAGCCGCTCCTCCGAGGATGGCGAACACCGTCTTGTTCTTGGAGCCCTCTTCCATGGGCGCGGTCGGCGCCATGGGGCTTCCCAGCGAGCCGAACGCCCCGGTCGTCGAACCCATGGCCAGAAGCTCGTCCTTTTCGCCCGCACCGTCTTCTTGTCCGCCGATACCGGCCGCGCTGGCTAGCGCGCGGATGTCGATCAGCCCCGACCCCTCGCCCGCCGCCAGACCGGCTCCTGGCGCCGCACCACCGCCGCCGCTACTGGCGCTGAAGGAGGTATCGGGCGTGCCCGACCCCGTGGCCAGCGCCTGCAGGTTCTTCAGGGAGAACAGCACCGAGTTCTCGTTACGCGCACCGGTCATCTGCTGGCCGCCTCCCGACTGGAAGGCGGGGCTGGCCGCCGAGGCCACGACTCCATCCGCACCGCCGGCACCGGCTCCTCCGTCAAATGGACTAGAAGCGCTACCGAACAGATCGGCCCCTGGATCTGCACCGCGCGCGGGCTCGCCGAACAGGCCGCCGCCACCGGCATCTCCCTCTTCGGCAAACGGATCGGCTCCCATGGAGGCAGATCCGCCGAGCTGATCCCCTAATTCGCTCGGCGGGGTGACCATGGTAGCGGCTACGGACGGATCGGCTACGGCAGCCGGTGCCGCAGCAACCGGAGCTTCCGCGGCCTGCCCGCCACCCGGACCCATGATGGCATCGACCAGCTCGGGGACGTCTGCCGCGGGCAGCCAGTTGTCAAAGCCTTCCCGCCAGACGAAAGCCTCCCAATCGATCTGATTGATTGCCAGCATCTCGCCGATCTGCGCCGGAACGTAAGGGCCGAACTGCTCGCCGTTAATGACCACATGCCAGATGGCGTCGGCCGGGATATCTACCGCCGGGGCCCCGCCGGCCTCGATCTCGGGCTGGGCTTCTTGCTGATCGGGTTGCTGGTCGCCGCGGACGATGATCACTTCGCCGCAGCGCTTGCAGCGGATCTTGAAAACCTTGCCGGCGACTTTTTCGTCGGCAATGGAATATTTTGCCTGGCAGCTCTCGCAGACGATCTTCATGTCGCAAATCCTCTATTTGGGGCTTCCGGCCGTCTCGTCGCGGCAACAGGCCGGCAATCTGGAGCACGGGTGATCAGATATCCGGGGGCGCTACGAACCACCTCGCTCCGTCGATGAGCCTCCGCGTGTGATCTTGCTGCATTTGACCCGTTAAGTCACGACGTATTGGGCGGGAAATCCGCTTTCCGCCCCCTCACAGTAATACGATCGGCCTCGGTCAGGCAATTTCAAGCGCACCCGGTTTACCGATCTTTTTTCGCAGACCAGGGCCCGTAAAGTCGCATCGACCCGGTTTTCAATCAAGAGGACGGCTCCAGGGCAGAGCCATCCTTTCCGCAGAAGGTGACGTTCGCCGGGTAGATCTCGCCGCATTGCGGGCACCGCATTCTTTTCGAGGCGTCCTGCTGCGCCCGGTGCTGGTTGGCGAACTGCTCGTAAGGTACGAGCGCGGTCCCGTCGGTCGGGCAGACGCCTTTTTCCCGGGGATAGCCCCGCCTGCATTTGGGGCAGATCCACTGCCCGCCCGGACTCGCGGAAGCCGGCGCAGCCGCCGGGCCTGGCGCGACAGGGCTGTCGGCACTGGCCGCGATCCCCACCCCCTCGTCGGAATCGCTCTCGTCCAGGATGCTGGGCCGGGGCCGCCGAAAAAGCTTGAAGGCGACGACGACCGCGACCAAGCCCAGCACGGTGAACGCGGCGAAGATCGCCAGTATCAACTTCGGTCCGCTGTCCTTGCCGACCTCGACGCCTACGGTCGCGCCCTCTTCTACCTCGGTTTGCTTTTCCGGCTCTGTCCCATCTTGCTGCTCGAAACCGCTGACCGCTCCACCCTCGATCCGCTTGGCGATAAGGCCGGACAGATCCATCGGACGAACCGAGATCACCGCCTGCGAGCGCAGGCCCGACGCGGTAGCGACCACGCGGAACTCTCCCTCGGCCTCGGCCGCGCTCGCCGCCGCCCGGAAACAGCCCTCCTGCAGGAAACCGCGCAGGCCCGGCGCATGTTGCAGCGACCACTGGACGCTCTGGCCGGGTACGGTACATCCGGTGCTGTCCTTCACGCTCGCGCGAAAGCAGACTCGCCGTCCCGGCTCGATGTCGGCCCGTTTCGGCCTTATTAGCAGCCGCTCGGGCGGACCGGGCTCGCAGGCCTCATCGGTCTTCTCGGGCTCTTCCGCTTCCTCGACCGGCTCGGGCTCCTCCTCCACGACCGGCGCCGGACCGGGCTCGGGCTTTGCCGCTGCGGGAGAGCCGACCCGGGCGAGCTTCTGGGTGGTAACGATGGTGGCAACGCAGGTCGAATCCTTGAGCTCCCAGTTGTAGCGACTGACGTCCTTGTAGTGCAGGACGTCCTTACCCTCTAGCCGCAGGCTATACTCGCCGATCTCGGATTTAGGATCGTCGGGCGGCGTGTTGCAGGTCGTGTTCCAAACCCCATCCAGAAAGCTGCTCGATGCCCGGCGCAGCGAGGGGTTGGGGCTCCAGCAGCCATCCGACCGCAACGCCCGACCGCGGCTATGGATGATGAGGCGGTGGCCGCTCTGGGTGACGCGGACCTTGCCGCCCGCGGGCCTGATGCTCGAGCGCGGCCGTACCCCGCAGTCCTCGCCCCAGCTCTGGACCGAGACGCTCACCCGGGTGGGACCGGTCTCCCACATCCCCTCGTATTCGCCCTCTGCCAGCGCGGTGCCGGAGGGGAACCAGAGCAGGGTTCCCATCAACGCCGCTAAACGGGCGAGCCGGCGATGGCCGGCATGGCCCGGCTCGGGAGATCGAAGCATCATCGTACGGTAACGTTCACGGGCATCGATTACCCTTCGAACGTATACGACTAAATATCACAGTCCCCCGGTCCGCCGAAAGAAGCTTGCCGACGGGCCGGGGGTCTGTACGGTCGCGCCAAATACGCTACGACCGATGCGGATGAAGTCGATCAGCCCGCGGCCTTGGCCGCTTTGATCTTCTCGGTCAGCTCGGGGACGGCCTTCAGCAGATCGGCTACCAGGAAGAAATCCGCAACCGCGCCGATGGGCGCCTCGTTGTCCTTGTTGATGGCCACGATGACCTTGGAGCCCTTCATACCGGCCAGGTGCTGGATGGCACCGCTGATGCCGGCCGCGACGTAGAGGTTGGGCGCCACGATCTTGCCGGTCTGACCGACCTGAAGCTCGCCGGGCACGTAGCCGGCGTCCACCGCCGCGCGGGTGGTGCCCACCGCGGCTCCCAGGGCATCGGCCAGGGGCTCGATGACGTTCTTGAAGTTGTCGGCGCTCTTGACCCCGCGGCCGCCGGACACGACGATCGCCGCCTCGGTCAGCTCCGGCCTCTCGCTCTTGGCCATCTTCTGCTCGACGAACTCCACGCGGTCGCTGCTGGGCGCCTCGACCTTCGCGTCCTCGACCGGGCTCGAGCCGCCCTCGGCCGCGGCCTCGAACGAGGTCTGCCGCACGGTGACCACGGCCACGTCGGTCGCCACCTGCACCGAGCCCAGGGCGTTGCCCGCGTACATGGGCCGGATGTAGGTGACCTTGCCGCCGTCGATCTTGACCTCCGAGATGTCGCTCACGTTGCCCGCGCCGAGCACGCCGGCCAGCCGGGGCATGAGATCCTTGCCAAAGGTGCTGGCGCAGGCCACGGCCACGCCGTACCCGCCCGACTTGACCAGCGCGGCCACGGTGGGCGCGTACTTCTCCGCGAAGTAGCCGCCCGCGATCTCGGCGGCCAGAACCTTGCGCGCGCCGTACTTGCTGAGCTGGGCCGCCGCTGCCTTGGCGCCCTCGCCGATGGAGAGGATGTCGTATGCGCCCCCGGTGCCCTCGGCCACCTGCTTGGCCATGGACACTGCCGAGAGCGAATTGTTGCGCATCTTGCCTTCGATCAGTTCCGCAACTACCAAAACGTCCGTCATTTCTATATCTCCTTGTCCTTTTAATCTTTGTATTCGACTCGGCTCAGATGACCTTGGCCTGGTTGCGCAGCTTGTCTACCAGCTCGTCAACGGTCTCGAGGAAGGCGCAGGATCCGGCCCGGGCAGGCGGAAGCTGGAATACGGGATACAGAGTGGCCGGCGCGGTGTCGATGCCCATCGCACCCAGATCCTTCTGGTCGACCTTCTTCTTCTTGGCCTGCATGATTCCCTTGAGCGAGGCGTAGCGCGCGCCCTCGTTGTACTTGTGGTCGGCCGGGGTGGCCCCGTTTCTGATGCCGGTGGGCGCGACGATGCGCAGGTCCACGGTGATGACCGCGGGCGCGGTGACCTTCAGCGTCAGCGACCCGGTGTCTACCTCGCGGGTGACGGTAAAGGTCTTGCCGCCGTCGCCGGTGGCGATGGACATGGCAAAGGTGGCCATGGGCCAGCCCAGCATCTCGGCCAGGATCTGCCCGGCGGCGTTGGAGTCGCCGTCCACGGCCTGCTTGCCCATCAGAACGATATCCGGCTTCTCCTCGTCGACCACGGCCTTGATGGCGCGCGCCACCACGGCGGAGTCGAGCTGCGCATCTTCGGCCTTGATCAGGATGCCGCGGTCCGCTCCCATGGCCAGCGCCTGGCGCAGGGTCTGCATCACGTCGGCCGGTCCGATGGTCATGACCACGGTCTCGCCGAGCTTTTCGTTCTTGGCCGCGTTCTCGTTGAGCCTGAGCGCGGCTTCCACCGCGTACTCGTCAAACGGGTTCGGCTTCCACTCCAGTCCTTCGGTGGTGATGGCCTTGCCGTCGTCCGATACCTTGATCTTGTTTGCGTTGTCCGGGTCTGCGACCCTCTTCAAGGGAACCAGGATTTTCACAGTGCCTCCTTGCGAATTGGGTAAATGAGAGCGCTCTGGGGCCAGAGCAGGGAACCGGCTTGAACATCAATGATTTCGAGGTGATAGGGGTATACTACGCGGCCTTTGGCCCGACAGAGGTGCTTCAACGCTCTTTCGATGAGGGGCCCGCGCGCGGGCCTTTCTCTGGTTAACCGCGAAATCGTGGCGTCATACGCCCGTTCGGTGCTCTAGCCAGACAGGGGTGTAAGAACTAGAGCACCCTATGTCAAGACTCCGGCGCTCCGCCCGCCCGGGCAACGGTCACCTCGGCCGGGAGATGAAGAAGAGGGGACGAGCCTGCAACAGAGCCTTTGCCGCGGTGCGCGCCCGCACGGCTGACGCCGGCTTGTCGCTGACTTGGCCGATGGCGGCGGCGGCCAGATGGTCCGCCTCGATCTCCGGACGGGCGCGGGCGGCCGAAAGCTCGGTTTCTTCCCTTTCGACGACCACGTTCACCAGGCGCTGCAGCTCCTCTACCGATACGCTCTGGACCGCCCGCCTGGCGGCGTTCTCGAGAGCGTCGAGGGCCTGAGTCGATACCCGCAAGCTCACCCAGGCCCAGGTCATGTTTCCGTGACCCGCGCCGTCGCTATCGATCGCCTCCAGCCCGGGCATTCGATCGAGCTCGGCGCTCACCAGCGTGGCAAAAGCTCTCGCACCCGACCCGCCGCCGGCGAAGTCGAGGCGCCAGGCCAGGATGGCCCTGATGGCCGACCCGGAATGCCTCCCGCCCTGCAACAGGCTCCCCGCCCTGCAGGGAGCAGAGGCGGCGGGCGGATCGCCCGGCCGCAGCAAGCCGACCCGCCGCGCGATACGAAGCGCCGTCTCCCGTACAGGCAGATCGCCCACGGCCGCGACCGACAGCCGGTTCGCGCGGATCGATCGCTTGGCAACAGCTCGTAGCTCTGCAGCCGGGACGTTGGCCGCGGTCTCGGCAGTGCCCCGGGGGGCGACCAGACCCGGGGCGCCCGAAGAGATCAGCCGCGCGGCCCGGCTAAGCGACCAGGCGTGAGTTCCAGTCGGATCCAGCTTTTTGCCGAGCTTGTGACGAGCGCGCGTGAGGTCGCTGCCCCGAAGCGACGGGTGAAGGGCGCAGCCGAGAGCGAGGTCGAGCGCACCCGACCAAGCGCGAGCGGGTGCTACTAGAACCAGCCCCCAGGAAGTGGGATCGACCAGCGGGTATAATGCCGCGTTCATCTCTCGCAAGCGCGCTTCTAAGGTATCGGCAGAGATACCCAAGCAGGCGGTGGAAGCAGCCTCGGCCAGCAAGGCCGTACGGCCGTGCAAGGCGAACGGATCGCTACCCGCGCCTCCGGTAACGCGCACGGCCACGGCCAGCTTTGCTGCGGCACGTCGCCTTACCTCGATGGGAACGCCGTTGGGCGCCCGTACCGACGCGCGCTGCTCGCCGAGCTTACCCCGCAGGCGCGGGCGAGCTATTCGCGCAGCCTCGGTCAGTGCCTGCTTCAAGCTGTCGCGGGCCCTGTCGAGAGCCGCTTGCTCCCCGCCCTTTCTCGCGGCGCGATGCCCGCGCTCGTTTCGCAGCAGCGCACCGGCTGCCATGGTCATCTTCACCCCGCCTGCCTCACCCGCGCCAGAACCGGAACACCAGTGCTCTCCGGCAGCCCGCGAGATCTCGCTCAGGCCGTCCGTAGCAACAGCGCCACGGCCGCGGTCGGTTCCCTCCTGTTGAAGTCGCAACAGATCGAAAGCGGCTTGGCGCAGGGCGGCCGCGGGTGCGGCCGCGCGAAGGCGCAGCAGCAGAAAGGCGCCGCCGCGCAAGGCAAAGGCGCGGATCGAGAGCAGCGAAGCCCGGCCTTGCTCGTCGTGGCGCGGATCGCTCGCGAGCGCGCGAGCGAAGGCCGAGGCCGTATCGAGATCGTCGAATGCCGCTACCAGCGCCAGGTGATTTTCTCGGCCGGCCCGTGCGGCCACCCGATTGCTCTCCGGCCGCAGGACCCGTTCGTTCCGGACGCCGATAGCCGCCGGCGCTCTGGCAAAGGCATCGGCGGCCGGTGCGCGCAACCGGTCCGTCTCCATGTCGCCGGCCGCCACCAGAAACGCGCGGTTGGGACCGTAGTGGCGGACGTAGAAGCTCTTTAGCGCCTCGGGGGTAACCGCCCGATCGTTCGCGGCCTCGCCCAGCGGAAAGAGGCCGTCCGCGGCCGGTCCCAGAAGCGCGCCAAGGGCGAGCCGGTCGGCCTCGCGGCCCGCGTCCGCTGCTTCGGCTCGCGCCCTGGCCCTGGCCAGACGAGAGCGGGCTTGGCGCGCGTCACCCGAGGTTACGGAACGTACCGACAGCGCCGCGGACAGACGATCCAGACAGCTTCTCAGACGCTCGGTTGCGCACGAGAGGGCTAGCTCGGTGCCGTCCGGGGTTACCCTGGCGCGTATCCGGGACCCGCCCCTGGCCGCGGCGATCCAGGCGGCCGCGGTGGCGATCTGCGGGACGGGGACACCGCGCGAACCGGCGTCGATCCAGAGCGAGAGGTGAGCCGCGCCGGGAGTTGGCCTAGAGATCGCGGCCAGGCTGAGCCGGTTCTCGCGAACGATCTCGACCGGGGTCGTGCTCTCGCCCGCCGGCCTCTCGAGCCGCGCTCCACAACCCAGCGCAGCCAGGCTGAGCAGAACGGAAACCGGGAGCCTTGTCCACGCCCGACGCATCGGGCTGAACTAGGTGAATCGGCCCGAGAAAACAAGGTGGGCGCGGCTAAGAAACGGCGGCGAGGGTGGGTAACGCGAGACTCACGCGGCTCTCGGCAGGCTCCGCGGTGGCCTGAGAACGACCACGCGACCAAAGGAACCGGCCGGAAAGACGGTCTGTTCACGAGAGCGGTAGCCTTGCTGGTTTTCGTCCAGCCACTGCTGCAACATGGCGCGATGGGCGCGTGCCATGGCGGTGAATCTGTAGGCCGAGCCATGAAAACGGGAATCGAAACGGTCGTAAATCAGCTCGGCCCCGGCCCATATCGTTTCGTGCCTACTACCCGGCAATCGGATCTCGGCTTGGGCCTGCCTGCTGTTTCGTCTCAGGGGCTGGATGGGCCTCAGCGCGAACAGCCCAGTACTGCTCAGTTCGGTCAGGTAGCAACGATGAATCTGGTCTTCTATCGCGAGGCGAATATAAAAGCTTACAGGGTAGCGTTTCGATCGCCTACGCTCGGTTCTCATCGTCATTGTTCTCGTTATTCCTCGTTTGTGGCTGGTTCGGATCGATGTAGGATATGGTAGGACAATGTGCGCAAGCGGACAAGAAAAGAGAAGAGGAGGAAGAGGGGACGGAGATCGGAAAATCGCTTTTTCCCAGTACTACACGCTCTTGGCCTACTACCAAAGTACGATTACGCCGAAGATCTACGTCATCCCCATCATCATCTTGATCGCCGGGTGCGGTGCGGCTGACCCCAGGCCGACGACGCTGGCCGGCAAGCAGGTGGTGGAGATGGAGGAGCTGCGGATCTCCGCGCGGACCGATGGAGGCGGGGGCTATGAGTTCGATGTCTACGACGCGACCGAGCTGTTCCGGGCGGCGACCGAGTTGTTCCGCGAACATGAATGCGAGCGTGCTGTAGAGCTCTACGATAAGCTGGCCGACGAGTTCCCCTCCAGCCGCTATGCATCAGCCGCTCTATATAACGCAGGGCTCTGCCTACAAAACAAGGGGAAGCTGGAAGAGGCCTTGATACGCTACAGCAACCTGTGCGAACGGCTGCCCGAGTCGCCGGACGGCAAGGATGCGCGGTTCCAGCTGGTCGAAGTATTGGAGAAGCTGCAACGCTGGGACGAGGCGCTGGCGAGGAGCGATGAGCTTCTGGCCCGGGAAGACCTTTCGTCCGAAGAGCGGCTGGAGGCCATGGCGCGGCGCGCACAGGTCTACCTGAAAGCCGAGCGGCTACAGGAAGCGGAACGCCAGGCGCGCAGCTCGCTGAGCTACTACCGGACGCGTCCTGCGGAAGAGGTGATCCGGAACGAGTACTTCGCGGCCATGGCCAACTTCGTGCTGGCCGAGACGATCCGGCTGAGAGAGCAAGCCTTGAGCTTTCCGCGCAGCGACGTGGAAGCGCAGCGGCAGGTGCTCATTCGCAGGGCCGAGCTACTGCTGGAGGCGCAACGGGAGTATTTCAACACGATTCACCTGCAGAACGCGGAATGGGCAGCCGCATCCGGATACAGCATCGGCCATATGTACGACGAGCTGTGGGAGTCGATCATGAGCGCGCCGGTTCCGGAGCACCTGCCGCCCGAGGGCCATAAGCCCTACCGCGCCGAGCTCGCCAAGCTGATCAAGCCGCTGGTGCGCCACGCCATCCGCTACTGGGAGCTCACCCTGATGCTAATAGAGCGCACGGGCATGGGCGGCGAGTGGACCGCCAAGACCCGGGAGGACCTGGACAAGGCCCGACAGCGCCTGCTGGAGCAGCCCCCAGGGCCAGGGGGGATCGATGCGGGGGCAGGGACGAAGGGCGCTGATGGGAAGGAAGACGGCGCGGGCGGGAACGATGCAGGTAAGCGGGACGAACGCGGCGGGGATACCGGCGGTGGGGAGGCTGATAGCGGTGGCTAACGCCGGTCGGGAAGGCGCCGGGCAGGGGGACGGCCGGGCAGGGGGACGTTGGCCGGGCAGGGGGACGCGGGCAGGGGGACGTTGTTTAGTAATTAAGTTATTAAAAACTGTAACCCATGGAAAACGTGTAAACTAACAAAATGTCGCTTTAGACCGCGTTCGTAATAACTTAATTACTAAACAACGTCCCCCTTTCTTCCCAACGTCCGCCTTTCCCTCCCCTTCCCCGTCCCCCTTCTTTACCTTGACAGATCGTCGCCTTGAGAGTAATTGGACCGCCCTCCTCGCTAGGTACGGGTGGACTGGTCTATCCGCTGCATGGCGTAAATTCTTATATTGCCGGAACGAGTTAAGGTTCGGTCTCATCGCTGGCGTAGCTCAATCGGTAGAGCACCTGCTTTGTAAGCAGGGTGTTATGGGTTCGAGTCCCTTCGCCAGCTCGCGTGTAGTTTTTGTCAGTAATTATGGAGGGTTGCCCGAGTGGTCAAAGGGAGCAGACTGTAAATCTGCCGGCGATGCCTACAGTGGTTCAAATCCACTACCCTCCACTCGAAACAATGGGATCCGTGAACGTAGAACTCGACATCGCGGGTGTAGCTCAGTTGGTAGAGCGTCAGCCTTCCAAGCTGAACGTCGCCGGTTCGAACCCGGTCACCCGCTCCGTAACGAGTAGGTAGGCCCAGATAGCTCAGTAGGTAGAGCACATCCTTGGTAAGGATGAGGTCATGAGTTCAAATCTCATTCTGGGCTCCGGCAGCAAGGGCACCTACCAAAAGAGCAGCAGTACCCATCACGAAAACCCGAAGGCTTAGCTAGCGTACCTCATAAGGGAGGAAAGAGATGGCCAAGGAAAAGTTCGTCAGGGACAAGCCGCACATGAACGTGGGCACGATCG
>CAYVFC010000046.1:10690-55006 GCA_964450715.1 uncultured Sandaracinaceae bacterium | reverse complement strand
CCAAGGCGCCCGAAAAACCGAGCGCGCCCGCAGGGCCGCCGAGGAGCGTACCCACCTACGTGACGAGGCGGCCCGAGGACGTAAGCCGGTTTTCGGGATGGATTGGCCGACGTCGTTTCAAACATCGATACGCGCCCCTAAGCGCTACCCCCGGCCTTCTGTTTGGCCGCCGCCCGTGCCAGATAGCTCACGGTGAGCCCCGCCACTATCGCCGTGTCCTCGGCGCTGAAAAACGCCTGAATGCGTTCCCCGAGCAGCACCGCGGCTTCCGCGGGAAACTCCTCGTCGCCCCGGTACAGCACCGGGTAGATGTCGATCATGGGAAGGGCCCGAACCCGCACCGATACATCCCCGAGCTCCGCCGGATCGGCTTTCAACGCCTTTGCGGCCGCGGCCATCTTGTCGGGATCCTTGCCGAACACCGCGAGCAAGAAGTTCTTGGTCCGCCGCTGATACGCGTCGTCGTAGAACTTGCCGTCCGGTATCTCGCTGTAGGCAATGATGCGGTCCCCTTCCGGGACCGGCCCCTCGGAGCAGAGGTAGTGCAACACCAGGATCTGCTCCGGGAGCTTGAGCGGATCGCTCACGTCGGCGCGTCGCACCTCTCCCCCGGGATGCGTCACCTCGATTTTCTGGGCGAAGTACGAAACCGAGACGATGTGTTGCCCGTCGCCCGTTGGACGCGCCCCGACGCCCGCGCGGGCGGCCTGCTGTTTCGGATCCAGCGACCGCCAGCGCTGTTGCGCCAGGCGCTGCGCGACCTCGAGATTGTCCTGCTCTACGAGGTCGAGCTTTTTACCGGAGGGCATGTGTAGAAGGTCAGAGCTCCAGCCACGAGTCGGAGTACAGCGACTCGCCCAGCAGCAGCCTGGCCGTCTTCACGTAGTCCTGCTCTTCCTTGCTCAGCGCACCCATGTCGATGCTCTCGCCGTCCTCGACCTTGCCGATCAGCTCTTCCAGCTTGGGCTCCTTACCCTTGGCAATGCCCAGGATGCGGGTGTCCAGGCCGTCGAGGATGGCCGACTTCATGTTGTTGCGCTTGAGAATGATGAGGTAGGTCTGGTTGACGATGTCCCTTAAATTGTCCGGGCACCCGTTGGACGAGTTGCTGAGCCCGCAGGTCGACTTGGCCGTGGGCGCCATGTCGGGCAGCATCTTCATGAACTCGGTGCAGCCCAGCAACTGCTGCTGCTGCGAGTTCACCGGCACCACGATCGGATCGTAAAAGACCATGTCCTCGGGGATGCCCGCCTCCATGCAGCGGAACTGCAGGGTAGCGGCCAGCTCGCCGCGCTCGTTGGCGTCGCGGGGAAGCCCCTCCGGGCCGTAGAGCAGCGCGATCACGTTGCAGCCGTGCTTCTGCGCCAGCGGAAACAGCGCATCCATCCGCTCGGGCCGCGCCATGATGGAGTTGAGGATAGGCTTGCCCCACGCGTCGTTGTGGGCCTTCAACCCGGCCTCCATGGCCTCCACGTTCATGGTGTCGAGGCAGAGCGGCTTCTGCACCACCTCCTGCACGGTGCGCACCACGAAGTCCATCAGCTCGGGTCCACCCTTGCGAGCCGGTCCGATGTTGATGTCCAGAAAGTCCGCTCCGTTCTCGGCCAGCTTCTTGGCCATGGCCTGGATGGGCTCGGGCTTTCTCTCCCGCATGGCGGGGCCCAGGCTCTTGGACATGATGTTGATATTCTCTGCGATCACTAACATCGCTTTCCTCCTGCGGCGCCCCGCCCGGGGCGCCGCCAGCTGAAAAGGTTCAAACGCCTCCCTATCTGTCTACGTGGTTACCGTTTCTCAGGCCGCGGTCTGCTGCTTGAGATACGGCACGATGTGCGCGGCTTCCCTGGGCCCGATCATGACTTCCCAGTCCGAGCCCAGCTCTTCCTCCAGCTCGCCGCTGATCACAGCGGCCAGCCCGGGGATGACGATCTTCTTCTTCTTCAGCTTGTCGCCGATGCCGGCCTTCTTGGCCGCCATGCCCACCAGGTCGCCGGCGAACTTGCCCGCGGCCCAGGCGGTGAGCACCGATAGGCCCTCGGTATCGACCACCAGCAGGTAGGTGCCCACGCGGCTGGCCTCGATCTCGCCCGACACGATGAAGTAGGTGAGAGCGAAGTTGCTGGTCACCAGCAGCAGCGATTCCTCGCTCGCGTTGCCGATCTCGTAGACCTTGGGCTCGGTGACCATGGGACGCTGCGGGTCGGTGTAGATGTTCAGCCGCTCCAGCAGCAACGGGAACAGCGTCTCGCCCTGGAAATCCGACAGCACCACGATGGCGCCATACTTGGCGACGAAGGTCGCGGCATACAGCGCCTCCTTGATCGCGTCCCCGCCGGCCATCTCACCCGGGAAGGCGATGGTCGGGTAGCCCCAGGCCTTGTTCTTGGCCAGCGGGCCGCGCCTCAGCGCCACCTGATCGGTGAACGCCTGCTTGAGGGCACGCGCGCCGCTGTCGATGACGATGTCCTTGACGCCCATACCTTCCAGCTTCTCGGTGAGCGCGGACACGCCGTCCAGGTTCTCGGCCTTGATCGCCACCGGACAGCCCTGCTCCTTGGCCAGCGCGCCCACGGCGTCGACGTTGGCAGCGGTAGCCGCGTACAAGAGCGGCTTCTTGCCCTTGAGCGCCTCGGCTCCCGCCTTGAGCACGGCAGCGTCCTCGGCTATCAGGATGATGGCCGCGTTGGGTGCGTCCTTCACCTTGTCGATGAGCGCGGTCATCTTGCCCGCGTCATTGCTCTTGAGCGCCAGCAGATCCCCGCGCAGGGTAAGCCCCACGCGGTTGTAGCTGAGCTCGCCGAAGCGCTTGACGCGCGCTGCGACCTCGCCGTCGTCCATGGCATCGGTGATCAGCATGGCCAGGCCGGTCTTGTTGACGAAGGTCTTCTCGTGACGGAACAGCACCGTCTCGCCGCCGACCTTCACCGCCGCGTCCCCGTCGCCGATGGTCACGGTGCGGATGGGCGGCGCACTGGCCTCGCTGAGCGCCGCCTTGGCCTCCTCGGAGACGTAGGGGCACTTGCTGAGCTCGGCCTTGCCCTGCGCCAGCGACATGGCGAAGGCGAGACAGGTCGGCACCCCGCACTCCTTGCAGTTGGTCTTGGGTAGAAACTTGAAGATCTGGATTCCTGTAAGTGCCATGACGTTTTCCTTTCTACATCATCGGATCCATGCTGATGGCCGGGTGCTTCTTCTCTTCGAGGAACGGAAGCACTTCTTCTTCCGTGGTGCCCACCGTCTCGTCCGCGATACGGTCGAGCAGGTCCGGGATGCCCTCCTCCTCGGCGCGCTTTAGGAAGCGCTCCTTGATCTCCTCCTTGAGGCGCTTGGGCATCCATACGATCCGCTTCAGCCCGCCCTCGGCAGAGACGAACTTGCGGCTGGTGATGTAGTACTTCGAGTGTCCCACGAAGCCCGGGGTCACGTTGCCACCGCCCACGCTACCGGCCAGGGTGGTGAACTTCATGCCGCAGGGCGTCATGTCGGTGTAGTCGCGGTCGACGATCATCACGCCGTTGCACATGGGCAGCACCGCGGCCAGGCACTCGAAGCAACCGCAGCTGGTCATGGGCTCGCGCATGATGCTGTAAGCATCGTAGCGCTCGACCTTGCCGCGCGAGGCCTTGGTCACAAACGCGTTGACGCCCGACCACTGACCGTAGACCGCGTCCAGCACCGTGCCCTTGGGGATGGGCTGGTTGGGGCCGGTCGGGTTGATCTGGTTGGACGCCTTGCAGTCGAGCCAGGAGTAGGCGCCGCACAGCCCGGTACGCTCCGGGGTGACCACGCAGACGTGGCTGGGAGCGAAGCTCTGGCAGAGCGTGCAGCTGAAGAAGGGGTCGGTGTCCTCGTCGGTCATACCGGCGATGCGCTCGTCCCTCTTCTTGTAGACCGCGCGCGCGTCGGCCAGCACCTTCTCCACCTCTTTCTGGTCGGTGTAGATCTTGACCTGCACCTTGTCGAGAATGCTGCCGAAGTCCTCGTGGTACTTGGCGTGCAGGATGCTGCCGATGTGGCTCAGGGTGAAGCCCTTTTCCACCGCTTGCTTGGCGATACGCACCCAGGCGATGTCGCGCTGCCCGATGTGCATCATTCCCTGGGCGAAGTTGATCAGGTGGTGGATCTGCCGTTCCAGGATGGGCTCGAAGTCGGCCTGCATCTCGCGACCGGCGACCTCGACCTTGATGGCCAGCGGCAGCTTGTCTCCCGCCTTGATGTCCTTGAGATCGGGGCCGATGACCTCGATCTTGCCGTCCTCGACCTGGTTCATGTCCAGCATGGTGGTCCACTCCACCGCCTGCGTGCGGCCGCCACCCATCTCCGTGTAGATGTCGTCGCCGCGCACGCGCTCGCCCTCGAAGGCCGCGCCGTAGGATACCGGGATGGGCACCTCGGCGACCTTGACCTTGAGACCGCGCACCTCGGTGGCCTTCTGCACCATCTCCTCGTACGGGATGTTGCTGACCACGTGCTCGTAGGTGCACACGCCCGTGGGCAGCACCTGCGGGATGGGGGTGTCGGCGATGACCGGGAAGCCGTAGTTGACCGCTCCCAGACCCGTGGCGTACCAGGAGTCGATCACCTGGCCGAAGGTCAGGGCAAAGGCGTAGACCCGGTCCTTGTTGTAGATGAGGATCTTGCGGAAGTCACCCGGCTCCAGGCCCCCGAAGCTCATGGCCGCGCGGGTGGCGAAACCGAAGGCGAACACGGCCGCCGAGGTCTCCGGCCCGAACGACACCAGCCGGGTGCCCCAGCCGAGCTGCACGCCCGCTTCCTTGAGCTGCTCGGCAAAGGTCTTGCCGTTGTGCGAGCCAGCCATGAACACATAGAGGTTCTTGCGCTGCAGCTCCTCCGCGATCTTGGCCGCCACGTCCGGGTTGGGAGCGGAGCCGAGAATGGCGGCAAAGCCGGGCGCGGTGCCGTCCACGAACTCCACGCCGCGCTTGCGCAGGATGATGTCATCGGCGGCGCCCAGCCAGATGTTCTCCTCGGTGATGTCCTCTCCGCGCACGTAGTAATCGGGCTGCTCCACGTAGCGGATGGCCTCGATGGCCTCCTGCGCGAACAGGGTCACCATGCCCGCGTCCAGCGCCGGCCCGAGGTAGGGCAGGTGGGTCTTTTCCTTGACCTTGGGCGGCAGCAACAGCTCGCACCTCTGTACGATGCCCTGCAGGTCGCCCAGGGTCTTCACCTGGATGCCCAGCATCCCGTAGATGACCGGCAAGTAGTAACCGGTATTGGGGAAGGCGACTTCCTGGTCGGGGCCGTGCTTCTTGAGCGCGGCCTCCAGCTTCTGCTTTGCCTCGGCAACAAACTGGTATGCACCCCGAATGCCCGCGGCTGCGATTATCTTCGACATGTCTGCTTTCTCCTTGTCTCTCTGGAAAGTGATGTGGTGATCGCCGTAGGGCTAACCGGGCTACTCGAGGGCTCTCCGGTCGGCCATGTCCAGAAGCACGCGCTCCTTGGCCTTGTCGATGCCGAGCGCTTTCCGCTTATCGTCGATGTGCTGGATCATCAGCTGAGCGGCCTTGATGGGATCGGACTCGAAGGCCCACTTCCCGCCCACGTCCTTCTCGATGCCATTGAAGAGGTAGTCGGTCAGCTTCTTGGCACCGAGCGTCGGGAACGAACCGCCGAAGACCACGTAGACGCCGCTGGCCACGAAGTACTGGCCGATGGCGATGGCCTTCTCGCTCATCCACTCGGGCGCGGCTCCCGCGGCCGGTACGTCGGCCAGGTCGTCGCCGAGCCCGCCTTCCTTGACCACCGCGGTGGCGGCCATCAGGATGCGGGTGTTGTCCACGCAGGAGCCCAGGTGCAGCACCGGCGGGATACCCACCGTCTCGCACACCTCGGCCAGACCCGCACCGGCGTACTTGGCCGCCGCTTCGGGAACCAGCAGGCCCGCCTTCGCACAGGCGATGGCCGAGCAGCCGGTCTGCAGCACCAGCACGTCGTGCTTGATCAGCTCCTTGACCATCTTCACGTGGTAGTCATCCAGCGGAACCATGCGCGGGTTGTTGCAGCCCACCACGCCGGCCACGCCGCGGATGCGGCCGTTGATGATGTTGTCGTTGAGCGGCTTGTACGAGGCGCGGAACAGCCCGCCCAGCAGGTAGCTGATGGTCTCGTGCGAGAAGCCCGCCACCAGGTCCACCTTGTCGAGCTCGGGAATCTCCTTGCCCTTGCGGTTGCTGTAGTTGTCCACCGCAGCGCTCACCAGCTTCTTGGCCGTGGCCATGGCGTCGTGCTCGTGAAACTCGATGTGCTCGGCTCCGTCGATCTTGGCCCGCACGTTGGTGGTGAAGATCTTGGTGTGGTAGCACTTGGCCACGGTGGGCAGCGACTGGAAGATGCACTGAACGTCGACGATCATCGCGTCGCACACGCCCGAGGTCACCGCCAGCTCCTGCTGCAGGAAGTCGCCCGCGATGGGAATGCCGTGCCGCATCAGGATCTCGTTGGCCGTGCAGCAGATGCCGCCCAGCGAGATGCCCTTGGCGCCCTTGTCCTTGGCCTTCTTCAGGATCTCCGGATCCTGCGAGGCGGCCACGATCATCTCCGAGAGCAGCGGCTCGTGGCCGTGCACGATGATGTTCACGTTCTTCGGAGAGAGCACGCCCAGGTTCACGGTGGAGACCAGCGGCATGGGGGTGCCGAACATGATGTCCTGCAGCTCGGTGGCGATCATCGAGCCGCCCCAGCCGTCGCCGAGCGAGGTGCGGGAGGCATGGTTGATGATGTGCTTGTAGTCCATGTCCACGCCCATGGTGGTGCGGTGCATCATCTCCACCACCTCACGGTCCACTCCGCGGGGCTTGATACCCTGCTTCTCCCAGATCTCCTGCCGCTTGAGCGGGGCGCGCTTGAGCAGCGGAATCTCGCCCTCCTGGTTGCCGAACATGGCCAGGGACTTCTCGCCTACCTCGATGGCGATATCCTTGACCTCCCGCTCGCCGATCTCGATGCCGAGGTCCATGGCCAGCTTGTACAGCTTCTGCTCGTCCTTGATCTTGTAATCCTTGATGTCGCCCTTGGCCATGGCCAGAAACGTCTCCGCCACTCCGCGACCGTGGTCGGAGTGGGCCGAGGTTCCGCCCGCGGCCATGCGGCCGAAGTGCCGGGCGGCGATGGTGTCGGCGTCCGCGCCGCATACGCCCAGCTTGGGCTCATCGCCGAAGGGGTTGATGTTACAGGGACCCATGCTGCAGTGCCGGCAGCAGAGCCCGAGCGAGCCGTATCCGCACTGGGGCTGCTGCTGCTCGAAGCGGTCCCAGGAAAGCTCGACCTTGTCCTCGCACGCCTTTTCTATCATCAGAGTCGAGGCGGCATCTATTGCCCTCTTTGGTTTTTCTTTGTCAGCCATCTGCTTCCTCTCTTGAGTCTTTTCTGACCTTGTTATCCTATGAAATCGTGTTCCTGACGGGGCGTCTCTCGCGCCGCTACCCCATCATCTCGTTGACGTAGTCGCGCACCGCCTTGACCGACTCGGGGTGACGCAGCACGACGAGGTCCGCGCCCGCCAGCAGCAGTGACACGGCGGTGATGGTCTCCATGGCGATGCCGCGCTTGACCGCATCGCCCCAGGTGGGCTCCTCCTCGGTCGGGGCCTTGGCTTCCTTGGTCTTCCAGACCTCCTTGCCCACGTTGCAGAACAGCGGGTACTGCAGCTTGTCGTCGCCCTGTACCAGTGCGGCCATGCGAGCCCGCTCCATGACGGAGTAGGTGTACTCCATGCCGTATCCCAGGCCGCCCACCGACGGGTCCATCAGGATGAACTCGTCCTTGACGCCCAGGTTGCCCAGCAGGATGTTGAGCTGCTTGGCCAGGTTGATGTCGATGGGCGACTGGGCGATGACGAAATGCTTGTAGCCGATGGCGCCCGCGCCGACCTGCTTGTAGTTGCCCTCGACCACCGGGCCCAGCACCAGCGGCCGGTTGTCCACGGCCTCGGCCACCGCGCGCAGCGTCTCGCCGTCCTTGGCCGCGTTGTCCACGCCCCAGACGATGAGCGGCTTGTCGACCGCCCCGGAAACCTTCTTGACCGTCTCCACCGCCTGCGCGGCCGGCGCGTTGTCGCCGTTGGGATCGGTGCTGGCCAGGGTCAGCATGACCGCGTCCGCGCCCAGCTCCAGGCACTTCTTGGCCCAGGCGACCGGATCGCCGTACACGTCCTTGAACACGTCGTTCAGCGAGTCCGCCCACTCGGCCGGAGCCGTGTCCCAGATCTCCATCGCGATCTTGGGAGCGTTGGGCATCTTGCCCTCGAAGGTATGGAACGGATAGGCGCTCTCGCCGCCCATGGCCATGGCCTTGTCACCCGTGCCGACGGTGACCTCTTTGATCGTGCCGGTGCTTTCTACTTTTGGAAAATCTGCCATGATCTATTCCCTTTCAATTTTGTTCTAGGCGGGGTTCTTGCGCTTCTCGCTGCCGAAGCCCTCACCGTACCAGTAGCGGTCCGCGGTGAGCAGGTAGTCCATACGCTGCTTGCGATCGGCGAGCTTGTCCTCCCAGCGCAGGATTCCATCGGGCCGGCCCGGCTCGTAATCCGCGCCCAGCACCTCGACCTTCTCGCCGTTCCAGCTGTCCAGCGTCACGGTTTTCGGTTTGTCACTCATATCCGTCTCCTCTCCTTACTGTTTGAATAAACGCTCTACAAGCCCGCCCGCCTCCGCGACTAGCGGATCGTCGTCTGATAATTCGAATACCGATTGCCCGCGCGCGTCGTTCTCGGTTACCGCACTGCTCGCGGGTAAAACTCCCCAGAGCTCCAGCCCGCTCTGTGCAATCACATCCCGCAGAGGGGCCGTGTCTCCCGGCGCCCGGTTGATGACCAGCCCCATGCGCCCGACCTCCAGTTCCAGCTCCCCGACCACCTCGCGGACGCGGGAGGCGGCCTTGATGGACTTGGCCGAGAAGTCGGCCACCATGATCATGGTATCGACCTTGCGGGTGGTGCGCCGGCTCACGTGCTCCAGCCCCGCCTCGTTGTCCACCACCACGTAGGGGTAGTTGGAGACCATCTTCTCCATCTGCGCCTTGAGCACGTTGTTGATGTAGCAGTAGCAGCCCGCGCCCTCGGGGTGGCCCATCACCAGCATGTCGATGTCCTTGCTTTCGCTCACCACGGTGTTCAACCGCTGCTCGAGATAGGCCTCTTTGGTCATGCTCTCGGGCAGGCTGTTGCGCTCCTTGAAGAAGGCGTCGGTCACCGCGGCAATGCTGCCCTCTTTCTTCATACCGATGCCCTCGCCCAGGTTGTCGTTGGCGTCGGCATCGATGGCCAGGATAGGGCGCTTGCCCAGCCGCAACAGGTGGCGGATCACCAGCGAGGCGACGGTCGTCTTTCCCGTTCCTCCTTTGCCCGCGGTGGCGATCACGTGTCCCATCTGGTCTGCTTTACCTATCCGGCCAGGGTCATGGGCTCGGCCGGTGCCGAGCGCCGCGCCGAGAGGAATACCTTCCCGTTCGTGTGCGGAAAAGACATGGCGGACGCGTAGTTGTCCCTGAAGAGCTGGTTTTCGACCAGCTCGATGTTGGTGATTTTCTGGGCCAGCTGCTTGGCATCTTCCAGCATGTCCGTGCTCACGGCGACCAGCCGCGCGCCGAGCAGGGAACCGTTACCGATGTAGCGGAAGCGCTCGCGCGGCAGGTCGGGCAGCAGGCCGATCTGGATGCACCGCTCCAGTTCGAGGAAGTTGCCCAGACCGCCGGAGATGATCACGCGTGAAAGGTCATGAACGGTAAGGTTCACGCTGTCAAGCAGGGTCATGATCCCGGCGTAAGTAGCGGCCTTGGCCCGCATCACGTTCTCGATATCCGCCTCGGTCAGAACCACGTCCGCGCCGGTGCCCGAATTGGCCGCGTCTACCACCACGTACTCTTTTTGTCCTGCCCGAACGCGAATTCGATCCGTGGACAGGTTCGTACGGAACTTACCGTGGGGCTCGAGTATGCCCTTGGTGTAAAGCTCCGCTATCATTCCTATTAACCCGGCCCCCGAGATACCCACGGCCGGCCGCTGGCCCATGGTCACCACCATATGACGGTAGCTCGAAGGATCGACCCGAAATTGCACAATCGCGCCGGTCATGGCCCGCACACCGCAACGGACCCCGCCTCCCTCGAATGCGGGCCCGGCCGAGCAAGACGCCGAGGCCAGCCATTCCGAGTTACCCAGCACGATCTCGCCATTGGTACCGAGATCCACGTAGAGCGTGGTTTCGGGCTCGCAGTAGAAGCCCGCTCCCAGCACGCCCGAGACAATGTCTCCGCCCACGTAGCTCGCCACCGACGGCAGACAATACGTATGGACGTGCGAGGGCAGGTTCAGCCCGATGTGAGCGGCGGGCAGAGGGGGCACCAGGCTGATAGCCGGTACGCAGGGGGCCTCCCGGATACTACCCGGCGGAATCCCTAGAAACAGGTGAGTCATGGTCGTATTACCGGCTGCCATCACCTGCATGACTTTATCGCGTGTGATACGGGCCTCGGCCAGTAGCCTGTCCAGCACCGCGTTGGCCGTGCGGACCACGGCCGATTGCAGTTGCTCGAGCCCTCCCTGCTTGCCGGAGTGGACGATCCGGGTGATGACGTCCTCCCCGAACGACATCTGGGCGTTGTAGTCCGAGGCGGTGGCCAGCACGTCATGGCGGTTGATATCTATCAGCTGGCCCCAGACGGTGGTGGTACCGATATCGAGCACGAGCGCCACGGCCCTGTCGCTCGTATCGCCCGACTCCAGGCGCAGCAACCGCACTGCCTGCTTGCCCGGCTCGCAGCAACCCTCGGTAAGCGCCTCCATCCTGGTATCGGCGACCGTGGCCGTGGCGACCCAGCCCCCGTTGCGCAGGGTCTGACCGAGCGCGGGCAAGACTCGGAAATCTACGCAGACTTCGCTGATCAGGTGCTCGTTACGAAGCGCCCGCACCAGGCGCGACAGGTCGCTCGTATTGTCCCTGAGCGAGGGGGGGGCCAAGTGAACGGAGAGCTTGTTGACCGGCGGCTCGAAGCGTAGACCGCGCGATTCGAGGTCCAGGTCCTTAAGGACCGAGAGCTTGGTTTCCGGCCGCTTCTCGGCCTGCCCGGGAATGGTTCCCTCCGGACGCGAGGCCTCGGCGACCTCAACGACCACATCGCTCTGGGCTTTACACTGACAGGCCAGGTTCCATCCCTGGTCCAGCTCCTCGGGCGAGAGGCCGGACACGTCCCCGCACTCGGTCTCGCCCTCTCGTACCCGTACCCGGCAGCGACCGCAACTTCCGGTACCGCCACACTCCGCATCGATATGCACGCCCGCGTCCACCGCCGCCTGCAACAGACTCACCCCCCGCTCGGCCTCGACCGAGACGTTTTCCGGCAGCAGGGTGACGCGCACGGTGCTCATGCGGGCATCACCCTCCTCATACGCTTACTTTCAGGCTTTCGGGCACGCGATCCTCTTGACGGCTCGCCCCCCGGTACGAGACGGAAGAGGTCGGTCCAGGACCGGTGACCGCCTCTCCTGCCGCGGCCGGGGTTGCTTCTCGTTTCTCAGGCCCGTCGACCCAGCCGTGGGCCGGCGAACGCAAACCGCCGCAGCAAACCTGCGACGTTCAGGCGACGCGCTACTCTAAGAAAGCCCCCGCTCTTTCCGAACGGGGTATTTTACTACCGCCAGCGCTCGCCCGCGGCAAGCGCTCGTCTAAGACTTCTTTTCCAGGCGCAACCGGCCCGCACGCACGGTGTTCCGGAGCAGCATGGTGATGGTCATGGGACCCACGCCACCGGGTACCGGGGTGATCTTCGCGGCGACCTCCTTGACCGCCTCGAAGTCCACGTCGCCGGCCAGCTTGGCCTTGCCCGAGGGCGTGGTGCCGATGCGGTTTACGCCCACGTCGATCACCGTGGCGCCAGGCTTGACCATGTCCGCGGTCACCGCGTTGGGCACGCCAGCGGCCACGACCAGGATGTCGGCCCGCAGGGTGTGCTCTTTCATGTCGCGGCTACCCGTGTGGCAAACCGTCACGGTGGAGTTCGCGTTCGGCGCCTTCTGCAGCATCATGACCGCGATGGGCTTGCCCACGATGTTGCTGCGGCCCACCACCACCAGCTCGGCTCCCTTGGTCGGGGTGCCGGCGCGAACGATGAGCTCCTGGATGCCGGCCGGGGTGCAGGGCGGGAAGATGCTCTCGCCGATGACCAGGCGCCCCACGTTCACGGGATGGAACCCGTCCACGTCTTTATCGGGGTTGATGGCGTACAGGATCTTGTTGTCGTCGATATGCTTGGGCAGCGGGAGCTGCACCAGGATGCCGTCCACCTTGGGATCGTTGTTGAGCTTGTCTACCAGCTTCAGCAGATCTTCCTCGGAGATATCGGCGGGAAGCGTGTGCTGGAATGAAGCCAGGCCGATCTCCTCGCAGCCCTTGCCCTTGGCCGTGACGTAGGAGACCGACGCGGGATCTTCGCCGACCAGAACGGTCGCCAGCCCGGGCTGGATTCCGTGCTTGTCCTTGAGCTCGGCCACCTCTTGCTTGAGCTCGGCGCGGATAGCCGTTGCAACCTCTTTACCACTGATAATCGTAGCAGTCATAATGCTCCTTGAAAGGTTGAAGCGCCCGGGCGTGCTCTGGGAGCACACCCGGGCGGTTTCTTGTACCGTTCTGTTCTAGCTAGTCTCCAGAAGCTGCCGTCCTAGAAAACGCCCTGTACCTTGCCGGTCTCCGTATCGACGTCGACCCTGCGGAAAGCCGGGTTGGAACCGGTACCAGGCATCAGGCTGATGGCGCCTGCCACAGGTACGATGAATCCAGCGCCGCCGTAGGTCAGCACCTCGCGGACGGACAGTCTCCAGCCCTTGGGAACACCCTTCACGGCAGGATTGTCGGACAGGGAGAGGTGGGTCTTGACCATGCAGAGGCCCAGCTTGGACAGCTCGGGATCCTTCTGGATGCGGTCGAGCGCCGCGTTGGCTGCCGGCGAGTAGTCGACGCCGTCTGCGCCGTATACCTCGGTGGCGACCTTCTCGATGCGCTGCTTGACCGGCTCGCTGAGCTCGTAGAGGAACTTGAACTTGGTCTTCTCCTCGCAAGCCTCGACAACGGCATCGGCGAACTCGAGCGCGCCATCGCCGCCCTTTTCCCAGTGACGGGAGACGGCAACGCGTGCGCCTGCCGCTTCGGCCATCTCGCGGACCTTGGCGATCTCGTTTTTCGTGTCGGTGTAGAACGCGTTGATGCAGACCACAGGGCTGATACCAGCCTTGCGCACGTTCTTGACGTGGTGGACGAGATTGGCGCAGCCCTTCTCGACCCACTCGACATTCTCCGAACCGTATTCCTCGGGCATGGGCTTGCCGGGAACGGGAACAGGAGCGCCGCCGTGGCACTTGAGAGCGCGGATGGTGGCGACCACGACCGCGGCGTCAGGCGTCAGGCCGCTGAAGCGACACTTGAGGTTCCAGAACTTCTCGAAACCGATGTCAGCGCCGAATCCGGACTCGGTGATGTGGTAGTCGGACAGCTTGAGGCCGACCTGGTCAGCCACGATAGAGCTCTGACCGATGGCGATGTTGGCAAAGGGACCGGCGTGCACCAGAACGGGCTGTCCTTCGAGGGACTGCAGGAGGTTCGGATTCAGGGCCTCGACCATCCACGCGGTCATGGCGCCGGCGACCTGCAGATCCTCGGTCGTGACGGGCTTGCCCTTCTTGTTGTAGGCCACCACGATCTTGCCCATGCGCTCACGCATGTCCTTGAGACTCTTGGACACGGAGAGGATGGCCATGACCTCGGAGGAGACGGCGATGCCGAACTTGCTCTTCATCATGAAACCGTCGGCCTTGCCGTTCACGCCATCGATACCGATGATAATGTTGCGCAGCGCCTGCGCGCAGTAGTCGATGATCCAGCCCATCTCCACGTTGGTCGGGTCGATGTCGAGCCGGTCCATCTTGGAGAGGCGCGCCAGCTGCTCATCGTTGTAGTTGCGCTCGTGCTGCATGCGCGAGGTCAGCGCGACCATGGCCAGGTTGTGGGCATTCATGATGGCGTTGATGTCGCCGGTCAGTCCCAGAGAGAAAGGGGTCAGGGGAATGCACTGGGAGAGACCACCACCGGCTGCCGAACCCTTGATGTTCATGGTGGGACCACCCGAGGGCTGACGAATTGCGGCGGATACTTTCTTGCCGCGCTTACCCATGCCCTGTACCAGACCCATGGTCGAGGTCGACTTGCCTTCACCCAGAGGCGTGGGGGTGATGGCGGTAACGTCGATGTACTTGCCATTGGGCCTGTCCTTCAGGCGCTTCAGGACCGAGCGATAGTCTACCTTGCCGATATAGTGGCCCTGCGGCAGAAGCTCTTCCTTGGTCAGACCGAGCTCTTCAGCGATCTGGTAGACGGTCTTCATCCTGGACTCGGCCTCTTCGGCGATTTCCCAGTCAGCATGTTTGGTGGGGTCAAGAACCATCTTCTGCTCCTTCTAGTTGGGTGGATTTTTGTCTATCGAAACGGCTCCACGCTCTCCACGGTTCGCCGGACGAAAGAGCGATCGGATACTGGTCCAGGAGCCGGAGAATGAATTCAGGATTCGAGGTCGAATCCTACCTGGCGATCGCGGCGGGCATCCTACGGTTTCCGTATTTCCAAGTCAACGAATTAACCGGTCCGATCGGACGTATATTGGCGATAATTCTCCGCCTTTTTGTTTCAGCGTTCCATAAACGGATTCTATTACTCGATCCATCCGGTCTACGCGCGCACCCCCCCTGAATTTCGCGTCATTATGCCGGTTTTCAACGATAGATCCCTCATAAACGAAATTTATTACTGCATTACTTCGACGTTTTCCGCTTTATTGGAGGCTCGAACGCTAGCGCTCTGCCGCGCGAACTTTCCTCTCGCCGCGTCCGTCCGCCCAGGGGGGCCATTTGCGGCCCGGCTTCGCGGCCGTCCCGCCCGCCTCCCGGACCGTGCCCGAGATCTGGAACATCCCCCTCTCAACGGCCTTGCCCACCCGGTTCGCGACCGGCTTTCCCTACCTCGGCCCTACCTCCCTCGGCCGCGACCGGGGTCCCATCCGGAGACCGACTCAGCCCGCGCCGGGCGGTCCCCTTGGATCGCCGGTTCGCCATTCTAGTGGTCGGCTCCTTGACACCTCGCCCCCAACCGCTAATTTCCGCTCGATTCCGGAATAGCTCAGCTGGTAGAGCGGTCGGCTGTTAACCGATTGGTCGCAGGTTCGAGTCCTGCTTCCGGAGCCAACCACCCCTGCAAGTGGGAGAAAAGCCGCCGGTTAACCCCGGCGGCTTTTGTGCTTCTTCCACCGCCTCGGCCACCGCCGCGCTCCGGGCCGTGATCACCACCTGCTCCCCGTCGGTATCGATGCGCTCCACCAGCAGCTGCAGGTAGGCCTTGGCCAGCGACCGGTCCTGGCCCAGGAACAGGCCGCGTATCTGCTCCTCGAACCGTCCGAGCGCGCCCTCGTCCAGCAGCTCCCCCGGCACCGGCCGCAGAGGCCGCACCCGGGCAAGCTCATCGCGCACCTCTTCCTCGCGGTCCTTCAGCTCACGCAGCCGCCTGCCCACCAAGTCGAACGTAATCTCGCCGGCCTCGAGAGCGAGCTCCCAGGTACGGATCCGGCGCTCGATATCGTCAAGCTCGTCCCGCTTGCGCCGCCGCTCCTCGTCGGTCTTGCCGCGCAGCACCCCCGATTCCTCGACCAGCGCGTGCAGCAGCTCACGGCACCTGTCCTTATTAAACAGCTTGTCCGCCAGGTGACGCAGTACCGCCTCATCTAGAACCGATTCGGCGATGCGCCCTCCTGGACACGTCTCCTTGCCGATGCGACACGCCGTGCGGCAGTTGTAGTACCTATACTGGTACTGACCGTCCGTGACGAGTTTGCCGCTGGTCTCGAGTTGGTACGCCGCGCGACACCGAGAACAGCGCACGATCCCGGCTAGTAAAAGCGGGCTCGAGTTCGTGCGGCCCGGCGACTTGGACTGAGCGCGTCGCTCACGTACGTACTGTACTTGCTCCCAGAGCTCCGTCTCGACTATCGGAGGAACCGGAATTTCAATCGGCTCGTCTTCTTTGCGCCCCCAGATCACCCTGCCAATTGCGGCTGGATCCGCAGTCAACCTTAGCACGAGGTCCTTTGTCCAGGGCCTTTCTTTTCGGTAGTAGCGTCCCGTCCGGTTCATCTCGCGCGCAACGCTGACAGCGCCCATGCCTCCCCCCACCATGACGAAGACGTCCCGCAGATACTGGGCTTCGCGCGGCTCGTGCTCGAGCCTCGATCGCTCGACACCCTTTCCCACGTCTACTCGTACAGATCGAAAGCCATAAGGAGGCCGTCCGCCCGGGTAGAAACCCCGTCGCGCAGCTTCGCGCATGCTGCTAGCCGTTCGCATACCGTTTATTTCGCTCTCATATTGATCGAAGGATTCAAAAATACCCTCCATCAAATGCCCCGACGGGTCGTCACTGACCTCCTGGGTCACGGAGATAACGCGGATACCGGCCTTCTTGAGTTTTGCTTTTAGTATCCGCGCTTTCCCTGCGTCACGCATAAATCGGCTGGTTTGGTAGACGAGTATGGCGGAGACCTTCGAAGCCGGATCCAGGACGAAACGCAGCATTTCCCGCAGCGCAGGACGGTTCTGATCGTCACCACGGCCGGATACGCCCGGCTCCACGAAACAGCGAACGATTTCTTTACCTTTTTGTACCGCTGCGGAGCGTATCGCTTCATCTTGTGCTGGTAGCGACAAGGCCTTGTTCGCCTGTTCCTCCGTGGAAACCCGCGTGTAACTGACCACCAGGCGCTCATCCCGTCTGTGTACCGCTCGCCTACTCATCGTTCCTCCGATCTCTCGAATCGACGTCCTCGATCCATCGGTTAATCAACACTATGGCATGGGGCATCACGACTTCCAGTTCAGCAGGAAGCAGGTCTTCGAGGCGCTCGACATTGCTCGAAACCCGAAGCGGCCTTTGCCCGCGCCGGGACCTCCGATCCGGTCGGGTTTCGTGCTTCGTCGCGCCTTTTTTGCTGCTACAATTCATTGACGGTTGGGGTGCTCCAACCATCAAGGGTCACCGATAAGTATTTGCGGCGAGTGGGACAATTCAGGGAAAAATGGGGGTCGCCCCAATATTTTTTAGTCGAGGGGACATCGTCGCTAGTCGATTTCGTCCAAGTGGAGAACCCGCAGATAACGAAGACTTTCGCACGCGGAGAAATCGCTAATCCCGTCGGAAATAAAAGCGGAATCGAAGTCGATAGCGTCCGCCGACGGGAAAGACGGGAACGTGCGCGAGGGGTGGATCCCGGTTGGTATTGTCTTGTGCCCCCTCCGGATACCTGTACGTGTGTTCACTACCACTGCGCTGGAACGTGTCGGACCTGGACCGGATATCCTGCGATCGGTTGCGAACTCCTGTTCGCGGCCGATCGGGAGTGGGGGCTACCGGAACCGCACAGACCGTCGGATCGCGAATGCAACTGTGCCCATATGCACTGCCGCGTCTGTGGCGCCGGCGTTCCCCTGCCGATGACGTGGTACATTTCGACGCGTTACGTGGGGGGACGGCGGGAATCCGACAACGCTCCCGTCCTCGAGGTCTGGGGCGCACTCTGCGCGCCGTGCTGGACTGAGCTCTGCGAGGAGATCATGCCGCTACCGGGAAGCGCGGAGTCCGATGACCACGTCACACCGGAAAGCGGGCCGCGCGGATGCCCGAGGTGCGCCTGCGACGTTCGCGGAGAAGAAGGCATCTACTGGTGTATCGGTCTCGACGCGGAGTCGGCCGCAACTAGAAACGCGGTCAACGCGTACTACGAAGAGTACGAAGGCAAGACGCCAAGAAAAGTTCGACTTCCAAGCCAGTACGATATCGAACGGCTCAAGAAGCCCGCCGTTCCGATTCCAGCGTGCGGCTGGTGGGGCAAAGAGGAATTCCTCGGTGTCCAGTCCTGGCGCCGGATTCGCCGTAAACGCGGCCAGCCGCGGAAGAAGTGACTCCGACTTCGGCGTCGCACCGGCAACGCGGAAGTCTCTGAACTCACTACCGATTTCGGATCCATACCGATCCTGACCGATCCAGGCTTGTATTGACCTGGTTCGGGGGAGATACTCGATGCCTCGCGCCATGTTGGGGAAACGACCATGAGCGAACCCTGGGTGTCCGTCGACGAGGTCTCTCGTCATCTCGGCGTGGCCAGGGATACCATCTACCGCTGGATCGAAAGCCGGCAGATGCCCGCCCACCGGGTGGGCAAGCTCTGGAAGCTGAAGTTGAGCGAGGTGGACCAGTGGGTGCGAGAGGGACACGCGGCGGACAACGGACAGCAGCCTGCGCGCCATCCCCGAAAGAAGAAGACGACGAAGGCGAGGAAGAAACCTTGAGCCGCAACCAGAACAACAACAAGGGCGAGACGCCCACCAACGGGGCCCGCAACTTCACGAGCTTCCGGGAGATCACCGACTTCCTCTGGCAGAACGCCGAGCGGCTGCGCGGGGCCTACAAGCCAAACGAGTACGACAAGGTCATCCTGCCGTTGCTGGTCATTCGCCGCCTGGACTGCGTGCTCGAGCCCACCAAGGCCAAGGTACTCGCCCGGCTCGATGCTCTGAAGGCTCGGGGCATGAAGCTCGCCGATCCGGCCGTCGACGTGGCGCTACGCAAGGTCGCGGGCGTGCCCTTCTACAACACCTCCAAACTCGACTTCGAGCGGCTCAAGGGCGACCCCAACCACATCGCCCAGAACCTGCGCGCCTATCTCAAGGGTTTCTCGCAGAACGCCCGCGACATCATCGAGCAATTCAAGTTCGACGAGCAGATCACGCGGCTCGACGACGCCAACCTGCTCTTCCAGGTCATAGGCCTGTTCGCCGACGTGAACCTGCATCCCGACGCCGTGCCCAACCACGTGATGGGCAGCGTCTTCGAGGAGCTCATACGGCGCTTCAACGAGAAGAAGAACGAGGAGGCGGGTGATCACTACACCCCGCGCGAGATCATCCGCCTGATGGTCGACGTGCTCTTCACCGAGGACGACGACGCCCTGCGCAAGCCCGGCATCGTGCGCACCCTGTTCGACCCTGCCTGCGGCACCGGCGGCATGCTGTCGGTGGCCGAGGAGTACCTGCGCGAGCTCAACCCCGATGCGCGCCTCGAGGTCTTCGGCCAGGAGCTGAACCCCGAGTCCTACGCCGTCTGCAAGTCGGACATGATCATCAAGGGGCAGAACCCCGAGAACATCATCCGCGGCAACTCCTTCGACCACGACGGTCACGACGCCAAGCGCTTCGACTACATGCTGAGCAATCCGCCCTTCGGCGTGGACTGGAAGAACGTGCAGAAGGTCGTGACCGACGAGCACGACAAGCAGGGCCACGCCGGCCGCTTCGGCGCGGGACTTCCACGCATCAACGACGGCGCGCTGCTCTTCCTGCAGCACATGATCGCCAAGATGAAACCGGTCGATCCGAAAGCCAGGGAAGGCGGCAGCCGCATCGCCATCGTCTTCAACGGCTCGCCGCTGTTCACCGGCGACGCCGGCTCGGGCGAGAGCGAGATCCGACGCTGGATCCTGGAGAACGACTGGCTCGAGGCCATCATCGCGCTCCCGGACCAGCTCTTCTACAACACCGGCATCTCGACCTACATCTGGGTGCTCACCAACCGCAAGCCCCGCCGCCGGCGCGGCAAGGTCCAGCTCGTCAACGCCGTCGACCTCTTCCAGAAGATGCGCAAGTCGCTCGGCAACAAGCGCCACGAGCTGTCCCCCGATCACATCTCGCAGATCGCCCGGACCTTCGGCGACTTCGCCGAGGGGGAAATCTCGAAGATATTCGACAACCAAGACTTCGGCTATCGCCGCATCGTCATCGAGCGCCCCCTCAAGCTGAGCTTCCAGGCATCGCCCGAGCGCATCGAACGACTGCGCGAGGTAAAGGCCTTCCAAAGCCTCGCCACCAGCAAGAAAAAGGGCGCCGCGCGCGATAAAGAGATCACCATAGGCCGCGAGCTACAGGAAGCCATCCTCAGGGCCCTCGCCCACCTCGACCCGAATCGCCTCTACAAGAATCGCGACCGGTTCGAAGACGATCTCAAGGGCGCACTCAAGCGTGCCGGCCTTTCCGTCCTGCCCCCCTTGAAGAAGGCTGTCCTCACCGCCCTGTCCGAGCGCGATGAAACCGCGGACGTATGCACCGACAGCAAGGGCAACCCCGAGCCCGACAGCGAGCTACGCGACTACGAAAACGTCCCCCTCAAGGAAGACATCGCCGCCTACTTCGAACGCGAGGTCAAACCCCACGTCCCCGACGCCTGGATCGCCGGAGTCGAGCTGCGCGGCGGTAAGGCCGCGGTCGTAGACGAGAGCAAGGTCCGCGTCGGCTACGAGATTCCCATAGCGCGACACTTCTTTGTGCCCCCTGAACCTCGCGATCTGACCAAGCTTCGTACCGAACTTCGCAGGATTCAGTTTGAGATCGCAGACCTAATGGAGCGCGCCCTGAGATGACCCGCGTTCGCGAAAGGCGGTTGGAGCACCTCGTTGACGAAGCGAGTCGGCCGGTGCGCCCGATTCCCGATCAAGAGTACGTCGAGATTGGCGTTAGGTCCCACGGAAGGGGCGTGTTCCTTAAACCGGCCGTATTCGGTTCTGATCTCGGTAATAAAGCTGTGTTTGAGGTGCATCCACAGGAGCTTGTATTCAATATTGTATTCGCGTGGGAAGGCGCGGTCGCCCTAACAGGTGACGAAGTCATTGGTTGTATTGCCTCGCATCGCTTTCCTACCTATAAGGCTCGCGAAGACGAAGTTGACTTAAGGTACTTAAAATACTTTTTTCAGACACCCCGCGGGCTATTTCTGCTCGGGGACAACTCTCCGGGAGCAGCAGGCCGCAATCGAACACTCAACAGAAGAAGACTTTTAAAGGAGTGCATACCGGTTCCTCCACTAACAACTCAGCGTCGACTCGCCGATCACCTCGACATTGCCGTAGCTTCGATTGACAGTCTCACGGAATCCAACCGATTTCTTCTTGACTTGGCTATGGAAGCGGCGGGGGTGCTTGTCACCACTTCTCCTGACCCTACCATAGGTGCGCGAGCCCAAGTCCCGTGGGTACGCACCCTACCCGCTAATTGGTCTGTTCTTCGAGCGAAGGGGTTGTTCCGAGAAGTACATCTTCCTCCTGAAGAAGACGACGGGGTTGTAACCGCATTTCGCGACGGACAGGTCACCCTACGCGAACTCCGTCGAAAAGACGGCTACATGGTCGCGGTCGCAGAACAAGGATACCAACGTGTTCGGAAGGGCGATCTGGTTGTACACCAAATGGATGGTTTCGCCGGTGCGATAGGGGTTTCGGAAGCTACCGGCAAGTGTTCTCCTGAGTACATCATCCTTGAACCGCGAAACCGGTATACCGAAAGCGAGTTCTACGCCGAGTGCCTTCGAACAATGGCTCGTAACGGATACGTACAGGTCATATGCCCATCGGTTCGGGAGCGTGCACCACGATTTCTTTTCAGCACCCTAAAAGACGTGGAACTTCCCGTTCCGTCAGCGCGTGAACAGGCAGATAGAGTTACGCGAATAAAATCCTTAAGGAAAGCCATCAAGAGGATACGGCGACAACAGATGCAGCTCTCTACCTATCGGAGATCAACTATCGCATCCGCTATCGAATCCGCGATTCGAGGAAAAGCGTCCACCAACGAAGAACGATCCGTGGAGTCGACCGCATGAACCCCGAACTTCAAGGCGTCGCCGAACACATGCGCGACCTGGGACTCGGGTCGATGCAACATGCGCTGCGTTTGAGTCTCTATGCCGGGATGGACAACGACTGGTGGGGCGAGCTCTCAGTTCTAAACGCCGCGCACGCCGCTGAAATTCTCATCAAGGCGCGAATCGCTGAAGAGCACCCGCTGTTGATTTTCGAACAATTACCTAAAGCAGGCCTTGACCGAACGGGCATGTTAGAGCTTCGGGACCTTTTTGAAAAGGGTCGCACTTACCAGTTCAACGAGCTACCCGAGCGCCTATGGGCGACCACCGGAATTCAACTGGCCCATGCTGATGTCTACGCCGAGTTCGGCCGTTTCCGGAACTCCATTCAGCATTTCGCGGCGCCTTCCGCGAACGTCGATCCGAGACAGAAGACGCTCGAGTTCATCTTTGGTGTCGTCGACCCTTTTATCTATTCCGAATGGAGTTTGTTCGCGATCGATTTCAACGAAGAGTTCGGCGATCACTACGAGGACGTGTTGAGTTCGTTAGTAGCACGGAACCTGCGTCCTCGAATCTCACCGGACGCAGCACGTGCTTGGTCGGAACTGAGCAACCAACCCGGGCCTGACGCACCCGATGGCTATGCCGAATGGTTCGAACGTGCAATGGCAGAGGCGATGCGTACTCTAGAGGCGAGCAGGTGAGCCCGATCCGCTTAATAGACCGCCTGGTAGGGCTTGTACACGATCTACGCAAGCCATTTGCGAAGACTGCGAGAACGGCCTGGAAGGCTCCGGCGAGCAAAGGTCGAATCAAGGGTATAGCCAGGACGAGCGAGACCAGATGACTCAAGTGCCCCAAGACCCGCTTATCTTCCACATCACCCACGTGGACAACCTCGCGGGGATCCTGAGCGAGGGAGGGGTTTGGAGTGACTCGCAGCGTATTGCACGTAATCTATCATCTACCAATATCGGCCACTTGCACATCAAGCAGCGACGGCTGAATAGACCGGTGATGACGCGGGGCGATGGCTTGCTCGGCGACTACGTGCCGTTCAACTTCTGCCCTCGCTCCGTGATGCTCTACGTCGTTTCCCGGGGGCACGACGATTACCGGGGCGGTCAGGAGGACATCGTACATCTGGTAAGCCGGGTATCGATCGCCACCAACCTGGGAAGAGCATGGGCTTTCACCGATCGCCACGCCGAGCTCGCCCATGCGCTGCATTACGACGATCTGAGCCGGCTCGACGAAGTTCCGTGGCAGGTGATGGACAAGACGTACTGGACCGATGTCGCGGAGGAGCGCCAGGCCGAGTTCCTGGTGCACGAGTTCTTCCCCTGGACGGCCGTGGCGGAGATCGGAGTGATGAGCAACACCGCGGAAACCAAGGTTAAAACGGCGATGGCAGGCTCGAGCCATCGACCTAGCGTGACAGTCCGACCCGAATGGTATTATTAAGGGAGGAGCGATGACGATTGAACCGGGAACCGGAAACCTGCTGACCGCCAACGTTGACGCTCTCGTCAACACGGTCAATACGCAGGGCGTCATGGGCAAGGGGCTGGCTCTGCAATTCAAGAAGGCCTTCCCCGAGGCGTTCCAGTCCTACGAGCGGGCGTGCAAGGCGGGCGAGGTGGTGCCCGGCAAGATGCACGTGGTCCGTCGTCTCACCGCGCCCCGGTTCATCATCAATTTCCCCACCAAGAAGCACTGGCGACACCCTTCGAAGCTCGAGTACGTCCGCGACGGGCTGCGCGATCTGGTGGACCAGGTCCGCGCTCTGGAGATCCACTCGATCGCGATCCCGCCCCTTGGATGCGGGCACGGAGGCCTTGCCTGGTCCGACGTGAGGCCGCTCATCGAGCGAGCTTTCTCCGAAATGCCGGACGTGCGCGTGTTGCTCTTCGAGCCGAAGGGTGCCCCGGATGCCGACGCGATCATCGATCGTCGCAAGACACCGGCGATGACCGCGAGCCGAGCCGCGGTGCTCGCGCTCATGGGAAAGTACCTCGAGACCGGCTACGACTACCGGCTCTCGCTGGTCGAGGTACAGAAGCTCGCGTACTTCCTGCAAGAAGCTGGCGAGCCGCTCCAACTGCAGTTCAAGCCTTACTACTACGGTCCCTACGCGGACAACCTGCGCAAGGCACTCCGTAACATGGAGGGCCACTACACCATTGGGGTGGGCGATGGCCAGAACAACCCGGAGACTCCGCTCGAGTTGCTGCCAGGAGCCGTGCAAGCCGCACAGGAGTTCATTGCGAAGCAGCCGGAGACGGAGCAGCGACTGAAGCGAGTCGTCGAGCTAATCGAGGGATTCGAGACCCCCTTCGGCATGGAGCTGCTCGCCACGGTGCACTGGGTCACGAGTCACGACGACGAGGCCGACGCCCTCGATCGTGTCACCGCCAAGGTCCAGTCCTGGAGCGAGCGCAAGCGCTCCCAGATGAAGGACGGACACATCCGGGCTGCCTGGTTGCGCCTCAAGGACCTCGGCTGGACCCGCGCTGCCGCGTGATGCGGCCATTCCGGCGCGGACCGGTAGGCTCAGGTCGCGGGCCGAAATAATCGCGAATGCACCCGATATGCGCGCGCGCATATCGTTTTGCCCCACATATGAACGGGCGGAAATCACCGCGCCACCGGGAGTAATTTGCGCTTTTTCCGGGTATTCTCCCGACAGGCGGCGCGGCGGGTGCCAGAACGAGCGTGCGGCAGGGTGCGGTATTTGACGCGTCGCCGGCAGCTCGGGGTCATCACGCCGAATTCTTATGAGATATCAAGCCGTTACTTATTTGCTGGGTATTTGCTGGGTATTTGCTGGCGCAGCCCCGGGGGAGATGATCTCGGATGCCGGGTAAGCACACGGAGCGGGCGTTCGAGGACGCCATCGAGCACGCCCTGGTGGCGGGAGGGGGATGGACTGCGGGCAGTGCTCAGGCGTTCGACCGGGAGCGGGCGCTGTTCCCGGAGGAGTTCTTCGCCTTCGTGCAGGCGAGCCAGACCGAGCTCTGGGAGGAGCTGAAGCAGCAGCACGGGGCGAGCTTGGAATCGGCAGTGATCGACGCGCTCGCCAAGTCGCTGGAGAGCCGGGGGACGCTCGACGTGCTGCGGCACGGGTTCAAGTTCTACGGTCGCAAGCTCGACTGCGCCTACTTCCGGCCCGCCCACGCCCTCAACCCCGACATCCTGGCCAGGTACGGGCAGAACCGGCTGCAGGTCACCCGTCAGATCCACTTCGCCCCGGCGGGACACGCCGACGAGGACCAGTCCATCGACCTCTTGCTGTCCCTCAACGGCCTGCCGATCGCCACGGCCGAGCTCAAGAACCCGCTGACCGGCCAGACCGTGCACCACGCGGTCACGCAGTACCGCGGACGCGACGCAAGGCATCGGCTCTTTCAGTTCAAGCGCCGGGCGCTCGTGCACTTTGCCGTCGATCCCGACCAGGTGTTCATGGCCACCAGGCTGACGGGGGCAGGTACTACGTTCCTGCCCTTCAACCGCGGCAAGGACGGCGGGGCGGGCAACCCCGAGCACCCGAGTGGTTACCGGACCGCCTATCTCTGGGAGCAGGTCTGGCAGCGTGACTTATTTCTCGACATCGTGGGCCGCTTCATCCACCTGGTGAAGGAAGAGAAGGTTCGTGCCGGTAAAAAGACGACCGAGGAGAAGGTCATCTTCCCCCGGTATCACCAGCTCGACGCCGTACGCCAACTGGTGGCGGCTGCGCGCGTTGATGGGTCGGGTAAGAGCTACCTGATCCAGCACTCGGCCGGGTCGGGCAAGTCGAACAGCATTGCGTGGCTCGCTCACCGCCTGGCCAGCCTGCACGACGACGAGGACGACAAGGTCTTCGACTCGGTCGTCGTCATCACCGACCGGCGCGTCCTCGACAAGCAGCTGCAGGACACCATCTACCAGTTCGAGCACAAGCAGGGCGTGGTGGCCAAGATCGACGAGCACTCGGACCAGCTCGCTCAGGCGCTCACCGCGGGCACCCTGATCATCATCACGACCCTGCAGAAATTTCCCTTTGTCACCGAGAAAACCGCGGCGCTTCCCGGACGCAAGTACGCCGTGATCGTGGACGAGGCCCACAGCTCGCAGACGGGCGAGGCCGCGCGCCAGATGAAGCAGGTGCTGGCGGCGTCTTCGCTGGAGCAGGCCGAGGCAGAGGAAGGCGTCGAGACCGAGGACGACGAGGACCGCGTGCTCAAGGCGGTGATGGCCTCGCGCGGGCGACAGCAGAACCTGTCCTTCTTCGCCTTCACCGCCACGCCCAAGGCCAAGACCCTGGAGGTGTTCGGCTCCCGAGACGCCGAGGGCAAGCCGCGGCCGTTTCACCTCTACTCCATGCGCCAGGCCATCGAGGAGGGCTTCATCCTCGACGTGCTCAATAACTACACCACCTACAAGACCTACTACCGCCTGGTGAAGGCGTCGGAAACCGACCCCAAGGTGCCCAAGAAGGAAGCCACGAGGCAGCTCGCGCGCTTCATGAGCCTGCACCCCCACAATATCGCCCAGAAGACCGAGGTGATGGTCGAGCACTTCCGGGCCAAGGTGCGCCACAAGATCGGCGGGCGCGCCAAGGCCATGCTGGTGACGAGCTCGCGCCTGCACGCCGTCCGCTACAAGCTGGCCTTCGAGAAATACCTGAAGGAACAGGGCTACACCGACGTCGGGGTGCTGGTCGCCTTCTCCGGAACGGTGAAAGACCCCGATAGCGGTCTCGAGTTCACCGAGCCCGGCATGAACGTCGGCAAGGACGGCAAGCGCATCTCCGAGGCCGGCCTGCCCGCCGCCTTCGAGACCGAGGAGTACCAGGTCCTGCTCGTCGCCAACAAGTACCAGACCGGCTTCGACCAGCCGCTGCTGCACACCATGTACGTCGACAAGCGGCTCTCCGGCGTACAGGCGGTGCAGACCCTCTCCCGGCTCAACCGCACCTCCCCGGGCAAGCAGGACACCTTCGTCCTCGACTTCGTCAACGATACCGACGAGATCCAGCGGAGCTTCCAGCCCTATTACGAGCAGACCACCGTCGCCGAGACCGCCGACCCGCAGCAGCTCTACGACCTCGCACACAAGCTTGAGGCGACCCAGATCTTCTGGCAGTCCGAGGTCGACGCCTTCTGCCGGGTCTTCTTCTCCCCGCGCGAGAAGCAGACCGTCCACGACCAGGCCGAGATGAACCGCCACCTCAACCCGGCGGTCGACCGCTACGAGGCCAGGACCGAGGACGAGCAGGAAGAGTTCAAGAACGCCCTGGGCGCCTTCGTGCGCCTGTACGCCTTCCTCTCGCAGATCATGCCCTTCTCCGACCCCGACCTGGAGAAGCTCTATACCTTCGCGCGCTTCCTCGAGACCAAGCTGCCCCAGGACCCGCGCAAGGCCCCACTGCGCCTCGACGGCGACGTAGCCCTCAAGTATTACCGCCTCGACAAGATCAGCGAAGGCTCCATCGTCCTGAAGGTCGCTGACCCGGGCGAGGTCTACAGCCCCACCGACGTCGGCACGCGCAAGGCCAAGGACGAAGAGGTCGAGCTCTCCACCATCATCGAGGTGCTCAACGAGCGCTTCGGCACCGAGTTCAACAAGGCCGACCAGGTCCTCTTCGACCAGTTCGTTGAGGCCGCCAAGCTAGACGACGAGGTCGTCCAGCGCGCCAAGGCCAATCCCCTCGACAACTTCGCCCTCGCCATGAAAGCCAAGGTCGAAGGCCTGATGATCGACCGCATGGACCAGAATCAGGAAATCGTCACCCGCTACCTAAACGACGCCGACTTCCAGAGCCTCGCTTTCCGCCTGCTCGTGCGCCGGATCTATGACGAAATCCGGCACGAGGAGAAAGCCCCAGGATAACCGAGAGAGGATGGACGCCCGAGAAAGGCGTGGCGACGGTACGAACAACTTCGAGCACTTCGAGATCCACTCTGAGAAGAAGCGTTGCGCTCGTTCGGTTGAACGATTAACTCAGGTTGACGCTGCCGTTTTCTGGCGTTAAGCTGATCAGCGTAGGAGCGTTCGATTGGAGCAATAGTGACGAAAAACGACACCACATTTGGGCGGGCTATCAGTCAGGCCCGCAAATCGAAGAAGTGGAGCTTGAAAGACCTCGCCGAAAAAGTCGTCCGCGAAGAAGATGGCCAGCCGATATCACCTCAATACCTCAACGACATCGAGCACGATAGACGAAGTCCGTCGTCAGATTGGCTCGTAAAGCAATTCGCGAATGCGCTCGACCTCGACGCCGACTGGCTGTACTTCCTCGCAGGTCGCTTCCCTGACGATATTCGAAACAAAAAGTTATCCCCAGAAGACGTGAAGAACGCGATGGTCGCCTTTCGCGGCAACCCGCAGAAGGGTCGCCGGTAGTCGTGGTGAGGCAGGTGCGGGACATGACGGGTCGATTCTCGCAACGCCCGCACTACGATCCCAAGGAGCTGGACCAAGAGTGCGAGATGCTAATCGTCGACTTTTTGAAAAGCCAGAACGGTGCGGCGACTTTTCCCGTCTCTACGGATGATCTCACTCGATTGGTGGAGCGGGACAGCGACGACTTAGACCTCTACGCCGACCTGTCTGCCTTTGGCCCAGCGGTTGAAGGCATGACAGAGTTTCGACGAGGTTCCAAACCGCGGGTGAGTATCTCCGCCGAACTGGCGAATGACGATCGACGAAAAAACCGCCTGCGGACGACCCTCACCCACGAGTACGGCCACGTTCACTTCCACGCGTACCTCTGGGACGTCGAACCGCCGGGGCCAGACCTACTGGGACGCAATCCCCACGCGGATAAGCAGATTTGTAAGCGTGACGACATCTACAACGCGGCAAGAACCGACTGGATGGAGTGGCAAGCGGGCTATGTTTGCGGAGCCGTCTTGATGCCGGTCGGTTTCGTCCGTCGATTAATAAAACCCTACCTCGACGCCAACGACCTCTATGGCATTGTGGGAACCAATGACTCCTACGGCCAAGAATTGATTCGTCTCGTTCAGGAGGGCTTCGCGGTCTCATCGGACGCCGCTCGGGTACGGTTGACGAAGCTCGATATCCTCGGGCCCGTTGGCGCAGGCCCGTCGCTCTTCAGCACCATCAAGAAATAACCCCGCATGTGGCCAACGGTAAATTGCCACTTGACAGCACCCACGTCCGCGGTTACGCTGATGAGCAGATAAGCAGACCAGCGGGTTTGCGTTTGGCTGCGGCTCAGCGAGGTGAGAGCGTCATGAAGGTGAAGAATCGAAAAGGGTCGGGCGATGAGAAGTGCACCAGGTGCGGGGCATGGCTGCGTCACTGGGAGAATGGCACCGGTAAAAAAGCGCCAGCAATCTGCGGCACGAGCGGATGCAACGGTAAGCCGGTCATAGGCGGTCACGTGATAAAGGCTGGAGGGAGTGACAGGGCCTCGTACATCACCCCCATCTGTTCGTCGTGTAACACGCGGGACGATGAGTTCGATGTCGTCTGGGACCTCTACAGTGCATCCGACAAGAGTAAGTGCCGATAGGGACCACCGTATCTCCATGGTTCCCTGCAGCAGCAAAAGGCGCCATTGACCGAGAAGTTCACATATTTCGATTTTCAGATGTACGTGCTTCCAGGCGCGATATTGCTCTTCGGCCTTCTTGCTGCGTGGAGTGTCGCCGGTGGCGCTACGCCGACGCTCCTCGGCGATTCCGGCCTTTTTGCCAGCGTACTCTTCGTTCTCGGCGCTTTCGTCTCCGGCCACTTCGTCCAGACCGTCGCGCACTCATGGCCTGAGCAGATCCTCAAAGCTCTCTTCTGGGCCGGCCAATACCCTTCGCAAATCATCATGTTTCGGAAGACCGGCCTCATCAGTGCCACTGAACGAGAGCGATTCGTTGACACTATACGGAACGCCGGTCTCGCTGACGAAGACCTCGCGAAGGCTTGGGACTCGACCCTGACGATTGGGTGGTTTCGCCGCAAGGTCGTGGCTGACAATCCCGAGCAATTCCCGACAGGTGTAGAAGGAGCCCAGTTCGTCTTCAACCAACTTCGGCATTTGCTCAGCGGGACCAAAGCCAGCACCCGCGTCGACAATGCTGAGGCGAGCTATCAGTTCTTTCGCGGTAGCTTTACGGCATCCGGCCTCGTCGCCCTCGTCGTCGGTACCGAGACACTCGCATTGACAGAAAGTTGGATGATACCGCTTTCCGCGTCGCTCTACCGGCCGCAATTGGGCGCTATGGTTTCGGCGGCGTTTTTCGTACTGTTTCTCGCCTTCTTCTGGCGGGCGCGAGGGGCAGGACAGAACTTCGCGCGCGAAGTACTGCGTGCATACGTTGCGATGAAAACTGATACCCGGCATTCGGAGGCTAGAGGATCGGATGGGAACTAGATTTCGAGCATATCAACTCGGTGGCGAGGGCTCATCCTTCAGCTACTGTCACGACGGTCACTTCACACTCATAGAAGCGCGTGTAACAGAGAGCAGCGCAGCCAGCCTCCTCCGCGAGATTCGAGACTATGGAGGCGGTATCCTGGATACCCTCCACATCACCAGCTGGGACCGCGACCATTGCGCACCAAGTGAGCTTGGGCTGATTCTCGAACACCTGAAACCGTCATGCATCGAGTACCCCGGATACACGCCGCACACCGACAGCGGGTGGGAATCCCTGGGCCTCATTGTGACCTATCAGAAGTCGGGTCGGATCGCTCGTGCGTGGTCTCCAGATCGAATAAAAGGTCTCCCGTACGCCGAGCGCCTGCAAATCCTAGACGTAATCCTCTGGCCTCATGAGATCGGCGGCGACTCGAACAACAACTCTACCGCCAAGTTATTCCGTCAAGGGCACTTTACTGTCTTGAGCCTTGGCGACCTGGAAGACCCGGCCATAGCGCAACGGATCACGTACGGCGACATCATCAGGAACGAGGTAGACGTGATGATACTCGCCCACCACGGCGCCAACAATGGCTTCACGACCGATGAATTTATCGGTGCAGTAAAACCTCGCGTTGCCATTTGTACTTCCAACTACAACAACCAGCACGAGCATCCTCGCCAGGAAATCCGAGACCTGCTCTACGAGCACGACGTCCGCCTTTTCACGACCAAGACTGGAGACGTTTTGATTCGCTCGCTCAACGAGGACGAGCGCACCTTCCGAGTAGTCAACTTCAAAGCAGGCAACGAGGAAATCTCCTCAGTTGCTGATTTCCGCGCGAAGACGTGGCTCGCCCAGAGTGCGGCGTAGGAAACAGCAACCGACGTCCCCTATTTTGCAGAACTTCGATGTCGGCTCTGGTGGCTAGGCTCAAGTCCCGCAACGAAGTGAGCCGAAATTGCTACCAGGCCATTTTGGTCAGAACCCAAGGATGGGCCCGAAGGGTACCTTCGGCCGAAGCCTTCCGGCCAGTGTATTCGGCCCGTCGTTCGCGCTTCCCCCGAAAGGCGGTTCTCGTCACGCGGGAACGCGTGATATCCTGTTTTCGGAATTTCTTCCAAAACGGGACGGAACGGCCCGGGGCTTGGGACTGGAACCGCAGCGTGGACAAGAAACCTTTCATCGAGATCGTGTAGTCCATGCTGCTCACCATCGGGACTACACATCGCCCGGCGACCGACCTGGGATATCTGCTCGCCAAGCACCCGGTAAAGTGCCAGACGTTCTCGCTCGCGTACGGCAAGGCGCATGTCTTCTATCCGGAAGCGACCGAGAAACGATGCACGGCGGCGTTGCTCCTAGACTTCGACCCGGTCGGTCTCGTTCGAGGTCGTCGGTCGGGGCAGAGTACCGAGGGCACCCTCGCGCACTACGTCAACGATCGGCCCTACGCCGCGTCGTCGTTCCTGAGCGTCGCGATTGCGCAGGTCTTCGGCTCTGCGATGAAGGGCGTCTCGACGGACCGGCAGGGATTGGCAGATACGCCGTTACCGTTAGAGGCAGGCCTGTCCGCCGTACCGAGTCGCGGCGGCGAGCACTTCCTCCGGGCGCTCTTCGAGCCGCTCGGATACGAAATCGAGGCGAAGCGGATTGCTCTCGACGAGGCCTTCCCCGAGTGGGGCGAGGGTAACTGCTTCGAGCTGCGATTGCGGGCAAGTGTCCGACTCGCCGATCTTCTCACGCATCTCTACGTGCTCATCCCCGTGCTCGACAACCAGAAGCACTACTGGGTAGGTGACGACGAGGTCGAAAAGCTGCTCTCAAAGGGCGGCGACTGGCTGAAATCGCATCCCATGCGCGAACAGATCGCGCTCCGCTATTTGAAACACAAAACAAGCCTATATCGCGATGCCCTGGAACGCCTCATGGCTGAAGACGATCCGGAGCCCGTAGTGCGCGAAGAAGAAAAGGAGCAAGAGGAAGAAGCGCTCGAACGCCCGATCAGTCTGAACGATCAGCGCATCGGATCGGTCGTCGCGGTGCTCAAAGACGCGGGCGCGACCCGCATCCTCGATCTCGGCTGCGGCGAGGGAAAGCTGATCGGCGCGCTCCTCAAAGAGCCCTCCGTTTCCAGGGTCGTGGGCGTCGATGTCTCGATGCGGTCTCTGGAACGAGCTCGCGACCGATTGAAACTCGATCGCATGCCGGAAATGAAGCGTAAAAAGGTGGATCTGTTCCAGGGATCGCTCACCTATCGGGACAGCCGCTTCTCGGACTGCGACGCCGCTTGCGCCGTCGAGGTAGTGGAGCACATCGACCCGTCTCGCCTGGGCGCCTTCGAACGCGTCTTGTTCGAGTTTGCCAAACCGCCCACCGTCGTTATTTCCACGCCGAATGTCGAGTACAACGTACGCTTCGCTTCCCTTCCCGCGGGTCGACTCCGACACCGGGATCACCGATTCGAATGGACGCGGCAAGAGTTCCAGACCTGGTGCGCCGCAGTCGCCGAGCGTCATGGCTACCGAGTTCGCTTGCTGCCGATCGGCGCCGAGGATCCCGAGGTCGGTCCCCCGACCCAGATGGCGGTGTTCCAGCGATGAAGATCGAACTCCCAGAACTGTCGCTCGTCGCGCTCATCGGCACGTCCGGAAGTGGGAAGTCGACATTCGCGAAGAAGCACTTTAAGCCGACCGAGGTGCTTTCGTCCGACTACTGCCGGGGACTGGTCTCGGACGACGAGAACGATCAGAGCGCTACCACGGATGCCTTCGAAGTCCTGCACTACATCGCGGCTAAACGCCTGGCCGCCGGGCGACTGACCGTCATCGACGCCACCAACGTTCAGCAAGAAGCGCGCAAGCCCATCGTCAAGCTGGCGCGCGACCACGACGTTCTCCCGGTCGCGATCGTACTGAACCTGCCGGCCAAGCTCTGTCACGAACGCAATCAAGACAGGGCCGATCGGCAATTCGGTCCCCATGTCACCCGCCAGCAGTCGCAACAGCTTCGCAGTTCTCTCCGGTCGCTGAAACGCGAAGGCTTCCGCTATATCGCGGTCCTCAACTCACCGGAAGACGTAGAGGCGGCAGAGATCGTTCGCACCCCGCTCTGGAACAACAAGCGTAACGAGACAGGACCGTTCGATATCATCGGCGACGTCCACGGTTGCTTCGAAGAGGTCGTGGCGCTTCTTCGCACGCTTGGATACGAGGTCCAGGATGCCGAGGCTGCGCCGACGGCGAGCCATCCCGAGGGACGACGGGCGTTCTTCGTGGGGGATCTCGTCGACCGCGGTCCCAAGTCCCCTGCCGTCTTGCGCCTCGTAATGACGATGGTCCGAGAGGGAAACGCTCTGTGCGTCCCCGGCAACCACGACATCAAGCTGAAGCGGAAGCTGGACGGTCGTGACGTTCGCCTCACTCATGGCCTTGCCGAGACAGTCGAGCAACTGGAGCATGAGCCACTGGAGTTCATCGAGGAAGTGAAGACCTTCATCGACGGCCTGGTGAGCCATTACGTGCTCGATGACGGGAAGCTGGTGGTGGCTCACGGGGGAATGAAGGAGTCGTTCCAGGGACGAGCATCGGCTCGTGTGCGGGAATTCGCGCTCTACGGTGAGAGCACCGGCGAGACGGACGAGTACGGCCTTACGATTCGCTACAACTGGGCGGCCGACTATCGCGGTCGGGCGCGCGTGGTCTACGGCCACACCCCGGTCCCGAGCGCGGAGTGGCTGAACAAAACCGTGTGCATCGACACAGGCTGCGTGTTCGGCGGAGCCCTGACCGCGCTGCGCTATCCCGAGAATGAGCTGGTATCGGTTCCAGCGGCGAAGATGTACTACGAACCGGTCAAGCCGCTCGAAGGGGCTTCGACCGAAATTGCCGAGCGTTTGTACAACGACATACTCGACATCGGCGACGTGCAGGGGAAACGAATCATATCCACGCGTATCCGCGGCACGGTAACGGTACGCGAGGAGAACGCCGCGGCCGCGCTCGAAGTCATGAGCCGATTCGCCACCGATCCTCGCTGGCTCATCTACCTGCCACCGACCATGTCTCCCTCGGACACGAGGAAGGACGGCCCGACACTCGAACATCCCGAAGAGAGCTTTCAATACTTCCGCGCCAACGGTGTTCCCAGGATCGTCTGCCAGGAGAAGCACATGGGTTCCCGGGCGGTCGCCGTCGTCTGTCGCGACGAGGACACGGCCGCGAACCGTTTCGGCATCCGGGGTCACGGTATCGGAGCGCTGTACACCCGGACGGGACGGCCGTTCTTCGACGACCCCGCCCTCGAGACAGAGTTCCTCGACCGACTTCGCGGCGCGCTCACCAATGCCGACTTCTGGCAGAAGTTCGAATCCGATTGGTTCTGCATCGACGCCGAACTCATGCCGTGGTCGGCGAAGGCTCAAGAGTTACTGCGATCCCAGTACGCGCCTACCGGTGCGGCCGCGCGGTCCAGCATGGCCGCTGCTCTCTCGGCGCTGCGCCTGGCCGCCTCCCGCGTCGCAGGAATGGAAGGTCTCGTCGACCGTTTCGCCGAGCGGCAAGAATGCGTCGAGAAGTATTCCGACGCGTACCGCCGCTACTGCTGGCCCGTCTCCGGCATCGACGACCTCAAGCTCGCGCCCTTTCACCTCCTCGCATCCGAGGGCCGAGTCCATACCGATCGCGATCACGTCTGGCACATGAATACGCTCGCCGACCTCTGCGAAGGCGACGCTGGTCTGCTCCACAAAACCGCGTTTAAGGTGGTCGACCTCACCAACACCGAGAGCCAGGCCGAGGGAATCGCGTGGTGGGAAGCCCTTACCGGCCGAGGCGGCGAGGGCATGGTCGTCAAGCCCGTCGAGTGGCTCAACCGCGGCAAGAAGGGCCTCGTCCAGCCCGCGGTGAAGTGCCGCGGCCCGGAATACCTGCGCATCATCTACGGTCCCGAGTACACCCTTGACGAGCACATCGAGCGACTGCGCGCTCGAAAACTTGGACCCAAGCGGTCGCTGGCGCTTCGCGAGTTCACCCTCGGGCTAGAGGCCCTACACCGCTTCGTGGAAAAGGAACCGCTCTACCGCGTCCACGAGTGCGTCTTCGGAGTCCTCGCACTGGAGAGCGAACCCGTCGACCCGAGGCTCTGAGGAGGACTAGCTTTGCCCGACGAGTTTGACAATTGTGTAGCGAAACGGATCTCGAAATACCGGCTTTACGTCGCCAACCCGCAAATCGGTTCTTTTCGTAAGCTGCGCAAGGCGCGCTTTTGAGTAAACAATAAGAGGAACGTGCAGAAAGAGAACAGCGGCGCGAGCGAATCCGCGAAGTTCACACGCCGGTTGTTCGAGCCCCGCCAGGTTTACGACGAGCGAGTCGCGGGCAGGTACGTCGTCTATCTCGATCACAACGTGTGGATTGACCTTCGCGACGCGCCGACTTCTGTGTCCCGAGACTGCGCGACGCTTTGCAGGAATCTCGTAGAATCGAACAGGGCCGTTTTCCCCTTGTCGCATGGCGCCGTCACCGAGTTGCTCCAAGTGCCTGATGACGACGCCCGCCGACGGCAGGCCTTATTGATGGACGCATTGAGCCAGGCCGTCACTTTCCGAACACCGGAAGAGATCTACGCCCTCGAAGCGCAATGCGGTTATCAGTTCATCATGCATGGACGACGCTGTTCGGCCCAACGAAACGAGATGTTCTCGCGCGCTCCAGACCACTATGGAACCGGGAAGATCGCTTTTTCGTCCGAGTGGACGGCGGAAAAAGCGGATAGATTCATGGAATTGTTGATGAACGCGCCAGAACTTGGGTCGCTACTCTGGATGGTCGAGCATCTCGACCTCGAAGATTTTCGTAAGCGACATGCGGCGTACGATGCAATCTACGTGAAGAAAATGACTGCTCAGCGCCTATCGGCGAGCGCCGCGTTCCGCCGCGGAGGAAAGATCGATCGTAGTCGCGTTCTTTTCGAGGAGCGAGCAGCCCTATTCAAACGGTACGTGATGAAAAACCTAACGCAACTTGCCCTCGCTGAATTTGGTCCGGAGTCCGCATCGGTGGAAATCGAGCGGCGCGGGAACGGCAGCCCCCAACGAACGGAAAAGGTATTCCAAGCATCCATGCCGGCACTTGAGCTAACAGCGCAGGTGATGGCTGACCTTACGATGAACCCGAGTCGGAAGACGAGACCGCAGGACAACTGGGACTTCGAACACGCGGCAGTCGCACCTATCTACGCCGACGTATTCGTTACGTCAGACAGGTGGCTCTTGGATCGCCTCGACCACATGGAAGCCCTCGTCGGCCATCGACGCGCTCGGTTGCTCCGCTCGACGGCGGAACTCGCTGGCTGGGCTCGCGCTGCGCTGGCCTGATCGTCGGATGAGTCCGATGAAGAGGGCCCGAACGTCACGTGTACGCAGACCAGTGCATAAGAGGCGGGGAACCAGCGCCACCGGCAATACCGCGGATGCGCACAGGCACACTTCCGCAACGGCTCCGTGCGCGGGTCATGCGTGCGTATCATACGGGAGTCCAATGGGACGATTAACGGGGTCCAACCGGTACCCCCTGGCAGAGGAATGCCAGGCTAGCGTGCCATCCGGCTGCCAGCCCGTTTGCCAGCCCGTTGCCGGGCGGCGCGCCCGTGGTTGCCCGCGCGTTGCCACGGTCGGTGCCAGCCCGCTGATTGCCGCCGAGGGTTGCAATTCCGATGGACCGGGACAACAGAAATGGACGCATTTCGAGGCGGTGTTTTGGCGTCCCGTATCAAGCGATCGCGTACGGAGTCCGCGAGTGGCGACGCAGGCCAGCGAAATCACCGTATTTCAGCGGCATCTGCGAGAAACCCGCAACCGCACTTGGTGACGTCAGTTCACGGGAATTCGCGAGGATGTTGGGCATCTTCTTTGTCCAACCTTTGCCCGTTGCGCGGGAGATCGTATTTCCAGCCGATGCGCTCGGGCCAATCGTATCCACCGGCCAGGCGGTACGCGAAGCCCGTCTCGGTCTGCTCGAAGACGAAAGGCTTGCCTCTCTCGTCGATCTTGCATTCCTGTCCCCGGTCCGAGGGGAAAGCGCCATCTCGCAGGTAGGCCTCGATCATATCGATCGCGCACAAGGCGAAGACCCGCAGGGTACGGATCTCCACGTGAACCTCGTACTCCCAGTAGACGTGTTGCGGGGGCGTCTGGTGCTTTTTCGATCGGGCTGACGGCAGCCCGAGCTTCCAGGGGCCGACGAAACGGAGCCGGTCCAGCCGCTGGGCCGGCGGACCGTTCAGGATCTCCAGCACGCGCGCGTAGTAGCGCAGGCTATCGATCAGGCGCTGGTACTTGCTTTCGATCGAGTCGTCGAGGACTCGGAAACCGCTGTCGTCGTCCGCGCGGAGATAGCGAACCTCGCGAACGAACTCGTCGTCGCCGAGGTTATTTCGTTTCTCCAGCTCTTCGCGTATCCGGCTCAGGTCATCGGAATCTGGAAGCGTACCGTCGAGCTGCCGCTCCAGCTGCCGCAGACTGTGGTAATGCACATTGTCGTCGGCCCGCACCGCGTTATGGCAGACATTGCCGTCGAGAAATCGCGTCATCGGCCGCGCCGCAAGCCAAAGTTGCAGCGCCTTTTCCCGGTCTCCCTGCCTGAGCAGGTACTCGTGCTCCCACATCAGAAACCCGCTCAGTGCGCGTATCCGCTCGTAGGGATCGCTCTCTTGACCCTCGTCCTGGCAATCCAGGTGCACCCGAGATACGGGCTCGGAAATAAGCTCCAGAGCCTTTCTCAAGGTCTTCCGGTGCTTCGACAGGTGGAACGTTACCCGCTCCCAGACCTCTTTCGAGGACCGATCCTCGATAGACCATTTTCTCGCAAGGCCGATCTTCGGAAGCTTATCGGCCAGCTTCCATAACGCGTACCCCCTCTTTTCGACTTGGGGCGACAGTGCCCTTGGCCGATGGTTTTCGAGGCTGAGCTCCCCCGCGGGAAGCGCGGCGACCATCTGTTCGTATTCCTTTTTCGGATCCTTCGACGGCTCGATCTGCTGCGCGCTCTTCAGGCTCAACTCGTCCGGCGGTTGTATGTCTTTCTCTTTCGTCTTTTTTCCGGCCTGCGGCAGCGCCCAGGCGGCCTTCGAGCCGTCAGGAACGGTGGCTAGCTCGACCGATATCTTCGTTTCGACAGGCTCGGAATCGACCCTTATGGCCAGAGGCTTCGTCTCTATCCGTTCGGCGGAAACGCCCAGATCCTCGATCCATACCAGAAGCTGGTACGAGTCCCGGGGAACGGACCGAAACCTGAAGTGACCGTTGCTATCGGTTCGCGAATCCGCCGTGAGGCAATGGTGCAACCGGAACAACGACATGGGATCGGCCTTTATCCGGTGGTTGCATTCCTCCGAAACAAGACCCAACGCCACCGAGGCCACGCCTTTCCCATCCAGCGTGATCTTACCCGACACCTCTCCTACGCGGTCGGGTCTTCTCGGTCGCCACGCCGCCATTTTATCGAAACACAGGTCGTACCCGTCTTTGTTCGGTTTCGGGGGTTTCGATCGGCAGCTCTTTCGGGCTTCGCCTATGAGCTTCCGGTACGTCGCGACATCACCTGCCCGGCGGAAGAACTCCCCCAGAAGGAACAGCGAACGGGGATCTGCCGCCCGTTGGAACCGCGACGGATCGAGCAGCGCTCGCGCAACCGCCATGACCCGTGGTGTCGGTGCCGCCGAAGAGAGCGCCTGGAGAAAAGGTATATCCGACGCATCGATCCCGTCTTCCAGCGAAGCAAGGCGAAGCTCCAAATAGCGTTCCTTGTCGAACCAGCGAAACGAGAGGCTCGCCGCGTGCTCGCGCACCAGCGCCCGAAGCGGGTGGCTCACCGGAAGCTCTCGCAGAGCGCGCTCCAGAGCCGCCGCGTTGGCCCTGGTTGGAGCTATCACGGGCGCTTCACGGTCAAGCCACGCTTTATAAAGGTATTCCGCCAACGACGCGGTTTCGTTCAGGCTGTTCCATCCGGACAGGTCCACGCCATGCGCGTTGACCCCCTTCGAGGAGATGACGATTGCCTTCCGAACGGAGGAGCCGCCGATCTGTATGCCGGGCAGATTCTGGATCCCGTCTTCCTTGCCGGCGGGGAGAAAAAGCGAAAGCGGAAGAAAAGCGTAGGCAGCGCACAGCCCACCGATAACCGCATAGGAAACGTACCGCCTGCGCAGACCGTGGGGGTACGATAGAAGCCACGACGCCAGCCCGACAGCGGCCCCCGAGACGACCTTTCCTATCGTATCAGAGAGCGTGTATTCGACGATCGGTATGCGAAGCGTGTTCATCTCGACACCGCCAAAGGGAATGGTTCTCACGTCCGCTTCCCAGAGCCGGTTTTTCCACCACAACGACGCGACGACTACCGCGACAACCGTCCCGAACTGAAACAACCACAGCAAAAGACGTCTGCGCGGCAACGGTTTCGGGCGCCATCGCGAGCTACGGATTCGATACTGCAATGCGACGAACACCAAGAGCGTGAATCCGGATATCAGATAAAAACCGTGAAAGGCGACGATCACGGCTCCCCCGGGAACCCCGAGCGGGATATAGAATAACCAGTAGACCAGAAAGATCCCGACCACCGCTAAATAGCGGCGGCGGATAAAGCCGGTCCGGGTGCCGCGCATCGATAGGTACAGAAGGCCCGCCCCCAATAGAAAGGCTACGAGAGAGAGCCCAACGGATAACTGAGACGGGAAAAGACCGTGAAACAAACTAACATCGAGTTCCTGCTGTCTGACCCTGACGATCGAGTAGAATCCCTTTCTCAACTCGTCGGAGTCGTCCCTGAAATAGACAAGAAACTCGCACTGGAGCGCGGCAACCGAAAGGCCGAACAGCGCGCCGACCAGCATCCAACCTGTCGCGTGCCAGACAGGCGGGCACGGTCCTTCGTCGCCTCCGCCCTCTTGACGTTCTCCTTCGTCAATGCCCATCGCTGAACAGGTTCCTTCTCAAGGAAAGCTTTCCCCGAATACCTTGTCGCTTTCGTTGTCATTCTATCCTCTGTCGAAACAAACCTCAAAACGACCGCTCCCATGTTGCCCCGGAGGGCCGGAATTCCGATGGACCGGGACAACAGAAATGGACGCGTTTCGAGTCGATGTTCTGGTGCCCCGTATTAATCGATCGAGGACGGGGTCGGCGAGCTACGATGCAACCGAAGCGGTTAGCGGATTAGCCGCGCGGAGAAAGCAAGATATTTTTCGCCGTCGATATCTACAGAGCAAGCTCGGTTGCCTGCTGGAATACCGAAGATGACCGGCTATACTTCACAACCCGCTATCTATCCCTGACGGTCTTGGCGCTGGATGCACTCGGAGTGGCCCCACCGGTCGAGAGTTCCGCCTTGAAGCAGGTCTGCCCAGACCCTGGCGGCTTCGGCCTGGATAGGCTTGCCGCAGACGCAGCAGGGATACACGAAACGCTTGAGCTCGTGGTAGGCGTCAGTGAGCATTTTGAGGTCGGCGTTGAGGTCGGCTGCGGTCTTTGTTTGGGGTAGCAGCTTTCGAAAACGGGCGAGGTCGGGACCGCGGATCACGAAGAAATTCTCGAGGTCCATCCAGGCCAGGTGAAGCTGCTTGACCACGCCCGGTGGCAAGGAGTGTTCGATCACCACCTGGGTCGGGGTCTTGCCGGTTGTGAACGCGTGCAGGACGCGAGAAGCGAGTTGGCCGTCGTGGTTCGGGCGTACTTCGTCGGTTTCCGGAGCAGCTTCGTTCGCCTGGCGTCGAGCTGCAGCAACGGCCTCGACTTCAGCCAGGGAATAGAAGTACTGACCGTTTTCGAATGTGGGATGAAGCTCCTTGCCGTGCATTCGGCCGACGGAACGAGTGCTGGTATCGAGTTTCTTCGCAACCTGGGTGCGTCCCAGCCGAATGGTGTCGGAAGGACTGGGGGTAGCGATGGGCGGTTTGTTCTTCGGGTTGGTCATGGGTCACCTATCTTCTTGTCATACGAAGGTCTACTGGATGCTGTACGGGAAGGGGTGTGCCCGCTCCGAGCCCGGGGCGGGCTCGGAGCGGGCACGGAGGCATGTGCGCTAGCGACGCCGCCGGCGGTTCCGCCGGTACGACGGAGGGGGAGAACAGGTGCAGTGGAACTCGAACCCGCCGTCTTCAGACTCGTCCGGCGTCTCGCTCGGTTCGACCTCGGACGGGTTACCCGAGCCCTCGGCCCGGGGTTCCTCCGGCGGAGCCGAAGGGGGCGGCGCCGTCGGCTCGGTGGTCGCCGGCAGCTGAGGTTCGGTTACCGGCGACGCGACAGCGAGCGAAGACGGATCCGGTGCCGATGCGGTTTCGGGGGACTGCGGGGCTGCAGGCGGGTTGGCCTCCTGCAGCCGGGGCTCGACGGCCGGAGCCGCTGTGCTGGGGGAAGGTGGAACCTGGGTGGTCGAGGATTCCACCGACGACGTCCCGTCGTCGGAGAAGGTCTCGGACACCCTTTCCGTTACGCGTGTTACCAATTTCTGCATTTATCTCTCCTTGTTTGGGCTTCCCGAAGGAAGCGGACATCCGTTTGCCGCCCTGCGCCGTAGGGTGGGCAATCATCGGCGTGAGCCTCGCCGAGAGCGGCGTCTCGAGGGCGCCAGGGACCGATTCCAGCCGGTGACGAGGCCCGGGGCAGCCCGGAGCTGGTCGGCGTGGTTGAGGCTCAGGAGCGGCCTCAGGCGGCGCTCGGTGGTCAGGGGATGGGCGCGGAGGAAGGCGATGATGGAGGGGTGCAGGCGCAGCAGGGCGAGCACCTGGGAGACCCGGGCCGGGGTGATGACGAAGCGGGCGGCGAGGTCCCTCTGGTTAACCTCGCCCCGGTCGAGCATCCGCTGCCAGGTCTCGGCCTGGTCGAGGAGCTCCAAAATCCGGGGGCGGACGCGGTGGCCGAAGCGCTCGTTTTCGCCCCGTTTATGGGCTCTCGGGCGCCCTACGGCGAAACTCGACCTGAAGTTCCCCCCAGCGCCAATTTCAGGGAGCCAGTCTGATCACGCCCCCTCGTCTCGGCGGCGCAGCCCGAGAAATACCTCGTGCCCGGCGTCGCCGTACGAGCTGTGCTCGAAGGGGACTGCCCGCGGTTCGAAGCCCGCAGCCGCGATCAGATCGAGCCAGACGGCTCGTGAGAACAGCCCCATCGTGTGGCGGTCGTGGACAATCTCGACCTTGCCGTTCTCGTCACGGAGGACGTACGCCGTGTCGGTCACGTAGGTCTCCCGGGACGATTCGGGGACCCAGCGCCACTCTAGGTAGCGCAAGCCTCGAGACCCGGCGTCGCTGCCCCCCGTCTCGGTGCCCGCCTGGAAGGTTTCGGCAACGAAGTCCGGCTGGAACATAGCGACCCCGCCCGGGGCGGTGTGCTGGAAGGCCGTGGCTACGGCGCAGGCGAGATCGGCTCGCGAGGCCATGTGGCTCACGGCGTCGTGGACGAGGACGCAGTCGAATACGCGCCCGAGCCTGACGGAGCGCATGTCGCCCCGGAGATGCTCGCACTCCGGATTGAGGCGACCACTGATCGCGAGCATCTCGGGCGCGAGGTCTACCAGCGTGCAGGTCAGCGTCTTCTTGAGGTGGGCCGCGTTGTGACCGCCGCCGCTGCCGAGATCGAGCAGGTTCCGGGGCTGCCGCTGACAGTGGGTCTCGAAGAGGCGCTGGTAGAAAGCGGCCTCCTCGGCATAATCGGCGACCGGGGTCAGCAAGGGATACCAATCCGCCAGCTCGCGGTAGAGCCGAGGGCCTCGGTCTGGTTCATTGCCTGGGTCGGTCATTGCTGTTCTCCGCGGGCATGGTATCCGGCCTGGCAGAGGTTCTGAAAGACCGGAGCGACGACGGGCCGGTCCATTCTGCGCTGAAGGAGCTCGAGCCCGGTTTCGTCTATTGCCTCTGCCGTCGCATCGATTGAGCTATCGCGGGTGGTCGGGGTAGTACTTGCGCCCCAGCCAGAGGGCGACGTTGACCAGGCCGATGAGCACCGGCACCTCGACCAGGGGGCCGATGACCGCGGCAAAGGCGCCGCCGTGGTGGATGCCAAAGGTGGCCACCGCTACCGCGATGGCCAGCTCGAAGTTGTTCGAAGCGGCGGTGAAGGAGAGGGTGACGGATTGCCCGTAGGTGGCGCCCACCTGCTTGGACATGAAGAAGGAGAGGAAGAACATCAGCACGAAGTAAATGAGCAGCGGGACGGCGATGCGCACCACGTCGAGCGGTAGCTGCACGATGGTCTCGCCCTTGAGCGAGAACATGACCACTATGGTGAAGAGAAGCGCGATCAGAGTCAGGGGGCTGATCCGAGGGATGAACCGGTTGTGGTACCACTCTTTATCCTTGATCTTGATCAGCGTGAAGCGGGTGACCATGCCGGCGATGAAGGGGATACCGAGGTAGATGAAGACGCTCTGGGCGATCTCCCCGATGGTGATGTCGACCGCCACGCCCTCAAGCCCGAACCAGGTCGGCAGCACGGTGATGAAGACATAGGCATAGACCGAGTAGAGAAGGACCTGGAAGATCGAGTTGAAGGCGACCAGGCCCGCGCAGTACTCGGTGTCTCCCTTGGCCAGGTCGTTCCAGACGATGACCATGGCGATGCAGCGCGCCAGGCCGATCATTATCAGGCCCACCATATACTCGGGCTCGTCGCGCAGGAACAGGACGGCGAGACCGAACATCAGGATGGGGCCCACGATCCAGTTCTGCACCAGCGAAAGCCCCAACACTCGGAAGTTGCCAAAGACCGGCCCCATCTCCTCGTACCGCACCTTGGCCAGCGGCGGATACATCATGAGAATCAGCCCGATGGCGATGGGGATGGAGGTGGTGCCCACGCTCATCCGGTCGAGCAGCGGCACGATGCCCGGCAACAGGTACCCGGCGCCCACGCCCACGCCCATGGCCAGGAAGATCCAGACCGTGAGGTAACGATCCAGAAAGGAGAGCCTGCCGGCTACGCCTTCGGTCTTGGTCATTTCTTTGCTCCTCTCGCGGGTTTTCGCCCGGTCGCTCGGCCAGCCGTTTGTCCGGCCGTCGGAACCGGGAACCGGGGACGGGAACCGGGGACGTTGCTACATTATTTACATTTTTACTTACCGGCTCTCCGCCTTCCCTCCGGGCCGGGTTATCAGAAGAACCGGGGACGTTGCTACATTATTTACATTTTTACTTACCGGCTCTCCGCCTTC
>CAYVFC010000046.1:0-10590 GCA_964450715.1 uncultured Sandaracinaceae bacterium | reverse complement strand
CCTCCGGGCCGGGTTATCATACCCCGCTTGATCGGGCAGCTACTTCAGAGGAGATAATCCGATCTGTACAGCGACTAAGGGCGAAACTGTAAATAATGTAGCAACGTCCCTCTGGGACCGCGTCCCTCTGGGACCGTCCTCTGGTACTCGGGAGAGCTGGGAGGAAGCGATGGGAACGAAATTCGACATGGTCGGGCTTTTCGTGGGCGACCTGAAGGCGATGGTGACCTTCTACCGCGACGTGCTCGACGTGGAGATCGACTGGAACGGCGAGGGCCCCTACGCGGAGTTCCGGCACGAGGGAATACGGTTCGCCATGTACGAGCGGGCCAAGCTGCCCGAGCTTCTGGGACAGCAGCCCGGATACCCGCGCGGGCTGAACGGCACCTTCGAGCTGGCCATCAACGTAGGCGCCAAGAAGAACGTCGATGCCCTGTTCGAACGCATCACCGGGCAGGGGGCCAAGGCGATCTACGCTCCGCGCGACGAGCCCTGGAAGATGCGCTCGGCCATGGTGGCCGACCCCGAGGGGAATTTGATAGAGATAGCCTCGGACTTCTGGGAATGACGGGCTATATAAGGGGGGAATCGAACACGAAGTCGAAGGCCACGTCGACGACTTTGCGGTCCGTGTCGCGAAGCTTCTCGGCAGCGGCCGAGAGACGGAGCAGCCGGATGTACTCGAAAGGCGCCTTGCCCGTGACCTCCCTGAACAACCGGGCCGCGTGCCACTGTGAGTAGCGAGCGGCACGGACCGGCGCTGCCATGGTGATCTTATGGTCGAGGTGCGCCTCGATGTGGTCCTGCATACGCTGCACGGCCTTGATCCTGTCCCATTGCGTCAGCACCGCTCCTCCACTTCACTCCCCCAACGGTAGCTGCGGATCTCCAGGACCGCTTGACCACGCCTGCGAATTTGGCGGGTTATGGTAACACGGCATTGATACGGTTACCGCGACTGGGCGGACGGCCGCTATCCCGCGCTTGCTGGTTCGGATGGGGAGGCGGTCAATACTGTAAATAATGTAGCAACGTCCCTCTTACCTACTAATGGGGAGGCGGTCAATACTGTAAATAATGTAGCAACGTCCCTCTTACCCCTCTTACCCCTCTTACCCCTCTTACCCCTCTTACCTACTCTTACCTACCTACTACTTTCTGGGCAGCGACTGCCGACCCAGGCCGGTCATGTGCTCGGCATAGCCCTCGACACCCAGCTCGCGGATCTTGAGGATGCAGGCGCGACGGTTGGAGTTGAAGATGATGGCGAAGATCTTGCCGAGAAAGTTGTCGAACTTGGCGCACTGGCTGGGATCGGAGAACTGCTTGCAGTCGGCGCAGCTGAGATAGCCGTTGTCCAGGCAGCAGGTTCGTATCTTGCACCACTTGGCCTTGACGTTCTCGTGGCAGCCCGGGCAGCGCCCCCTGCGATAGGCGCCGCAGGCCCCGCAGTAAAGACCGCAGTAGGCGACGAGCTTGCTGTCGGTTGTGATCTCCTTCATCTGGTCCTCCTGGTGCTCGAGATTCCTCGCTTCGCTCGGAATGACAAGGGGGATCGTAACCCTTTTTTTTTACCCGTTTTTCTCCAGCCGGCGAAGCGCGCGGCAGAGCGCCAGCCCTATCCAGTAGGCGAGGCGCTTGTCGCCGATTCCCCTTCGCATCACCAGCTCGAAGGAGCCGTCCTTTTTCTGCTGCTTCGCGAACCAGTCGATGGCGAGGGCCACCTCTGGATCATCGGAGGCAAAGCCCATCTTCCCCAGCGAGTCGAGCGAGGTCAGCAGATCGGTGAACTGCAGGGGATAGGTGAACTTGGTCCAGTATTCGGGCGCGCGGCGGTCTGGATACTTATCCGGTTTGAAAAACCGCGCCTTGAGCAGACGCGCCGCATCCCGGGCCGCTCGCGTTCTTCGGTAACGGGGATGGGCCGCAAAAGCCCTCAAGACCATACCCGTTACCAGGTGCGAGAAGGGCCGGCCGCGATCGGGCTCGATGGGGTCGCTGCGGGCCACCTTTTCCCAGTCCCTGACGATGTTCCGGTCGCGGGTGCGGGCCGGGATGGCCCAGCCGCCGTCATCCTGTCGCGTATCCAGAAGCCACTGGAAAGCCCGCTCGATGGAGGGGTGATCCCGGTAGCCGGCCTCGATCAGCACCGCCATCAGTATCGGGGTATACGTGTGCGAGGGCTGCTTGCCGTAGATGCCGCGGTAGTCGCCCTCGGGCGCCTGGCAGCAGAACACGTAGGCCGCCCCCTGCTCGACGGCAGGGTGGCGCCTGTCAAAGCCGTACTTGCCCACCAGCTCGCCGAGCGCGTTGAGCGTCTGGTAGAGGTCGTAGTTGTAGGGAGAAGGTTTTTGGGTCGGGTAGAGCCAGCGCCCGTCCTGCTGCTGCCGGCCGACCAGGCGCAGCGGCTCGCGCAGCCCCCAGAGCAGACGCACGTCGATCTTTTCGTCGAGCAGATCGCGCCGCACCAGCGCGTTCACCGCCGCGTCGTCGAGACCGAGCAGCCAGGGGACGGGATCGCGTTCGAGCGATCGAAACCGGCGTTTGCTCCGTCCAGGTGATTTGCTCTGCTTCCCCGCCATGGCACCCTTGATTGTACCCCTTCGGATTTGACGACCGTTGTAAATTCTCCGTCGCTTTCTACCGGGCCGGTTCCATAATAGGGAGAGTCGCGGAAAGGAATCCTCGTGTACGAATTATCGGCACTCGGCTTCAGCCCGTTTTTCGAGAAGCAGCTAAAAGCCCCGCTACCCGGCGAAGCCGTCCCGGCTCGCATCGCAGCCGAGCACCGGGGCGGCTACGAGGTCTGGTCGAGCGCGGGCGCGGGCCAGGCCCAGCTGGCCGGACGGCTGCGGGAACAGCTCGAGGGCCAGGCGCTTCCCGGCGTGGGCGACTGGGTGGTGCTGCGCGGTGCTCCGGATCCGGACGGCGTCTCGGTCATCGATCGGGTGCTCGGGCGCCGGACGGTGTTCCTGCGCGCGGCCGCGGGCCGCGCGACCGGCGAGCAGGTGATCGCGGCCAACCTGGACCTGGTCTTCGTGGTCTGCGGTCTGGATGCCGACTACAACCCGCGGCGCATCGAGCGCTACCTGGCCCTCATCCTGGCCAGCGGCGCTCGACCCGAGGTCATCCTGAACAAGGCTGACGTCGGTCGGGACGTCGACGTCCGCCTGAGCGAGGTCGAGGCGCGAGCCGGCGGCGCGCCCGTGCATCTGACCAGCGCGCTCCGGGCCGAGGGGCTGGAAGCGGTGCGGGGGCGGATCGAGCCCGGAATGACCGCGGCGCTGGTCGGCTCCTCGGGCGCAGGTAAGTCCACCATGGTCAACGCGCTGTGCGGCGAACAGCTTATGGCCACCGGAGAAGTGCGCGCGAGCGATGGCCGCGGCTGCCACGTCACCAGCCACCGGCAGCTGGTGCTGCTGCCCGGCGGGGGGCTGCTGCTCGACACCCCGGGCATGAGGGAGCTTCAGCTCTGCGACGACGAGGGGTTGAACGCGGTATTCGACGATATCGCGGAGCTGGCCGCCGGCTGCCGCTTTCGCGACTGCCGCCACCACGACGAACCCGGCTGCGCCGTCAGACAGGCGGTGGCCGAGGGCCAGCTCGACGCCGATCGTCTGGAGCACCTGCACAAGCTGGAGAAAGAAGCGCGGGCCTTCGAGATCCGGCACGACGCGCGGCTGCGCCGCAAGTCCGGGCGGGTCTGGGGACAGCTTTACGACGAGGCCTCCCGGCTGCGACGCTGGAAAGAGGGCGATTGAGGGCGAACTGCGGGAGAGGGCAAGCCCCTCCCCTACGACGCCAGCCCGTCTACTGCCTTCGCTGCGCCACAAAGAACTCGTAGCCGTAGTAGTCCGAGTAAAGGCGATGTAGCTCCACCTCGCGGCCGATCTGCTCCAGCACTCCGAGCGCCTCGCTGTCTCCGGCGTATCTTTGCCGGAGCTCTGCCAAGCGTTTCTCCATGGGCCCGTAGAAATCGTCCCACCAGGCCTGATCGGGCAGGGTGAAGCGGTCCAGCAGCTCGAAGCCGGCGCGCTCGACCGCGGCGGCCGCCTGTTCGGCCCGACCCATGGTCGGGTAGTCTAGGTCGAATGCATCCCGCACCTCGGCCGGCGGATCCTCTTTTAGCCAGACCGCGTCGGTGAAGGCCAGGCTGCCGCCCGGCCGGAGCATGGCGCGACACACCTGAAGCGCCGTCTCGATGCCGAGGTTGTATAGCGCCCCCTCGGACCAGACCAGATCGAAGCTTTCCGGCCGGCAGGGAGGCTGAGCCATGTCGGCCACCACCGGTCTGATACGCTCTTGAAGACCGCGGTCCTGGGCGGTGCGTTGCAGTTGTTCGATCCAGGGCGTATGCCGGTCGATGGCCACGATGCTGCCGCGGGTGAGCTCGGCCAGGTGCAGTGTCTGCCCGCCCACGCCGCAGCCCAGGTCCAGGATACGGGGCTCGGGCGGCAGATCGCGACAGAGCCCCAACGCCCGCTCCGCGCAGGCGCGGTTGCCCGGGCCCTGCCTGGGAAGCGCCGCGTAGACCTCGAAGAAAATATCCCAGAATCGCTCGTCGTCTCCGCTCATCTCGATCGCTCCGGTGCGGGGGCTGTCTCTAGCCTCCCGGTCTGGGTTGGGTATCGTTTCTCAGCGTGATCTTCAAGATCTCGCCCGGCCGCCAGAGCCGCATGCGCGGGCCCCAGGTACCCACGCCGCGGCTGACGATGACGGCCATCCCCTCTACCTCGTAGCGACCGGCGAGCAGCGGGTACCTGGTTTGAACCAAATACCCAAAAGGCCAGATCTGCCCGCCGTGGGTGTGGCCCGAGAGCATGAGCCCCACGCCGGCCCGCGCGGCGCGTTCGGCCTGCCAGGGCGTATGCGAGAACAGCAGCGTAGCCCCGGCCGGCCGGCCGCCGAGCGCCCGCCCGAGCGGATCGCCCCGGCGGTTGCGGCGCCGGTGCGTGGTCAGGTCGCTCACCCCGGCCGCGATCAGGCCCGGCGCGATCTGTTGCCACCGGTCGTCGAGCAGCCGGAACCCTGCCTCGCGCAATGCCCGGCTGCTGCCGTCGCCGTGCCCGTGCGACTCGTGATTGCCCTCGACGAACCATTTGCCTAGCGGCGCCTCGAGCTCGCGCAGGCCCGGAATCTTCGGGGGCGCGTGCCCGTGCCCTTCGAACATGTCGCCCAGAAACGCCACCAGGTCTGGCCGGAGCGCGCGGATCTGGGCGACCCGCTCGGTGAACCACTCCTGCCCTAAAACCGCGCCCAGGTGCGCGTCCGAAACAGCGACCAGCACCGCGCCGTCGAGCTCGGCCGGCAGATCGGCCAGCGCGACCTGGTGGGAAACGACCTCGGGAACGCGATGCCCCTGCACCAGAGCGATGACCGAGAGCAGGATCCCGGCGCCGAGCGCTCCGGAGCGCAGCGCGGCCACCCACCTGTTAAACAGAAATCCGAAAAGCGTGGCCAGGTCGGCGGCCAGAAGCGCGGCCGAGGTAACGAAAACCGTTCCCAGAAGCGTCATGCCGGCCTGTTCCAACACCAGGGCCACGGGCCCGGTGCCATGGTGCCCGTAGACCCGGGCCAGAAAGAAAACGGCCCAGAAGACGCCGCCCACCGCGAGCAGGGCCTGGCGGGAGACGCGGCCCGAGAGAAATGGCAGCGAGGATACGCGATAGAAAACGTAAAGCAGTAGCGCCGTAAAGGCCGCCGTCAGGACCGTGCCGAACATACCTGGCCAAACGAAAGGGACGACCGCGCGGTGCTCTAGCCGCAGGCCTTCATGGCCGCCTTGTCGGTCTTGACCCGGTTGCGGCCCCGCTTCTTGGCCTGATAGAGCAGCTCGTCGGCGCGGGCGACGAGCTGCTCGGGCGTGACGGAAGCGGACGGAACCGGTACCGCGCCCATGGACACGGTCACCTTGACTATGCCCGCGCTCACCTCGGTCCCCGACTCTTCCACCAGTCGGCGCATCTTCTGCACGTGCTTCTCCAGATCGGGCCCCAGACAACCGGTGAGGATGACCAGGAACTCGTCACCGCCCCAACGCGCCACTACGTCCGAGGCGCGGATGCTGTGCCGAAACGTCGAGGCCACCATGCGCAGCGCGGCGTCCCCGGCGGCGTGTCCGAGCCTGTCGTTGATCTGCTTGAAGCGGTCGACGTCGGCCAACACGACGCTGAAGGCGAGCCCGTAACGGTCCAGGTTGCTCAGCCGGTCCTGTAAAATCATCTCGCCGTAACGACGGTTTCCGACTCCGGTCAACGGATCGATCAGAGCGGCCTTCTCCAGCACCTGCAGGCGCTTGCGCTCCTCGAGTCTGCGACTGCCGTCGGTAAACAGCTCCACCGCGCCCACTACCCTCCCCTTCTTCTCGTGCATGGGCGAAATGCGGGTGAGCGCGGGCACCCGGTGGCCGTCCCGGTGGCGGAGGTAGACCAGCTCCTCGCGCGGTACGTCTTCGTCCATGACCCGAGTCGCCGGACAGTCGGGTGAGTTACACAGGGGGTGTCCCTGCTCGTCTGTGTGCACCAGCACCTCGTCGTAGCAGTGAAGCCCCACAACCTCGGAGGCTGCGTAACCGGTGAGCTGTTCCGCTCCCCGGTTCCAGTAAGAGATGCGCCGGTCGCGGTCTACGAAGTAGACTCCCTCCAGCAGGCTATCGAGCAGACCGCGGTAGAACTGCGGATCGTTCGGTTCTTTCATCCACCACCCCGGAGCGCGTCGTTATCGCGCGATCTGCGCCAGAGGGTCGAACCGTAGCCGGAAGAGCCAGCAGCGGCAAGGAAGCTCGGCCGTCGCCTCTGCCGCGCCGAGAAAACCGCGATTACTCGCGGCAGCCGCAACCCCGCTCTTTGCGCGCTTTCCATTGCGCGAGCCTGTCGCTGAGCTCCGCTGGAAACGGGTCGGGAAGTAGCGACGGCAGGGCCTCGAGCAACCTGGCCTGCTCGGGACCGGGCGCCTCGGCGATGCGGAAGTAGACCCAGACCGCCTCACGACGATCCGCGAGAAGGCCGGCGTTTACCAGGTACCTGAGGTGCCGCGAGGCTTTGGATTGCGTGATGCCCAACACCTCGACGAAGTCGCAGACGCACAGCTCGCCGTGCTCTAGCAAAAGACCGAGCATCTGAAGCCGCGTCTCGTCCGCAAGCGCTTTGAGCCCGTTGATAAGTGGGCGCATGATCGAATATCTTGTCCCTCTCTACTTGCGTATAACCGTATAAGCGGTTATATACAAGTACCAACCCGAAAAAAGTACTCTGGGAAGGTCTCTAAGGTCTCTGGACATGTCATTGCGAGCAAAGCGAGAAATCTCGTAATGGGGTTTCTCGTCGCCTGCGGCTCCTCGAAATGACAGCGCGAAATATCAGTAATAATGGAAGCCCCTCAGGAGAAACGCATGGCAGACACCGACACCATCCGTCGAAACGTTTCCGCCGACTACGCAGACGCGGTCAACAAACCCGGTAACAGCTGCTGTGGGGGCCCCGCGGTGCCCAAAGGCGTGGCCGCCAAGCTGGCCGGCTACACGGCCGAGGAGGTGGCAGCGCTTCCCGAGGACGCCGTCGTCAATTCCTTCGGCTGCGGCAATCCGCTCGCCTTCTCCAAAATACAGCCCGGCCAGGTGGTGCTCGATCTCGGGTCGGGCGCCGGGATCGATCTGCTGCTGGCCGCGAAAAAGGTCGGCCCCTCGGGTCGGGTCATCGGCGTGGACATGACCGACGACATGATCGCGCGCGCCCGGGAGAACATCGCCGCGGCGGGCCTGGACAACGTAGAGGTGCGCAAGGGCATCATCGAGCAGCTGCCGGTAGACAGCGACAGCGTGGACTGGGTCATCTCCAACTGCGTGATCAACCTCTCCCCGGAGAAGCATCGCGTTTTCGGCGAGATCGCCCGGGTGCTCAGGCCCGGCGGCACCATGCTGGTCTCGGACATCGTGGCCGAGGACCTTCCGCCGGAGGTGCAGCAGAGCCGCCACCTGTACTCCTCCTGCCTGGCCGGAGCCATAAGCGAAAGCTCATACCTGCAGGGCCTACGAGATGCAGGCCTGACCGAGGTCGAGGTGGCCGACCGCCTGGTCTATGACGACTCGCACCTGCAGAGTCTGATCGGCTCCGAGCTCAAGCCGGACGAAGGCGCCTGCTGCTGCGCCGGCGACGCGAACCAGGAGCTGGCCCGGCACTGGGCGGGCAAGCTCGCCGGCAAGATCGCCAGCGTAAAGGTGACCGCCCGCAAGCCCTGATCCGGATCCGGCGATCCGGGGTCGGAGTTAAGAAATTAACTTTTTTCGACCCTTCCCAGGGTCCGGCGGGCCGCTGTACCGCGGCTCTGTCGAACTCCGGTATCCAGTCCAGGCGACAAGTAGAGCGACTCATAGGTGTGCTCGCTCCTGCCCGACAACGTGGCCTGCGAGGAACGGCCCGCGTGCAGCTCGATGCGGGTCAAGCCCAGCTCCTGCGGTAGCTGTTTGCCGTAGGCTCGTTTCCCGCAGCGCCCGTCCAGGCTGATGAGAAAGGGTACCCTGCGAACGGTGAGCTTGCGGATCTCCCCTGTAAAACGCTCCAGATCGAGCGGCTGGTGGTAGCGGGGGTCGCGCGTCCCGCTGGTGCCCTGGTAGGGCGGGTCCAGGTAGACCAGATCCCGCCGCGTGGCCCGTCCGAGCACCTGCGCGTAGTCGACCGCGCTCAGCCGTACGCGGCCGCGAAGAAGGCGCGAGGCCACGGCGATGCGTTCCCGCATGGCCGTCGGGCGCGCGCCCAGCCTGCGCCGGTCTGCCGACTGGTTGAACTCGCCATTGGCGTTGAAGCGCACGGCGCCCTTGACGCAGCGCGCGAGCAGGAACAGCAGCCGGTCCGGGCTGGGATCGCGGTTGTACTCGGCCCGCACCCGCTCGTAACAAGCGGCGGGATCCGGTTGCTGCCGGTTCCAGATCTCGGCATAGGCGAATGAAATATCCTCCGGGCACTCCACGATTTGCCGCCAGAGCGCCATCAGCGGCTCCAGGCTGTCGTTGAGGTGGACGCGAGCGGCCTTGCCGGCCCTCAGGGCCGCGAGCGAGACCGCGGCCGAGCCGGCGAATGGCTCGTAGAGGGTATCCACGCCGCCGGGAAAGCGCTCGAGAATGGCGGGCGCCAGGTTTCTCTTGCTGCCCTGGTAAGGAATGGGGTTCATCCGTCTCCCCTGTCATTTCGAGCGCAGCGAGAAATCTCCGTCAAGTGAGATCTCTCACTTCGTTCGAGATGACAGGCGGAGGTTGAATTCCAGGCGGTTTCGCGGTCAAACAGGGACGGCCGCAATGCGGCTTCCTCTCTCGGGGGGCCGAAGGCGACACCGCGCTCGGGGCGCGGCGCATTCGATACGCCTGCCAGCCAGAAGGAGGAGTCAATGAACGAAAGCATCTGGAAAAGCACGGTCCTCGACCACCTGCCCGCGCAGCTGCTCGATCCTGGGCCGTTCGGGCTGCTCTGGTGGCAATGGGCAGCCATCCCCCTCTTTTGCCTGGTCGCCTGGGGTCTGGGGCTGGTGCTCGGCCGCTTGCTGCGCGGGATCCTGTCCGGCGTAGCGTCCCGCACGGCCGCCAACTGGGACGACGATCTTCTCGAACGCGTGGCAGGCCCCCTGACACTGGCCTGCTCTCTGGCCTCCGGTTTCGTGCTGCTTCCGCTGCTCGAGCTGCGACAGGCAGCCGAGCAGCTCGGCAAGGACGCGCTCAGAGCACTGCTTCTATTCACCTTCTTCTGGGCGCTCGCCCGCTCGGTGGACGTGGCCGCCCAGGTCATCAGCCGTTCGAGCTGGGCGGAAGAGCACAACGCCTCGCGCTCGCTGGTGCCGCTCGCCTCGCGTACGGTCAAGGTGCTGGTCTTCGCCATGGCAGTGGTGGCGCTGCTCTCCGAGCTCGGCTACCCGGTGGCCAGCCTGGTGGCCGGCCTGGGCATCGGCGGGCTGGCCTTTGCCCTGGCCGCGCAAAAGACCGTGGAAAACCTCTTCGGCGCCTTTTCCATCGGAGCGGACCAGCCCTTCCGCGAGGGCGACTTCGTGCGCATCGAGGACTTCGTGGGCACGGTCGAAGCCATCGGGCTGCGCTCCACCCGGATCCGCACCCTGGACCGCACCATCGTCAGCATCCCCAACGGCCGGCTGGCCGACATGCGCCTGGAGACCTTTGCCGCGCGCGACCGGCTCAGGCTCTCCTGCACCCTGGGGCTGGTCTACCAGACCACGGCCGAGCAGATGCGCGAGGTGCTGGCCGGGCTGGAGCGGGTGCTGCGAGCGCACCCCCAGATCTGGCCCGAGGTGGTCAACGTACGCTTCGCGGCTTTCGGAGCCAGCTCCCTGGATATCGAGATCATGGCCTGGTTCCAGACCGCGGACTGGGGCGAGTTTTTGCTCATCCGTCAGGAGGTGCTGCTGCAGTTCATGGAGGTGGTCGAGAAGGCCGGCTCCTCGTTCGCCTTCCCCACCCGCACCTTGCACCTGCAGAGCACCGAACGGGTTGAAACGCCTTTGAGTTCGCGAGGATAGAGGGGTCAGATACCGACTACCCCCCCCTGAACGGTTGTGTGCCGCGAAATCGTGGCTGCTCAGTGAAAGGAGAAG
>CAYVFC010000045.1:0-55103 GCA_964450715.1 uncultured Sandaracinaceae bacterium | reverse complement strand
CGGCCCGGTAGCCCGGCCCATGCCCGTGCAGCGGCCCGTGGCCCGGCCGGTGCCCGCGCCGCGGCCGGCGGCCCGTCCGGCTCCGGCGCCCATGCGACCGCCCCCGGGACCGAACCCGTCCACCGCAGCGGCCTACAAGGCCCGGCGAGAGGCCTACCTCGCCAAGTTCAAGAATAAGAAGCCGCAGCAGTCGCCGCCGGTCAGCCCGGAGCCCGCTGCCGCCGAGCCGGCAGCCGCCGCTCCGGCCGCGGCCCCGTCGAGCGCTCCGGCTGCCGCGCCCAAGTCCGAACCCGCGAAGGCTGCGGCCCCGCCCAAGCCGAAGAAGGCTCCGGAGCCCGATCCCCTCATAGACGGCCTGCTCGCCGACCCGCTTGGAGACGGCTAGACGTAGTAGAGGGGTAGAGGGGGACGGGGCTAAGTTTTAAGTTATAGCTAGACAATAACTTAAAACTTAGCTGCGTCCCCTTCTGCGTCCCCTTCTGTAACGTCCCCTTCTGTCTAGCTAGACAATAACTTAAAACTTAGCCCCGTCCCCTTCTGCGTGCGGCGTCCCCTTCTGCGGTCCGTCCCCTTCTGCGCACGTCCCCTTCTGCGCGTCCCCTTCTGCGGCGTCCCCTTCTGCGCGTCCCCTTCTGCGGCGTCCCCTTCTGCGGTCCCCTTCTGTCCCTTCTGTCGTTCTGTACGGCTCGCGCAGCTGCCGCTTGAGCGTCTTTCCTACCTCGCTCTTGGGCAGACTGTCGCGCCGCTCGAGTCGCGCGATGCGCTGGCTCTTTCCCAGCCGCTGGTTGGCCCAGTCGAGCAGCTCGGCTTCCGCCACGGCGCTGGTCGGGTCCAGCACCACCAACGCAAGCGGCTCCTCTCCCCACTTCTGGCTGGGTACGCCGATCACGGCCGCGTCCAGCACGGCCGGATGGCGGCTGAGCACCAGCTCCAAATCCGAGGCGTAGATGTTGAGGCCGCCGGAGATGATTACGTCCTTCTTGCGATCTGATAGATAAATAAAACCGTCCTCGTCCACTCGGCCTATGTCGCCGGAGCGGATGAAGGGCTTTCCCGCGGCGTCGTGCCAGACCGCCTTCCGGGTCTCCTCAGCGCGGTTCAGGTAGCCCAGCATCATGAAGGGAGCCCGGCCCACGATCTCGCCGGTCATCCCCGGCCCGATCTCGCGGCCCTGTTCGTCGATGATGCGGATCTCGCAGCCGGGCACCGGCCGGCCTACCGAGTCGAGCTTGTCCGGATAGCGGTTGACGTCCAGCATGGTGGTAATGCCGCCCTCGGTCAGCCCGTAGATCTCGATCATCTCCCCGGGGAGGTTTTCGGCGATCCACTTCTTTACCCGGTAGCGCAGCGGCGAGCTGGTGCAGAGCTTGAGCCTGAGCGAGGAGAGGTCGAAGTCGGCGAAGCGGTCGAGCTGCATGATGCGCTCGTACTGGACCGGCACCATCATGAAGTGAGTGACCCGGTGGCGCTCGATCAGCCGCAGGCTCTGAAGCGCGTCGAACTTCTCCATCAGCAGGTTGGCTCCTCCAGCGTAGAGCGTGGGCAGCCAGGCGGTGATGGTGGTGTTGGAGTACAGCGGCGTGGAGACCAGGTTGACCGTCTCCGGGTCGAAGCCGAGCAGCTTGATGCCGTTTCCCATCACCGCGCGGATGCGATGGTCGTGCAGGATGCCCTTGGGCACGCCCGTGGTCCCGGAGCTGTAGATGATGTTGAAGTCGTCCTTCTCTTTGATCTCGATATCCGGCGGCGCGTCCGGCGCGGCGTCGCGCCATCCGGCTAGCCCCCGGTAGCCGTCGGCCTCGAAATCGAGCCCGATGCGACCGCCCGACAGCAGCCCTTCGAAACCGTCCAGGAAGGGATCGACCAGCTCCCGGCAGCCCGCCGATACCATCAGTACCCTCGCGCCCGAGTCCCGCAGCATCAGCTCCACCGCTTCGGGCTTTACCATGGTGGGCAGCGGCACGGCGCAGGCGCCGGCGGCCAGCACCCCGAGAAAGCTCTCCGAGTACTCGATGCTGTTGCGGGAGAGCAGCGCCACCCGCTCTCCCCGGCCCACCCCGAGCGCGCTGAGCGCGTTGGCCGTGCGGTTCATATGGGCGGCCATCTCCTCCCAGCAAACCGAGCGCTCCCGCTGGATGAGCGCGGGCCGTTCGGGGTGGTTTCGCGCGTGCTGCGCCACCAGCTCGGGGACGAAAGGGGAGGAGGGCAAGGGGGAAGCGGGGGGCTCGATCCGGTCCATGGTCCTCTTTTACCTTTCCTACCCCGCGCGCAGCAATATGATCAGCCCGGTGGCGCTCAGCGCCAGTATCACCGCGGCCAGCAGATAGATGAGCAGTTCCGCGCCCGCCGGAAGCGGCGCACCCCGCGGCCGCCGCTCGGCACCGCCGGGCGGCGGTTGGTTGTGGCGCCGCACCGCTTCGCCTCCCTCGTCCGGCTCGACCGGCTTCGCTTCCTGGACCGGGCGCGGTGGCAGTTTCTCGTCCGGCTGCTCGGTCATCTGCCGTACCGACGCCTCGGCCGGATCCTCGAAACGTAGCCGCGTATTGCCGAGCGCCACCTCGACGCCGCTCTTGAGCCTTCGCTCGACCACCTCCTGTTCGCCCACGCGGATGCCGTTCTTGCTGTCCAGGTTGCGGACCAGTACTCCGTCCAGATCGCGCACGATCTCCATGTGCTCCCGCGAGACCGAGCAGTCGGAGAGTAACAGCTGGCACGAGGGATCCCTTCCCACTTTCAGGCGCGCGGGCGGGGAGGGGACGGCCAGCCGCTTGCCCTGATCCGGGCCGTCGACCACCTCGAGCAACGGCGGATCCGGCGCGGAAGCCGAAGGAGCCAGTAGTTCCCGCACCAGGCGGCGCGCCAGCTCGGCGGTTCGCTCGGCCGTGCCGGGCTCGGCCACCACCACCGCGGTGTGCACCGACAGCAGGCAGCAGCCCACCTCGATGCGGTCGCCATCGCGGAGCGGCTTGGGCCTGTCCGGCACTAGCAGGCCGTCATTGACCCGGGTGCCGTTGGTAGAGCCGTTGTCCACCAAGAAGTACTCGCCGCCGCGCAGCTCGATGGTGGCGTGCAGCTTGCTGATGGTGGGGTGCGGCAGACGGACGTCGGCGCCTGCTCCGCGGCCCACGACCACGCGCTGCTGCTCGAACCAGTAGCTGATCTCCGACCCGGCCGTTCGCTCGCCGGACGAGAGGACCGTCAGACGCAAGCCCATACGCCGCTCCAGACTGGTCAGCCGGCGCCCTCAGGTCAAGCGTTCGCTCGCCGGACGAGAGGACCGTCAGACGCAAGCCCATACGCCGCTCCAGACTGGTCAGCCGGCGCCCTCAGGTCAAGCTTTCGGCCTCCTACGGACTCACCGCAAAATAGTTAAGGAGGCACCGCAAAATAGACGATCCGGTTGCGGCCGCGCGGACGGGCGCCCTGGCGGCTTTCGTCCTCGGAAAAACCCTCGAAATAGCGCTCTCGACCGCAGGCAGAGAACTCTGCGGCTTTTCCTCCGGGCGCGCTCGCGATTGCGCTCCGGCGGCGCGCCCGGTCTCGCATCGATTTTTTGCGGTGAGTCCTAAAGCTCGGTGGCCTCGATGCGGCGGTTCTTCTGGCGGCCCGCCGCGGTGTCGTTGGAGGCGATGGGAAGCTCGTCGCCGTAGCCGATGGCGACGATGCGGTCGCCGGCGACGCCCTTGGAGATCAGGTAGTCGCGGCAGGCCTGGGCCCGCTTCTCGGACAGTTTCTTGTTCTTTTCCGGCTTGCCGACGTTGTCGGTATGGCCCGAGATCTCGATGCGCGCGGACTTCTTATGGGTCATGTACTCGACCACGCTGTCGAGCCGCGGATAGGACTCCTTACGGATGGTCGCCTTGCCCGTGTCGAACTCCACGTCCTTCAGCACGAAGCGCGGCGGAGGCCTGTCCGGGGCGGGCGGGACATAGCGCTTGTAGCGCAGGGTCAATCTGATGGTCTGCCTGGGTTTGTCGCTTACCGGCACCCGGGCTGCGATGTCCCGGCGGCCGAGACTCAGGTAAACCAGGTCGTAGGTCTGTCCCACCGGGACCAGCACCTCGGCATAGCCCTTGGCGTCGGTCTCCTCAGTATAAAACTTCCTGCCGTCCTTTCCGGTGAGGGATATGACCACGCCCTGAATGGGCCCCTTGTCCTTTTTCACGACCGTGAATTTGAGCGCGGCTTCGGTGCGGGTGGGCTCGATCTTGGACTCATTCACGCCGCGCGACTGCCCGGGCGTGCCCGATTTGTTCTCCTTGAACTCGTAGGTCTTCTTCTGCTGGGCCGAGGCGTTTCCAGCCAGGAAAACCGCCGCGACGATGACGATTGCGAGGTGTTTCATTCCGGGTTCCTCCGACGCAGAAAATATATCACAAGCATTACTTCGGGCCGAAAGCGTCCCTCCGAACCGACGCTCCCGCTATATGTGGATTGCGGCAACTCGCCTCCGACCGAGTCATAAAAAGCGTCCTACACAAATGTACAGCGGCACTGTAATTCGCCGCATACGTACAGAATGAGACGGTACCGCCGCCTTCAGATTCAGAGGGGACCTTAGACGTGGGGGGTCATGAGATGAAACCAGACAAAGCGCGGCTCGTCGTGCTCCTCACCTAGAAGCTCGGCTACCCGATCGATCTGCCCGCGTATCGACTTCGGACCGCGGGTGCCCAGACCGCTCCTGAAACTGGTGATGCCCTGCGGTCCGATCGGCGTCACCCCCTCCGCCGAGACTGCGAAACACCGGTAGCCGTTTTCCATCAGGGAACGTTCGAGGCGCCAGGTCGGTTCCACGGATCGGCGGAAGACATTGGCTATCGGGTATTTCCCGCTCAGAAACGAGTTCAACGAACCAACTGTCGAGGGGAACTGCGCGTACGCCTGCGTGAAGAAAACGGATTCCCTGATCAGCCGGGATATGTTCTTTGTTCTCGCGACGTGGTCCGTTCTCAGGGTATCCACGACGATGATGAGTAGATCCGGTCTGGGGCTGGGCAATTTATCCGCCGATGCCGTTACCGGTTTTCGGGAGACCGCTGACTCGTTTCCGGTGCAATTCTGGTCGACTCCGTCATCCGGGGCATCGCCGGCGCCGGGATTGATCGCCGCAGTCGCCTCCGATGAACCACTCGGAAAACCCGTCGCGGTCGAGGTCGAACACGGCGGACCAGATGCGAATCGTCTTGGACATCAGCGTCGTGCGCGTGAGCAGGAAGGTCTTGCGGGTGTGTGCCGCGGGAAGCTCGAGCGCGCACCACACACACGTAAGCAGAGCAGCAAATGGCGCTGCACCGTACACGCGAAAAGGAAGAACGATCCGCCAGCAAGAAACCGCCAATCCGGCGGACAATGCCGCTAGAAAGGCCAGCGCATTGTGGATTCCTGCATAAAGCCGCAGATAGAAACTCGCGTCGAGCCAGAACAGCAACACCGCGAGGCCTAGCATAAGCGACGACGCGTATCTACCTGCTCCTCTACTGCTGTCGGTATGGAGCCAGAGCGCGATGCGCAGCGCCGGGATGGATAGAAAGAAGAATAACGCGATCGCCCCGTAGTAGATGGACGATTTAGCGTGAACCCACGGCTGAACCAGAAGAACGATCACCCCCGTCGTCAGCGAGCCGTAGATCAGCGCCTCGATCCAGCCGTCGTAGATCGCTCTGATTCTGGAAGTCAAAAGGACGATGCCGCCGGTGACAAAGCCGAGAACGAAGCCCAGCAGGGAAGCCGTACCCAGGCCCCATGCGACCCCGATCGTGCGATCCGCGAACGACAGGCAGCGGTCGGGACCGGTCAACAACGAATGCGCGGCATCGAGGAGTGACAGAAAGAGGAAAGTGGTGGCGGTGATCCCGGAGCCAACGCCGACGTAGTATTCCGCGTTACCAGCAGGCGCTTCCCTCGGAGAGCTAGAGTCTCGGTCCATTTCCCGTTTGGGGCGAGAAGGCCACCCTTATCAAGCTATCAGGAGATGGATAGAAAGACGGAAAAAACCGCGCGGGAAGGCGCGAAAAGGGGGCCGCAGAGACGATGGGCGTGGTCGGCGCCTCGATAACAAGCCGGTTACGCTGGGTCGACGGTAACGACGACGCTATTGACGCTATTAAAGAGCGAATTCCCAAGGAGCGGACCGGTTCGCCGTGGCCGTTCTGGGGTGCCCAACCGTCGAAGGTGACGCGTCCGAACCCGCTTCGGTTGCGGCCCGGCCCGGGGCGGGTAACCCTTTCGGGGAGCGGTATCACCATGTGGGAGCCTCCCTGGAAAACGCTGGTCCGGAACCTGACCGAGTCCGGGTTCGAGAGCCCTTACCTGGAACGGCTGCGGTCACGGGTCGACGTCATGCCGGACCGGAAGAGCCTGGAGCAGGAGCTGCTGCAGGAGATGGCCCAGGCGCTGGGCCGGGCCTGCGATAAGGTGGACCTGGGGCTGCTCGAGCTACAGCTCATCGAGAGGCGGATCGAGCAGCAGCTCGACGCTGCGGAGCGGGACCGCTTGGTCGACGCCTTCAACCAGCAGCGGGCGCGCGTGCGGGGGTACTTCCGGGAGCTGGTCATCCACCGCGAGGCCTTGGGCATCTTTCACAACGACCACCTGAAGCAGCACTACCCGATTCCGCCGAAAATGGAGCGATAACCGGGCAGCGCCGGATTCGGGACAGGGCGCGATTCGGCCCGCGCAATTCGCGGTCGGGGCAGCGTGCAGGCCCCGGGGAACCGCATGCACAAAATTGGACCTGATCGGCGACTTCTGGGAGATGTTGGAAAAGCACCCCTGTCCCTGGCGGAGGGAGGCCATGGAAATTTTCGTAGACCGGAGAAACGACCGTCACTGCCGGATCAATACCGACAGCTCCGTCGAGCTGGTGCACGAGGACTTCGAGGAGCCCTTTGAGGCGGATTGCGTGGACCTGAGCCCCGGCGGCGCGGCCGTGCGCGCTTCCTGCCTGCCCGAGGTGGGCACATCGTTTATCTGTCGCTTCGAGGGCAACGACGGCGGACAGAGCGTCGAGGTGCTGGGCACCGTGGTCTGGGCCCATCTGGAGGGGGACCGCAAGGGGGAGTTCGGCCTGCGTTTTCTCGACGTCGACGAGCGGACCGAGGAGCTCATCGCCGCCATGCTGCGCGAGAGCGGCATCGAGCCGGAGCCGTCGCCGCTCGGCCGCGAGGTGGACGCTGGTACCGACGACTCGGTTTCGCAACTGTACCTGGACGGCGTTCCCACCCCCATCGCGGCCCGCATCACCCGCAGCATCGACGGCATGACGACCTTCGAGCAGGAGCTGTCGCTGTTACGCATCGAGCGCGGCGTCTCGGCGCGGCACCCCGGAGGGCAGCCCAGGCGGGGCACCATTGCCGACGTACAGTTGCTCGTGGAGGACGACACTCCCAAGCTGGTGATCACCGTACGCCATCAGGACCGGGAGCCGGAGGACGCCGTCGTCGCCGAGCCGGTCGAGGCGATTGAGGGCGCGCTTCCGCTCGATGCCGAGCGGACCGCCGCGCTTCCGCCCGAGCCCGAGGCTGCGGCCGCTTGTGCTTCCGAGCCCGAGGCCGAGCCCGACGACGAGGGCCTCGCCAGCTGGGAACCGGTCATCGCTTCATTCGAGAAGCCCGAGCGTCTGCCGTCGGAAATCGGAGCGCCCGAGCCCGAGCCCGTGCGCTCGGCGCAGCAGCCGGCCGAGAGCGGGACCGCGAGCAGCTCGCGGGACTTGTTCGCGCTCGGAGAGGGCGAAGAGGACGACCCTTGGCCGGCAGACCACCTGAGCTCGCTGCGAGCGTCTGCCCGCGTCTACCTGCGACACTGCCTGGACGCGCTGGCGTGGCTGAAGGCGACCTTGCTTCCGGTAGCGGGAACGCTCTCTTCTCGGCTTCGCGAGCAGACCCTGCCCGCTCTTTTCCTCGGCGCGTCGGGCGCCCGCGAGGCGACCCGGAGCTTCTGGCAAAAGCGCGTGCTTCCGCTGCTGCTCTCCGGCGCGCGCGCGTTCAGGCTTCCGCGCCCGTTTCAGCGCAGGCGCAGGACCACCGCCTTTGTCGCGCAAAGCGAGCGATCCGAGAGCAGTCGCGGCCGATCCTGGAAGCAGCGCACGTTTTCCGTCGGCAGGGCGCTTCTTCTACCCGCGCTGGCAATCGGCGGGGGACTGCTGGCCGCCTACGGTTTCGGCACCTGGTGGTCGGGAGATGCAGCCATCCCGCTGCACCGGCCGGTCGATGCCGAGGCGCGGACCGAGCAGCGAGTCGAGAGCGAGACCGCGCCGCCTTCTGAGCCGACGGTGAAGGAACGAGTTCCGCATACCGAGAATAAATCGATCGCTTCCGCGGGCGAGGTGAACGGCGTCAGGCCGGAAGCCGTCGAGGCGCCCGCATCCGCCGACCAGCCCGCGCCGGCCGCCTCTGCCCAGGACGAGGCGGCAGCGACGGCGGCCGCAGCCGAGGAGAAGGGTGCCCCCGAGTCGAGGCGGGCGGCGGGCAAGGCGCGGGGACCGGTCTTCGGCTCCAGGAAGCTCAACGGCGGCCGCAACTACATGTTGCGCATGAGCCGCAAGATCGAGCAGCTGCGAGGCACCCCCGACCCGGGCGGATTCACGGTCATCATTCCCGGCAGCCTCTCCTTTGATCCCGCAGGTCCCATCGCCGCCACCCACCCGCTGGTTCGCCGCTCGCTCATCCTGAACAAGGGCGATCACGCAGCGCTGACCGTACGTTTCGCCAAGGGCGCCTCGCCCGCCTACCGGGTATCGGCAGTGGGGTCCTCGCTGCACATCTCCATCGCGGAGAGCGGGTAGGAGCGGAAGGGGTTAGATCCCCCGGATGCGAAAGGCATCCGCGGCGGAGAGCACCTTGTTCACGTAGGCGCGGGTCTCGTCCGGAAGGTTGCGTTTTTTTCGCAGCCACTTGTCGACCGTACCGGGTCCGGCGTTGTACGCGGCCAGGGCGAGCGCCACGTTTCCCTCGAACCGTTTCAGCATCCGGGCGAAGTAATAGGTGCCGGCGTGGATGTTGAAACGGAAATCATAGGGCCGGTAGGCGCGCCCCAGCTCTTGCGCCAGCCAGCGGCCGGTCCGGGGCATGATCTGCATCAGGCCGCGCGGCCCTTTGTTGCCCCTCGCCTTGACCCGGAAACGGCTCTCCACCCAGATGATGCCGTTGATCAGCGCCACCGGGATGCGGTTGGCCCGCGAAGCTTCCCGCACGGCGCTCTGCACGTCGTAGATGCGCTCCAGCTCCTCGCGGCTCCAGGGCGGCAGCGGATCCTCCGGCGGCGAGTAGCGCGGCTGCGGCTTGTGCCGAACCGGCGGCGGTCGCCGCGCCTGCTGCGGTTGCCGATCGTAAGAAGCGTCGATGTTTTTGTTAGTCGCGGTCCGCGAGCCGGCTTCCCCGTGCCTCTGCGCGCGTTCGCTCTCCGGGCTGCCGGCGGCGTTGCGCGGCGGCGGATAGCTCGTATCAGCCCCTCCGCAGGCGCTGCCCGGCAGCGAGAGCGCGCCCCAGGCGAGCGCGGTCCAAAGCGCACCTTGGCTTCTCGCCGTCGCTTCTGCTCGGTGACTCCGGGGCCTAGCGCGCACCGTCGAATTATACCGTCCCGCTCGGCCTGGCGCCATTTTCGCTCTCCCCCACCCTCGCCTCCTGTTGTCGGCCAAAACCGGTCAGCGCCGCGAAGGGGAACGGCAGGGTAAAGGGCGAGCGGTGGGATTAGGATACTTGCTGTAACCGGTATTGCGGTCCGGCGGGTAGCCGGTAGACCCGGTCGCGGTATCGGCGCCGTAGCTCGTGCGCGGCGATGGCCTCCCGGTAGGCCGCCACCGTGCGTTCGGCCGTCCGGCGCCAGGTGAAGAGCGAGAGCACGCGATGGCGGCCCGCCTCGCCCATGGCCGCCCGGCGGACTGGGTCGTTGAGAAGCGCGAGGACGGCGCGGGCTAGGCTCTCGGCGCTGCGGGGCTTGACCAGCAGCCCGGCCTTGCCGTCCGCGCCCACTACCTCGGGCAAGGCACCGGCCCAGGTCGAGACCACGGGCACGCGACAGGCCATGGCTTCGCCGGCCGGGAAGCCGAAGCCCTCGTAGAGCGAGGGCACCACCGCGACCGTCGAGCGGGCATAGGTCCGCGCGATCTCGTCGGCGTCGATCCGGCCGGTGAAGAAGATCGATCCCTGCAGACCGAGCTCGGCGATACGGCGGGCTCTGCCCCGGCTCGGTGCGCCCACCACCGTGAGTGTGACCTCCGGACGCGCGCGCCGGATGAGGACCATGGCGCCCAGCAGGTAACGGAAGCCCTTGAGCGGCGCGCGGGCCGAGATGGTGGCGATCAGCCGGTTGTCTGCTCGCGGCACTTCGGGTATCGGCCGGAAGACGTCCAGATCGATGCCGTTGCCCACCACCCGCATGGCCTGCGGCCGGATGCCGAACTCCCGTTCCAGATCGCGCAACGAGGCCTCGGATACGGTCAGCACCAGGTCGAGCTGGCGCGACACCTCGATCTGGGTATCGACGAAGCCGTACCAGCGCCATAGCGCGTAGCGACGCCGCAAGCTCTCGGCCGTCCGCAAGGCGATCTGGCGATCCACCGTAATGGGATGGTGGATGGTAGCCACGGTCGGCAGCTTCTCCCGCAGCGCCAGCAGCCCCGGTCCCAGGCACTGGTTGTCGTGCACGATGTCGTAGCTCTGAGTCCCTGTCTTGCCCAGGGTCGAGGCCACCCGCCGGGAAAAGGTCAGCGGCTCGGGAAAGCCGCCCAGCACGGTTCGCGCCCATTCGCTGCGGTTGATGGGGTCTCTGAGCTCGCTCAGGTCGGGTCTACGAAACGGCGCCGCCTCGTTCCAGAGGTCGAGGCTGGGTACCTTGACCAGGTTCACGCCGGGCAGCAGCTCGGGGTAGGGCGGCCCGCTCCAGACGTCCACCTGGTGACCGAGTGCGACCAGCTGTTTGCTGAGCAGGCGGACGTATATTCCCTGTCCGCCCGAGGTGGGATTTCCCCGGTAGGTCAGCAGGCAGACGCGCAAAGGGTTGTCGGGCATTTTCTTCCTCGTCTTCTGGCCTCACGCGGCTGTTCCGAGGCGAATTGGCGAACGAGCGGAAGCGTGCGGAGTCCTGGTATCGGGAGCGGCGGAAGGTTTCCGGCGGGACAGGCCCGGCGGTCTCTCCTTCGCGTCCATTAATGCCCTGGAGCCGTCCGATCCGGATTGACAGCGGCGCTCAAAAAAATTGTCTTTTGCGCTTCGCGGCCCGGATGAGGACGATCGCGGACGGCCCTGCCAGGGACCGCGTCCCGCGCCGCGATCGGTCGCGGTCGCGGGCGCTCGCAGTAGATGCGTTCGCTTGTTTTAGGGCTAGAATGGCCTTCGCTGGCATACACGCGATGACCCGCTCCGGACTCAAACGCACGCAGGTGTCGATACGCTTCGTCTGGCCCTTCGCGCGCCTGATCGGCCGTTACCCGCGGGGCCTGGCCTCCCTGTCCAGAGTGGGTATCGGGCTGGCCCAGTATGCCGATCCGGACACCCGCCTCTCGCTCGGCGACGCGGCCTTCCTGATGCAGCGATCCATCGAGATGTCCGGCGACCCGGCCCTGGGACTGCGCGCCGGAGAGCTGCTGGAGTCCGGCGACTTCGACGCGCTGGAGTACGCCGCGCGCAGCTGCCGCAACCCGCGCGAGGCTATCGGCTGCATCGCCCGCCACGCGCGGCTGATGAGCGATTCCGGAGAGCTGGTGCTGGTCGAGCGGGGCGATCGCGCCGTGCTCGGCGTGCACCTGGCCGGGGCCGAGCTGCTGCCGCCGGCCATCAACGACTACGTCATCTCCGGCTTCATGACCCAGGTGGAACGTCATACCGGCGGGGTCGACATGGCGACCGAGATACAGCTGGTACACGGCCCTACCGACTATCTCGACGAGTACCGGCGGGTGTTCGGCGTCCCGGTCACCTTCAACGCGCCGTACAATGCCATCGTCCTGCGCCGCGAGTGGCTGGATACACCGTTGATACGCGCCAACTCGCGCCTTTCGGCGGCTTTCGAGCTGCACGTGCGCCAGCTGCTGCAGAAGCTGCAGCAAGAGGACTCGGTCGCCGACCGGACCCGGGCGGCCGTCGCCGCCCGGCTGCCGCACGGCGATATCGGCATGGGCACCGTGGCCCGGGCGCTCGGCATGAGCGTCGCCACCCTGCGCCGGCGACTCAAGCAGGAGAACGTCCGCTACGCCGACATCGTGGAGCAGTTGCGCGAGCAGCTGGCGCAGCGCTACCTCAGCGATCCGTCGCGTTCGGTACGAGACGTCGCCTTCCTGCTCGGGTTCTCCGACAACGTCTCCTTTCACAGGGCGTTCAAGCGCTGGACCGGTATGACCCCGGCGGAGTACCGCTGGCAGGTCACCGACGCCGTGGAGCGGACGGCCGGGGGGTGAGCCGTTTCCGGCCGGTCGGGCCGCTCTTCACCGGCTCATGACCCGGTCGAATCGGCGCAGCAGAAGCGCGATGAACAGGGCCCCTCCGCGGATATGACCTCTGCCGGTTTTCAATTTCCGCGTGCCTGCCGCATTAATTCTCCCATGAAGCGCGTGCCTCCCGGAGCCGTACACGCGGCCGTGGTGGTGGCGGCGGTGGCCGCGGGCGTGGGATTGCGGATCGAGGCGCTCGGCGCCGGTTTCTACTCCGACGACTACGCGCAGTACGCCATGCTGCAGAGCGCCTATCCGGCTCGGCGCTCGCCCCTGGACTTATTCGACTTCTCGGACGGATCGCCCGAGGAGGTCCGGGTGCTGAGGGACCGGGGCCTGCTGCCCTGGTGGAGCCACCCGCGGCTCCGGCTGGCTATGGTGCGGCCGCTCTCCAGCCTGCTCATCGTGCTGGACAACGAGCTTTTCGGGGCCGACCACCTGCTGTACCACCTGCACTCCCTGCTCTGGTGGATAGTGCTGGCGCTGGCGGTGGCGCTGCTGTACCGCGAGCTGTTGCCCTGGCGCGCTGCGGCGCTGGCTACCGTCTTCTTCGCGCTGGAGGAGGGCAACGGCGTTCCGCTGCTCTGGCTGGCCAACCGCAACGCCCTGGTCTCGCTCGGCTTGGGGCTGCTCGGCCTGTGGGCGCACATCCGCCGGCGCCGCGGCGGTTCGCCCCGCTACGCGGTAGCGAGCGCAGCCCTGTTCGCGCTGTCGCTGCTGGGCGGGGAGTGGGCCTTTACCGTGTTCGCCTATCTGCTCGCTTTCGAGCTGTTCGGCGTGAGCGATCCGGTGCGCGTCCGGGCGCGGGCGCTGCTGCCCGCCGCCTGCATGGCCCTGGCCTTCCTGACCACCCAGTACCTGCTGCAGTACAGCGTGCTGTCCTCCGCGGTCTATATCAACCCCTTCCTGGAGCCGCTGGTCTTCCTGGTGGAGGTCTGTTGCCGCATCCCCGTCTTTCTGGCCGAGCTGGTCTTCGGGCTGAGCGCCTCCTGGTGGTTCGGCGGTTCTCCCTGGGGCAACTTCTTCTTGAAGCTCGATATGTTCTCCCTATCCGTATGGAAACAGATCCCCGGCTGGGAGTTCTGGCACGTACTGATCGGCCTGGCGTCCTCGGCGGTGGCCGGGCTGCTGATCGCCTGGGCCCTGCGAGCACGGGATCACGAGCAGAGGCGACAGCTTGGCTGGCTGCTTCTGGGGGCCCTGATCTCGCTGGTTCCCATGACCGCCCCCATCCCCTTGCCCCGCTCGGTTCTGCCCGCCTCGGTGGGTGTGTCGGCCCTCTGGGCCGTGGTCCTGCTTCAAGCAGTACAGCGGCTGCGCGACGCCCTGCGGATCCGGCCCCTGCGGCCTCCGCTCGCGGCCCTGGCGGCGCTCTGTTTCCTGCTCTACTTCCAGCTCTGGCAAGCCTCGCGCCGCTCGCTTGACGAGGTGCGCGACTACGTCAACATGGGAGCCGCGCAGCGCCGCTGGGTGCTGGGGTCGGACCTGGACGGACCTGCGGTCGGGCGACAGCACGTGGTGCTGGTGAGCGGGGTCGACCACACGGTGAGCTACTTCACGCCCTTCATCCTCTTCGCCCACGGCCGTGCCATGCCGCGCTCCTTCCGCGTGCTCAGCGGGGCGGAGCGAGCGCATCGGCTCTCCCGGACCGGGCCACGGGTGCTGGAGCTGTTCGCCATCGGCGGGCCGCTGCTGACCTCCGAGAGCGAGCGTTTCTTTCGCGCCGACCGATACCCCATGCAAACCGGAGATACTGTCGTGCTCGAGGGGATGAGGGTCGAGGTGCTGCAGACCGAGGGCGGCAAGCCGCTGCACGTCCGCTTCACCTTCGACCGGCCTCTGGAGGATTGCTCCTACCGGTTTCTGCACTGCACCGAAAACGGGATGCGCCGCTTCGAGCTGCCGGCGGTGGGGCAGCAGCGCATCCTGCCCATCGCCCCCTCCCCTTCCCTACTTCTCCGTTGATTGTCCACCTCCCGACGGCCGGCCGAGTTGGTGTCCAAACGCGGACCCATACCCAAAATGCGCGGTAAAGCCAGCCAATTACCGATCGAGATGTGTTGGATCATGAGCTACGACATCGAGGCTTCCGGATACGATAATAAAGAAGAGAACCCCCAGGCAGAGGGCGAGATAGACCGCGAGCACCAGCGGGGTCAGCACCGTGTCGCAGAAGGGCAGGTCGCCGGTGAGCAGCCAGGCGACGTAGACCGCGCCCGTCAACAAAAACAGCGTCGAAACCATGGCCCGGCCGGCTGCGGTTTCGAGCCGGCGGTGCCAGAGCAGCACCAGCACCGCGGCGCAGGTCCAGTAGTACTGCACGGCGTTGAACAGAACCAAAAGCAGCAGCGCGCCCAGCAGCACGCTCGCCTCCAGGTCGTCGAGCCGCAAGACGACAAGCAGGGCGAGCCCCAGCGCGATCAGCGCCACCGGGTAATATAGCGGCGACAGATCCCTCAAGTGCAGGTGCCGATGCCGCGCCGGCGATTTTTTTGCCCGCGGGTCTCTCGAGACAGACTCAAGCGCGCCTCGCTTGCCGTCCTCGCCCGACAGGAACAGGTACTGCAGCCCCACCCGGCTTTCGTTGACGATCTTCACGTGCACCGCCATCTTGGCCAGGAAGTCCCGGTAGTTGCCGGCTCCCCGACCGTGGCATACACCGAGTAAGCCCAGGACCAGCGCGGTGACCGCGGCCCAGGCCAGAAAACGCCGATGCTCCGGCGCCGGCAGCCGTCCGCGCAGCGCGCCGGTCGCGGCCTTGCAGCCGATGCCGGCCAGAAAAAGGGCGGGAAAGACCGCCAGCATGGCCGATGCGCTCAGGGCCACTGCGGCCAGGGCGTGCCGCCCGCGTGCCAGCAGGGCCAGACCTACGGCGAGCAGCGCCATCCAGGGGTAGCGCAGGAAGGAGCCGCCCACGTGCACGAAGCGGTCGGAGAAGTTGACCAGGAAGAAGAGGACGAACAAGCAGCCCGTTCGCCAGCCCAGCAGCTGGCAAACCGCGGCCATCATCGCGCAGAGCAGGGCCACGTCCAGCAGGCCCATCAGGGTCAGCGTGCGGAAGTCCGCCCGCAGGCTCCCGGCCAGCGCACCGGCGAACAAGGTGTGGGTCGGGGTGCCGTTGTAGCCGAAGTCCCGCACCATCTGCCCGTATCGTCCCATGTGGTAGAGGCGGAAAGCAGCCAGGTCGTCGCCAAAGGCCTGCCACCGCTCCGGCGCGAACCGCTGCCGGCAGTCGGGACGCGCGCGCAGGGTCGCGGCCGGAACCAACCGGTAGCGCTCGAGGTCGGTGACCGGATCGGCGTCCGCCAGCAGCTCCCCTTCGTCCGCCTGTACGATACATTCATAAAAACCGAAATAGCCGAGCTCGTCGTGGTACTTCGGGCCGATGAAGGCGTGGAACGCGTCCCACAGGCAGGGGTAGTAGGGGCGCGCCACCCCGGTCGTTCCGTAGAAGTACCCGAATGCTGCGACCAGCAGCAGCGCCGCGGGCGCGCCGGCGGTCGCTACCGAGAAAGGCCGCGCCGTCGTCTCATCGCCTTCGACCGGCCGGCCGCGTCGCTGCCAGGCGCCCCGGAGCAGAGAGACGCCGACCAGGCCGCACACCGCGAACAGCAGCGCGTCGTTGTGGCTCTGCTCGTACCGCAACCCGGCGATGCCGATACGATGCTGGCTGGCCAGGCTGGCCGCGGGATCGGTTTCGCGAGCGACTACCAGCAGCGAAACCGCGCCCGCAATAAAGCCGAAGAGGAGCCAGGGAAAGAGGCGTTGCGAAATCGGGCCGCCCCCGGGGCGGCTAGCGGCAGACGCCGCGGACACAGTAGTTCCGCCAGCACATCGAGGTATCGTACCGGCAGGTAGCGGTATCACAGGACAGTGTGCCGCCCTGGTACCCCAGCCCGACGCAGGTCATACCGTTGAGATCATCGCCGTCGCAGAACTCGTCCAGCTCCTCCTGCACCACGCCGTCGCCGCAGCGCATGGAGTCGACGCACATGTTGACGTCGAAGGTGCAGAAAACCGAGCAGTACAGCTGGCCGCCGCCGTGGCCCAGGCTGGCGCAGCTCTCGCCGTAAAGGTTATCCCCGTCGCACTGCTCGCCCTGTTCGACGATGCCGTTGCCGCAACTCGCCTGCTGGCACCCGGAAACGTTGTAGGTACAGGTGAAGCCGTGGCAGGCGAGCACCCCGCCCCCTGCGAACCCGAGCATCAGGCAGGTAGCGCCTTGCAGATTGACCCCGTCGCACTGCTCGCCCTGATCGATGATGCCGTTGCCGCACATCGTTGCCGGCAACGGATTTATACCGGAATCCGTTCTCGGTCCGGGAGCGCCGCTCGCACCGGCCACCGGCCCCTCGCCGTCGAGCCACCCCGCCGCGTCGATGTCAAAGGAGCCGCTTCCGGCCCGTCCGTAGCCGTCGGTGCCGCTCCCCGACCACCCGCCGGCGCCCTGCAATGCTGCGGCATCCGGCTCGCCGGCCTCGTGCATCTTGACGCCACAACCCCCCGCCAGAAAAACCAGAACCGCGGACACGGCGCACGCCGTCCCTTGCCTGCCCGCGGTCCGCTTCCAGGTGCTCCTGTTCATCGCCGTCCCCTCGTTTACCAATTATCCAGTTAATGCAACGCGTACGCCGATCCGTTATCCGGCGCCGACTCCCGGACAACAGATCGACAGCGAAAGGGACATCCCCCCCGTTTCTATTACTTCTACTACGGCTTGCAGTGCGCTATGCAGGGATTTCGCTCCCATGGCCGATTGCAGGCAACTCAACAGGACGGATGCCTTCAAGGCGATCGACGGGCCGTAGCGGCGCGCGCGATCCGACGAAAGAGCAGCAAGTCCAGGAAGCAGCACCAGGGGCCACGCGTTGGGGGAGTACAGATAACACTCATGGGTGCCGTAGGCTCCGTGGAGGCCCACAATCCACGCGATGCCAGCCACGCACGCCGCGACGAACAGCCGTTGCTGCCGCGTCGCCCGGTCACCGGTTGACCACCATGAGATGCCAACCCACCACAGCAAAGCCGCGTAGATTGAAAGCCTGGGTGGGCCGCTAGCAACGACCAGCCCGAAAACCGGATCTATCGGGTCGGAGTTCGTACCCGCCTCGATCCTGGGGATGCCAAACTGTTTGACGACCAGATTGTTGAAGCTTTCGACCAACGAACCGACGGATGGAGGTCTAATAAAAAACCGTTCGAACTGGATTTCGGCACCGAGGGAGACGTCATTATTCCCTATCCATGCCAGAAAGCTGCTCGCGACGACGAGTAGCGTCATCACGAGACTACCGGCGAGAACTTTTCCCGCTCCGATTCTCGGCAGGAGGGTCAATAGAAGAAAAAAGGCCGGGACGATATTGGTCACGGTGCAGGCTGCCGCCAGCGCACCAAATACGACGACCGCGATGGCCCGGAATCGGTTGCCATCAGCCCCCGCGCGTAGCGTGTCGAACACCAGAGTGCCTTGAGCCAGAAGGGCCGCTCCACCGAGAACATGGGATTCCGGGATTGGAGCGAACAGGAGACACGGGCCGATCACCAGGGCGCTGACAAGCAGCAACCACTTCTGCGACGAGACCTCGCCACTGTTCGGTAGTGTCCGAACGCAGAAGACGGTCGCCGCTGAGGTCGCTACGGCGACGGGCAAGGCCAGGATCGGCAGCGGCAGCCGCGTGGCATCGATGCCCAGAGCACTCAGTACACGCCCGTAGGCAACGAATAAAAAAGCAACCGCGGGGTGGAGATGGGCACGGAACCATTGACCGGCCATCCAGTTCTTCGAGAATCGCGGAATATCAGCGCCAAACCATAAATTCTGTCGATCGGTCAGAGCGGGCAAAGGATGCGAGTAGGCCCATGAGAGCGCGAGAAAGAGCGCGACCGGAACGATAAAGAGAATAATCACAGAAAACCAGCGGACCGCTCGTCGGCCCCGATAGGCTCGATTGGTCTGTACAACCGAGATCGTCCTTTCGCTCGGCCTTATCATCGTCGGTCCATTTCGATACACGGTTTCGAGTTCGTTGGGATGAAACCGCGTTTGGCGGATGGGCGGCACGCTTACGTATCGTACCCCGTATCGGGGCATCTTGCGGAAGAATTGCGGGTGCTGGTACTAATGAGTGAGATCGGATCGGGTAGGCCACGGAACGGGAGAGGCGGTGGGCGTTATGATCGACGGGATTTCGCGCGTTACAAAGGTGGGGCTAGCGCAGGCTCTGGGTATGGTACTGCTGTTGGTAGCTGCCGGGTGCGGCGGTGACGACGATGACGACGGCAGCGGCGGCTCGGGCGGCGACGGGCTGGACGCGGGCGTGGGTACGGCCGGTTCCGGGGGTGCGGGCGGCGCGGACGGCGGCGGAAGCGGCGGCTCGGGCGGCGCCGGCGGTATGGACGGCGGCACCGAGGACGGCGGGGGCTCGGGCGGCCTCGGGGGCGAAGGCGGGGGCGGTAGCTCGGGCGCGGATGCCGGGCCGTTGATGTGCGGCGGCGAGGTGTGCGAGGCGCCGGAGGGCTCGCAGCTGGCGGCCTGTTGCACGACGGAGGACGAATGCGGCGGCAACCTGGGCTGGGCTACCGGTCCCTGCCAGCCGTGGGACATGCCGGGCGAGCTGGACGAGACCTGTCCCTCGCATACGTTCATCGGCGGAGCCATCGACCTGCTCGGATGCTGCAAGCCGAACGGCAATTGTGGAGTGATGTCGTCAGCCGGGCTCGGTTGTATAGAGCGCACCGAGCTGGCCCGCTACGCGGGCGGACCGCTGGACGAGATCGCCTGCGGCGAGCTGAGCGACGCGGGGATCTGAGCCCCGTTAGCCAGAGCCCCGCCAACCGGGATGGGGATGGATTAACGGGGTCGGTTCTTGCGATCGGTGATCGCGCGGACGACCTCGCGGCCTCCGAAGAGCGGAAGCTGAAGCGCCTCGGGCGGTCCCTCGGGCGGCGGCTCGGGCGGCGGGGGCTTGCGGCGCGAGGGGCGGTAGATGCCCTGGGCGCGGGCAAAGGCCAGCATACGCTCGTACAAGGCTTCGAAGCGTTCGGAGTGGTCGAAGTGGCGCAGGTGCGCGAGCTCGTGGCAGACGGTGTCGATCAGGCTGGAGTAGCGGAGCAGGCGGCCGGTGGTGGCGTGGCGCAGCCGGATATGGATGGTGCCGTCGCGGAAACAGACGCCGTAGTAGTGGTTGATGCCGGGCTTTTCCGCCCGCATCACCCCGACCTGCAGCCCGAACTCGGCGGCGATGGCGGCAGCGTCCTTCCTTAAACGCTCCATCATCTTGCGGCTCTCGACTCGATCTTCGTGCCGGATGATGGACAGCTGCAGCTGTTCTCTGGGCGGGCGCGGCATGGGTTTGGGTACGGGTTCGGGTACGGATTCGGGTTTGGGGGCTTGGCGGCTACTTGAGCGCAAAGTAGTCCACCTCGTCGGGGAGGTCACGATCTGCGCTTCGTTTTATTCAAGCTCTTCACCGTCTCCAGCAGGAGGCGTACGGCGGCCGCCACTGCCGCGATCTCTTCCGGCTCGTGCGGCTTCAGCCCGGTGCCCGCCGGGCAGGGCAGCCGGACCATCGCGCCGGGGTACCGTTTGGCCATGACGCTGGCGTCGCTCTCTTCGCGGGTCGATACAGCCCGGGTCTTGATCCCGAGCCCGCGCGCGGCCGAGGCCAGCGCGCCGTTGAGCCGCCCGCTCATCTTTACCGGTCCGGTGCGGTGAACGACCTCGAAGCGCGACAACAAAATCTGACGCTTGCTCGTCAGCCTGTGGAACAGGTGCTGCAGGTGCGCCAGCGCCCGGTTGTTGCGCTTGGCAGAGGTGCTGCTGACCTCCACGTGCATCTCCAGGGCATCGGCGCTCCGCTCCCAGCGCCAGCCCGGGGTGCTCATGCCGACGATGGTCCGCGCCAGCCCGGGCCGCGAATCGCAGTAGGCCTCGAAACGCGTCCAGACCTCCAGGGCCAGCGCGAACAGCTCCCCTCGCTCCCGCGTGGTCGAGGAGTGCGAGGGCGACGCCAGCCTGCTCAGCGTGATGCTCACCCGCAGCGGTGCGGCTACCCGGGACACGATCTCCGCCTCGCCGGGCGACCGGTCGCTGCCGGACTGCTCCTGCACGCCCAGCTCGAGGAAGGCCGCGACCTGCAGGTGGCGCAGCGATTGCTCCGGGCTGCCGCGGAACAGCGACAGGGTCTCCCACCGCAGCATGGTCTGCGCGACCTTCCGCTCGGCGAGCACTTGCGCCAACGTTTGCGGCTGCCGCCCGTCAACCGCGACCTCGTCGATCCGCTCGAGATCGCGGTTGTCGATCTCGCCGATGAAGTAGCGGCTACCCAGCCCGGCGATGCCGAAGCGTGCCGGCTCGCCGCAGGCGAAACAGACCAGCCCCAGCGGTATGTGCGGATCGAGGGCGCCCTCCGCTCTCTGGTGCAGCAGCTCCAGCCCGGCCGCGGTGCCCAGCGCACCGCCGTAGCGACCGACGTCGCTGGCCGTATCCAGGTGCGAGCCGACGAGCACGAAGGGCGTATCCGGATCGAGCGGCCGGGTGAGCCCTGCCAGGTTCCCGACCGCATCGGAGTAGAGATGTAGATCGAGATCCCGCAGCCTCTTCGCCAGCAGCTTGCGGGCGGCCATGTCCTGCTCGCCGTAGGCGAGCCTGCTGACGCTCTCCGGCTCGCGTCCCGCTCCGAAACGGTTCAGCTCCTGCAGGAAGCGCTTGACGCGGAACGGTTTGATCGGACCGGCCGGATCCACCTATCTGTCTTCCCCTGATCGACCCATCGGGTCCCATTGTATCCGTATACTTACGTCTACGACGACTTCTTCGAGATCTTGGCGAAGCGCTCCAGGTCGGAGGAGAAGGCGTTAGCCATGTCCTGGAAGAGCTTGAGCATCTCGTCCCAGGTATCGCCGTCCGGGATGATACGGTCGTTGGTCACCGACACGCCGAACTTGACGAAGAAGTTATCCAGCGCTTCGAAGCTGAGCTTGGCGTCGAAGGTCGCCGGCTTGCCCGGCGCGGGCTGGTCCATGCGCGTGTCGATGGCGATCCCCTCGCCGTTGTTTCCCTTGCAGGCGGTGGTCACGAAGTCGCGCACCAGCGACTCCAGGCTTCCCGGAATGAAGAAATCGATGATGGCCGAGGGCATGATGCCGAGCGCGTTTCCCGAGACGCTGATCTCGGGGACCTCGGTGGTCCTGGCCTTGACCACCGCTCCTCTTTCGGTGACCCGGTAGACGAACCTGGTGCGGGCGTTCTTGACCACCGACTTGATGCCCAACACGTTGGCGCGCGAGTTGCTGACTGCGGTCAGGTGCCAGGGTTTCTGCCGCGGCCTCTCGTACATGTCCACGGCCACGTCGGTCCGCACCTTGCCCTTGCGCACCGGCAGGACCTTGCCGTCGCGCACGTACAGGTCGAAGGAGATGCGCTGCGCCCGCATGTCGATCTCGGCCCGGATCAGCCGGCCGTGCTCGTCGTACAGGTCGATCCGGTTCTTGACGTTGAGGAAGCTGACGTCGTCCAGGTACTCGGCGAATAGCGGGTAGTCCTTCCGCAGCACGTTGCGGGCCATGCGGAAGGTCGGCCTCAGGTGTTGGTAGGAACCGTCCGAGCCCGGGTCGATGACCACGATATCCTCCACCCGCGCGATCTTGGTGAGCAGCTCGGCCAGCTTGGGAAAGGCCGACCAGCCGATGGCCAGCACCTCGACGTCCTCGGGGCCCAGCTTGGTGTGGGTCTTGATCACCCGGTAGCGCGCCCAGGAGGGGCCCCGCTCGTCCTGGCTGGCGGGATACGACGAGGAACGCGAGTCCCCGCTGGCCAGCACGCGGAACAGCTCGGCATTGGCCCCGGCGATGCCCTTCCAGGTGATCTCGCCCATGCCGACGCCGATCCGGGAATGGATCAAGTAGTTGACCGAGTCATCCTCGGCCGGCACCTCTCGCGCCTGCATCACCAGCGAGGTGTCGCCCAGCTTGCGCCGTTTCCCGTTAGGATTGACCTCGAAGCGCTGGCCAACCCGGGGCTGGCTGATCACGTACTTGGAGCCCTTCTGCGTGCCCTGGATCTCCAGCGCTCGCCACTTGCCCTTCTTTCGGGGCAGAAGCTCGTGGAAGTCCTTGAGATCGAAGTCCTCCAGTGCCTCCCACATATCGTCGATGAAGCCCTCGGTCTGCTCGTCGACCTCGAGGTTTCCGAGCCAGGCCTTGGTGAACTTCACCACCTCCCGCAGGCGCTTGACCGCCACTGTGGCATCGCCGTCTCCGGCAGCGGTTACGTAGAGCTTCCAGCCCCGATGGACCACGGCGTTTCCGGCCGCGTAGGCCGCGGTGGAGAGGCCGATGATGATCAGCAATGCAACGAGCAGGGTTCGCGTCCGCATGGTGTACAGTCCAGTGATAGATGACGGGGGTTTTTACTGTGACGGGGGAGAGCCCGGATAGCTTCAAAAATCCCGCGTCTTCGCCATCATACATGGTCACGCGACGATGCGTAAACCGACCCAGTCTTCGGACGGGGGGGGTGGCCGGTTGGGCGGGCAAGCGTCGAGCTCACCTACACATTCGCCCGCGGAGCCGGGAAATTCCGAGTTGGCTTGGAACTCGGGAGAATTTATGGGAATTATAGATGGCCGCCCGGCCGTCCTCGGTAGTGCACGGGGCCCGAGCGCGGCGAATACCAGGAGTCGCATGTACAGACGATGTTTGGTCTTCCCCGTCTTCCCCTTCTTCCTCTTCTCCCTCTTCTTGCTGGCCGGTTGCAGTGACGACGAGGGTTCAGGACCTGACGACGTCGAGGTTCCGGACGCGGGCGCGGGATCGCCCGACGCAGCCGGGAGCGTCACCTGCGCCGACCTGACCTGCGGGGAAAACGCGGTCTGCGACTTCTCCGGGCAGGACGCCGAGTGCGTCTGCAAGCAGGGCTACGAAGGGAACGGTACCGAATGTACCGATCTCGACGAGTGCGCCGATCCCTCGTTGAATGATTGCGATCCCGACGCCGAGTGCACCAACACCGAGGGTGCTTACTCCTGCAGCTGCCCGGAGGGATTTCTGGGCGACGGGTTGAGCTGCGAGGACGTGGACGAGTGTGAGAGCGAAGCCAACACCTGCCACGCCGACGCCAGCTGCGTGAACGACCCCGGCGGCTTTCACTGCGAGTGCGACCCGGGCTTCACCGGCGACGGCCTGGCCTGCGAGGACGTGGACGAGTGCGCCGATCCCGAGACCTATGGCTGCGGGGAGAACGCCGTCTGCGTGAACACGCGCGGCGGTTACGAGTGCGAGTGCACGTCTCTCTACGGCAAGGACGACGATGGCACGTGCGTACCGCTCTGCGAGCTGGCCCTGGCCGATTCCGATGTCTGCGATCCGAATGGCAGGTGCCGCATCGATCCGCAGAACGGCCGGGCCGCGTGCACGGACTGCGTGCCGCCCTACGTGGGCGACGGAACCAATTGCGTTTCCGTACCGGAGTGCGAGGCGCTGGACTGCGGCCCCAATACCGTCTGTGTGGATAACGGCGGCTGGGCCTGCGAGTGCGCCGCGGGGTTCGACGGCGATCCGACCGATACCACCCAAGGCTGCCTCGACATCGACGAGTGCGCGACCGATCCCTGCGACGACAAGGTGAGCAGCTGCCTGAACACGGAGGGGTCGTATCTGTGCGACTGCGACACCGGCTACGAGCTGGACGCGGGCGAATGCGTCAACATCGACGAGTGCGAGCGGGAGCTCGATAACTGCGATCCGGACGCGACCTGCACCGACACGACGCCCGGCTTTACTTGCGCGTGCAACAGCGGTTTCGCCGGCGACGGCCTGGTGTGCGCCGACATCGACGAGTGCAAGGAGGGAACGCACGACTGCAACCTGGACTACGGCAAGTGCACCAACACCAGGGGCTCGTTCGGGTGCACGGACGTGGACGAGTGCGCGAACGCGGCGCTGAACGATTGCGACACGTATGCCGACTGCACCAACACGGACACCGGCTATACCTGCGCCTGCCAGAGCGGCTTCACCGGGGACGGCCAGAGCTGCCGCTGCGATCTCTCGGGCTTCTGGGCCATGCGCCAGGATGCGACCCTGGAGTGGGACGAGCAGAGTGTCCTGGACTATCCCACCGTCAGCGCCGGAACGCTCGAGACCACGATCTGGGAGCTACACCGCTACGAGTACGACGGCACCACGGTCACGGTCCAGAAGAAGGGTTGCGGCCAGTCCGACTCGCCCGACATCCACAGCCCCTTTTTCGACGAGACCTATTCCTCGTACATACCGCTCACTGTCCTGGATCCGGTGCCGCTCTTTCCGGGCGAGAGCTTCGACATCTCCGCGGCCCGGCCCGGCGATGATTTCGTGACGCCCTGGGAGGCCGCGCTGGTGGGCGTGACCATGGACGAACCGCTCGCCGACGCCATGACCGACTTCGAATGGGACGACTCCGAGGGCGACGGTGTGCCCGGGCTCATGCTCTGGCCGCGCGGAACCACCGAGCTGACCGATGCCCCCGACGACGGCTCCACCACCTTCGAGTACACGCCGGTCTCCTTCAATGTCAACGGCGTGCTGACCGTGGCCCAGCGCGCGGCCTGCGTGAGCGGCGGGGGTCGGGTCATCTCCCGCTTGCAGGGTTCGGTCGACAGCTGTACCCGCCTGACCGGGGAGGTGGTCGGGGATACGAACCGTCCGCCGGTGGCGCGGATCCACTCCTGCACCCTGGCGCCCGTCGGCCCGGACGAGAACAACGGGAACTGGGACACGGTCGACGTGACCTGCACCGCGTCCGACTGGTCGAGCCAGACCCCCTGCAACACCGCCCAGGTGGAGTTCCTGGACCAGCAGAAGCAGGACCAGGTCAGCGAGGCCACCTTCGAGATGGTCAAGATCGGCGAGCTCGGCGATGCCGACATGACCTGCGAGACGGTGCGGACCACGCTGCCGGAGATACCGAGGTAGAGAGGCATTTGAACCGAACATGCGACCGCGAATAGCACTGCTCGTCTTTTTGGGCACGGCCCTCTATTCCACCCCGGCTCTGGCCGGTGGCTCCGAGCTTCTACCCGGCGGAACCCGGGCCGCGGCCCGGGGCGGCGCGGTAGCGGCGCGGCCGGACAACCCCATGACCCTGCTGCACAACCCGGCCGGGCTGGCCTTGCTGCCCGGCCAGCAGATCCTGCTGGATACCGACATCGCCTTTCACGACATGTGCGTCGATCCCTACGGCTACTACGGTTGGGGGGTCTATATGCCGGGAACCAGCGAGTTCGGCGACAGCGGCGAGGTGCAGCTCGACACCGAGGGAAACCCGGTGGTGGGCGCGACCTATGCCACCGAGCCCCTGGGCCGGGTCTGCAACGACGCGGACGTGTTTCCGATTCCCCATCTGGTCTGGGCCGGGCGATTCGGAGATAACCTGGGAATCGGCTTCGGTTTTGCCGCGGCTACCATGCTGGCCGGCTTTCAATGGGGCGGGGACTACGGAACCATTTCCACCTCCAACGGCGAGCGGCCGACGCCCACCCGCTACCAGCTCATCAAGCAGGAGGTGAAGTTCGCCCTGGATCCCACCATCGGGGTGGGCTACCGAGTGCTGCGCGAGCTCAGGCTGGGGGCGTCGCTCCAGGTGCTGATGGCCAAGGTGGACGCCTGGATGGTGCAGAGCCTGAGCTCGGGGACCAGTCCCCACGACGATATGCTGCTCAACGTGCAGGCCGAGGATTACTTCATTCCGGCGGTGACCGTTTCTGCCCACGCGACCCCGGTCAAGTCGCTGGACCTGATGGCCGGTTTCCGTTGGCAGGACGACTTCAACGGCTCGGGCGACGCGATCTATACCACGGCGGCCTACAACCGCGAGGACACCAGCGGAGCGGTTCCCTTCCAGAACGATCCCATCGGGCTCGACATGCTGCGGGTGCCCTTTCCCTGGACCGCCACCCTGGGCGTGCGCTATGCCGGGCTGCTCCGGCAGCGGCGCACCGAGGAGGAGAAGTGGCATGCGCGGCGCGATCCGTTGGCCCGGGAGCTGTGGGACCTGGAGCTCGATCTGAGCTGGAGCTTCAACGCCAGGGCCAGCCAGAACTCGGTGAAGTTTGGAGAGGACGTGGTACTGAGAGGGCGCAACGCCGACGACACCTGGCAGACCCCGCTGGAGGTCGACGAGTCGACCCTGGAACAGTTCTCCATCGACCGGCACCTGCGCGATTCCTTCGCCATCCGGCTGGGCGGCAGCTACGCCTTTATACCCAGGATATCCTCTATAAACACAGGCGTATTCTTCGAGAGTCGGGGGGTGGATCCGGACTACGCCAACGTGGACAGCTTTGCCTTCCAGCGCATCGGGCTGGGCGTGGGCTTCATCACCCGGCTCGGGGCCTTCGAGCTCTCCTCGGCCTTCAGCCATGTCTTCCAGGAAGATCTCGAGGTGGCGCCTCCGGAGCACCAACCGTGGGACCAGGGGAATGCCGACGATCCGGCCAGCGGCTTCGACCAGCGCGTGGGCGGGGAGGTGCTCGCCGATCCGGACGCGCCCTCGCCGTCCGAGGCCGACGGAACCGCGCGGTTGCAGCAATCGGCCATCTTCAGCTCGACCGAGGTCGGCCTGCGTCGGGTGGTCAACGCCGGGAAGTACACGGCGAGCTACAACGTTCTTTCGCTCGGGCTGAGCTACCGGTTCTGATCCGGGGGTTAGTTCTGCAAGCAGAACACGCCCTGCTGGTTGTCGGGAGCGCATTGCCCTCCCTTGCAGACCAGCGTCAGGCACTCGTTGGGGACCTGGCAGCTCTGGCCGATCTGCTTGCGGGGGACGCATTCGGCCCCCAGGATGCTGAGATCCGGGTTGTCGCAGTACAGGTCCGTCTGGCAGTTGATGTCGGTCATGCACTTGCCGCCTGCCGGGCTCAGCGGCGAGCAGTTCCAGAGCGCCACGTAGAGGGGAAGGCAGGCCTGGTTGGCCCCGTCGCTGCAGGAGGCCAGCGCGGCGGCCTGCCCCGCCTCGGAGGGGGGCATGACGTCGGGTGCACAGCCGTCGCCCGGCCCGCGAGTGCCCTTGATGATGCCGCGCAGGCCGTTCAGCGACACGCCCCAGTCTACGACGCTGGTGTCGCACTCCTTGGTCTTGGCCTCGTACTCGCCAAAGGCCGTGCAGGCGAAGGCGGCGTCGAAGCCCACGATGGGATCCAGGGAGACCTGGTCGATGTACAGGTCGTTGACGCACCCGTTGTACATGTAGTCGTAGCACTGCTGAAACGTGCGCCCCGGATTCTCGCAGCAACGCACCTCGCCCGCGCACTGGATGGTGGTCAGCCGGTCACAGATCTGTCCGGCCGCCACGCAGTTGCGGTTGGGATCGGTGCCCGCGTCAAAGTCCGCGTAGAAGACCGGCTCCGAGCTGCCGGCCACGCCCGCGCCGCCATCGACACCCGCGCCGCCCGCGCCGCCCGCGCCGCCCGCGCCCGTACCGCTGGCGCCCGCGCCGCCATCCAAACCCGCGCCGCCCGCCTCGCCGCTACTGCCGGAGTCGCCTCCGGTTCCGGACTGCGGAATGGTTCCGGCCTGTCCGCTGGTTCCCGCGCCCGCCCCCGCGCCAGTTCCTCCCGAGGCGCTCGAACCGCCTCCGTTCGGGTTGAATTCCGGCTGGCTCGCCTTTCCGCATCCCTGGGCCGCCAACAGCGCGACCGTCAACAACGAGAAGGTCAAGGAAGTGGATAGGACTCTCAGATAAGACATCGGTTGACTTCTCCTCCGGCGTTATTCGGCTAAGCGCTTTCTCGCGATCTCTATTCCCGTGCCGTTTTCTCGGGCTCCGGCTCCAGGCGTCCGCTGATGGGCAGCGGGATACCGAAAACAACCTCGAAGTAATCCGCCGCCGGCAGCCGCACCGTTTCACCGATAGCGGGGGGCGCACACGAAGTATAGCCGAATTGTACCCAACAGCGCCAGCAGAGCGATCCGTGCTCCAGCGGGACCGAGAAACGGGCCGTTATCTCGGCCGGTTTGTGATCGGCGGTCATTTCATTAACCCGTACGGTCATATCGCCGAGATCGAACTGCTGTCCCGATTTGAGGGGTCGGCTCGGGCTGCGCAGCAGGGTGTCGGCCGGGCTGATCAGGAAGCCGCCTCGCGGCCGTACCCTCAGCGTTCGCTTGTCCAGGCGCTGAAGCTCGACCTCGGTGGTGGAGATGGCCAGCCAGCGCATCGCCCGGGGCCTGGGCACCCCCTTGACCGCCCGCTCGATGGGAATGTACGAGGCCATGGGCACCCCGGGCGGGTTGACCAGCACCACCGTCTTGCCGGTGATGGAGCTGTCCGCGGGGATGCCCGCGTTGGCGCGGTCCAGTATCGAGCGCATGCTGTCGTTGCCGCGGGCGCGCGAGGCGAGCAAGGGCGGCGCCAGAATGACATTGACGACCACCAGGGCCAGGACCAGGGCCGGTGCCGCTCGCCCCAGCACCGGGCCGAGCCCGAGCCGTTGCGGTTGCTCGACGTAGAGCGCCAGCAGTCGCGCCAGAGCGAGCGAGGCGCCGATGGCGACCCAGCTCAGCAGCCGGTCCGAGGTGAAGGTGGCGCTGGCGGGGACCACCGCCAGCAGCGATCCGGCCAGCGAGAAGCGTACCAGTGGATCGCGGCGCAGCAGCGGCAACAGCAGCCAGAGCAAGGCGGCCAGGAACAGTACCGCCGTGAACATCACCGCCACCTTCAGGCGCGGGAAGATGAAGAGCGTGGACCAGAGGTCGGACCAGAATCCGCCCCATTGCGCGTACAGCAGGATGGGCGCGCGCTCGACAAAGGCGAGCAGGAAACGCCCGGGCTCGGCCGTCGGGTCGACGTAGAGCCCGGAGCCGCTCACGCTGTAGTCGAGCGCGCGGTAGGCGACGCGCCAGATCACCACCGCCAGCGCGTAAGGGGCTAGCCTCATCAAACGGCGAGCCGGAGAATCCGTCTCCATGAACAGAGCGTATGCGAGCAAGTAACCGCAGATGGCGATCGACCCCTCTCCGGCCAGAAGCCCCAGGGTCAGCATCAGCGGCCCCAGCCAGGCGCCCGGCTTCCAGCTTTGCTTCCGGTAGCGGACGAAGAAAACCAGCGCCCAGATCGAGACGGCGGTGGCGACCGTGGCGTTGCGCGCGGCCACCCAGGAGGTGAACCAGGCGCGCGAATCGTCCAGGGCGTAGAGCAACAGGGCCAGCGAGGCAGCCCAGGTCCCGGGCAGCAGCGCGCGGCAAAGCGCGCGCATCCCGGCGAACACCACCAGCCCCCAGAGCAAACAGTGCAGGTGCATGAGAAAGGCGCTGTCGGGCCACAGCACATGGTCCAGGTAGTGGGTGAGCGCGCTCAGCGGCCGGAAGAAGGCCAGTCGCGCCTCTGGGTCGTCCCACCAGGGCACCACTCCTTGCTGCTTCCATAGCAACACCGACTCGGCGGTGGCGAAGCGGTAGATGTCCAGCGGGGAGCGATCGAAGCCCGGCAGCGCTCCGGAGCCGGAGATGGACAGCTTGTGTACGTAATCGTCCGCGGCCAGTCCGGTGCCGAGGCCGGTCGAAAGCAGCAGCGCGCTCAGGCAAATAATGTAGAGGTCGGCCCGGGGGCGATCCAGCAAGCGTACCAGCCAGCGGTAGCGCGGACGCTCTGGATTCATCGCGCTCTCCCCGGGTCGGTGCCGGCCCCGGAAAAAAGCCCGCTGGAAACCACCGTGCGATAAAAATCCTCCCTGGGCAGCCGTACGATCTCGCCGATGGCGGGCAGCTCGCACGGCCGGTACGCGCCGTCGTTCCAGACCAGGAAGAGATAGCGCGGCGACTCGAGCGCCCGGTCGAAGGCGAAGCTCACCGCTCGCGGCCTGCCGTCCCGGGTCACTTCCTCGACCGTCGTACGCATCCCCGGCATGTCGACCACCGTCCCTCGCCCCAACGCTCCGGGATCGCCCCGGTAGTGCAGCTCGAGCGGCGTGCGTAGGAAGCCCTCGCGCGGCTCGATCCGCAGCGTGCGCGCATCGGTCCGGGTCAGCCGTAGCGGCGAGCTCGCGGTCGCCAGCCAGTACAGGTGGCGCGGTCGATTGTGCCCTTCCGATTCGCGCATGACCTGGACGTAGCTGGCCATGATGTCGAAGGGAGCGTTGACGATGATGATACTTTTATCCCTGATATCCGCCGTGGCTGGAATGGATCTTTCCGCGCGCTCTACCACTCCGCCCAGAAGCTCCATGGAATGGGCCCGTACCGGCAGAAGCGCGGGGGCCAACAGCAGGTGGACCGGGACTAGAAAAAGCAAAACGAGTCGAGGCCGGAGGCCGGCTCGCCCGCCCCGTAGGGCCGGGCCTTGCGCCCGCCCACCAATCGGCTTTCGGGAGGAGGCAGGCCCCTGCCCGCCCTGTGCTCGCCTCGCGCCTAAGGCGTCGAGCAGCAGCGCCCCGATCAGGGGAGAGGCGCCCACGCCCACGCCCAGCAGCAAACGTTCGCCCGGCAGCGAGGCCGCCAGCGGCAGTGCGGCCAGCAGAGTGCCGGCCGTCCAGAAACGACAGACCGGGTCGCGACCGAGTAGCGGCAGCAGCAACCACCCCAGCCCGCCCACGGTGAGCAAGGAGAGCAGCAGCAGCGCCGGGCCGAGCGCGGGATCGGCCCAGAACGCCAGGTCGGCCAGCGGGAGCCCCAACTGGGCCGAGAGTAGGACCGGTAGGTTGAAGCAGAGCGACTTCAGGAAGGTGAGCGGCTCGTGGATCGGATCCGAATAGCCTCCCGAGCCGTACGATCCGAGGTTCAGCAGCCGGAAGGTCAGCAACCACAGCCCGAGCACTGCGCCGTACCCCGACAAGGCGAGCAGCCGCCGGAACGGCACGCCTCGGTCCAGGAACAGGGCATAGGCCAACAGGTAACCGCAAATGCTGAGCGCGCTCTCGCCGCCCAGCAGCCCCACCGCCAGCCATAGCGGTCCCAGGTAGGCGCCGGGCAGCCAGCCCTCGGAGCGGAAGCGGTGATGGGCGATCAGCGCGGGAAGCGCCAGGGTAACGGCGACCAGGGCGTTGCGGTTGGCGATCCAGGAGACGGTCGCCCCGTGGGCGTCGTCCAGCGCGAAGAGTAAAAAGGCCAGGCCGGCCAGCGCCGGCGGCGCGGCGGCCAGCCTCCGGTACAGCAGGGAGGCCGCCAGCAGCAGCGCGCCGTACCAGAGGATGCTGTGCAGGTGCATGAGCCGGGGCGAGCCGGGCCAGAGCTGAAAGTCGAGCCAGTGGGTGAGCGAGGAGACGGGACGCAGAAACGCGTTCAGGTGACCCTCATCGACCCACCAGGGCAGCAGCGCCCCCTCGTTCCGTAACGCCCGGTTGGCCTCCGGCTCGCCGGTAGTAAAGGCGAACAGGTTTAGCGGTCCTACCGGCAGCGGCGAGGTGTCGCGCCGGGCCTGCTGGAATCCGGCGATGCCCGGGTCGTCGCGCAGCAGCAGCGCGAGCACGTGATCGTCGAGCACCAGCCGGTCGCCCAGCGAGGGCAACACCAGCGCCAGGGCCACCGCCGCCACAGTCAGCAGCGCGCGTGGTCTCTGCAGCCCGGTCAGTATTCGCTCGAGCCTGTCCGGATCGGTAAACAAGTGGTGTATGGTACAACGAGCATCGCGGTTATGCGAAATCGGGTTCGAAATCGGTAGAGGAAGATTCCGGCTCTATGCTCGCGGCATTGAAGAGGCGGCTTTCCTCGCGGCGCGCGGGAGTTTTCGCCGTGGTTACCGGCCTGCTGCTGGTTTCCACCTCTTTGGGCACCGGGCTGGTGGCCGACGACTACTTCCACAAGCTCGTGCTCACCGGAGGCGGCGACATCGAGGGCATCCCCTCCGACCCGCTCGACCTGTTCGTCTGGGCCACCGGTGATCCGGAACGGTCGCTCGCCTACGTGGAGGCGGGCATGACCGGCTGGTGGACGGATCCGGATCTGGTGATCGCTTTCTGGCGGCCGGTCTCCGCCTTCACCCACTGGCTCGACTACCGGCTCTGGCCCGGCGCGCCCTGGCTCATGCACCTGCACAGCCTGCTCTGGTTCGGTCTGGCCCTCTCGCTTCTTTCCATCCTCTATCGCCGCCTGCTGCCCCTGGAAAACGAGCCCTGGGTCGCTTCACTGGCGCTGCTCATGTTCGCCTGGGACGACGCCCACGGCCTGACCGTTTCCTGGATCGCCAACCGCAACGCGCTGATCGCGCTCGGCTTCGCGCTGCTGGTGCTGCTGCTGCACGACCGCGCCCGGCGCGACGGCGACCGGGTCGCCGCCTGGCTGGGCCCGCTGCTGCTGGCGGTGGCGCTTCAGGCCGGCGAGAGCGCCCTGGCCATCTGCGCCTACCTCTTCTCCTATGCCCTGTTCCTGGACCCGGAAGGTCGGAAACAGGGCCTTGTGCGCATCTCGCCGTATGCGGTGGTGGCGGTGGCCTGGGCCGCTGTTTACTACGCGGCCGGCTACGGCGCGCGCGGCTCGGGCCTGGTGGCCGACCCGATCCGCGATCCTCTGAGCTATTTGTTGCAGGTATCCGAGAGGCTTCCCATCTTGCTGGTGGCGCAGGCGGCGCTTCCGCCGGCCGATCTCTGGGAGGGTTACCCGTTACTGGGAGCGATGGTGCCCTACCTGGTGCTGGCCTGGGCCGTGCTGGTGCTAAGCTGTCTCGGCTGGTTGATGCGCCCGGTGCTGGCTCGCCAGCGAACCGCCCGCTTCTGGCTCTGCGCGACACTGCTCTGCGGCCTGCCGGCCTGCGCGCAGTTCCCCCACGACCGGCTGCTCATGTTCATCGGCGTGGGCGCCACGGCGCTGTTGGCCCAGTTTCTGGGCGCGTTCGCCCAGGGCGCGGAGTGGTTGCGCGCCGGGGCCTTCGCCCGGCCGCTGGTGCCCGTCTTCGCCTACGCGCTGCTGTTTTTGCACCTGGTCATCGCTCCGCTCTGGCTTCCGCTGCGCGCGCGCGGGCCGGCGGACATCACCCGCATGCTGCAGCCGGCTGACCGCACCATCCCGGACGATCCGGCGGTGCGCGACCGGAGCGTCATCCTGCTCAATCCCCCGGCCGACGCCTTCGCCGGATACATCCCCACCATGCGAGCGGCCACCGGCCGGAACCGGCCCGGCCGCCTGCGCTGGCTGGCCACCGGTGCCTCCGAGGTCCGGGTGGAGAGGATCGACCGGAGCAGCCTGCGGGTCACTCCGGCCGCCGGTTTCCTCTCTTTCGCCTCCGAGCACATGCAGCGCTCGCCATCCAATCCGATGCCCGTGGGGCATCGGGTCGAGCTCAGCGATCTGAGCATCACCGTCACCCGGTTGACGCCCGATGGCCGCCCGGCCGAGATCCTGGCCCGGTTTTCCGCGCCGCTGCAGAGCGATCGTTTCGTCTTTCTGCAGTGGTCCGAAAGCGGCTTCCGTCCCTTCCGGCTTCCGCCCGTGGGGTCTGCCGTAGCGCTCCCCCCGGTCGACTACTTCTCGCTGTTTCCCTGACGTCGTGTTTTTCACCACGCGGGCGTGGAGATCCGTCGGGAAAAGCGGCGCGGAGGGCCACCTTTTTCCGCCCTTTCCCGATACCGGCGGATAAGCGAAAAACGCCTCCCACGACGCGCTTTTTGTAGTTGCCGGAACGTACCGAGGCCGCTAGTTTCATCAGTATAGTGGCGATCCTTCGTCAGGCCCCACGGCCGCGGTCGCCGCCTCGTCCCGTGCCGACCCGCAAAATCGGCGTATGGTCCTACGGCGGCATCAAAGGGAAGGTTCGCGTGCACGGAAACCGTGAAAGGCTGCTGATCGTATGCGACGAGACCGCGTTTCGCGCCGGGCTGCAGCGCGGGCTGGGGGAGACGATCGGCTGGGACGTCGAGAGCGTCGAGACGTCGGGGCAGGCATTTGACCGTTGGAGCGGCGTCGAGCTCGACCTGCTGTTGATAGACGAGTCGCTGCAAGGGGAGAGGGGCGTCGATCTGGTCCAGCTGATCCGCGCCAGGGATCCCCAGGTCGGCGTCGTGCTGATCACCCGCGACCCCTCCATCGAGAACGCCATCGAGATGCACCATCTGGAGATCGACGGGTATATCGAGAAGCCGATCGACGACATGGCGGAGACCGTCCGGTGCGTTCGCGAGATTGTAGAAAAGGTAAAGGCCCGTCGCGACGCGGCCGAGGGAGAGATGGTGCCGAGGGTATCGCTGCCGGTTCCCGGCTCGTCGGATCCCGGGGTACAGTATTCTATCATGCTCGTTTCACCCTTGCGCAGCGAGCGCGAGTGGATGGCTCGCCAGATCGATGAGCCGTCGCGAATCCGCCAGGCATCCACCACGACCCAGGCGCTGCAGATCATCGAAAAGACCCCCCAGGATATCGTCGTGGTCGACGCGACGGTGAACGATCCGGACGTATTCGAGTTCATCCGGTGTATCAACGAGACGGTGATAGGTACCGAAATCGTGGTCACCGCTCATCGCCTTTGCGTGAAGGACGTGAAACGGTATATCGCGCTGGATGTCGCCGCTCTGGTGGAGAAGCCGCCGGCGGGGGACGAATTCCGGCAGAAAATCTCGCGTTTGCTGTTGAAACAGTCGGGCTCGTCGATGGTTGACACACCGGCGGGACAGACGTGCTATAGTATCTGACGAGGAAAACGTGGCCCAGACCAAGGTACTGATCGTAGACGACTCCCCCACCATGCGCGGCCTGCTGCGTTTCGCCGTGCAACGGCTGCCCGATGCGACCGTCATAGAGGCCAAGGACGGCATCGAGGGGGCCAGGATACTGGAGAATGAGATCTTCGACGTCATTCTGCTCGACGTCAACATGCCCGGGATGAACGGGCTACAGCTGCTCGAGCGGATCCGCAAGGACGACCGCTTCGCCAAGACGCGCGTCATCATGATCACGACCGAGGGCTCTGAGATGAGTCAGCAGGAAGCGAAGGACCTGGGCGCCGACGGCTATCTCCCCAAGCCGATCCGGGCGCAGCAGCTGATCGAGACGCTCAAGTCCTTCTTGCCCTGAAAGTTCGGAGGTCAGGCGGCGACCACGCGGTTCCTTCCCTCGCGTTTCGCCTGGTACAGCGCCCGGTCGGCCGCGCGGATCAGCTCCGCGGTGCCGGAGACCCCCTCGTCCGAGAGCGCGGCCACGCCCACGCTCATGGTGACTTTAAGCCGCGAGGAACCGGTGTCCGTCTCTATCGAGGCGACCATGTCGCGACAGCGCTCGGCGACGATCAGGGCGTTGTCCTTCACCGTCTCCGGCAGGACGACGGCGAACTCCTCGCCTCCGTAGCGGCCGACGACGTCCTGCTTGCGGAGCGAACAGAGCAAGGAGGAGGCGATAGTGATGAGCACGGTGTCTCCGGCCTGGTGCCCGTGGGTATCGTTCACATGTTTGAAGTGGTCGACGTCCATCATCAACAGGCTCAGGGGTCGCTGGTAACGCTGCGCCCGCAGGTACTCGCGCTCCAGCGATTCGTTCAGGCTCCTGCGGTTGGCCGTCCCGGTCAGCGGGTCGGTCCGGTTCAGCTCTTCTAGCTTCTGATTCAGTATTTCGAGCTCGGCGTTCTTGACCCGTAGCTCGCGTTGCAACAGCCGGTTGTAGAGATGGACCCGGACGCGAGCGATGAGCTCCGCGTCGTCGAAAGGCTTGGTCAGGTAGTCCGAGGCGCCGGCGCCGAGCGCGCAGACCTTGTCTTCCACCGCCGCTTCTCCGGTCAACATGATCACGGGGATGTTCGCCGCCGACTCGATGCCGTCCTTCCTCGCGAGAAATTCGTGTCCGTCGATCTCGGGCATAATCAGATCGCAGAGCACCAGGTCGACGCGGTTCTCGCGCAACAGCTCGAGCCCCTCGCTTCCATCGGCGGCGAGCAGGACGGTATCGATCTCGTCGATCTTCTCCAGCTTGAGCTTGAGGATATGGCGGATGCTCGCCGCGTCGTCGACGATGAGGATGGTGGCAGACATGGTGTGGTTGGATTCCTCCCCTAGTCGCAGCAGCCGTAGGCCGATCGATCGGGCGTTGCGCGCCCGCCCGGTCCGGTTACTGCGGTACCTTCCACTTGTCGGTGAGTTCGAGTAGCTCCTTCATACCGGTGTCCATGCGGTTTGCGATCTGCTCGATGGACCGGCTGATGCCCTTGTTCTCCTCGGCCACCGACTTGATCTGCCCGATGGCGGTGCCGATCTGTTTCAGGCCGACCGTCTGCTGCTTGATGTTGGAGGCGATGATGTTGGCCCCCTCCGAGTTTTCGCGGATGGCCTCGCCCAGGTCGTTCATGATCGCCCCGGAGTTGGCGATCATGGTCACCCCCTCCTCGGTCCGCCGCGCTCCGGCGCCGGCGGTGACCACCACGTTTTCGATGGCCGCCCGGATCGCGTTCAGCGCGCTCGTGATCTGTACGGTGGCCTCCTTCGACTGCTCGGCCAGATCCTTGACCTCCTGCGCGACCACCGCGAAGCCGGCTCCGTACTCGCCCGCCTTGGCCGCTTCGATGGAGGCGTTGACGGCCAGGATCTTGGACTGGTCGGCAATGGCCGTGACCGAACCGATAATGCTTCCGATCTCCTCGACCGAGGCGAGCAGGTCCGAGCTCTTGTCGGAAATCCCCTGGGAGTCCTCGCGTATCTTGAGCATGATGTCGTGCGCGGCGGTCACCGCGTGGCGGCCTCGGGTCGAGGCCGCGGAGCTCTTGCCGGCCGCGTCCACGATGCGGTTGGCGTTGCCGGCGGCGTTCTCCCCCGTCCGTTCCATCTCCTCCACCGTGGCCGCGGTCTCGGTCACCGCCGATGCCTGCTCGGTCGCCGACGAGGCCAGGTTGGAGACCGCGCCGGTTACCTCTCTGGAGCTCTCGGACATGTCCAGGGTGAGGCTCTTGATGGCCAGCACCTGTTTTTGCAGCGCCACCGCCATCCTGTCGATCGAGGTGGCCAGGCGGTCGATTTCGACCGAGCCGGCTCTCTTGTCGGTGACGTCGATCCGCTCCAGGTCGCCGTCGGCGATGCTCTCGGCCGCCGATACGAGCTTGAAGATGGGCTTGGTAGCCGTATGGCCGATAAAATAGACCCCCAGCGTGATGACGAGGATCCCGAGGACGAAGGCGACGATCCCGCCCCAGTTTACCAGTCGGCGGAGCGAGTAGTGCTCGGCCAGCGACTCCGTGTACAGGACATAACCGAGCGTCCGCTGGTCATCCGGCGAGCGGATGGGGGAGAGGGCGACGACCAGATCGTCCGCGACCGTTATCGAGCCCCCGTTTTTCTTCGATTTCGGAAACTTCTTGACCAGCACCTTGGCGTTGATGGTGGCGCCGAGCGCGACGTAGGTCTTCTTTTTCCTGTCGAGGACCGACAGTGAATACACCTCCCGGTGCTCGGAGACGAATCCTTTCAGCTTGGTATCGATCTCGCCGGTGAGCTCGGCCGCCATCTCGAACCCGATCAGCTCGCTGGCCGCGTTCGCGTTGGCACGCGCTCTCTCTCGATAGGCGTCGAAGAGCTTTTTATCCGACTCCGCGTTCAGGTAGTGGAAGAAAAAGCCGATGATCACCCCTAACGGGATCAGCACGATCAGGACGCCCAGCGTCAGCTTCCATTTCATGGAAAGTCGAGTTGTTTGTTCCATTCGCTTATCGTTCCCCTGTTTCGAAGCCCCGTCGGTCTCTGTGCGTGAACCGGTGTCCCTTCACTACAGTTGCCCACAGCTCGGCGTCACTATACCGCAAACCAAAGCCCTACGCGGGAGCCAGGTCCATCGAAAATTGCGATTGCGCGCGGCCTCATTTGGAAAGTAAAGACGAAGGACAAGAGCAAAATCTAAAATATGCGTTACCATATCCTATAACATGGCTCCCCCGGAAAGAAAGCCCCGAGGGTCGCGTCCTCCGGACGTCGCCCCCGGACCTACCGCCGACCGGATCGGTGAGATCCGCGCTCTGGAGGCGAAACTGACCGAGCTCAAGCGCGAGCTGCTGCAGAGCCCGGCGTCCTCCTTCCAGGGAGGGTCGGGAGAGGCGATCGACTTCGTCTTGCTGAGCGTGGGCGAGGACTTGCTGGCGCTACCCGTGGGCTACCTGCGCGAAATGGTGCCGACGGCCGCGCTCAGCCCCTTGCCCGATGCCGCTTCGGCGGTCGCCGGTCTGCTCAACTATCACGGAGAAATGCTGGTCGTGATCAACCTGGGAGAGATTCTGGGCGCGCCGATCGATCCGCTCTCGACCGAAAAAGCGCTGGCCGTCTGCTCGCTGGACGGATTCGGATTCGCCCTGTTGGCGGACGAGGCGACCGACGTCGTCGCCGTGCGCCGGGAGGAGATCCGGATCGCCGAGCAGGTCATGCCGGGTGCCTTCCGGGCCGTCGGGTTGTTCGAGACGGGTGGACGGACGGCGGTGATCGCGGATATCTGGTCGGTGGTCCTCGCCGTGCAATTGCAGGGCGACCGGCACGACGGCGCGGCGGGCGGGACAGAGGGCCCGGGATCGCTGGATAGAAGGCGATGAAAGAACCCATCAAGACCGTGTCCGAGGCGCGGGTCGCGCCGTCTTCTTTCAGAGAGGAGGAGATCCGCGAATTCGTCGCTTTTCTCGAACAGCGCGCCGGCCTTTCCTTTTACAGCAATTCGGTCGCGGAGACGGAGAAGAAGCTAGCGGGCATCGTTCAGGAGCTTCGGTTACCTTGCGGACAGAAACTGCTCGACTCGGTGCGCGGTTCAAAGGAAGTTCTGCAGCAAATCGTCAACCGCTTCACCGTCGGCGAGAGCTACTTCTTTCGCAACCGGCCCCACTTCGAGGCGCTGCGCCGGGAGATCCTTCCCGATATCGCGGGGGAGAACTGCCGCTGGCGTTCGCTGCGGATCTGGTGCGCAGGGTGTGCGAGAGGGGAAGAGCCTTACTCCCTGTCCATAATGCTCGCGGAGCACTTTCCGGAGCTTCTTCAGTGGAACGTTTCCATCACGGCGACAGACATCAATACCAATTTTCTCGAACAGGCGCGAAAAGGAGTCTATACGGCCTGGTCCCTGCGGGGCGTCGAGCCGGTTCTGCTGGAGAAGTACTTCGCCAGGGCGGACGACAACGCCTACCGGCTGAGCGAGACGGTCCGGAAAACGGTCGACTTCAAGCACTCGAATCTGCGGGACTTCCTCGACGGTTCAGGCACGAGCAACGCGGCATTCGATCTCGTCCTCTGCCGGAACGTGCTCATTTATTTCACCGTGGACAGGGCCCTCGAGATCATCGCGTCCCTGGCCAGGTCGCTGCGCATCGGGGGGTACCTGCTGCTCGGCCACTCGGAGACGGTCCCGGTGCCGATCGAGCTGGAAACGGTTCATTTCGACGCAACCTATGCCTATCGCCGCGTATCGGAGCAACAGGTGGCCTCCATCCGTCCGCGGAGAAAGAGCTCCAGCTCCATGTTACCCATTCCGGGGACCGGAGCGGTGTCCATGCTGCCCCCCGCGCGTCGCTCCGTGTTGGCCATTCCCGGCACCGGAGCAGAGCCGACGCTACCCCCCCGTTCGTTCGGTCTGTCACGTCTTGGCGGAGTAACACCCGCTGCCGAGCTATCCGGTCGAGCTGGTAGCCGGCGTGCGGGCGCGCGCCGGAGGAAGAAGTCGACGCCGACGCAGGTAGATAATAGCTACGAGATCGCCATCGAGAGGGCGCGAGAGCACGCCGACCGCGGGGAGATCGTCGAAGCCCACGAGCAGCTCCAGAAGCTGGTGGGCACGGGAAACGTTCTCGATCATCGTGTCTACTTCCTGCACGCCATCGTCAGCGATCAGCGCGGAAGGCCGCGGGAGACGATCGAGAGCCTCAAGAAGGCCATATTCCTTCATAAGGGCTTCGTTCTCGGACACTATTACCTGGGCGTCATCCTCGAGCGAGAGGGCGATGCCGGCACGGCGGAGAGGTATCTGCGCAACGCGCGCAATTTACTTTTGAAGCTACCGGAAGAAGGATTGCTGGAGGAAGCGGAGGGTTTGACTTCAGGCCGGTTGCTGGAGATCGTCGAGGCGAGGTTGCAGGAGGTCCGCCTCCGCTAGTGGAGTGAACAGAGGGCGATGAAGGACGACGGCACGCAGAGGTCTGGCGGGGAAACGTTGCAGCGACGGGCGCGGGAGCTCGCCCAGCCGGTGCAGCGTCGAGAGACGTCCGAGCAGACCCTGCAATTGCTAATTTTCCGGATGCTGGGGGCGCAGTACGCGCTTCCGCTGGCGGACGTCGAGGAGGTGGCCCGTATCGAGGAGGTCTATCCTATCCCCTGCGTCCCCGGCCACATGTCCGGCATCTTTCGCCGGCACGGCAGGTCGATCGCTCTGGTGAATCTGCGCGTTCTTTTCACCGCGGAGGCGGAGGGCATCGCCGACTCGGACTACGCCGTCGTCGTTTTCGTCCGGGGCAAGCGCTTCGCCATCCAGGTCGAGGATATCGAGGGGGTGGTCCGAGTCGTCAGAAGCAGCCTGGTTCCGCCGCCGGACAGCCTGCCCTCGGTTCAGTTGCCGTTCATCTCCGGCGTCTCCCTGAACGGTCTGGCCGTACTGGATGTCGGGAGGCTGCTCGATAGCGAGGGATTCCGGGGTGCCGCCGTGCAGAGCGCGCTCGGCGGGGCGGAGGCGGTGCGGTAGATGTCGCTAACCAGGGAAGAGCTGGAGGTATTATCCGGCATATTTCGGGCCGAGGCGGACGAGCGCCTGCAATCGCTCGCCGATATCTTCCTCGCCTTTGACGCCGAGCCCGGGCAGATACCGGAGCTGTTGGTCCAGGCCTTTCGAGAGGCGCACAGCCTGAAGGGATCGGCGGGCACCCTGGGGTTCGACCGGGTGGCCGCGCTGTCGCATCGGCTGGAAGATGTCCTGGGGGCGCTGAACAGACGGGGAGGCGCGATCGGCTCCGAGGCGGTCGATCTGCTGCTCGGAACCGTAAAGCTGATGCACCGGGCGGTGGAGGAGAACCTGGCCGGCAACGAGGAGAGCTCGGCGGAAGAGATGGCAACCATGGATCGGCTGGCGGCGCTTCGCGAGGCGTTGGCGCAACCGGACGAAGGCGAAACCGGGGCCGGATCGAGAACCAGCAGAGCGGCGCCCTCGCGCGAGCCCGAAGCGGCGCCCGCCAGGGCCGCATCGTTCCTATCCGGCGCCCGGTCGCCTTCCGAGCCGGAGCCGGTAGAGCAGCGGAAGGTGCCGAGGGAAACCGGAGCGCCCGGTCGGGTAGCGGGCGCCGCGACCGGCGCTGCGTCGGCGCGACCCAAGACGCCGGAGGAGACCGGTTACTCGCCGCAGAAGTACATCCGCATCACCGAGGCCAAGCTGGATTCGGTCATCGCCCGCGTCGACGAGCTGTCCGAGAGCTTCTTCGACCTGGAGGCGCAGAAGGCCTCGATGGGCGAAGTCGACACCGAGCTCGGCGCCATCATCGAGCGGATCACCGACCTCGGGGATGAGGTCGAGGCACAGAGCGCGGAAGAGGTGCTCGGGAGCATCGAGGAGGCGGCGCGCCGGCTGGCGGCCCGGCTCAAGGGGATGTCCCGGTCTTTCGACAGAAGCGAGCGCCAGCTGTCCAAGTTGATTCGGGGCGCCCAGCAGGAGCTTCGCGAGATCCGACTGGCGCCCATCTCTACGCTTTTCGTGGTGATCCGGCAGCAGGTACGAGAGGTTAGCCGGAGCACCTCCAAGCAGATAGATCTCTCGCTAGAGGGGGGGGAGCACGGGGTCGACAGGCGGATACTCGAGAAGATCGAGGCGCCCATCGTCCACCTGCTGCGTAACGCGATCGATCATGGCATCGAGCCGGCAGAGGAGAGAACCCGCGCCGGCAAGCCCTCGCGCGGAAAGCTCGAGGTGATCACCCGGCATACCGGCGATGCGGTGGAGGTCGTCATCGCCGACGATGGTCGGGGCATCGATATCGAGGTGATCCGTTCCGCCTTGGTCAAGAGGAAGGGCATGTCCGAGGAACAGGTCGCCGAGCTGTCCGCCGACCAGCTTCTGGACTTCCTCTTCGAATCCGGCTTCTCTACCCGGGAAGAGGTCTCGCAGATCTCGGGCAGGGGCGTGGGGCTGGACGCGGTAAAGTACGCGGTGGAACGGTTGGGAGGCGAGGTGCGCATGGAATCGCGCCCGGGCAAGGGAAGCCGGGTGATCCTGCGCCTGCCGCTGGCCATGTCGATGATTCGCTGCCTGCTGGTCAAGGTCGCCGGTAAGATGGTGGCCATCCCCGCCTTCAGCGTGGAGAAGGTGGTGGTGTTGCGGGAGGAGACCATCAACCGTATCGGCGGAGCCGAGGTCATCGAGCACGGAGGCCGCAACGTGCCCGTGAGCTCGATCGCAGACGTGCTGGGGATCTCCCGGGAGCGGCGCTCGTTCGGCGAGGACCGATCGGTGGGCATCGTCATCGCTTTCGGCGAGCGCAGCGTCGCCTTTCGCGTCGACGAGCTGGTCGAGTACGCGCACCTGATCCTGAAACCCCTGGGAGACCTGCTCGAATCAGTTCCCAACGTGTCGGGCATCTCCGTCATCGGTACCGGCGAGCTGGCCCTGGTCGTTAACGCCGGAGATCTGGTCCGGAGCGCTGGCGGGGTGCGGCCCGAGACGGCTCGCCGCTATACCTCGCTTCCAGCCAGTCCGGCCAGGCGCGCCACGGTCCTGATCGCCGACGATTCCATCACCACCCGCTCGCTGGAGAAGAGCTTGCTGGAGTCGGCCGGATTCGAGGTGGTGGCGGTGTCCAATGGCCGCAACGCCCTGGAGGCGCTGCGGTCGATCCGGTGCGATCTGGTGATATCCGATGTCCAGATGCCGGAGATGGACGGGATCGAGCTGACGCGAGCCATCAAGTCCACGGCCGAGCTCGAGCATCTGCCCGTGGTGCTGGTAACCGCTCTGGGGACGGATGAGGACAAGGCCCGGGGCATGGCGGCCGGAGCCGACGCCTATATCGTCAAGAGGGAGCTCTCGCAGGGCTCGCTGATCGAGACGGTCAACCAGCTGCTATAACTATGAGGAACTGATGATTCGCGTACTTATCGCCGATGACTCGCCGGTCGTACAGAGGACCCTGTCCTCGCTGCTGAAGGGCGAGCCGGGAATCGAGGTGGTCGGCGTGGCGAGCAACGGCGTCGAGGCCGTCCGGCTCTGCCGAGAGCTGAAACCGGACCTGGTTACCATGGACGTATTCATGCCCCAGATGGACGGCCTGCAGGCCACCCGCGCCATCATGCGGGAGAACCCCACGCGGATCGTGATCATCAGCTCGATGGTCAACGCGGCCGATCTCGGCACCTCTTTCGACGCCATCAACGCCGGCGCGGTGGACATCATCGAGAAACCCTACGGCGTCATGCAGGGAGATTTCCGCGGGATCAAGGCGCGCCTGGTCGAAGTGATCAACCAAATAATGACCGCCCAGCCGGAGAAGCTGTTGATCGAGCGGTCGCGCTCGATCGCGCCCGCCAGTCCGCAGAGCTCGCAAGCGGAGACCGAGGCGCTGAAACCGGTGCGGTTACCCGCCGTTTCGCTCGTTCCCCCGGGCTACATACCCGAGATGATCTGTATCGGCGGCTCCACCGGCGCGACCGGCGTTCTGGTCGATATCCTCTCTTTGCTTCCGACCGACTACCCGGTGCCTATCGTGATTATACAGCACATCGCCAGCGGCTTCGTGGAGGGAATGGTCCGCTGGCTCGACGCTTCGCTCCGGCTCCGGGTCCGCATCGCCGAGCGGGGAGATCGCGTCGAGCCGGGTCAGGTCCTGTTCGCTCCGGACGACCGGCACTTGGCGCTGGCGCGGGACGGAGCGGTAGAGATTCGGAAGCGGGGGTCCGGCGATCGGCACGTCCCCTCCATCGACGTGCTCTTCAGATCTGTTGCCGAGGTCTACGGATCGAGCGCGGTGGGGATCATCCTCTCCGGCATGGGAAGGGACGGCTGCGCCGGTCTGCTGAAGATGCGCGAGAAGGGAGCGGTCACCATCGCGCAGAGCGAAGAGAGCTCGATCGTCTTCGGGATGCCCATGGTGGCGTTGCGTGAGCAAGCAGCGAGTCGCGAGATGACGCCGACGGAAATGGCGGACCTGCTCTTGCGGTTCCGATCCTGAGCCGCCCTCTGTTACCCCGTCGGGATCTCCAGCACGACCTTGGCTACGCCCTGCTTGTACTGCGCTCGGTAGACGTAGCCGATGGCCCCCTTCATGCTGAACACCGCCCGCAGCGTGTTGCCGAAGGCCGGCGGCGGGGTCTTGCCCGAACGGATCTTCTCCTTCTGCCAGTAGCGCTCCTCCTGGGCAACCGACATCTCGAGCACCCTGGCGTTGAACGCCTGGCGGATGGCCGAGCTCTCGGGCTGGTGCACGGGAATCGCCTTTTTGCCGTCGGAGTGGTGCCGTCGCTTCTTGAGGAAGAGATCCCGCAGTTCGTCGACGGAGATGTTCTCCGTGCCAAGCGAAAGGTTGGCCACGATCAGGATATCGTTGCCGTTCTCCGCCACCGCCGGTCCGCTCCGCGCCAGCAGCAGTATCAGCGCCGTTACTGCCAACAAACGAGTCGCCATTCGCCGCATCGTTTCGCTCCGCATCGGCTAGAAGGAGACGGCCGTCTGGGCGGAGATGATGGAGAAGTCCTCTTCCGGAAGGTTCGGGGTCGCCTTGTAAACGTACTCGGCCTTGACCACCCAGTGAGGCGTGGGCTTGAAGTTGATGCCCCCGACGTACATCAGGCCGACGACGTGATCGGCAGTGTCGTCTATGTCGCCGTACTCCAGCATGACGTAGGGCGTCAGCAGCATGGCGCCCAGCAGCTCTTCCAGCGGCAGGGTGTAGGCGAGAAGACCGTAAACATCCGTCTTGACGTGGTCGGGCTGGTACCCTGGCATGCCGCGCATCATATCCCTGAGCGGCCGCACGTCGTACCGGATGAGCGAGCGGTAGAACTCGACCTGGAATCGCACGCCGTGAAGCTCAAGCAGCAGATCGAGGGCGCCCGAGTACTCGGTGTATTCCTCGATCGTCTCCGCCTCGATGCGGAAGGGATCGATCGTGGTGATGGCCTTGGTAATGTCGGAACTGTCCCCGACGTAGCCGTATCCACCGAACGACGCGGTCAGGTTGTCGGTCTCGTGCGAGAGCTTGAGCCGCAGCCCCATTCCCTTGTTGGCGTCGTAGTCGATCACCGATTCGGCCGGGCCGCGTCCGTTGGAAAAAGTGAAGGCATAGTCAAAGTACAGCTGGTTAGCCGGGAAGAGCCGGCCGAAGAGCTGTAGCCCGGTCTGCCGGGTGATCACCACTTCCTGGGTCAGGGCGTAGGGGGGACGGATGGGTATCAACACGGGAGAGCCGTGATCCACGTTCCAGATGCCTACCGGGGTGAGGAAACGCCCGGCCAGGATTCCGAAATAGTCGGTCGGCTGCCAGATCACGTGCGCCCGCTCGATGCCGACCCCTCCGTACTCGAAGAACTCGCCGCTGTAGGTGGTCTTGTACCGGTTGTCGATCCGCTGGTAGGGAGCGCTGCCCGCCGCGAAATCGGTCTCGGTCCCGTGCGGCATAAGGGTGAAGCGGAGCTCGGCCAGGGCCGAGACCTCCTCGCTCATGCGGCCGGAGAAGTAGAGGTTGAGCTGCTGCAGGACGAAGAACGGTTCCCGCGGAAATACCCCGCGGAAGGTGGAGTCTTCGTTGGTGAAGAACTTGTGGAAGCCGAAGTCCATGAACCCGTAGATGCTCAGCGACGGCTGGGAAGCCATAACATCGACCTGCTGGAACTGGGCCGTTTCCAGCTCCTCGACCCGCTCGCTCAGTTGTTGCACGCGCGCTTCCAGCGCCGCTTCGCGTCCTGGTTCCGCTCCGCCCGCCTCGGCGCCGGCGGCTCCGGTCGCGGCGGCGGCCTTCTCCCCGGTCTCCGCCGTATCCGGCGCCAGAGCGGCCGTGTCGGCCGCTTTCGCGCTCGCCGGCGCTGCCGGTTCCTGCGGCCCGGGCGCCTCCGCCTGCGCTCCGAGGGATCCCGCGGGCAGCAGCGCGACGGCGAACGAAACGCAGCAGAGTAGCGATATCAAAAGGTAACGGTCTGCTTTCTCGGGCATGGTCTCCGCGCCTCCGTCTATTACTACAGCGTGCACATGGGCCCCATCATGCCGTACATCTCGTCGGTGATGCAGAAGTCCGGATAGGATGCCGCGAAGTTGGAGAAGGCGCAGCACTTGTACCCCTCCGGGCAATCGTCGGGCGAGCTGCTGCAGCCCTGGACGGTGCAGTATCCATCAGGGTCGCCCGGCTGCACGGCGCAGTAGTCGGCCTCCAGTCCCTCGCACTGGCTGCCGCCCTCGGTACAGACGTCGCCCAGGCCCTCGGGCGTGGCCTGCGGGGCGTCCGAGCCGCCCGTCTCCACGCCCGCGTCGTCGGCCGCGCCTCCGTCACTGGCGTTAGCGCCGGCGTCTTTTCCGCCGCCTGCCGGGGCGAGCTTGAAGCAGGTGCTCTGATCGCTGTCCCAGCGAAAGCCGTCCCCGCAGCGGTCGGCGTCGTCGGGGGCGCAGGAGGCGCCGGTAATCGATAGAATAAACAATAGAAACGCGGATACTGCAGGGAGTGCAATGCGCAACGGTTCTATCCTCCGTTTTCGAATAGTGTAGTTATGGTAACGTCCGGGGTCCGATGGGTCAACCAGTTGCTCCGGCACGTCCGAGTAAAAGGCGAAAATCGAGGGGGAGCGCTTGCGGTTTTCGCAAACGGCGATAGCGAAAATAGAACGTCGTGATCGGATTTTCGGTTGAGGACCGTGCCTGTTCGCGACAAGCACCGGAATATCGCGTCGTAGCCACGGGACGCCACGCCCTCCGCGGCCATTTTGACCGCAACCCGCTGCCATTTCGACCGCAGGGAGAAATCTCCTTCGGCGATAGAGCCGCCTCGGCCTCAGAGCACCGTGTCGTACCGGTAGGAGGCCTTGAGGGTGAAGCTGCGCTCGCCGCTCAGCCGGTCGGGATTCGCGTAGGAGATGGTCTCCTGGTATACGACGAATAAGTCGCTGCCGGGCAGGTAGCGCCAGCGTAGCCGGGCCTGGGCGACCAGCTGCCGGGTCACGGTGTTGAGCTGGAAGATCAGGTCTTGCGACACCAGGGTAGAGGGGAGGACGCTCACCCTGCCGTTGACCGCGAGCGTACGTTGCCGGGGGTAGTCCGGCAGGCGTAAGAAGGCCAGCACGCTGCCCGCCCCCAGGCGCAGGTGCGGCCCCAGGTAGAGCGTGCCGTTTCCGGTCAGCGTGTGGCCGGTGCCGCCGAAGAAGGCGCCGTTGATCTCGTATTGCAGATCGAAGCTCGGATTGCGCCCCGGCGGCGAGATGAGCTTGCCGCGCCCGGCGCCGCCCTGGTAGCGACCGGCGGGGACGATTACATCGGGTAACAGCTCGAACTGCTGTTGTACCACGTCGACCAGGTGGCGCCCCTCCAGCTCCAGCTCCCAGCCGCTGGCCCAGAGCGCCTCGACCATGCCCTTGCTCTCCCTATGCAGCAGGGCATCAACCTCGACCGTGTGCTCGTAGGTCAGCGCCGGGGTGAAGGTCAGGCTCTGCAAACCGAGCTCCCAGGTACGCCAGACCACCGGCAGCTCGGCGGCGTTGCGCCAGACCCCCTTCTTACGCACGAAGCCGATCTGCGGATCGAACTTCTCGGATACGACGAGCGAGGTGAGCTTCGGCTGCAGCACCTCGCCCAGGTAGCGCACCTGTGCCTGCGCGGCCTCTCCCTGTTCGATCTTATTCAGAAACTGCTCCCGGGTCTCGGGCAGCTGCTCCCTGTGGGTGACCGCGGCAAAGCCCGACAGCTCCAGCCGCCGGGATAGGGTGCGGGCGAGGGCGTCGACGCCAAAGGTGAAATGGGGCTCGACCGCAAAGGGAGCCTCGCTTTCCCTCAAGGGTAGCTCGAGGAAATGGCGCGACCCCAGCAGGAAGCCCAGGTGCCCGGGCTTGCCCAGGTTGGCCCGTGCCCGACCCAGGGCGAAGTTGGCGCCGCGCATCCCCTCCTCCACCAGCATTCCGTCTTCGTCCAGCGACCGCCGGTAGGTATCGTCGGTCACCACGTCCAGCAGGCCGTACTCGAAAACGCCCGCGTTGCCGTAGAGCTTGAACCCTCCCAGCACCGGAACGGGCTCGCGATCCGCGTCCAGGCCGATGCGCCGCGAGTGAAACAGCTGCGCCACCTCGGGCTCGCCGAAGTCGAAGACCTCCAGCCCGGTCAGGAAAAAGGGGCGCCGTTCCGGGAAGAAGAGGGGGTAGCGGTCCAAGCTCACCACCTGGTTGTCCACCTCCACCTGCGCGAAGTCGGTCAGCAGCGTGAGCTCGGTCCAGGTGTTGTCCGCCACCCGCAGCCGCGCGTCGCCGCCCGCCTTGGCGCGAACCGGCAGGTCCCAGAGCTCGACCGGATCGGGCGGCGGGTAGCCCACCAGCAGGTAGGGCATGAGCATGAAGGGCTGCCCGGTGGCGATGTCGCGTACGCCGTGCAGCTCCCCGTAGTGCACGGCCGACCAGGGGCCGAACTCGGGCGCCAGGTGCGACCAGTCGTAGTCCGCCCACCTGTAGTTGTGGTCGCGGGCGATGTTGAAGCCGATCACGCGCTCGCCTTGGACCGGCGGAAGCCCCAGCGCGGCCACCGGCAGCCGCACCTCGACCGACCAGAAATCCTCGCCCACGTGGGTCTCGGACTCCCAGACCGCGTCATACTCCACGCGAAACACCCGACCGTTCTCGATGGCCAGGTAGTCGACCTGGGTACCGGCCGGGTTCAGCGCCACTCCCACGGTGTTGCGCCGGTCGTGGTGCACGTCGAACTTGATGGTCACCGCCTCGTCGTACCAGATAAGCGTGCTGTCCCGCGCCAGCGTATCGGCGCGCGGCACCTCGCCGGGTAGCAGCCCGCAGCGCACGCCCACGTACAGGGCGTCGCGATCGTAGAGCACCCGCACCGCGGTCTCGACCGGCGGCCGGGCCAGCGGCCGGGGCAGCCGCTCGACAAAGTCGCGGGCCGCTGGCGCTTCCTTCCAGACCGGCTCGTCCAGCCGTCCGTCGATCACGACCCGGGCCTCGCCGCGCGGGTGCGCCCTTAGCTTCTTCTTCTCCTCGGCTCGTGTGGCGCCCGGGACGGTGATTCCGCCGAACACCAGCAGCGCGACGAATGCCGCCCGGGCCTTTGAACCATTGATGCGCATGGTGACCGATGGTGCCGTGGCGAGTAAACGCCGTCTGGCCAGGAAAAAGCAAGCCGCCGCCGCAGCCCATGTCATTTCGACCGTAGGGAGAAATCTCCCGATAGAGATCTCTCACGTGGTTCGAGATGACATCTTCTTCGTTCGAGATGAGGCCGCGCTCTGCCTGCCGCCGACGGTCAACCGCCGCAGTAGCTGGCGTCGTAGCAGACGCTGAAGTCCGTATCCCGAATGGGCACGCAGCAATTGCTGGGGCAGTCGCTGTGCTGCTGGCAATGCGGCTTGCAGGTGAACTCGCCCTCCGCGTCCGTGCTGGTGCACTCGTGGTCCTCGCAGCAGGCCGGCTCGTACATCCCGCATGCTGCACCCTCGGCTCCGCAACCGCAGTACTTGGCCACCACGCAGAACCCCCAGGTGGCGTTGCTGTAGACCTGGCAGCAGCCGGTGGCGCAGTCCTCGTCCCGGTTGCACCCGGCCCGGCAACCCACGAAATCCGGGTTCTCCGTGCCCGTGACACACTCCGACAGGCAGCACTCGGAATCCTCCTGGCAGATCTCGCCGCTCCTCTTGCAGGGGCTCTCGCACTCTTCCGCCGCGGCGCAGATCGCCGTGCCGATCTCCAGGTAATCGGCACAGCAGCCGCTCTCGCACTCGGAGTCGTCGCTACAGGTCTGGCTGCAGCGCAACCTGCCCCGTCCCTGGTCGAGGCAGACCCGGGTCCCGCAGCAGTCCGAGTCCGTCTCGCAGCTCGCCCCCTCGCTCACGCACATCTCCAGGGCGAACGCCGGTCCGTCCCCACACCTGGGGTCCTGCGAGCCGAGCGAGCCGTTGCAGAAGCAGGAAGCCTCCTGGAAGGTCATACAGGAGTAGTGCAGGCAGTAGGGGTAGTCGCGCGGGCAATCGTTGTCGCAACCGAAGTTGTTGATGGGGTTCATGCGCGGCGGCACGCAGATGTTGATATCGTAGTTGCACATGGCGTCCCCCTCGCACCCGCCGCCCTGACAGGGCTCGCCCAGCGAGCCGCAGCCGCTCGGCGTATCCCAGGCGGGCGGGATTTCGAGAGGAGGATCCCAGGTCGAGGGCCCGCCGATCGGGGTCTCTTCCGGCGGATCCCCGCCGCTGCCGGATGTACCCCCGGAGCCGCTCGCTCCGCCTCCCGACGATCCTCCCGAGCCGCCGCTGCCTCCGGAGCCGTCCGGGCCGACCGCGGCGTCGGCCGCGCCGCCGTTCGACCGGTCGTCATCGTCTCCGCTGTCGCATCCGATCGCGCTCGCTACGACGCACGCCGCAAGAAACAGCAATGAGGTTTTCGATACCGGGTGATCCACGCACACCTCCCCTCGTCCGCGCTGCTCCCGCAGGGACGCTTCCCAGTATGCATTCCTTCAAATCCCCGGGCTACCTACCGATTGTGCCGATGCGGGGACCCGGTGGCGGCTTCGAGCGGCGGCCTCCCCGAGGGGCTGCCCTTGCATCTCCCGGGTATTATGACTATGAAAAAAGTAACATCCAGGGCGGCCGGCGGCTGTTTTTTCCTTGCGCGGCCCGGGTGTTACGATTATGAGAATCGTGGTACCGGGCGACCGGCGGCGCGACGGGCAAAGGCGCGCGGGACGCTCGCGGTCGAGGAGACACCACGATGCACATGGCAGACGCACTCATCACCCCCGCGGTCGGCGGCGCAGGCTGGGCGGCCAGCGCGGCGCTGGCCGGATACAGCTCCAGCAAGCTGCGCCGATCGATCGAGCAGACCAATGCGCCGCTGATGGGGGTCACCGCCGCCTTCGTCTTCGCGGCGCAGATGATCAACTTTTCCATACCGGCCACCGGGTCGAGCGGGCACCTGGGGGGCGGGCTGATGCTGGCGGCGCTGCTGGGACCGCACGCCGCTTTCCTGGCCATGGCCTCCATCCTCACCGTGCAGGCGCTCTTCTTCGCGGACGGGGGGTTGCTCGCCCTCGGCTGCAACATCTTCAACCTGGGTTTCTTTCCCTGTTTCGTCGCCTATCCGCTCCTGTTCCGCCCCCTGGCCGGAGCCCGGCCCAGCCGGCCGCGCTTGATCGCGGCTTCGGTCGTGGCCGCGATGGTCGGGCTGCAGCTGGGCGCCTTCGCCGTGGTGATGGAAACCGTGCTTTCCGGGATATCGGCGTTGCCCTTTGGCGCTTTCGTCCTGGTGATGCAGCCCATCCACCTGGCCATAGGACTGGTGGAGGGGTTGGCCACGGCCGCGGTACTGCTCTTTGTCTGGCAGGCGCGACCCGAGGTCATCCGAGCGGCGTCGGGTGAAGAGGCGGCGAACGGCAAGGCGCCCGCCCGCTTGCTGGCCGGGTTTGCGCTAGCCGCGCTCGCGGTGGGCGTGTTGTTGAGCTGGTTCGCCTCGGCCAGCCCCGACGGCCTGGAGTGGGCCATGGAGAAAACGTCCGGGCAGGGCGAACTGGAGGCGCCGGAGGCAGGGCCCCACGGTCTGCTGGCCTCGTTGCAGGAACGGGTCTCATTTCTCCCCGACTACGGCTTGCCGGAAGCCGAGCCCGCTGCCGAGCCCTCGACGAAAGGGGTCGGGCACCACGCGGTGACAGCGGCGAGCGAGGCGGAAGAGGCCTGGCCCGCGGTCGACGCCGGGACCAGCCTGGCGGGCGCGGTCGGCGCGGCCTTGACCCTGCTCTTTGCCGGCTTGATCGGCCTGGCTATCCGGCGTCTCTCCCCGGCCGTGAAAAAGGGCTGAGGGAGCCGAGCCATGCCGGGCAATCGCGCGATCTTGTCGGGGCTGGGCGCGCTGGACGCCCTCTCCGCCGCCGACACGCCCGTGCACCGCCTGGACCCGCGCGCCAAGCTGGTGACCACCCTGCTCTTCGTGCTGGCCGTGGCCTCGGCGGGCCGCTACCAGGTGGTGACCCTGCTGCCCCTGGCCGCCTACCCGCTGCTGCTCTGCCTGGTCGGCCGCGTGCCCCTCGGTTACCTCGCTAGCCGGCTGTTGATCGCCGCCCCCTTCGCCCTGATCATCGGTGCTTTCAACCCGGTATTCGATACCGAGACGCGCATGGTGGTGGACGGCGTCGCCATCTCGGGCGGCTGGATATCGTATCTCTCCATCATCACCCGCTTCGCCCTGACCGTGGCCGCCGCCATCGCCTTGGTGGCGGTGACTGGATTCAACGCGGTATGCACCTCCCTGGATCGGCTGGGGGCGCCCCGGGTCTTCGTGGTGCAGCTCATGTTCCTCTATCGCTACCTCTTTCTGCTGGTGGCCGAGACCGGCCGCATGTTGCGGGCCAAGAAGCTGCGAACCTTCGACCGCCGCGGCACCCCGCTCGGCCTGTTCGGCTCCATGGCCGGGACGCTGCTGCTGCGCACGCTGGACCGGGCCGAGCGCATCCAGAAAGCCATGAGCTGCCGCGGGTTCGCCGGCGAGATGCCGCTGATCCGGCCGCTCAGCTTCCGCGCGGTGGACGCCGGCTTCGTTCTGGGCTGGGGGGCTTTCTTCGCAGCCGTACGCCTCTTCGACCTTCCCGATCTACTGGGCCGACTGGCCTTGGGAGCCTGGGCATGAGCCACCACATCGTACAGGCCACTGGTCTTTGTTACGCCTATCCGGACGGCACGAGGGCGCTCGAGGAGATCTGCTTTCGCATCGAGCACGGCGAATCGGTAGCCCTGGTGGGCGCCAACGGCGCCGGCAAGTCGACGCTGCTGCTGCACCTGAACGGCTGCCTGGCGCCCGAGCAGGGAACCGTGCGGGTGGGCGACTACCCCATCACCCCGGCCACCCTGGCCGGCGTGCGCCGCTCGGTGGGCATGGTCTTCCAGGACCCGGACGACCAGCTCTTCATGCCCACGGTCTTCGACGACGTGGCCTTCGGCCCGCTCAACCTGGGGCTTCCCCCGGCCGAGGCCGAGGCCCGGGCCATGCGGGCGCTTCAGACGGTCGGCGCCGAGCACCTGCGCGACCGGCCCCCTTACAAGCTCTCGGGCGGCGAGAAGCGCGCGGTGGCCATCGCCACCGTGCTCTCCATGGCCCCGGATATCCTGATCATGGACGAGCCTACCGCGGGCCTCGATCCGCGCAGCCGCGGCATCCTCATCGAGCTGCTGCGCTCGTTCGAGCACACCAAGATCATCGCCACCCACGACCTGGACATGGCGCTCGATCTGTGCGGCCGCACCATCGTGCTGCGGGAAGGGCGGGTGGAGGCCGACGGCCCGACGGCCGCGCTTCTACGGGACGCCGCGCTGCTAGATCGCAGCGGCCTGGCCTTGCCGCTCCGGCTTCAGGCCTGCCCGGCCTGCGGCGGCGAGCCGAACGGGGAGCGCGGTTCATCGAAACGAGACAACGGGAAGGAAAGCGCCGAATGCAACTGATAGAAACTTCAAATAAGCGATCGAGCCACACCATCGTCAACGCGCTTCTGCTCCTGGCGGGCTTGGCGACCGTGGCGCCGACCTCGGCTCTGGCGGCCGACACCACAGAGGTTTTCGACGTGGGTGCTACCGATTTCGAGGCCTACCTGGGCTTCGACGGCCTGGGACTGGGAGAGTACGAGAAGACCATCTGGGCCGAGGTGCTGCTGGGCTTGGGGGTGATGGAGAGCTTCTCCGGGTACGTCGCCGCGGCGGGCGAGAGCAACGAGGCCTTCGGCAACGGCGGGGGCAGCGTCTGCTTCGGCATCTTCGGCACGCCCGTGGATACCGACCACTTCGATCTCGACCTGTTCCTCGACGCCGGTCACGCCCCGGGAGAGTTCGCCCTCACCCCGGCCGTAGAGATCAACCTGGACGCGGAGCCCGACCTGGCGCTGTTCGGCTTTTACCTGAGGGCGGAAGAAGCTCTGACGGGCCGCGACGATTCCGAGCCCGACGACCTCTCCACGCCCGCGGTCGATGAGTCGAACGAACAATATACCCTGACTCCGTCCACCGGCCTTACCGCCGGTGCCTACTGGACGCTGGGCGAGATCCACCAGCTGCTGCTCGAGTACGACATGGCCTTTCATCACGAGCAGGGAGAGACCGAGTTGGGCGCGGTGGCCCTGGGCTACAACCTGATGATCTTCGAACCCCTGGAGCTCATCACTCAGCTCTCTTTCGATATCCCCAACAGCGGCGAGGACGCTTCCCTGGGCCTGATGGTCGGCCTGATCGGAACCATGCCCTCGGCTGCTCCCTGAGAGCGTGCCTCCCTGCCTCTGTCATTCCGAACGCAGCGAGGGATCTCTTCCCACGCCCGGCTTCATTCCACGTCGGTCATTACTGAGTTTCTCTTCGGGTAAAGAGACAAGGTACTGACTCGGACCTCTTCTGCCGGCCCGTTGTCATTTCGAGCGAAGCGAGAAATCTCCGGTGATCCGAGTTCTCTCGCTTCGCTCGAGATGACATGGCAGCAGGCGAACGTCTTTGCGAAACGAATCGCCGCGATCTATCACCCGAAGAGAAACTCAGTAAGGACTCACCGCAAAAACGAGACGAGACCGGGCGCGTCGGCGGAGCGCAATCGAGAGCGCGCCCGGAGGAAAAACCGCAGAGATCTCTCCCTGCGGTCGAGAGCGCTAT